>NZ_CP010978.1:1232500-2257500 GCF_000271665.2 Pelosinus fermentans JBW45 | reverse complement strand
ATAATCCTAACATGCTCGGTAATCACCCTAATATTGCTATTAGAATTATTACGTTGCTTTCTTCTGTGCAGTTTTCAAAGAACATCAAAGGTACTACATATTCATATCACTACCATCACTGGCAGCAACATGGGATGTATTCCCTCAAAACTAAGCAATGTAAGTAAAATTGAACAACCAGATGTGTCGACCTTGGATATGAAAGAGTATTTCATCCTTCAAATCTCCATAGAAAGGAGGTGATCCAGCCGCACCTTCCGATACGGCTACCTTGTTACGACTTCACCCCAATCACTGATCTCACCTTCGACGGCTGGTTCCATTACTGGTTACCTCACCGGCTTCGGGTGCTCTCAACTTTCGTGGTGTGACGGGCGGTGTGTACAAGGCCCGGGAACGTATTCACCGCAGCATGCTGATCTGCGATTACTAGCGATTCCGACTTCATGCAGGCGAGTTGCAGCCTGCAATCCGAACTGAGAGCTTGTTTTTGGGTTTGGCTTCACCTCGCGGCTTCGCTACCCTCTATTTAAGCCCATTGTAGTACGTGTGTAGCCCAAGACATAAGGGGCATGATGACTTGACGTCATCCCCACCTTCCTCCGTGTTATCCACGGCAGTCTCCCATGAGTTCCCACCTTTACGTGCTGGCAACATAGGATAAGGGTTGCGCTCGTTGCGGGACTTAACCCAACATCTCACGACACGAGCTGACGACAGCCATGCACCACCTGTCTATCTGTCTCCCGAAGGAGAACTTCCTATCTCTAGGATCATCAGACGATGTCAAGCCTTGGTAAGGTTCTTCGCGTTGCGTCGAATTAAACCACATACTCCACCGCTTGTGCGGGCCCCCGTCAATTCCTTTGAGTTTCAACCTTGCGGCCGTACTCCCCAGGCGGGGTACTTATTGCGTTAACTCCGGCACTGGAGGGGTCGATACCCCCAACACCTAGTACCCATCGTTTACGGCCAGGATTACCGGGGTATCTAATCCCGTTCACTACCCTGGCTTTCGCGCCTCAGTGTCAGACACAGTCCAGAAAGTCGCCTTCGCCACTGGTGTTCCTCCTAATATCTACGCATTTCACCGCTACACTAGGAATTCCACTTTCCTCTCCTGCACTCAAGAATAACAGTATCCAATGCTTCACGGGGTTAAGCCCCGAACTTTAACATCAGACTGATTATCCCACCTGCGCGCGCTTTACGCCCAATAATTCCGGACAACGCTTGCCACCTACGTATTACCGCGGCTGCTGGCACGTAGTTAGCCGTGGCTTTCTTGTCAGGTACCGTCATTATGGATCATTATTTACAATCCACACATTCGTCCCTGAAAACAGAGTTTTACGATCCGAAAACCTTCTTCACTCACGCGGCGTTGCTCCGTCAGACTTTCGTCCATTGCGGAAGATTCCCCACTGCTGCCTCCCGTAGGAGTCTGGGCCGTGTCTCAGTCCCAGTGTGGCCGTTCATCCTCTCAGACCGGCTACTGATCGTCGCCTTGGTGAGCCGTTACCTCACCAACTAGCTAATCAGACGCAGACCCATCTTCTAGTGATAGCTTATAAATAGAGGCCACCTTTAGTATCTTAAGTATGCACTCAAAATACAACATTCGGTATTAGCACCACTTTCGCAGTGTTGTCCCCAGCTAGAAGGTAGGTTGTCTACGCGTTACTCACCCGTTCGCCACTATCTGATATTCAACACTCAATCCTCAGCTTTTGTGTTAGCACTTGTTTATGCGTGAAGCGCTCTCTTCTTTCGCGCTTGACGCTTGGCTACACTGCTAAATATTCAGTGTTGAATACCAGACCGTTCGACTTGCATGTGTTAGGCACGCCGCCAGCGTTCGTCCTGAGCCAGGATCAAACTCTCCATAAAAGCAGACACACAATGCTTCAGCTTTGATGTGGTCGCTTTGTTCGATGCGTTAGCAGTCGAACTTCCTTACCCCATCATGCTTGGCACAGTATGCATAAACTATTTATTAGAGAACCTTGATGGCTCTTTAAAAAACTTGTTTGTGTTGTTCTCGCTTTCGCAGAACAACTTTGTTTTGCACTCGAAACGAGTACCGCACATCTGGCTTATTTTAACCTTACTTACATTGTTTAGTTTTCAAGGAACACATGAGATACACTAAGACTTTTATTTCAGGAAGTTCTTCATCGCTCGTAAGCAACTTCTATATAATAACATAACCACTTTCATATTGTCAACTTTTTTTAAAAAAATATTTTATAAATTTAAATAGTCGTGTTATTACCCAGGCTTCTAAATGAAGGCATACATTTTAATTACGTATATGTAAATCGACTAGAATGAATATTTTTTATGTAGAAAAATATTAGCAGAGGTTATGATCCGTTAGACTTAAAGATTACAATTCAATTCTAACGACAATACCTCTCGCTAATTGCTATACATTTTCACAAGATTAACAATATGTAGTAATGTAGGTCTCACTCAATTCATCTAATACTCGCTTCATTTCAACTATGCTTTCATTAGTTAAATTATATTTAGCCAAATCATCACTATGTAACACCGAAGACAATTTTCCAATACGAGATAACAGCTCTAATTTTTTCATGTACTTAACTTACACCTCTATTTTTAAAGTCATAAGGCTTATTGTACCAACGAAAGCTTTTCTTGTAAAGAAAAAATTGGATAGATAAGTTTAAAGAAATTTTTGTACAGCACTACCATTGAGATAATCACATCGCTTCCCTTGCCAAGTATCGCGATCTACCAATGTCTTCTCAATATCATCACGAATTTTCCACCAACCTGTCTGCCAATTCGTAAATAAAGTGTTTTTCTCTGGAGCTCGACCGATTAAGCGCTGTACTGCGATATCGGAATGTAAATATTCTAAAAAGGTTACTACTCTTTCTACATATTCATCTTTTGAAATTAGATTTATTTCACCTTTTTGATACCAGTCAGCCATTGTTGTATCTTTTACAATATACAATGCATGAAGCTTTACCTGATTGACTCCCATAGCTGACAATACTTTGGCACTTTCAATTACATCCAGGTCATCATCCCAAGGTAAATTCAATATGATATGAGCACAAACTTCAATATTATGCTTTTTAATCCGCAGCGTTGCATCCAGAAATTCTGCTAATGTATGTCCTCTATTTACTTTTCTTAATGAATGATAGTTTACAGTTTGAAGCCCTAATTCAATACTGATGTCAACATTTTTTACTCGGCTAATGTTTGACAACATTTCTAGATATTGATCATTCACACAATCTGGCCGAGTTGCCAGCGCAATACTCACTACATCTTCCTGGCAAGCTTCATGAACATACTGTTCAAGTTGTTGCACCGGCAAGTAGGTGTTGCTAAAATTCTGAAAGTAAGGAATAAATTTTTTCGCCTTATATTTTGCTGCAATGTGAACACGATTTGCTGCAATTTGCATTGCTACAGTCATAGAAGCAGGTAAGTTTTCATATCCAGCACCAATTTCGCCACAAAATACACATCCTCCCTGTCCACAACTGCCATCACGATTAGGGCAAGTAACAGGTAAACTGACAGGCAATTTATATACCTTTTCACCATAACGTTGGCGAAGAAAATCTGAATAAGCGTTATAGCGCATGATAATCCCGCCCTTCAATTTTCTTAAAGTCATCACATGCAATATATTGATATTGAGTACTATCCTGTCCATACGAAAAGAGTATGGGCTTTTTCCTGTAACTAATCTTACCTGGCTGTTTTATGTATTCCAGTAGGTCAATTGAAAAAACTTCAATACGATATTTCTTTTTAATATCCCGCCAAGTAGTGAAGTTATAATCAGGTATGTAGTTACGCACCACATTTGCATTGCGCCAAAACTCATTCTTTTCTTCCATCCATTGATCTTGATTCCAAGACAAAAACTCTGGTTGTATTGTGCCTTTCTCACTCATAAGAGCATCAAACTTTAAAAATTCCTGGCATATGCTTCTCTCCTTTTCATGGTGAATCGAACAAAAATCTAATAAGTATTTAAAGATTGACTTACTACTATGAGCGACTAAATGCAGCTGTTCCTCCTCCCAATAGGTGGATAAATCATGGTAAAAAT
Source organism: Pelosinus fermentans JBW45 (assembly GCF_000271665.2). GTDB lineage: Bacteria > Bacillota > Negativicutes > DSM-13327 > DSM-13327 > Pelosinus > Pelosinus baikalensis. The sequence continues at coordinate 2,253,392 of NZ_CP010978.1, read as the reverse complement.
GAAAAGCATTACCGCCGTGCAATCGAATTAAAAAATCTAACGTATACTTGAAGCGTCCTGTATTATACACCTGATTAAAAACTTCTTCTACTATCTTAAGTTTTCTTACTTCCCCATAAGGTAAACTATCATTACTTAATACTTCATAAGGTGCTTCATCCAAAAATACGTAGCCGCATTCATTGGCAATATTACGAAGCCCAGCCCCTTTTAACATTTTTAAAAAACCGATTTGCAGCATATGTGGTCGTAGTTGATAGACGTCATTAAACGACTGCCCGAACTGTGTATAATTTTCATAAGGTAGTCCTACAATTAAATCTAAATGTACATGAATATTTTGATTTGAAATAATACGCGTTACGTGTTCAACGATTTTAGACCAATTATTATGCCTGGAAATTTTATTAAGTGTAGGTTCATAAGTAGATTGAATACCAATTTCAAATTGAAATCTTCCTGCAGGTACGTCTTTTAAAAATGTCAATACCTCATCATCTAGAAGATCAACAGCAATTTCAAAATGAAAATTAGTACGACAATCTTGCGTTGCTAAAAAACGTAATATAGGTAAATAGTGTTCTTTCTTAGCATTAAAAGTCCGATCAACAAATTTGACTTGCCTTACATTATGTCTAATAAAAAATTCTAATTCTTTGTATACACGATCTAAATTTAAAAAACGTACACCTGAGGTAGCACTTGATAGACAATACTGGCAAGAAAACGGACATCCTCGGGCACTTTCATAATAAATGATTTTATCTTTAAGATGCTCCATATCACTATCATAATAAGGAAAGGGTATTGTATTTACATTTCCAATAACTTGCGGCTTGCCCACAATAATTTCTTCCTTTTGGCGAAATGACAAACCTTCAATAGTATGAATCGTTGTATTAGAGGCTAGGGCCGTCAATAATATTTGAAGAGTTTCTTCTCCTTCTCCTTGCACCACATAATCGATCCCAATATTAGTTTTCATCACATCCAAAGGGTCATAGGATACTTCTGGTCCTCCCAATATAATGACCACTTTAGGTAATACTTTCTTAAGCAGACCAACCAATTTCAAAGTCATATCAATGTTCCATATGTAACAGGATAACCCAATAATATCAGGTTTTTCACTATAGATATCACTCAAGATAACAAGTAATTCATTATTAATTGTATATTCTTTTACCACAATCTCAGAATCCACTATGTTACAAGCCGTTTTTAGATATTTCAAAGCTAATGATGAATGAATATACTTCGCATTCAACGTTGATAAAACTACTTTCACTATATAATCACTCCATATATATATATTCAAATATTAAATTTCCTACTTATGGGTTATTCCCCTTTATACGCTCTTCTTTCCTTAATATTCACCACCTGCATGTGTTTTGAATACTATAAAATAAAAGTAACCTTTAAAGGAAGGTGCCATAATGCGGATAGTCATAGATGGACAAAAAGTACCTGTTAATGTCCGAGTTAGTAGAGACTTATTAATGACACTAAAAGCGATGTCACAAACACTTCATTGGCGGATCACTTATGACACAGCTAATGAATTAGTGTATATTTACTCCCCTAATTATGTAGCCCCTGGATCTTTAGATCGTCCTGCACCAGTGATCGATGAACCCGAAAGTCAACGTTTATTGGGTAAAATCATCTGTCTTGATGCTGGGCATGGCGGAAACGATCCTGGCGCTATTGGTCCATCCGGAACAATGGAAAAGGATAACACATTAGCAATCACATTACTTTTGCGGGATATGCTAGAAAATAATGGCGCAACAGTAGTATTGACTCGTGACAGTGATCGCAATGTGTCTTTGCCTGATGCTTCCGATGGAGAAGAACTTGCTGCCCGAGTAGAAATTGCCAAAGATTCAAATGCTGATATCTTCATCAGTATACACAATGATTCCTTTACCGGCAACACAGCTGTAGGGACCACTACTTTTCATTATGGTGATCCCCAATCCATCAAATTAGCTGCTCTTGTACAGAAAAACTTAGTAACAGAGCTAGGAACTAAAGACCATTCATCTCGATTTGCAAGTTTTTATGTTATTCGCTATACAAAAATGACTGCTATTTTAATCCAAGCAGCCTTTATTTCAAACCCAGAGGAAGAAGTTCTACTATCGAGTATTGATGGTAGAACGAAAATAGCTGAAAGTATTTTTCAGGGCATCGTAAACTTTTATAAAGTATAAGAAAGATATTTTTCCATATGCTATACAGGAATCTTAAACTATCTTGCTAATATATACAACTATATCTATATTATTCAAAGGAGTGTATACATGTTTAAAATGCTTCGAGTCCTTCCACTATCTCTTACTAGAATTAAGTACAGCAATACTAGCGGTGGCGCCGCTACTGGCGAAACCTCCCATGTGCCGCCTCGCAGTGAAATACCCGATCAATATAAATGGCATCTAGAAGATATTTATGCAAACGATGAGCTTTGGCAGCAAGATTTTAATACCTTAAAGAGCAGTTTAAAAGAAATCACTCAATATGCTGGTACATTAAAAAACTCATCTCAAGATTTATTAGCGTGCCTTAAAGAACGGGATGAGCTTGGTATAATCAGCGGCAGATTATATGCCTTTGCCCGTATGCATAAAGATGAAAATACATCGGACACCAAATATCAAGGGATGACAGGAAAACTAGAATCATTACTGGCAGAAGCAGGTGCAGCTACTGCATTTATTGAACCTGAAATATTGGCTTTACCTGATGAAACATTAACCACGTTCCGTCAGCAGGAAGAGGGATTAAAAGAATATAGTTTTTACTTTGATAACCTTGCCAGACAAAAAGAACATGTGTTATCTCCTAAGGAAGAAGCCATCTTATCCAGGGTTTCAGATATTACACAAGCATCTGAAAATACCTTTAACATGTTAGCACATGCAGATATGGAATTTCCACAAACAATTGATGAGCAAGGCCAAATGGTACAATTAAGCGAGGGACGTTATAGTCTATTTATCCGTTCCAGTGACCGAAATGTTCGTCAACAAGCTTTTACTAATTTGTTTACTACTTACAACCGCTACCGCAATACCTTTGCTTCTACATTAAGTGGAAATGTGAAACAAAATGTTTTTTATGCAAAGACCCGTAATTATGCCTCCACATTGGATTCTGCTTTAAAGGGTGACAATGTACCAACGGAGGTGTATGATAATTTAATAGCTACTGTCCGCAAGAATCTTGCCCCCTTGCATCGTTATGTCGCTCTTAAGAAGAAATTTCTGCAGTTAACTGACATTCATATGTATGATTTATATACTCCCCTAGTTAAAGAGGTAAATTTCCCCTTTCCTTATGAGGAAGGGTTGAAACTGGTTTGTACGGCTATTAAGCCTCTAGGTTCAGAATATGCCCAAATTCTAGATAAGGGCTTAACTTCTGGCTGGATCGATGTTTACGAAAATAAGGGAAAACAGACAGGTGCCTATTCCTGGGGAAATTATGGAACCCACCCTTTTGTATTACTCAATTATAATAATCGCTATGATGATGTCTCAACATTGGCTCATGAAATGGGGCATGCCATTCATAGTTATTACAGTCAAGAAAATCAGCCTTATGCCACTTCATCTTATACAATTTTTTGTGCCGAAGTTGCTTCCACTACCAATGAAATACTCCTATTACATCATATGCTTAATACCACAACAGATAAGAACATAAAACTCTATCTCATCAATCAGTATTTAGAGCAAGTACGAGCTACCGTTTACCGTCAAACTATGTTTGCTGAATTTGAAAAAATGATTTATGAAATATCCGAAGAAGGCGAAACTCTCACAGCAGATAATCTCGATACGTTATGGCATGATCTTAACGTAGCCTACTATGGTTCTGATATCGTTGTTGACAAAGAATTAGACATAGAGTGGGCAAGAATTCCACATTTTTACTCAGAATTTTATGTGTATCAATATGTTACAGGCTATTCTGCCGCCACAACCTTAGCGGATAAAATACTTAAGGAAGGGCAGCCAGCTCAAGAAAAATATATTAATTTTCTAAAAAGCGGTGGTTCTGATTACTCCCTCAATATTTTAAAGCAGGCTGGCGTTGATATGTCTTCACCAAAACCAATTGAAATAACATTAAATAATTTCTCGACCATGCTGGATCAAATGGAAAAGCTATTAACACAATAGAAGCGTTATAAAAAAAGACTGGATAACCAGTCTTTTTTTATTAAGAGTATAGTTAACCAATGATATAAAAATACTATTATAATAGAGGTGATATTTCATGCAATTAATTAAACCTATGTTAGCCAAACCAGCTAAATTGCCACTTGATGATGCCCAATACAGTTTTGAGATCAAGTGGGATGGAATCCGTGCAATGCTTTACTATAATGCAGAACAATTAACCATAAGAAGCCGCAATTTAAATGATATTACACATCAATATCCAGAACTTCAACAATTGAAAAAGAAATTAACTCGGCAAAAAATTATACTTGATGGAGAAATTATTACATTTGATAAGAAAGGTCTACCTTCCTTTCCTATCTTACAACAACGTATGGGTCTTAGTTCCCTTACCGTTATCCATAGGAAAATGCTAGAAACACCTGTAACCTACATTATCTTCGATATTCTCTACTTTAACCAATCCCTATTAGAGCTTTCCTATACAAAACGCCGATCCCTTTTAGAAAGCTTGCAGCTTTCAGATGCCAATTGGCAGACTCCAGCTTATCAACAAGGCAGCGGTAAAGAAATACTAGCCGCAACCTCTGCCTTAAACCTAGAAGGTATTATTGCCAAACGCTTAAACAGCACCTATATTCCTGGAGCACGCAGTGAAGATTGGCTTAAAATAAAAAATCAGTACCGTCAGGAATTAGTAATTGGTGGCTGGCTGCCTGGGCAAGGTCAACGTTCTGGAGGAATCGGTTCCCTGCTATTAGGCTATTATGATAGGACTCTCCAGGAAGCTAAAAAAGAAAATAAACCGCAACACTTTCTTTATGCCGGAAAAGTGGGTACAGGCTTTACAAAAAATATGCTTCATAAACTTTATACCCTGCTTATTCCTCTGCATCGCAATACTAGCCCTTTTACCACAAATGAATTTCCCAATACGACCGTATTCGTAGAGCCTCGTTTAGTCGGCGAATTTGAATTCACAGAATGGACACCGAATAACACCCTTCGTCATCCGTCATTTAAAGGTCTACGAAATGACAAAGCTGCCCATGATGTAGTACAAGAAACAAAGAACACGAACTCTATAACAATTTAATTCGTAAAAAGGAAGTGTATAATATGGCCAGGCCGATGTGGAGTGGCACGATCAGCTTTGGATTAGTCAATATACCAATCAAATTATTCAATGCCGTTAAAAAGAAAACACTACAATTTCACCAACTACGTAAAAGTGACGGCTGTCGTATCAAACTCAAGCGTGTTTGCAGTAATGACGGTAATGAAGTGCCAAAAGAAGAGATTGTCAAAGGTTTTGAAGTTTCACCAGAACAATATGTCATCATATCTCCAGAAGAAATAGAGAACGTATATCCAAAAAGTTCTCGTCGGATTGAAATTGCCGACTTCGTAGACTTAGAGCAAATTGATCCTATTTACTTTGAACATTCTTATTATCTTACTCCCGAAAAAGGGATGGAAAAAGCCTACTCCCTCCTCCTGATTGCAATGAAAAAATCACAAAAAACAGCAATCGCCAGCTTTGTCCTGCGTAATAAGCAATATATTGCTGCCATTCGTCCAACTAACAATGTTATCACTTTGTCAACCATGTTCTTTTCCGATGAAATCATTTCTCAAGAAAACTTAGAAGATCTGCCAACTGAAGAGCATCAGCCAAATGAACGAGAACTTAGCATTGCATTGCAGCTAATTGAATCTCTTTCAAGTAGTTTTACCCCTGAAAAATATCATAATGAATATAGAGAGAAGCTATTATCCATGATAGAAAGTAAAGCAGAAGGTCAAGTGATTACCCAGCAACCGATTATCGAACAAGGCGGAAAAGTCGTTGATTTGATGGCAGCACTGGAAGCAAGCTTATCGGCTTTAAAGAAGAAAGCGCCTACTAAAAGCAGGAGGAAAAAAGCACATGCCTAATCAGACTGTCATGGAAATTAACAAACTGAATGTAGCGCTTTCCAACTTAGACAAAGTTTTTTATACTGCCAGTAATTTTACAAAGGCACAAGTAATTGACTACTATATCCGTATTGCACCTGTTTTACTTCCCCACCTTACAGGTCGCCCACTTACTCTTAAGCGTTACCCTAATGGTGCAACAGCAAAGTTTTTTTATCAAAAAGAATGCCCATCCTTCCGCCCCAATTGGTTATCAACCGTACCGGTGTGGAGTGAAAGCAAGAAACGCAGCATCAATTTTTGTCTCGCCCAAGATCTGCCATCACTGATCTGGGCTGTCAATTTAGCTGCCATTGAACTTCATACTTCCTTATCACGCTCTGAAGATATACTCCGACCTACCATGTTAGTCTTTGACCTCGATCCTGGTCACCCAGCAACAATTGTACATTGCGCTGAGGTAGCTCTTACACTACATAGAATTTTATTAGAGAGCAACCTTAAAAGCTTTCCTAAAACATCTGGTTCAAAAGGCATCCAAGTCTATATACCTCTTAATACACGGACGATAACCTATACCCAAACTAAAGAATTTGCCCATACACTCGCAAAAATATTAGAACAACAGAATCCTTCCCTTGTCGTATCTAAAATGAAAAAAGATTTACGCAAAGGAAAAATTTTTATAGACTGGAGCCAAAATGACGATCATAAAACGACGGTTTGTGTCTATTCTCTACGAGCAAAAAAGTACCCTACCGTATCTACTCCAGTGACTTGGGAAGAAGTAGAAGCAGCGTATCTACAACAAGCTCCTGATCTACTCTCTTTCACTACCGATCAAGTATTAGAAAGAGTTCAGACAATGGGGGACTTGTTTGCACCTGTTCTTGAGCTTCAGCAGACACTACCGAACCTCAAGATCAAGAAAATGGTCTGAAATAATATTTCAGACCATTTTCTTACAAATTTTGTTTCAAACAGTCGGTCCAGCGCTAATCACCTCTGATGGTATAGAACTGCCGAATTTCAAAATATTCTTATTAAATAGTTGAGCCAATTCCTTTGCCTTGGAAAGGTAAGCTTCTTTATCCTGCCAAGTATAAATGGGTTTAAGAAGTTCGGTTGGTACTCCTGGACATGCCGTAGGGATATGTACATTAAAAATAGGGTCAAGTTCATACCCAATCTCATCCAATTGTCCCTCAATCGCCGCCGTAACCATAGCCCTAGTATATGATAATTTCATGCGACTGCCTATTCCATAGGGCCCACCTGACCAGCCTGTATTAATAAGAAACACATTTGTATTATGCTTTTCCAACTTTTCTCCTAAAAGATTCGCATATGTCAAGGGGGATAATGGTAAAAAAGGTGCACCAAAGCAGGCTGAAAAAGTAGCTTCCGGCTTTGTAATCCCCAATTCTGTACCAGCTAATTTACTAGTATAACCTGATAAAAAGTGATACATAGCCTGTTCTTTATTCAATTTAGAAATCGGCGGCAAAACACCAAAGGCATCGGCTGTTAGGAATACAACGGTTTTCGGATGACCGCCTAAACCTGGAATACGGGCATTAGGAATAAAATTTACAGGATATGCAACCCGAGTATTTTCCGTAATGGCTTGATCGTCAAAATCCACGATTCTGCTTTTATCATCCATGATAGCGTTTTCCAGCACAGCGCCAAATTTTATAGCATCCCAAATTTGCGGCTCTGTTTCATGGCGCAAACCAATACACTTTGCATAACACCCGCCCTCAATATTAAATATGCCACTATCACTCCATCCATGCTCATCATCACCAATGAGCTGTCGGTTGGGATCTGCTGATAACGTCGTCTTACCTGTACCACTTAAGCCAAAGAACAATGCGGTTTTCCCACCATTCCCCATATTAGCCGAACAATGCATTGACAAAATTCCCTGACGAGGCAGTAAGTAATTCATAACAGAAAAAATCGATTTTTTCATTTCCCCCGCATAATGGGTCCCACCAATTATAATCATTTTTTGTTCAAAATTAATCACTATAAATGCTTCGGAGTTAGTTGCGTCAATATCTGGAACAGCTTTAAATCCAGGCATACAACAAATGAGAAACTCATGGTTAAAATCTGGATTGATTTGATCTTGGCGTACTAATAATTGATGAATAAATAGATTTTGCCAAGCAAACTCATTAATAAATCTTACACTGGTATGATAGTTATCATCAGCCCCGGCAAATCCATCAAACACAAACAGTTCACGATTTGCCATATAAGCTAGCATACGATTATATAATTTTTCAAACTGCTCTACGGTAAATGCACGATTATTTTTCCAGTCTATATCATCATGTACGGATGGTGAATCTACAATAAATTTGTCATTAGGAGATCTCCCTGTATACTTACCTGTTGATACCCGTAAAGCACCCTTCTCAGTTAATATTCCTTCTTTTCGCCTTAAGGAAAATTCAACTAACTCTGTTGGTGTTAAATTCCACTGGACTTGAGCTGCACTTTGCAATATGTTACTGCTTTTCATGATATACTCCCCCTCATATGTAATTATTTTCACATAATAAAAAACTATTTTATCCATAACAATATATGGATAACTTTCTATTGTTATTCTCTGTGATAAAAATAATTCATAAGAAATCAACAATTTAATAAAGAATAGCAGCTATGTTATTTTATTTTGCGTTGTACCAGGACTTCGCCCAAATAACATGACTGCTACTCTTTATACTAAGATCAACTTAACATCAAAGGAAGTTTTACTTCATCTATTCTTTTCTAATATATCGTTTATTACAAGAGACATTTCTTCTTTATCGCATACTATATTATGGCAAATAGAAGCTTTTTCCAAGGCTGCTAATGCTGGAGGTATAGACCAGCCACTTACCTGAGACAATTCATAAAGCATAGAAAATTCATCATTTATATCACTATTCTTCGAATCCCTAATTGCATCTAACACACTCTCATTAAACTTAAACGGACTGGCAGTGGATACAATAACTTGCAGCGTCATATCTCCTGTTTGTTGGCGATATCGCTCTCCTACTTGCCAAGCTACTGCTGTGTGGGGATCAGCAACATACTGATATTTTTTGAAAACCTCTGTAATCTTTTCTAACGTTTTTACATCATCCACCCAATCCGCCCAGAAAATATCTTTAATACTCTCTAAATACCTTTCGTCTACACAATATTGTCCATTACGATTAAGTTCTTCCATCCAATTCTTGATTTGTACGGTGTCAGCATTTGTAATGTGATACAGCAAACGCTCTAAGTTACTAGAAATCAAGATATCCATAGAAGGAGACAGCGTTTTATGAAAAGTACGCAATTTATTATAAATTCCTTGATCAAGGAATTCGGTTAATACATTATTGCTATTGGATGCACAAATTAGTTTTCCAATGGGCAGCCCCATTGTTTTTGCATAATAACCTGCTAATAGATTACCGAAATTACCAGTAGGTACGACAAAATTCACGACTTCCCCTAATTGCAAGTGACCTTTAGCCAACAAATCAGCATACGCACTAAAGTAATATACAATTTGTGGTGCTAATCGCCCCCAATTAATTGAATTAGCTGATGATAGCTGAAAGCCTTTTGCAGCTAAATTCTCATTAAAGGAGGGATCATTAAAAATATTTTTTACACCAGTCTGGGTATCATCAAAGTTTCCTCTGACAGCCACAACAGAAACATTCCCCCCCTGTTGAGTAACCATCTGCAAACGTTGAATAGGACTGACCCCTTCCTCCGGATAAAAAACAATTATTTTAATTTGATCAACATTAGCAAATCCTTCTAAAGCTGCCTTTCCGGTATCACCTGATGTTGCCGTTAATATTACGATTTCAGCTTCTTCCTGAGTTTTACTTAAAGCTTTGGACATTAAATGAGGTAAGATTTGTAATGCCATATCTTTGAAAGCACTCGTTGGCCCATGCCACAATTCAAGTACAAAAGTATTATGATCAATCGCTGCAACAGGCGCAATAGCGGCATCATCAAACTTCTCAGTAGTATAAGCAGCAACAATACAGTTTTTTAGTTCTTCCTCACTATAATCAGTTAAAAATAGGCTTAAAACTTCAAATGCTCGCTCCTTATAGTCGAGATTTACCAGTTTAGCTAGCCATTTGTCATCAATTTTCGGCAAAATAGTAGGCACAAATAATCCACCATCAGCAGCAATTCCTCTTTTTATGGCCTCAGCCGCAGTTAATATATCATTACTTCCACGAGTACTACTATACATAAACAAACTCCCTTTCCTCTAAAGCAAAGCCTTTTTTATTTACTCATATCATCTTTTATACTTTAATAATCCTTTGTTTCTCCACAATTCCACCATCATTGCAAAGAATCATATCCTTTGTAAAGTCAAGTATATTGTTAAGTTCATCCGTCTCTACTTCTTCATCTGCGTATACTACGACCAAAATATTACGCGTTGCCAATGTTACCTTCGTACGAAAAGCATCGGAGCTAAAATTGCCAAATGCTCCTTTGGCGTCGACTAAAAATGGTATTTCATCTCCAGCAATAGAATTGCCATCCAGATTAACTAAATCTCCCTTTGCTCCCAGTTCATACCGTATATCTCCATCAATCTTGTCTAAATCATATAAACCAAATGGCAACAAAAACTTGATCGCACAATATTGATTGATCATCACAGCACTATTTACATAATCAGATCCTTTTCTTTGTATCACACGACGGACTACACCTTCTGAAAAAGCATTATGCCTTAAAGGATTAAATTCCACTTTTTTATATATACTCCTCACACCAAGTATGGGCGGAATATCCATTAATTCCTCTATGTTATAAAATTTAGCAGCCTCCACTTGTAAATGAAAAAACTCTTGGGCCAAAGAAGGAGGTGTGCCATGTACTACAATATTACGAATTACTAAATAGCCTAAAGTACATTTAGGATTAACAGTTTTTACATTGTCATGAATATCAAACTTCATAATACGCCTCCATGCGAAAAATAAACAAATTTTATTACTACTCCATATCACGAGCGATATCACATAATTCGCCCTTTGTTGCAGATACTAAATCATTAGGAGACACCAACATTTGACACCCTCTAACTCCGGCACTAATCGCTATATACGACCATTTTATCATACTATTATCAACATAAACTGGATACTGTTTTTTTCCCCCCAAAGGCGAAACACCACCTCGAATATATCCAGTTAATTTTTGCACATCTTTTAAAGGAGCCATCTCCACTTTTTTATTTTCACTAATCGCTGCCAATGCTTTTAAATTAAGCTCAGCACCACCCGGTATGCAAGCCATGATTACTCCTGTTTTATCACCACTAACGACTAATGTTTTAAAAACCTGCCTTAATGGAACTTCTATTTTTTTTGCAACATTTTCTGCTCCTAGATCACTCTCATCTACTTTGTATTCACGTAATTCATAACTAATCTTTAATCCATCTAAAATACGAGCAGCATTCGTTTTCTTCAAAAGATCTCCCTCATTCACTCAATATAGTAAAGTATATTATATATTTACTATATTTTTTAGGTATTAAAAATTTCACATTTTACACAGTATAGTATTCTCAATTCTACTTGTCAATAACGATAGAAAATGTATTTAAAAGAAAAACAGATCCATGACAAGCCTTGAATTGAAGCATAAGACTTAGCATTTTCACTTACAACTATATTCTTCTAAAAACCTATGCTTATTTACTATTATAAATTATAAATAGTTGGACAAAAATCCTGCTTATTTATTAGTATTCTGCCTTTACTTTTAAATATTTCTTTAAAAATTATCTTAAGCTTCTCCCTTTTCCTATATTTGGGCAGGATATCACTGTCTAATATAGAATTACTATACCTTACAAAATGAGATTTTAAAAACTGTATTCTGTATCGTGAATCACTTAACATAGGCAACTTAAAAAGAAGAGGTGATCTAACTTTGCTTAAAATAGCATTAGCACAAATCGAAATTATTCCTGGCAGACCAGATATCAATACTAGAACGATGCTCAATCAAATTTATCAAGCTCGTCAGCAGCAATCCCAAATGATTATATTCCCTGAAATGTCCATCCCAGGTTATTTCTTGGGCGATACATGGGAGCAGCTTACCTTCTTAAAGGATTGCGAAACCTATGGTCAACAAATTATTGCAGCCTCTAGCGATATTTGTATTATTTTTGGCAATATTGCCGTGGATTGGACGAGAGTAAATGATGATGGTCGAATTCGCAAATATAATGCATGTTTTATCGCGTATCAAGGCATACTTCTAGGTAATGATAATTTCCCCTATCCCTTTCGCATTAAAACACTGCAACCTAATTATCGGGAATTTGATGATTCACGTCATTTTTACAGTTTACGTAAGCTGGCAATTGAATTAGAGTTAAATGTGAGTCAGCTTTTACAACCTGTAACTATCGATATCGACAATAAAAAACTCAATCTTGGATGTTTACTCTGTGAAGATGGTTGGAGTGATGATTATGCCGTAAAGCCAATCACTGCCCTTCAGCAAAATGGTCCTGTTGATTTATTTGTCAATATCTCAAGTTCGCCTTACACCATTGGTAAAAACAACAAACGTAACCGCATTTTCTCCGCTCAAGCGAAAAGCGTAAATGCCCCTTTGGTGTATGTCAATAATATAGGCATACAAAATAACGGAAAAACGATTTATACCTTTGATGGATGCAGTACGGTCTATAATCATAAAGGTGATATTATTGAATATTGCCCCAGTTTTTCTTCTGCCTTAACATGTATTGACTTACACCTTACAGCAGACAATGTAACATGCTCATCCTCTGCCATCCCAAATGATGATCGGAGCATTCGTACTATTTATCAAAGCATTGCGTATGGTACAAAGTCTTTTTTAAATTCAATTGGATTAAAAAAAGTAGTCATTGGTTCCTCTGGGGGTATTGATTCAGCTGTCAGTGCAGCTCTTTACACGAAAATCCTCGGACCAGAAAATGTCTTACTAGTAAATATGCCTAGCATATTTAATTCAAAAACAACACAGGATTTATCTGCAAAATTAGCACAAAATCTAGGTTGCCTCTACACGATCATACCAATACAAAAAGTTGTTGATGACACGATACAGCAACTTAGCAATAGTCCTATTGTTGATCTGAAGGGAGGAGAAAAACAAAGTTTAGTAATAAGCCCTTTTGTCGTCGAAAATATTCAGGCTCGTGACCGCTCTTCTCGTGTGTTGGCAGGTGTTGCTGCTGCTTTTGGAGCTGGCTTTACCTGCAATGCTAATAAAAGTGAAATGACAGTTGGTTACTCCACTCTGTATGGAGATCTGGGGGGGTTTTTTGCTGCTTTATCGGACCTCTGGAAATATCAAATCTATGAATTAGCCCGCTTTTTAAACAATGAAGTCTACAAGAAGGAAGTAATTCCTCAAGAAATCATCAATCTTGTTCCCAGTGCCGAGCTTTCTTTTGATCAATCTGTTGATGAAGGTAAAGGAGATCCCATTATTTATCCTTATCATGATTATCTATTCAGAGCTTTTATGGAACATTGGAATCGCAGAACTCCTGAAGATATACTCCTTTGGTACGAGCAAGGTGAGCTAGAAAAAAAAATTGGTTGTCAATCAGGTCTCGTAGCTACTTTGTTTCCCACTTCTCAAGAGTTTATTAACGATTTAGAAAAGTGGTGGAAACTCTATACTGGTATGGCTGTTGCCAAAAGAATCCAAGCACCTCCCGTCTTGGCCGTAAGTCGAAGAGCTTATGGTTTCGATCATCGCGAAGCTCAAAATGGAGTCTATTTTACTATGAACTATCAGCAAATAAAAGAAAGATTATTGCACAAATAAAGGAGTGCTAGGTCAGCTCCAGTGTGAATCATATCCGAGCCTCAAGGTCATTGACATGTAAAAAGGCTAGAGATTCTAATAGGTTGCAACTATTAGAATCTCTAGCCTTTTTTATTGTTTACCTTATATTTTATTTACGCATAAAATATAAGGTAAACATCACTATACTGATAATAAAGAGAGCGATAGGCAACGCAACAATTAATAATCCTGCAATAATGATACCAAAGATTATTTTAGTAAGCATACCCGTCTGCCTCATATTGAAATTTACATGTTTTACATAAATTCGCTGGTTCTCACGATAATCATTATATCCTGCAGATTGCTTTTCTTGATCTTGCTCAATAGTAAGACCCGCAAAATCCTGTTTTTCCTCTGGAGTCAGTATTTGAACTTTACTTTCTAACTCGCTGCATTTAGAACATAGCTGCTCATCTGGCTGTATTGCAACGCCACAAACGCTACATTTCATGATTACCTCCTAGCATAGCAAAGATTCCACCTCTGCTATTGGTATTGAATTCGCTACCTATATTATTCTGCAAATAAACAAATTACAAATCCATCCTCACTTAAATAGCGTGGATCAAAATTTTCCAACTGTAATACCTCAAATAATTGCGTCCTTGTTTTATAGATACTGGCTAGTGAAATGCCCTTCTTTTCTACAACTTGGTCCAGAGCAATGTTAATAACGCCATTAATTTGGGCGTAAGCTAAAAGTAACCCAATTGCCCAATTTTCAGGTTTACGCACATTAACAACGCTCAATTGACAAAAATCATACCACATTTTTTCAAGCAACCGTTCATCAAAGCGAGAAAGTCCATATTCGACTACTAAATTATGCAATAAACTCGTTACCGACTCCTTTGCCATGCGCTTTTCCTTAATGATCGGATAACTACGTTCTAATTGACTCAAGGGTGTCACGTTGACTTTAGCAAGGGTAACTAGAATATTGATTGTATGTCGAACAACAAGCGCATGTCGCTTAAAAAAATCTGCTAAAGTAGCTTTTGGCTCTTGTATCATAAATATTTCTTTTTGACGCATTACTTCATCTTTAATGCGTTTTCTAAGATTTATACTGACTTCCAAGCTTGTTACATAATTAATCATTACTAAACCTTGAGAAAAAATATGTCCAAAAAACAATAAATTTTTCAATATTTTATAATTAAAATCAGGTGTTGGTAATTGGAATGTCTCGTTGGTAAACAAATTAATACATTCCACCAAATCCTGACTTATAATTCTGTTTATATAAAAAACTGTAAAGCTAGATCCTAATAAGCTTTGTAAAATTTTATATTCATCTGGAGTAAGACGTTCACCGCAGGTGGTATTAAAATATTCTAAGGGCTTCAAATCATTTTCTAATAAATGATAATCAAATAAAAAATAATCCCAAAATCCTAACCAAAAATCCTCTTCAACTTCTTCTGCTGCATTATCAAAAGGGCCTGTGTATAAATATAAAGCACGTTCAAAATCTTCCGTAAACTCTTGTTGTTGAAAATATTTCCCCAGTTTAAGCATTAGGCTCTCGACGGCTTCACCAATAACGATACCAAAAAGGACTTTATCATCAAAATGCTCATTAACATCTTCCATATTCTTTAATCCTTCTATAATAGATTGAGACTTAAGAATATTTATTTTTTTGCCCCCGCTGATTTCGTGTGCTGCTTCTTTGATTTCATCTAGATTTATGATCATTTTTTTTGTATATAAATACGTATAAAATTCAATAAGAATACTAAAAAAATGACGAACTGATTTTAATGTTATTTTGAAACCACTTATATTTTCACTTAACCATTTAACAATAAAACTATATTCTTCCAAACTGATTTCATCTAAGTTCTCATTGTTAAAATGAGTTAAATAAAGAATGAAAAATTGTATTTGATGCCATGTATCTTTAAGCTTATCATCGCTAATTCCTTGCCAAGCCTTTTGGCGTAAGAATCCTTCTACCCATTCTTGCTGAATAATAGGTTCCCACACAATGGCTTCATCATAAAAAATTTGTACCTGATCATACACGTTTTTTTTCATTAAGTATAAAATTCTCCTTTAAAGCATAGCTTCCACAAACAGTTATTGCAGCATTACAGGTTATTATAACATTTTTCCTGATGCTCAACCAGTAAAAAGCATGATGATATTTCTTCAATTATTAGAATTACATTTTTATCGTCTATAAATATATCTAAGAATACGGGAATATGTTATAATATTCTTCGTGAATTGGCGATTTTGAGTAAATTGAGGTGTTATCATGTTAAAAAAATCAATCCTATTCTTTTTAATTATATTTCTACTGAATGTATCATTATGCTTAGCATCTCCTGATGATAATGCAATGATTGCTGTTGCTCTATATGTTGACACCTCAGGCTACTATGTCCCCGGAACTGATTTTCTCACCAAAGCACTGAATGAAATGATTCGTTTTAAAATTAATGCTTTATTTCTGGGTAGTGAAGTACAATCAGGAAATGCTGTATTACGTGATCTTACCCGTTCTGGCATTACCAATACGGCATCAGCTACCCCTGATTTATTATCTACATACGCAAGTGCAGCTCATGTTAATTATGTTATACTTTTTACCATTCATCCTCTAGATGTTTCTTTGGATCTTAAGGCCTTTTCATCAGCAACTAACTCATGTATTGTTGATAAATCCTTAACTAAACCTGATGGCACAGAAGCTTTATCAGTCCTTGATACCTTTTCATCTATGATCGGCGAGCAAATTACTCAAATCTTTCAAACGATCCATTCTTAAGAAAAGAAATCCTATTCACTAATGTAAAGTGAATAGGATTTCTTTTCTTATTATTCTTTAATAATTTCAGAAAAATAAATTACTGTTACTGTATCTTCAATATGTATTGTTTTTTCATAGATAATTTCAAAAAAGTTGATTAGTTCTTCTACCGTTTTTATATCAGGATTTTGCTGGCTTAGATCCTGTGTAGTAAGTTCCGAAAATTTCTTGGTGATTGCTTTATCAATAATTGCTGTATATATTCTTCTTTTGGCACTATTCTTTTTTCCTACAGTAAGCCAAACTACAGAATTTTCCGGATAAGTGTCTCTAATATCCCCTAGTCGAATCGTAACGTTTTTTTGGCGATTCATCAATAATCTTTCATTATGAGGCGATAAAAAATTTAGTGCGAACATATCTCTTCTCCTTTAGCAATTCAATATTCATAAGTGCTTGTATCATATTTCTTAAATATATATTTATTTCTTATCGGTTTGATTTTTTATAATAATATCAAAGGGACTTTTACTTTCCGTGTAACCACACTCATCACATTTCCAATCATCAGTAAAACTTTCATTAAGACTAATCTTATGCATTTTACCCAGATGGCATTTTGTACAGGTCTTAAGAGTTTCTTGTTTAGGCATAATCTCTCGCCTCCTACTAATTTAGTTAAGGTTTCGGCAAAAGATGTTATTTTCCTGCATTTTTAACATAACGAACAAGCTAAAAGAAATCCATGCCTATTTTTCTTTGTAAAATTTTTAATAACCAATTCACTCTTAGAGCCTTGATTTTCTAAATAAGGCTCTAAGAGTGAATTTTTTTAATTTTTACTTTTCAATGTATTAGCTATCCTCTGCTGATAGACTTTTGCCTAATTTACCGATGGCTTTCTTCTCAATACACGAGACTCAAATGATAAAGATATATCCAAATGGATCACAAAGAAGACGGCACCTCCAAGGTGTCGCCCTATTACTTATTTTTCAGGTTGTCTAGGCTTTGCCGAAGATGTTGTATTTACTTTGGAACTTGGCCATGAGGCCTTTGTTTTCCCTTTTTCTCCTTGTTTAGAAGAGACATCCTGTGTTTTATGGGGTGGTTTCGTTGTCTTCTTCATCTAATCATCTCCTTTGTATTATCCTATGAGAATAGCAGTTCAATTGCGCCCATTTTATAACTCCCTTTATACTTTGCGGTGCATTAGCAGTTCATCTTGCACTGTTTATTCATGAAAGAAAAAGCTCTTAGAACTTATATCGACCCATTTCTTCTTTGAAAAATTAATTAATATCGCAATTGCTTCTAGTGATCGCCGTTTCTTCTAAAATTATATCTATAATTAAATCTACCATGTCTTTTGGCAATTGATCTGGAGAATACACCCTATCATTTTCATCTTTAATACCATGCCACCGGACTATATACTTTCCTTTTTTCTCTTCATTCATTTCCCACACCTCCCACACAATCTATGCTTTACGGCTTTTCCAACATTACTATAGCTACTTGAGAAATTCAAAAGAGACCCTATCAACAACGTAAACCAACAAAATAAAGCAGCTACTGAAATATTCTCCTTCAGTAGCTGCTTTAATTAAAACCACTCTTCCCTTACGATAAAGATTCATAAAAGAAAAAAAATCGTGTACATATAAATAGGATTAGTAAGTCATATCCCAAATTTAAATTATAGGAGTGTTATGATGAACGCAATTTATGCCAGAGTCTCAACACTTGAGCAAGTAGAAGGCTATTCACTAACAGATCAAGTATCTTCTTGCCGCAGCCGTTTACTATCGATGAATGCACTTCAGATAGAAGAGTATATTGATGATGGGTATAGCGGCGAATATTTAGAGCGTCCCGCTCTAGATCGCTTACGAGAAGATATACGAAATAAACGCATTGAATATATTGTAATCTACGATCCTGATCGATTAAGCCGTAATCTTACCAATCAATTACTCTTAGCCGATGAGATGGAAAAGGCCGATACCAAGTTGATTTTTATTACTCATGATTATGATGCCTCTCCTGAAGGACGTCTCTTCTTTTCTATTCGCGGTGCCATATCTGCATTTGAAAAAGCAAAGATTCGCGAACGTACTATGAGAGGAAAAAGAACAAAAGCTCTTTCTGGTAAGCTTGTATTTAATGACAAAGCTTTTGGCTATGATTATGATAAAGAAAATAGTATGTATATCATTAATGAAGCAGAAGCAAATATCATCAAATTAATGTATAATCTCTGTGGTAACAAACAATACAGTCTGCGAGATATTATGCTGGAATTTAAAAGTATGGGAATCGTAAATCGGAAGTATAAGCCTTTTACCCTTTCAAATATCCATCGAATTCTCATAAATGAAATGTACGCAGGGACAAAATGGTCTTTTAAGCATTATGGAAAGAAAATGAGTCAATACAAAACAAAAATAATCCCTCGTCCCAAAGAAGAGTGGATCCCCATACAAGTTCCTGCAATTGTAACAAAGGAGCTATGGGAGGCAGCTCAGAAAGTACTTACTAAGAATAAATTCCTTGCTACACGTAATACCAAACGCGACTATTTACTGCGTGGTATTATAAAGTGCGGGTGCTGCAACCGCTCTATGACAGGCGTTTGTCGTGTGCAAAAAGGGATTGAGTATAAATATTATGTGTGCAATAAAAATATGGAGAATTGGTATCTAAAAACAGATAAGTGCACTACAATGCATATTCCAGCTTCTTTAATTGAAGAAGCTGTTTGGAAAGCTTTATGCTCTTTTATAAAAGATGATCACGATATTGCATTATATATACCTAATGTAAAAAAAATAGACACCACTACCAAACAAATAGAACGTATGACTTCCTATTATGACGAGTTATCCCAAAAACGCTCTGCTATTATGCGCTGGTTTCGAGACAATGTTATCGATAGCACCATTGCAGAAAAAGAGTTACAAGAGGTACAAAAAGAGATAGTCGCAACAGCAACCGCTCTAGCGACTATCTCGGGTAAAAAAACAAATTTTTTCGTAGAAACATCAAATATAACCTCTGACCAGATCATGGCTAATACTACATTCCAAACGAAACGTGATATTTTATTAAAACTTCACTATACTGTTTATGTAACAAAAACTAAGAATCATCTTGATTGGTACCTAGGTCATTAATTTTTTTTGTCATTAGTATCCTATGTTTCTCAATTCGCGAGACATAGGATCGAGAAATTCCCAGCATCCTTGCGATGTCTCTCTGAGTTTTTCGATTACCATTAGGCATACCGAACCGCATTTCCAATACCCATTTTTCTCTGCTGCTCAAGCGATTAATTTGTTTATTCAATCGTTCATGTTCACATTGCGTTTCTACCGCCTCAGCTACTACATCAGGTGCTGTTCCTAAAACATCAATTAATGTAATTTCATTTCCTTTATCATATTATCTGTTTATAAAAATATTCTTATTTATCAAGAATTAGCTCTAAAATATCATGAGCAATCCGTCTCAGATTTTCTTCATGCCGTTTATTTTCGTGGCGCTGACGTTCATGCCATTCTCGATCATTTTCATTTGGGCGCCTTTTCATTTCACGTTCATGCCGTTCATTTTCAATACGTTCTCGTTCACGACGATCTTGATCTTGGTCATGTCGATCATGCCGATCTCCTCCTTGTTGCTGCGGAGCTAGTTCATTATGTAATGGTGAAGCTTCTAATAGTGATGCGCTAGAGCCAATCTGAATTATGCCTATCATTGAGAAAATAACCATTTTTTTAACTACATTATTCATAAGAAATCACTCCTATTTATTAGTATAATCTATAAACGACCTAATTTTTTCTCAAGCATTTACTCTATCAGCTGCCTTCGCAACTTTAATCTCATTAAAATATGAGATAGATGTATGCATGTGTCATAGACTCATGCTCTAAGCTTGATGAAGTGCGATAACTGACTCATACCTATTATAAGTCTGTGTCTGAAATTAAGGGCTAAATTTAGTCATTTATATAATTTTATTATACAATACAAATGTAACAATATTGTTACAGATTATCTACATTTGTATTACTTCTAGAGTCAGGACCACCAACGTTTGAACATTGATTACAACGTGCCCCTGTACATCAGGAGTAGGGTTTTAAAAATCCATTTTTAATACTAGTTTATGATGTAGACTTAGACTCATCATTTATAATGAGTATCCTTTTTGTAAAAAACAAAGAGCCTATCGCGTTTTTCTACCGCAATAGGCACTTTGTTTTTCATGCTATTTACATCACTCGCTAAGCAAGCTATGATCAGGCATTAGTGAAACCGCAAAAGCCACCATTATTTACCTGTAATCTTTTTCATTACATCATCAGTTATATCCTGCCCACCATAAACAACACTGCCTTTATCCACTATAGTTGCTAAACCTTTAGCTTTAGCAATTGCTGCAATGGCGGCATCTACTTTATTTTGCAGGGCTCCCAACAGCTCTTTCTCTTTAATTGCAAGACCTTGCTGAAGCTGTTGATAATACGCTTGTTTCTCTTGGTCGTTCATATTGACTGATTTGGAATCTAAATCGCTTTTTGCTTGCACAACTGCAGCATTCATTGTTTCTTGGGCTTTAGCTGCATCAGGATGCTGTTGGACTAGCAGTTGATAATTCACTACTCCAACTTGAGAAACATTGCTCTTTGAGGCGGCATACGTTGTACTCGGTTGAGCAATTGTTACTATGCTCAAGAGTAAGAAAGCTCCTAGGAAGATATTTTTCAATTGTTTGTTGATGATTTTCATCGCTGGTCCTCTTTTCCGTCATTAGAATGACTTTTTTTAAATAATTTATGATGATTTGTCAATAAGTAACTGAATGATTAATCATCTGACTTACATAGATCAGTGCATATCCCATATGTATGTTTTTGTCAAAGCGTCTCTCGCCAACTTCAGTAATTTGGTTAATAGCCTTAGCAATATTGAGCGCCGAAATGAAGTGTCATTCACCTTACAGAATATTTTCTGTTCTCATGTTATACCAACTATAACACTAATTAGTTTTACAAGAATTTTATTCAATTACTCCTCTCATTTTATTCTTAAATAATTATACAATATTTTTGTTACAATTTGGTGACAATAAGTGAAAATATTAAATTATTTTCTGAATACAATCGACTAAATTCAGGGTAACGATTTTAAACTCATCAATCAAAAAGCTCCTATCTTCATAAAATTTGATAGGAGCCTTTTCCTATTGCAAGGGATACGATTATGTAGGTTATATACCTTTATCTAGGCGACTTTCGTATCACTGTTAGCATCAATGATTCACTAATGTTTTCTCTACCTCTTTATAAAAAGTTTCACTCTTAACATATGACTCTAACAACATACATGATTCTTTCGATACAGTAAATTTCCCACTTACCAAAGAATCTACACTTTGAGCTAAGGTGACATCACCTTGTTGCATTAGCTCTTTATAAATTCGCTCCAATCCTTTTGTATTCCCACTTTGTAACTCATTAATACTGTTAATGATAAATTTTTCACATTGTGGAAAAAATAAATATGTATTTAGATACGCCATGAGATGATCTTCTTTTTTACTCTGCCATCCACTAAATATTGACGTTAAGGTATTTGCAATGCTAACTACATGTTCCATGTCTTCTTCTCCCCCTAATATTCTTTACTTTATGTAAAAGTCATCTTTATGACTTCATTGTTTAGGTTTTTATTCTATTTTATAGAACTTCTGCAAATATGTTTTTTTCCCTTTAATAAATAAAAAATTCAGTAAAATCAATTTATTTGCTTCTAAACTTTATCATTTTATTTGTCATTAGTTTATGATATGTATTAAGCAAAACGTCTAGCTCCCTACTGACAGCAATGATCTTAGGATCTGTAAGTTTTTCATTTTTATTTTGAGCCAATTTATTTAATTTTTCTCTTAATTCTTCAACCTTGTTTAAAATTTCTTCTATTTCAGGCATATAAACACCATCCTTTATAATAGTGTTGACGATAAAGAATTTTTTTATTCGGAAGATTCATGCTTTGCGATGTTTCTTATTGGTGTTTGCTTGGACGTCCATAGCAATGATTATAGAATATGTCTATGTACTAACTGGACATATGGTGTATTATAAGATTCTTCAGCTAAAGAAGTTATCAAAATAATGTGGATTATCATACCCATCTATGATGCGTAATGTTGCCATTTTTTTTAATTAGCTCTCGCTGGTTACTTTCTATCATACTCAGCATTAATTCGCAGCCGTTCCTCCACTGGCAACGAGTTCCAAATATCCCATGCATGACGATAAAGCTCACGAAGCACCCTTTCCTTTTCTGCTATCGTCATAGAAGGAGGAGCAACAACATGAACGATCGTATTTTCCAGACAATATGTAGCATCATATTTTTCTTCCATAGAATCATCACCTCGATTATATATATGAGGATGATACCTAAGGACGACCCTATAAACGGTCATTATCATCACATTTTTCAATTTTTGGTTACATAAATGCATTTTTTGAGTAAACAAATTATAAATAGCGAACAAAAAGACACAGCCCGATTCCAATAAATGGCTAAGGCTGTGTCTTTGTCAAACTCCAAAAACTAATTGTAGGATCTTGCAATGATACTCGCTCTGTTTAACCGATAGAACCCCTGATATACTAAACTCATTGCGACAAAATAACTAATTTCACTGGTAAGTTTGATGCACCTGGGGGACTGAAAGTAAATGATAACGACTCACTGCTATCATAAGTGCCTAAGAACGAGAACTCTTTCCATTTATTATCCTCAAAATGAATCTTTTCCCGCGGTGTTGCTAAAGGACTCCAATTTACCTCTGGATGGTGTATCCCTATAGCACCAGCATAATACCCACCCAGCGGTACAAGATAATAGGAAATTCTCCGAGTATTTTTCCCAGGGGGTTTAATTTCATAAACTACACCGTAATTTCCATAATTGACGACCTTTGTTCCATCTATAGCGTCAATCCCTTGCAAATAAGGATCGATCACATTATCAGCCAGCGTTATCCCCACAGCTCTATAGAGAACTGGATTATAAGGATCCACTGAGTAAAGCTTTCGATTTGCTCCTTCAAATGTACCACGCAAATGCCACTGGTCTGCAGGCAGTACTTGAGCTATTTTAGAAAATGTAACACTCTCTTCAAATAAAGGCAGCATCATGACTTTAACATTGATTTGGCGGTCAACAGTGAAGTCATAGATACCGTTAATCAACATATTAGGCAAAACTGCTGTAGCGCTTATTTCTGCTGCTAAGGGTATTACACCGCCTGGCGGAATATCGATTTGATATTCCGCTGCTCCTCCAGTAAAATATGACATCTGTGTTTCTTTTCCTACTGCAAGCCAGGCATAGCCTGGACCACCCAAACTAAATTTACTTACATTAACATGAGCAACTTCTTTACCATTGTTCTCTAAAACTACTTCCATTTTCTTAGCCGTCTTTGATGCGTTTACATGATAAAAAAAGAGACGAACACTTCCTTCTACTTTATCCTGATACAAAATTCCATCACTTTCTACCATTTCAGGACTATCAGAAAGTAGAAGCGTACCACCAAGGGAGCTCTTCTTCATTTCCCACTCTGGAAGCCTTTCTATATTATCCATCCTAATTTCTCCATAAGCCACAGGCATGGATTCATGTCCCATGATTACGATCATCATTGTAATCCAAACTAATTTTATTGTATATTTCATCTTGTGCCTCCAAATCTGTAATGTATAATTCCAATGTATAAAACGGTCTTGCTTATAAATAAATCCCCCCCTAACAACGTATCGTAGGGGAGAATTACACAACTACCCTAATATCAGATTTTCCTAGGTATAAGTATATTTCCATTCTAGATCACTGTCAAATGTCATATGTTTATAAGATCGACTAACAGCCATATGGCAACAAAGAAGGTGCTAACTTGAGCAATCAGCATACTAAAGACCTAGAGCCTTCTTGCTTCTATCTTCGCAAGTCGAGAGAAGATCAAGAGGCAGAAGCAAGAGGCGATGGTGAAACACTTGCCAAGCACAAAAAAGCATTATTTAAAATAGCTAAAGAACACGGTATAACCATCACCAAAATATTTGAAGAAGTTGTCTCTGGAGAAAGTATCATTCATAGACCTGAGATGTTAAATCTACTAAAGGAAATTGAATTAGGAAAATGGAAATCTGTTTTTTGCATGGACATTGATCGTCTTGGTCGTGGCAAAATGCAGGATCAAGGCCTAATTATAGAAACCTTTAAACAAGCACAGACTAAGATTGTAACACCACGCAAAATATATGATTTAAACAATGAATGGGATGAAGAATACACAGAGTTTGAATCCTTTATGGCCCGCAAAGAGTTGAAGATTATTACCAGGCGTTTACAAGGCGGTCGAATTCGCTCACTCGAAGAAGGCAATTATCTTGGAGCAGTTCCGCCATATGGATACCTTATTGAGAAAAAAGATCGTAAGAGATACTTGATTAAACATCCAGAACAATGTGAACCTACATCCTTAATATGGAAAGCATATCAACTTGACATGGGAGCAAACAAGATCGCTAATGAACTAAATCAAAGGGGATATCTGTCTTATTCAGGTAAAAAATGGTCTGCTTCATCAGTTCTAGCCATTTTAAAAAATCCAGCCTACGCAGGTGTAAACGCCTGGAAAAAAGTAGCATCCAAGAAATCTACAACGCGCACTGGCAGAGAAACTAGGCATCGCCCCAGGGAAGAACAAATCTGGATATATGATTGTCATGAACCATATATTACCCTTGAAGAATTCGAGCAGGTACAAGATATGTTGTCCAAAAAATATCATCCACCCTATCAATTGCTGAATGGAGTTACGAATCCGCTGGCTGGATTAATTAAATGTGATATATGTGGCGGTTCTATGATTTATCGACCTTATCAGCATCAGCAGTTTCCACATTTAATGTGTTACAACAGGAATTGTATTAATAAAAGCTGCCGCTTTGAATATGTTGAGAAAAAACTGCTCGAAGGTTTACAGCTATGGCTTAATGACTATCGCACTCAATGGGATATTTTTATACCAAAAGAGCAGCGTAATACTGTTAATAGTAAAGAAAAAGTCCATCAAAATCTCAAAAAAGAACTGAAAGAATTAGAGCAGCAAAAAGATAACTTACATGACCTCTTAGAAAAAGGAATTTATAATGCTGCTACATACCTGGAAAGATTAACTAAGCTCTCGGAAAGAATTACCACTGTACAAAAAAACTTAGACAAAGCAGCATTTGCATTGTCTAAGGAAATCCAACAGGAAGAAAGTAGAAAAAATATTATTCCTAAAATCGAAAAAGTTTTAAAAACCTATGAGAAATCCAATGACCCTACAGAAAAGAATAAATTCTTAAAATCAATTTTAGAACATGCCACATACAGAAAAGAAAAATGGCAAAAAGGGGACACATTTACATTGGTCTTACGCCCCCGTTTACCGCGATAATTACCGAACCTTTATATCTCATACCGATAAATATAAAATGTTAATTCATTTCCTTCCTTATCTACGCCGATAGGATCATATAAACTAACTTCAGCACGAGTCCGCCGGGTGCTTCTTAGATGCATTAATATTTCATTTTCAATACACCGCGCTGCATAGGTTGCTAAACGGATTTTTTTAGCAACATCAAACGTATTAATTGCTTTTATTAGAC
The DNA here is from genome assembly GCF_000271665.2 of Pelosinus fermentans JBW45. Lineage (GTDB taxonomy): Bacteria > Bacillota > Negativicutes > DSM-13327 > DSM-13327 > Pelosinus > Pelosinus baikalensis. Next base: position 2,226,849 of record NZ_CP010978.1, on the reverse strand, counting down.
CTATTGTACCGATGGAAATTAAATCATCAGTATCCTCTCCAGTATTGTCAAACTTTTTAACAATATGAGCTACTAATCTTAGATTCCGTTCAATTAACACATTCTTAGCATTTTCGTCACCGTTCTTCAGCCGCTCCAGCTGTATATGCTCTTCCTTTTCTGAAAGAGGCAAGGGAAATGTGTTATTGGTTACATAAGAAACTAGCACAGAAAGACTTTTTACAATAGAAACCGCCAGTGCCATAAAAAAAGACATCAATTTTTCACCCCCGCAAATCACTTGCTTCATTGTATGGTATAATCGTCATTCTTGTGCCTGTTAATTTTTGTATATCTTCAGATCAACTATTAATTTTATTTTCTGTAAGACTTGCACCTTACGACTATATAGCATATAATCGCACAAGGAGAGTGATATAATGGAACCGTATATTGGAGATCTTCAGCTACTACTAGCAACCATTCTTATAATCATCTATATGTTATGGGATAAACTCTTCCCCGAATAACAGCATTTAATGTTGTGTTTTCTTATTGATTTTGTATGGAATGTACTGCATCCCCCAGCATTTTGCCAATACATTTACTTAATTTCATAACGATAGACAAAGGGGTGCTTTGCAAGTCCAAATAGCCTAGATATCCACTGGCATTGACCACTCCAATAATAGAAATAGTACCGATGCATGGCAATTTATTACCAACGGCAATACCAGCCTCTAAGCTGCCCTCCCATATTTCAATATTCCCAATTTCATTATTTTTGCCTAAACAAGCATCAACTGCAATAATAATCGGCTGATGATATTGTTCTTTTATATTTTGAATCACTTTTACTAAATTACCGGCATGAACAGGCATCTCTAAACTTCCGTACACAGTACATATTGTATGTTCCACTAAATAAGATCCTACTAGAGGACCAAGGGCATCACCAATATATCGATCTGAACCAATGCAAAGGATAATAATTTTTCTATTTTCTAATTCCTCCTGCTGTTTTAATAGATTTACCATATAATGATACATTTTAGGATAAACAACAATATCATTTACATTCACAATTAATTTTTCAGCGATTTTTTTTTCCATATTACGATCTCCTCTTCTAATATATCAATAAATATCTATGCTTACTCCCCATAAAGAAGACTTGATTCAGATGGAGTTTCAACTCCACCGAATCTTAGTCACACTTATCCGCTCTTAACTCTCACTTGTAGAAGATGGGAGTCTTAGAGCGGTTTAGTCATCGGATAAAATACCCGTGCCCGTCTAAGATAAACAACTTTGATAGCCTATACTCGCATACAATAAAACCTCTTTGCTCCAATTTGGCAAAGAGGTTTTATTTATATGAAAAAATTCTTTATTTCTATAATTACATTTATCATCATACATTATATTGCATAATGCAAGATGGAGGTAATGGAATGTATGTCATGATCGCTTTGCTTTTAATTGGTATAACCTTGTTATTAGGTGGTATTTTTTTCATGCGTTTTGGACTTCAAAAATTATTATGGACTAAGCTACAAGCCTTCTTAGGGCAACTAACCAGTACACCTTTACGCGGCTTATTGGTTGGCACCTTAGCGGCGGCTTTCATGCAAAGCAGTACTGCCGTATCTCTATTGACTATAGGCTTAGTTCATGCTCAATATTTATCATTTTATCAAGGTTTAGGCATTATCTTAGGTGCTAATATTGGCACATGCTCAACGGTACAATTAATGACAATTGCAATGCCAGAAAAACTCATCATTCCTTTATTTCTATTTTTTTTGCTGTTCACAATCCTTTGCCGGAAGTTTCGTTATTTTGGTATGGCAATCTCAGGCTTATTAAGTATGTTTATTGGTATGAGCATCTTATCAGAAGCCTTAAGCAATATCTCAGAATTTACAACTGTCATTGACTATTTACTAGCATCTCAAGAAAATTCGCTTTACGGCATTATCGGCGGCATTATTATTACTCTTTTATTTCAATCTAGCAGCGCAGCTACTGGAGTTTTAATGGTATTAGCCAGTGATGGTATCATCGACTTAACGACAGCCACTTATGTAGTCTATGGTAATAATATTGGCTCCTGCTTATCATCTTTTATCGTTGGAGTTACCGCCTCTTTAGCTGCTAAACGCTTAGCTGTAGCACATATTCTTCTTAATGTATTGGGCGTTATTATTTTTTTCCCCATAACTGGCGTGCTCACAAAAATAGCCACTAGTCTTACAGCAGATTTTGCTGGACAAGTGGCCATCGTTCATACACTCTTTAATATTATTTCTTCATTGGCAGTGCTTCCCATTATACACCAATATGCTAATTTAGTAATGCTACTCATCCCCAAAAGAAGATAATATTTGCTCTTTTCGCCTTTCTTTAAAAGCGATACATTGTCTAATGATTGTCATAATAATATACAATAATATGGCTGTCATGACAATCGTACCGCCTGGAGCAATATCCAGGTAGAATGATGATGTTAACCCAATGAATACAGATAACATCGAGAAAATTACTGCCCATCCCATCGTTGCCTTAAATCCCACTCGTAATAAATGGGCTGTTGCCACAGGTACGATCATCAAAGCGCTAACGAGCAAAATTCCAACTATCGTCATACCAACAACTACAACCAACGCTGTTAATATGCTAAATAGCATATTAATCATCCCGGTATTGATGCCTGCCACATTTGCAATATCTTCATCTAAAGACATTAACATTAGCTTGTCAAATAAAAAATAAACAATAACTAAGACTAAAGTACCAGCACCAGCTATTGTTATTACATCCGTTAGTGATACTGTAATAATACTGCCAAATAAAAAACTTAATAATCCTGTACTTGGCATTCGTGTCATAGTACTGAAAATAATAGCCATCGCTGCTCCAGCATAAAAAAATATTGCTAACCCCATATCAGCAAACTCGGTATGCCTTCTACGAACTAATTCAATTCCTACTGCACCAGCTATCGTTAAAATCAAAGCTCCCACTACTGGATACAGCCCTACCATGTATCCACCTGTTACACCGGCAAAAGCAATATGCCCTAATCCATCTCCAATCAAAGATTGGCGGCGCACCACTACAAAACTGCCAATTAATGGACATACAATACCTGTAATTAAACCTGCCAGCAATGCTCTTTGAATAAAGTCATATTGAAAAAATTCCATATTTTCGCCTCACTGCCCTGTATAGTACCACAAATGTCGTGCTTGGGCATGCGTATCATCAAACTCTTTGCTGCTACCAAAAAAACAAAGTTTACGATTAATACATGCTACTTTATTTGCCCATGATACAGCCTTTTCAATATCATGGGATACCATAACAATTGTAATACCAAGATTTTTATTTAATGTTCCTAATAATTCATAGATTCTGGCACTAGCGTCATAATCTATTCCACTAGTAGGCTCATCTAAGAGCAATAATTGTGGATTGGCAGCTAGCGCCATCGCTACCATAACTCTTTGCTGCTGTCCTCCTGAAAGCTCACCAATACGCCGATCACGCAGCTGCTCTACACCTACCAATTCCATCATGTGAGTCGTAATATGGTTAGCAGCCTGATGATTTTTTTTCGCAGCAGCAGCTCCCAAAGTTAGACCTAAAGCAACAACTTCTTTTACTGTTGCAGGAAATCCTTGAGCATTTTTTCCATAGTTCTGGGGAACATAACCAATTAACCCGTGTCCCTTTGCTGTAAATATATCTTTCCCACCAATCTGAACTTGTCCTCTTGTTGGCTTTATAAGCCCGGCTATAATCTTGAGCATCGTACTCTTTCCTGCTCCATTAGGACCAACAACAGCAACAAAATCACCTTGTGAAATAGTTAGAGATATATTATCGATCGCAACATTGGTATTATAGGAAAAATGAATATCAGACAGTTTCACTTCACACATTATCAATTCTCCTCACAGAGTTTTACAATTCGAACATAAACCTAATAGCTCTACATTATGACGAATAAGTTCATATCCACTCTTTCTAAGCAGTTTTATAAATTCTTCATCAATTGGACAGTAATCAATACAAACGGCTTTACCACATTTTACACAAACTACATGATGATGATGATTCGCATGGGCCAATTCATAACGTGTTCGTTCTTTCCCCATTCCAGTTATCGGTATCAGCACACCATTCTCTGTTAACATATTAATATTTCGATAAATCGTATCTAAGCCTATATCGCTATATTCTTGACGCACCAAATTCCAAATTTCATCTGCGGTTAATAAACCTGCAGTCTGGACTATTTTTTCCATAATGATACGCCGCTGGGGTGTTATGCGATAACCTTTTTCCTTTAATTTCTTCATTACATCATATATCATATATATCTTTCCCTTTTTTACAAATAATAAGATTCTTATTAGAACGGCAAAAAAAATATAGTTATTATCTATTTGAAAAACAAAAAGTCGAATACCTATTTGTTCTACCTTACCTAATGACACTATAACCTATTTCATACCAATTTTATATACTATAATAAAAATTCAGGATTACCAACCTAAGTTATCTGGCAAAACCTAGTCTTCTTGTACTTCATTTTTCTAATTTGAATAATAAATAAAAGTAAGGAGGCATTTTGCCTCCTATAAACCACATTATAAGACTCGGCGCGCTCCTAAGTAACGTGCTCCCCAATAACCGCTGTCCAATCGATCGATCACGACACCACGGCTAGAAGTAGCACTAATAAACTTTCCATTTCCCACATAAATACCAGAATGAGACGCACCGGCTTCATACGTAGTAAAGAACACTGTATCTCCAGGCTGCAAACGGCTGTACGATACAGACTGTCCAACTCCATACTGTTCATCAGCAGCTCTTGGCAGGTAAACTCCAGCTTGCGCAAATACATATCGAGTAAAGCCCGAACAATCAAAACCATTTGGTGACGTGCCACCAAATACATACGGTACGCCTTGATAATTCAATGCTGTCTGTACGATTCTTCGTATGATAGCACTGGAACTATCACGGCTTACTGGCATTTCTCTGCCCATAAGAGCACGATATGTCTGCATGCCAATTACTCCATCAGCATCCAAGCCCCTGTCTTTTTGAAAATCTCTTACTGCATTTGCTGTCATTTCGCCAAAATCTCCATCAGAACTACCAGCATTGTAACCAAGAGCATTCAATTGTGCTTGAATGTTAGCGATATCGTCTCCTTGATCACCTTGATGATAGGCTGCAGCAGCGCAGGTTACAGTTCCTGCACTTACTAAAACTAGTAAGAACACTACCACTCGAAAAAACTTAGTCAATATGCATACCCCTCTCACTAGCCTCCGAGGTTAGCTGACGGGTTAGGGTTGAGATCCCCCTACTTTCAGGCAATGGTAAAGTCGCCCTACACGTTTCACCCCAAAACTGTGGTTCCCCCGGTCCTGTGCCTTGATTAGGCATTTATAAAACTGCACTTTTGTATTATTCGCTTTATTTCTAAAAAATCCTGCCACATATCTCATCTTTTTACATATTTTATACTATGTTTTATGTAACTCATCGGTTACAATTTTATTTCTCATTATTACATATTAAATATAAAGAAATAGCAAAAGCTCTTTTATTCCTGCTTCTGCCGTTTATATTCTGCCCGTACCAAATATAAAGGACGTTGTTTTACTTCTTCAAATATACGACCTACATATTCACCAATAATACCTAACCCAAGTAATTGCAAGCCACCTAAAAGTAAAATACTAGCTGTAATCGTTGCCCAGCCTGGTACTGCTTCTAGTGTAAATAGTTTAATATAGATAACATGCATCGTAACACTAAAGCTAATCAAGGCGAAAAGTAGCCCTATATAAAAGGCGAAACGAAGTGGCAACTTAGAATAAGATGTAATGCCGTCTAAAGCAAAATGCATCATCCTACCTAGAGAAAATTTTGATGTCCCTGCATAACGTTTTGGAGCAACAAATTCTACTAAAACCTGTTTATAGCCAATGGCTCCAATCATACCGCGAATAAAGCGTGCTCGTTCTTTAAAACGGCGAAAACTTTGAACTACTGCTTTATCTAGTAAACGAAAGTCAGAGCCACCTTCTTGAATATGTACCTTCGATAATTTATTAATTATTTTATAGTATAAGGCAGAAGTAAGGGTTTTAAACCAGGATACACCTTCCGTACTAATTCGTATAGTTTGTACTACTTCATATCCCTCTTCCCATCTGGTTAGCAAGAGGGGCAACATTTCCGGCGGATGCTGCATATCCCCATCCATGGTAATCACCCCGTCCCCTTCCGCATAATCAAGTCCACAAGTTAAAGCCAATTGGTGTCCAAAATTACGCGCCATAATCAAACCTCGTACCCTATGATCTTGCTGAGCTAATCTTTCCAATATGAAAGGAGTCGCATCTTTTGATCCATCATCTACAAAAATCAATTCAAAACAATACGGTAGAGGCTCCATATATTTGCAAACTTCTTGATAAAAAACCTGAATGTTCTCTTCTTCATTAAACACAGGTACAACAATTGAGATCGACTTCATCTTCTCGCCTCGATTCTTAGCTGCTCACCTTTATGATTCCGATACATGACTCTCCTGCTTAAGATCTTGCCTTAGCACTACTGCTTCTCTTAAATAAATATGCTTAATGTCCTTTTGAGGCAAATCTGTATTTAATAATATAAGTACCCGAATACACTGAGGGACACCATTTGGGCTATCAATTTCTTGCGTTCCAAATAATGGTACTTCCGTCCACCCTATATTTCTAGCAGCAATCGCTGGAAAAGTAGCATTAATATCTGGAGTCGAACTAAAAATAACAGCACCTATATCCTCCATTTCAAATTCATTAGCTTGTACTATCGTAGTTAAAAGCTCTGTTACTCTTTCAATAATTTCAGTGGATTCATTTTTAACTACTGTTGTAGCACCCCGGATACCACGCAACAAATTTATCATCCTCTCTGTTGTTACATTTTTATATAATAATTCTATATAAACTGCTTTATATCCTCTATACATTATACAAAGGTTAGGATTTATTACAATAGCATGAACCACAATGGCTGCATTTCCACCAGCCACATACAGGACATACCAAATTCGTCTCATTTAGTTCTATATACATTCCTTCATGATGATCCTTCCAGCAAAACACACTGCCTTGGTCCCTATATAATACAACATCGTGAGCATCAACCCAAGTCTTTTCATTCCCTATAGTGAATAATAGATCATTATGACCTGTTTCCTGATTTATCCGGTAATCTTCGATCTTAATCTTTTCTTTTTTATCGTCCTTCGTATATACTACATACAAATTTTTAATATTCATACTCCCTCACCCCTCCATAATTAATATGAAGTTTAAGAAAGATGTATACCATAGTAAAGATAAAACCTGGATTATACCAGGTTTTATCCAATGACTATGATTATTTTTGATAAAAGGTTTTACAGTTTGTTTGCTCACTTTGATTAGCGGCTTTGCCCCCACCATCCACATTTACCTCAATTGCAGAGGCATCACAGTGTTCACCGTTTTTCCAATATTTACAATTCGAAACCGTACATTTTACACCAGCTAACATGAGTTCACCTCCTTTCTTTTTCAATCTTAGTATACAAAAAAGCATTATACTTTATCCATTATGTAAAAAACATATAAATGAAGAGATAGGGAACGAAAAGCCTTCATGAGCTTCTCATTCCCTATCGTTTAATCCAAGTTGTATTTTTTTTAAACTTCTATGTACATCTTCAATTTGCGAAGAAGCTACCTGAGGAAATCTTCCAATCTCAATCGTCTCCAGGATAGGATTCTTCGTCTGATCGTAATGGACCCCATACCAGATCCCTGAAATACCACTCTCTATCCACTCAGCTGCTTCAGCGCTATCTAGTAAATCAATCTTAATATGCCCTATCCCAAGAAAATCACGAATTTCTTGTCGTTCCTCCGAAACAAGAGACATTTTATTAATGAAGATACTCCAGGTTTCACCGGTATCAATAAAACGCTGCAATGCGCCATAAATTTCAAACAATACCGCTCTAGCTTTTGGCGATTGACTCATTTCCTTACACATCAATTTTCACAACCTCTACTTGCCATTCATGAAGCACTAACAATATCTGTTCTACTATTTCATCTACTTTCTTAGCTACAATAGGCGTCATTTCCAAGCCGATATCGACCGTTAATGGTTGCACTCCCAGTATCATAATTTCTTGTACAGGTTTTTCCATTACATCCATTATCGCTAAGACATCTTGAATGCCAAGCTCATGCATGGATACTTTTTCTTTAAAATATGCTTTAACCTCATTGTTTTGAAAATGATAAAGAGATCCTGGCGGTAAACTTCCAGCCACCGCATCTACCAAAATCAATTTATCTGTCTCAATTAAAAACCTTAGCAACTCCATACCAAGTGTGCCACCATCTAAGATCTGAACGTTTTGAGGAAAGGAGTATTGTTTTAAAAGCTGTTCTACAACTCTCACACCAAACCCCTCATCCTGCATTAATATATTACCAACCCCCAAAACCGTGATCTGTTTCATTTTTTAAGGTCTCCTATATCATCAGGCTCTTTATCATAGAACTTTACACCGGAAAACATTGCCGATATCTCACCATATTTTTCACTCATATCAGCTCTTGTTGCCATATACACATGAATAATTACAAATAAAATGATCATCCATGCTACGTAATGATGAATCATATGAACAATATATTCATCCACAAGCAAATGATTGAGAGGTCCAAATATTTTGGATAACCAGCTATTAGGATCAATCTGCCCATACATAGCAAAACCAGTGAAAGCTTCCAAAAATATCATACCATACACTCCGCCGTATCCTGCACGCGCCATTGAATTTCTTAGATAAGGACGATGCTCAGAGCGCAAAAAGCTGTAATGTAACCCCATATCTAACATACCTGTCCAGAATAATTTTGTCCAAGGCTTAGGTAACATACGGTCTCCTCTGTGAAGGATAAAACCATAAACTCGAAATATAAACGATGCCATCAGTATGTAAGCTGCAGCAAAATGAATAAAACGAATGGTTGACATTGACGCCCAGTTACTAACCGCAAAAGTTGGCTCTACCCCTTGGCTACCAATGTAAAAAGGATTCCCAATGTATAAGCCCGTGCAGAATAAAACCGCAATAGCACCTACCATTAACCAATGAAAGATTCTCGTCCAAATGGTAAAAACGTAATAAACTGCTACAGTACGAACTTTCACTATACTTCCCCCTTACCTACCAATTCCTAAAGTCTCAAATAAGGATCGCTATGCACAACCGTTAGCTCGCGCCCAGAAGCATCATATAAATGAGTAGCACAGGCCAGACAAGGATCAAATGAATGAATAACTTTTAAGATTTCTAATGGTTTATCTGCAATTTTTACCTTAGTATCCATCATACTTGTCTCATAGGCACCATAACCAGATTTGCTATCCCTCGGGCACGCATTCCACGTAGATGGTACAACAGCTTGATAATTATCAATTTTTCCATCTTTAATAATCACCCAATGGCTCAATGCACCACGAGGTGCTTCTACAAGCCCTACGCCTCTAGCCTCTTTCGGCCAAGTACTAGGCTCCCATTTATCCGTATTCGCAACGGAAGTATCACCAGCTTTAATATTGTTTATTAATTTATCAAGATAATATTTACTAATATATCCCATTACTTGTGATTCCAATCCTCTTGTTGCCGTACGGCCAACCGTGGATAACAACCATTTTTCTGGCGGTAGATTTAACATTTTAGAAACTGCATCTACTTGATCAACCATCATTTTTTCTACCCAAGTAGGCTCTGTAATAATTCCTTGTTTCACCTTTGTGTATACAATAATATAACGAGACAGAGGTCCAACCTCAGCCATTTTCCCTCTCCATTTAGGCGTCTTTATCCAAGAATATTTACCATTCTCATCAAGATACTTCCAATCCGTTTTACTCCCTTCTTTAGGCCCGGTAAAGTTAGGATTGGTCACACCGTTCCATGGATGTAAATCTTTATCTTTTTCAGGGTAATCATACCAAGAATGTTCAACCCCTTCTGTTAATACATCGGGATCGGAAAGATCTTTGGCTTCAAAAGGATAAAATATCGCTTTATCTACACCTTGAACAAAATTTTCTACCACTCCATCTGAACGCAGCAGTAAATTTTTATGAAAATCGCCATTGGAAGTTCCTGAATATTTTTCATCAGGATAATCACCAAAGCCAATTACTCTTTCTTTTGCCAAACCACCACCATCAACATAACCCTGTTTAACATAGATCTCACCAATAGCAAGTACATCGGGTATGTAAAAATAATTATTCAAAGCAATGGTCATATTAATAGATGCATCAACCACTGCTAAACGTTCCGTATTAATTGGCGCATTCATATCATTCATAGAAATAGAACAAGGCATACCGCCAACTACATAGTGAGGATGAGGATTTTTACCACCAAAAACAACATGAGAAGTAACGATATCCCTTTGTCTATCAAGCATATTTAAGTAATGAGAAACTGCCATCAAATGAACTTCTGGCGGCAAAACATCATAATCAGGATGATCCCACCACTGTGCAGAAAAAATACCTAATTGACCACTATCCACAATTTTTTTAATTTTATCTTGAATGCTTCGAAAATATACAGTCGTAGCCTTAGGAAATTCTTTAGGATATGCTTCTGTATCAAATTCAATAGGACCTTTCACATTCAGATTATACTTCTCTAGTACTGTATTTTGCAGCGCTGCTGTCGCAGCTGGATCTGCTTTTAAAGCTGCTACAGGACTAACCCAGTCTAATGCATGCAAATGATAAAAATGTACAATATGGTCATGCACCATTTGCGTCGCTTCAATAATATTTCGAATATAGTTGGCATTTTTAGGGATTTCGATACCCAAAGCATCCTCTACAGCCCGCAAGCAACTTAAAGAATGGATGGTGGTGCATACACCACAAATTCGTTGAGCAAAGGCCCATGCATCTCTAGGATCTCGATCTTTAAGAATTAATTCAATACCACGCCATGCAGTACCACTAGATAATGCTTCTTGCACCTTACCTGTAGCTTCATCAACAACTACTTCTAGCCGCAAATGACCCTCTATTCGATTTACTGGATCAACAACAACACGTTTCACAAGGCATCCTCCTCACATACATATACATTATTCATTATCATTTTCTGTTTCATGGGTTTCTTTATGATGCCTTTTATGTTGAATCGTAGAAAGTGCACCATGGATAACCACTCCAGCCGTAAGTGCTCCTGCTGCTACGATTCCGACTTGATCAGCATTCACAATTGCATTGGGAACAGGAATATTGGGCATACGATTATAAAAGGGATCATTATCCCAAAAATTATTAGCAGAACAACCTATACAAGGTGCACCTGATTGGATCGGATAAGAAAGCCCATTCCACCAACGCATATTTCCGCATGAATTGTAAGTTTCTGGTCCACGGCACCCTACCTTATACAAGCACCAGCCAGCTTTACTTGCCGCATCATCAAACTTTTCCACAAACATACCTGAATCAAAGAAAGGACGACGATAGCAAGTGTCATGAATTCGATTGCCAAAAAACTGTTTAGGCCTCCCTTTACTATCAAGAGGTGGGATCTGTCCATATAACGTATAATGCATAATCACACCTGTAATCACTTCTGGAATCGGCGGGCATCCCGGTACTTTAATAATGGTTTTTCCACTAACAACATCACTAACAGATACGGATTTTGTAGGATTTGGCTTTGCAGCCTGAATCCCTCCCCAAGCTGCACATGAACCAACTTCAATAATTGCAGCAGCTCCTTTAGCTACCTCTTTAAGATTATGTACAAAGGTTTTACCCCCAACCATACAATGAATACCATCATCATTTAAAGGCACTGCACCTTCCACTGCCAACAAATACTTACCATTATATTTCTTCATAACCTCTTGCAAATGATGCTCTAACGGCTCACCTGCAGCAGCAGCTAAAACATCCATGTACTCCATAGAAATCATATTTAAAAGAACATCTGATGCAAATGGACTTTGGGAACGAATGAAGGCTTCATCACAGCCCGTACACTCATGTCCATGCAACCAAATAACGGGGACTAGTGGCTGCTTCTCTGCTGCAGACACCACATCCGAAATCAGACTTGGCGATAACCCTAAAATTCCAGTTATCGTAACACAAGTTTTTAAAAAGTTTCGCCGGCTTACATTTCTTCTTTGAAATAAGTCCCATAAAGATTCCACATCTTTCACAATTATCCCCCTCTCATTTTACAAGAAGACTTGGCGCCTATGCGCCAAGTCTTAATAAACGCAGATAAAAGTTTTATTTCTTCTCTTCTCGAACTCCATGATTACACCATGGCTCTTCTGCCATATAGTCGCCATCATAGTAATAATATGCTCGAGCCCTACAGCCACCGCATATACCATCATATCCGCAGGTTCCACAGCCACCTTTTAGTGGCTCATGTCTCAATCGATTAAACATCTCACTATCACGCCATATTACATCAAAATCGGTTTCTTTTACGTTACCAATTTTGATCGGTAAATAAGGACACGCTTGTACATCGCCATTTGGTAGGATCACACAATAAGCCGTACCTGCCAAACAACCTCTGGTAAAGCGCATTGGAATATTACGTTCCTTAGCAATACGCATAAACTGAGGAGCACAGGTAGGTTTAAGTTCAATCGGTACCTCTTTTTGCTTTTCCAAAATCCGTGTTAATACAGCTTCATATTGCTCTGTTTTTAATGTCGTATCTTCAATATCTTTTCCTCTGCCAGTAGGAACTAAGAAGAAAATATGGTGAGCCATCGCCCCTATTTCAACAGCTAAATCTGTGATATCGGTAACTTCTTTTTCATTCCAAGTTGTGATAGTTGTATGAATCTGGAAAGGAAGTCCTACTTCACGACAAGCCCTCATCGCCGCAATGGTTTTATCCCAAGCTCCTTCAGATTGACGAAACTTATCATGAACATTTTTATCGCAGCTATCTAGGCTGATGCCAGCTGCGCCAAGTCCAGCTTCTTTTAGTTTTATAGCTACTTCCTTAGTAATTAAGATTCCATTCGTACCAAGCACTGGTCTTAAACCAATACTTTTAGCATAAGAAATTAATTCATAAATATCAGGACGCATTAAAGGCTCGCCACCACTTAAAATAATAATTCTAAAGCCAGCACGTTTCATTTCATCTAATAATTTTTTGCCTGCTTCTGTACTTAGTTCATCCGGCCTTTTCTTTCCTGCATCACGATAGCAGTGAAGACAGCTAATATTACAGACCTGGGTCGTATTCCATGAGATAATCATATATAACTCCTTTCGGGATAACGAATTTATAATACAGTATACTTGTCCAATAAAAAACATAACACTTAGTAGCAATAAGAATTAGGCATGCTATAAATAGGATGATCCTATTCCTCTTCATATTATCGCAAATTAATAAGATTTAGACAATATAAATTTCTAAATATATGATATGCTTGCAAAAAAAAAGAGACTTCACCATTTGAAGCCTCTTCTAAAGCTTTAGATCACCTTATCAATAGCATCCATTAAATCTTTACGTGGCCGGTACCCTACAATACGATTGACTTCTACACCATCTTTAAAGAGAAGCAAAGTAGGAATTCCCATAACATTGTATTCACTAGCCAGTTGCTGCTGTTCATCCACATTGACCTTTACAACAACAGCTTTGCCTTCATACTCTGATCCAACAGCTTCAAGTTCCGGGGCAACCATTTTACATGGTCCGCACCAAGAAGCCCAAAAATCTACAAGTACAGGTTTACCTGATTGAGATAATTTTTCTTTAAAATCACTTTCACTTGTAATATTTAAAACACTCATTATGTAACCTCCAATATATTTTTATTTTATTATTCACCATTATTGAATTTTCATTACTATCTTATTTATATAATAGAAAATATCAAATTAAAAGTCAATACTCATCAGATATTTTTTATCATATCAATTTTATTTCTTTTTAATAATCATTCTTTCATGGCATTAAATAAAAAAACCTTCTCTATATTGGAAATAGAAAAGGTTTCATTTGCATAAAATTGTGAGTAATCAATAAGCCGAGTTCTGTACCGCTTACACGGTGATGATCATCTATCTAGTCTGACAGTTACCTGACAGCTCTAGCGACGCAACCCGGAAGGTTCAGCGGGCAGCTTCATCCCTTCCCTATTTGGTCTTGCTCCAGGTGGGGTTTACCTAGCCAGCCAGTCACCTGACTGCTGGTGCGCTCTTACCGCACCGTTCCATCCTTACCAGCATAGCTGGCGGTTTACATTTCTATGGCACTTTCCCTAAGGTCACCCTCGCTGGACGTTATCCAGCACCCTGCCCTATGGAGCTCGGACTTTCCTCGTATGCTTTATGGGCATCCGCGATCATCTTTCCTACTCACAACACTATATTTTTGTCATTCAATTAACAAGAAATTTATTATATCACATATTATTCATTTAGTCAAATAATATGTGATATATTTATACTATCTTTAATAGATCTGAAAGACGTCTTGATTGATGTCGTCAACCTTAATATCCACAGACCATTTTGCATCATCAGCACATTTGCTAAGATATTCTGCTACATAAGACAGTACAGGTTGCTCTGTGGCAAAATGACCAGCATCAATAATTGCGATTCCAAGGGCAGCAGCATCTTGTCCCTCGTGATATTTTACGTCTCCTGTTACTAAGACATCTGCTCCAGCAAATGCAGCCTTATGCAATAAGCTAGCACCTGCGCCACCACACACCGCTACTTTTTTTATCAACTTATTTTGATCTCCCACTACACTTACAGCAGATACTCCCAGCACATATTTTACCCGTTTAACAAACTCTGCAAACACGATAGGATTCACAAGCTTTCCAACACGCCCAAGTCCTAATTTTTCTCCAGAATTCATCAGCTGGTATACATCATAAGCAACCTCTTCATAAGGATGTACTTTTAGCATTGCTTTAACAACCGATTTGTAAATTTGCTCTGGCATAATCGTTTCTAAGCGACTTTCTTGTACATGCTCCAGCTTGCCAGCATGCCCGATAAATGGTTTAGAACCATCTAAAGGCAAAAATGTGCCGATGCCATTAGTGGCGAAACTACAATGACTATAATTACCAATATGTCCTGCTCCAGCCGCCATTATAGCATCTCCAACGATTTCTCGATGGGTTTCTGGAACAAATACTACTAATTTACAAAGTTTTTCACTAGAATTATCCGCGAGGGGTCGTACATCACATAACTGAAAAGCATCTGCCAATACGTCATTCACACCTCCTGAGGCGATATCAAGATTCGTATGAGCAGCATATACTCCAATATTTGCTTTTATTAAAGCAGATAAAATTTGCCCCTGTGGTAAATCCGTCCTTATGGCAGAGATGCTCTTAAATATAACAGGATGGTGAGCAATGATTAGGTCGATATCGTCTTTTACAGCTTGTTCCACTACTGCTTTTGTTACATCTAAGGTAATTAGTATCTTATGAACTGTTTGGGCTGAACTGCCAACTAGCAGCCCCACATTATCCCAATCCTCTGCTAAGCTCCTAGGGGCCAATTTATCCATTGCCTCTATAATTACCTGACACTTTACAGACATTGCCGCTTATCCTCCAGTTGTTTTAATCGCGTGACATATTCATGGTATTTAAGGCTTTTTTGTGCATTACTACTACATTCCATTTCTCTTACTACACGCTTAGTCTGAGAAATCAATTGATCAATATGCAATGTTAACAGCGGGGACTTTTCATCCCATAGCTTTTGCCCAATTTCGTACATAACAGGCTCATAACGAGGAGAATCTCCTTGCTCTGCCACAATGATTTCATACAGCCTTCCCTCTTCTTGGACTAACCGCTCCTCTAGCACATACCAATTGTTTTTACATAACCAACGCCGCACAGTTGCCGCTCCCACCATAGGCTGTAATACTAGACGTTTGAGAGATCTAACGATTTCACAATGGTTCGTTAATATCTCTATAATTGTTTGTCCACCCATACCAGCAATAACAACCGTATCTACTTCTAGTGGTGAAAGCACTGCTAATCCGTTGCCCAAACGTACAGAAATTTTTCCTTCCAGTGATAAGCCTTCCACGTGCTCTTTAGCAGCCTTATAAGGACCGCTATGAACATCGCCAGCTACAGCCGAAACAACAACATCTTTTTCGACTAATTCAATAGGTAGGTATGCATGATCCGTACCAATATCAGCTAAACGAGCCCCTCGAGGTACACATGCCGCTAATGCAGCTAATCTTCCCACAAGCCTCAAATTGCAATCACCTCATTATTATTATTTTTCTTATTATACTAAAATTTCAATTTAACAATCAAATAAAATAAAAATTCAATATCATCTTCTCTATAGTAAAAAAATGCAAAGCATATGCTTTGCATTTTATTCTTAAATGGTGGGCGATGACAGGATCGAACTGCCGACATCCTGCTTGTAAGGCAGGCGCTCTCCCAGCTGAGCTAATCGCCCGTTATGGTGACCCGTGGGGGAATCGAACCCCCGTTATCGCCGTGAAAGGGCGGTGTCTTGACCGCTTGACCAACGGGCCAAAATTGTTTACTATAAAATGGTGGGCCCACCTGGGATCGAACCAGGGACCAGCCGGTTATGAGCCGGCTGCTCTACCGCTGAGCTATAGGCCCTAGAGATATTAAAACAGGTTTTCCATAGAAAGCCTGTTTGTAATCTGTATAAGATGGCTCCTCGAGTAGGACTCGAACCTACGACCGATCGGTTAACAGCCGATTGCTCTACCAACTGAGCTATCGAGGAATGTCGTCAACATTAACTATTATAATACAATACCAACGTTACGTCAACAACTTTTTTTAAAGAAATGAAATTTAACTTACTATTACTCTAAGAAATCTTTTAATTTCTTACTACGACTAGGGTGACGTAACTTTCTAAGAGCTTTTGCTTCAATCTGGCGAATACGTTCACGGGTAACACCGAAATGCTGCCCTACCTCTTCTAGTGTGCGCGCTCGCCCATCATCAAGACCAAACCGTAATCTAAGAACTTTTTCTTCTCGCGGAGTAAGAGTTTCTAGCACTTCTTCTAATTGTTCCTTTAAGAGCATAAAGGAAGCAGCCTCGGCAGGTGCTGGCGCATCTTGATCTTCAATAAAGTCACCTAAGTGAGAATCTTCTTCCTCACCAATCGGTGTTTCTAAAGATACTGGCTCTTGAGCAATTTTCATAATTTCTCTTACACGCTCAACACTGATATCCATCTCTTTTGCAATTTCTTCTGGCTGAGGCTCACGTCCTAGTTCTTGTAATAATTGCCTAGACACGCGTATCAATTTATTAATCGTCTCCACCATGTGCACTGGAATACGAATCGTTCGAGCTTGGTCAGCAATTGCCCTTGTGATTGCTTGGCGAATCCACCAAGTAGCATAGGTACTAAATTTATAGCCTTTATTATAGTCAAATTTCTCAACGGCTTTAATTAAGCCCAAATTACCTTCTTGAATTAAGTCCAAGAATAGCATTCCCCGCCCAACATAGCGTTTTGCAATACTTACAACCAAGCGCAAGTTAGCTTCTGCCAATCGCCTTTTTGCTTCCTCGTCGCCTTCTTCCATACGCTGCGCTAATTTAATTTCTTCATCAGCTGTCAGTAAAGGTACTCGACCAATCTCCTTAAGATACATACGGACCGGATCATCAATACTAATACCTTCTGGAATTGTTAAATCAATATCTACTTCTTCTGGAGTTACTTCTTCTACTTCTGCTACATCAGGTTCATCATGACTTTCAGTATCATCAGGAAGCTCGTCAACTATCTCAATCCCCTTACTAGAAAAGACTTCATATATCTCTTCAATTTCATCAGGAGATAAATCTTCACTTTGGAGAGTATCCATGATTTCACTATAAGTTAACACGCCACCCTGTTTTTTCCCTTTGTTCACCAATTTAGTTACAAATTCATTTGATATCATCTTTTTCTCTGTCATTTTACTCCCCTCCTCCATTGGCCACTCCAATCAAGGCGTAGTTTCTTTTTGGAATTATAAGTTGCGCAATTTATTAATTTCATCGTTTATTCGCTGACTTTCTGCTAATGCCTGCAGAAAACCACTATCCCCCAGACGTTCTAATTCATCAGCCCTTAATCGGTGCTGTTCATATAAAAACTTTAAATTTGTTAGGCGCATATTTTTTATACAATCATCAACCATTTTGATATTATCAGTGTCATTATATTGTATATCAATTAGCATAATATGAGACAATTCTGCATTTGCTGCTTCACTTAGCATCATTGTCCAAGCAGTATCTGTAATATCTTTTCCCATATTATACTCTTTAAATATTAAATTGATTATTTCGCGTCTATTTTCTCCTTGTATTTCTTCAATAGACAGTTTCTCTTTAATATATGGTATAAGAGAGCTATTCCCACACATTAATCGAATAATATGACTTTCAGCTTGTTCTAATGCGATTGAAGGTTGTTTCACAACTAACATATTAGATATATTCTTCCCTTTATTTACATTTTTATCCTTTTGTTGCTGAAACAAAAATTTACGAACTTCGCTGCGTATAGCACTTTCATCAATTGCCAGCATCTGTGAAATAGAAGCAATATACGCATTCACTTCTACTGCATTATCCGCTTCTGCCAATATAGGTACTATTTTAGATACAACTGCAACTTTACCTTCCAGACCGCTATAATCTATACTTTGAAAAGCTTGCTTAATTTGATACTCTAAAATATCAGATGCTTCTGCGATGAGTGATTGAAAAGCCTCAGTTCCATGTTTGCGAATAAATTCGTCAGGGTCTTTGCCATCAGGAATCAAAATCACTCTCACATTCGCACCTAAATTTCGTAGAATTGACAAAGCTCGTACTGTAGCATTTTGCCCAGCAGCATCACTATCATAAGCAAAAAATATATCTTTAGCATTACGAAGCAATAATTTAGCCTGCTCAGGAGAAAAAGCTGTACCTAATGATGCCACAACATTTCGAATACCAAAAGCATGAGCCGTAATGGCATCCATATAACCTTCTACTACAATGGCTTGCCCGGATTCCTTAATAAACTTTTGTGCAGCATCAAAACCAAACAAAATATATCTTTTATTAAAAACAGAGGTTTCTGGTGAATTTAAATATTTAGGTTGGCTATCATCAATCACCCTTCCCCCAAAACCAACTACCCGCCCTCGAGCATCAGAAATAGGAAATATTACACGACTGCGAAACCGGTCATAAACACCATCACCAGAATTTCTCTCTACGATTAGACCAGCTCTTAGCAAAACCTCTTGTTCTAAACCACGTTCTAAAAAAGCGTTTACTAATTTATCCCAAGCAGGAGGAGCAAAGCCAATTTTAAAACGTTCAATGACGTCATCTGTAACACCACGGGAATTTAAGTATTCTCTTGCTTTTTTACCATAAACAGTTTTTGTCAAACAAGCATAAAAAAACTCCCTAGCCATTTCATTGACACGGTATAATTTGCTATTCTCACGTTCCCTTGCCAATTCCCTCGAACTTTTCTCTTTTTCTGGCAAAGGAATATTCATTTTTTGCGCCAATAGTTTTACCGCATCAAAAAAACTAATGTTTTCAATTTTCATTAAAAAATTAAATACATTTCCCCCACTTTGACAACCAAAACAATAAAAAAAACCTTTGTCAGGTGTTACTGAAAATGAAGGAGTGTTCTCATGATGAAACGGACAGCAGCCCCAATAGTTTTTTCCCTTCTTTTTTAAAGGGACATAATCTGATAAGATGCTTACAATATCACTCTCCGAACGCAACCTATCAATAAATTCATCATAAATCCCATCTTTCATAAACTCACCTTTAACCTACTCGTAACCATATAGCCTGTTAATTTTTCATGAATAAATATTCCTACTAATCAACTTTTCGACTTATGATACAAGAATATCCTGTTTTCCTGTTTTCGCGATTTTTTCCCATATTCCTGCTAATACTAGCATATCCAATATGATTAAAAGAAAAACTACTTTCGATTTGTGATTTATTTCTACACAAATTCCCATAATCCTGCTATAAGATTCATGCACCATAGTACTTATTATTTCATACTATTAATTGAAAGATCTTAGAATGAGCTCCAAATTAGGACATAACTCCATTCATTTTACTTTCATAAACAATAGTATTCAATATAACTTATAAATATCCTCTTTTCCCTCTTGACAACTAATATTTTTTTTGATAACAAATTGAAACTTTTTCTTATAACTCATCGGGCAATCCACTTTGCCGGAATAAATAACTCTTCAAATAAATGAACTGCATAACCATCTGTCAAACCTGCAATGTAATCAACAATGGTTACCTCCAATCCCCAAATACTTTCACGTTCTAAAAATTCCTGTGGTAAGCTTTCAGGGTGAAGGGTAAAGTATTCATATAGTTTATGAATGATATATTTCGCCTTCTTGCGATCCGGCTCTAAATCTGTTGAACGATATACTTTTCGAAACATAAACTCACGAAATTCTTCCATGGCATTTTTAACGTTAGCCGAGATTTGTATTTCATTACGTCCTTCAGATGTCCGAATCATATCAGAAACCATTACAGTAATCATATTAGACGGATTTGTTCCTAATGTCTTTGCCACCTTTTCTGGTAAATCAACAGTTCTGATCATCCCTGCTCGAATACCATCATCATAGTCATGACATAAATAAGCGATACGATCGCCAATACGCACTACGTTTCCTTCTAAGGTAAAAGGCTTATTTAAACCTGTATGATTTAATATGCCATCTTTAACTTCTAATGTTAAGTTCAGTCCTCTGCCATTTCGTTCGAGATGTTCTACGACTCTTAAACTCTGTTCATTATGGTGGTAACAACCAATAATTTCACGCAAAGCATACTCGCCAACATGACCAAAAGGAGTGTGCCCAACGTCATGTCCCAAGGCAATAGCTTCAATTAAATCTTCATTTAACATTAATCCTCGGGCAATGGTTCGAGATATTTGCGACACCTCTAAACTATGAGTCATTCTCATGCGATAATGATCTCCAGGAGAAATATAAACTTGGGTTTTATGCTTTAATCGGCGAAAAGCCTTACTATGGATAAGACGATCACGATCACGCTGGAAAGCGGTTCGAAATTCACATACCTCTTCTTCTTTATCTCGTATTGCTTCCCTACTTTTACTAGCAAAGGATGACAGTATTTTATATTCTTGTTCCTCAATACGTTCACGTATATTCATAATATCGCCTCCGCATTTTACTTCATTAACCTTCGTTTTTTTTAGATAGAAGCATTGTTTGCTTCATTATTACACCTAGTTTGATAACGAATGAATCTTATATACTCTTTTCAGCATACCAAGCATTTACACCTCCATTTTCCTACAAAATCTGTTATAATATTATTAAGGATTTGTTTATATGCTTTACTTATACGGAGAGGAGATTATTATGAAAACTAAAACTTTCATATTTACTTTACTGTTTATGCTGCTATTTACAGCAACTACTCTCGCTGCCAAACCCACTATTACAGCAGATCAGCAATATTTTGACATTAATACCGGTTTATATGTATTAAATGGAAATGTATACATACAAGTTAAAAACCGTGTGATTACTGCAGATCAAGCAAAAGTTAATATGGGATCGTTAGAAGTTTGGGGAAGTGGCAATATTACAGTAAAGCAAGATGATATTTTATTCACTGCAGATAGTGTCTATGTATATGGTGCCCAAGACCGAGCTATCGTCGAAGGAAATGTACATTTTACTCGCACAAACCTAAATGTTACAGCTAATCACGTCGATTACAACTGGCGAGATAAAAATGCCTTTTTTAGCGATAATGTACAAATTGAACAAAATGGGAATTCCTGGTCCGCGAATACAGCAAAATATAATATAACAACAGACACATTCTTATAATAAAAAAGCCTCCGGATTTTTACCGGAGGTTTTTTTATTATACTTGTGAGCAATAATCCGCACCAAAGATATTAGATTGTTTTTTGCTACAGATCAATTCCATAATTTTATTGGCAGTTTCTTCAATAGCCTTATTCGACACATCAATAATAGGACAGTTTAATTTATGCATAATGCTTTTAGCATATTCTACTTCCTCTTTGATTCGTGCAGAATCAGCATAACAGGATTCCGGGTCTAATCCCATAGAACGCAGTCGCTCGGCCCGAATATTATTTAATTTGGCAGGATCAATAATTAAACCGACAATTTTTTCTGTAGGAATTTCGAATAATTCTTTTGGCGGAGCCACTTCAGGCACCATCGGTACATTGGCAACCCGTAATTCTTTATGAGCCAGATACATGCTCAAGGGTGTCTTTGAGGTACGCGATACTCCAACCAGTACCACATCGGCTTTTAGTATACCGTCAGGATTTTTCCCATCATCATATTTTACCGCAAATTCAATTGCTGCAACCCGTTTGAAGTAAGCTTGATCCAAAGTATGAACCAATCCTGGCTTTAATTGCGGAACAAATCCTGATACATGCTGTACAGCATCAATCATGGGTCCCATAATATCAATCGTAGGAATGTTATAACGTTGTGCCTGTTCTAATAACGCTTCTCTTAATTCACGTCCTACAATGGTATGACAAATCACACTGGTATAATTTGCTGCATCTTCTAAAATTCTTTCAATCTGAATGGTACTATTAATATACGGAATACGAATAATTTCAAACGCTCCAGCTTTAAATTGACTTGCTGTGGCTCTAGCTATCATTTCCGCCGTTTCACCAATAGAATCCGATAAAGCATAAATTACTGATGATTTAGCTATGATGCTCCCTCCTATACTAATAATTCTATTGTATATTTATTTTAATAAAAGCCAATTCCAATTTATATAATACGTTAAAATCATACAAAATCCTCTTCTAAAAGACTCTCTTTATAACATTCTGCCAATAAACATAGATAATTATTACATGTTAAAAGTATAAAAGAGCCTGCATCCATTGTACAGGCTCTTTCTTATATGATTTATAAAGCTACAATTTTACTTAAATCTGCTACATTCGTAGTAAGACCTGTAATTCCTTTGAGTAATGCTAAACGATTATTTTTTACTGCTACATCTTCAACCATAACCATAACTGCACCAAAAAACGCATCAATTGGCTCAGTCATCCTGAGCATTGCATTGAGTATACCACAATAGTCTTTTCTTTCTGTCATACTTTGAATCTCTTCATATGCATCTTTATAGGCAAAATAGAGAACGCGTTCTTCATCTACTGTAAATAAGCTCTCATCAATTGCCTGAACATCTGTAACATTTTTGACCAAATTACCAACCCGAGTAAATGCTTGGACAGCCTTCTGCATTTCGCTGCTGCCGCCATCATTTGCAATAGCTTTAGCCCTCAACCAAGTATCATATATATCATCTACGCTAGTGCCCATTACAGCATCAACGATATCATAACGAATGTTTTCATCAGCTAAGACATTCTTAATTCGTAATCGGAAAAACTCCTGAATTTCTATGAGCAACTTCTCTCGCTTTTCAGGAACAATACCCAGTAAATCCATAGTTTGAACCAGCATAGCATTCATCGAAACATGATAGTTGCTATCAATTAAGATATTAACAATCCCTAATGCCTGGCGTCTTAATGCATAAGGATCTTGAGAACCCGTTGGTATTAGACCACGACTGAAAGTTGCTACGATATTATCCAGTTTGTCAGCGATACTAATCACCTTTCCTGCTACACTTTCCGGCAAAATATCACCAGCAAAACGGGGTAAATAGTGTTCGAATATTGCCTGAGCTACCTCAGGTTGTTCTCCATTTAACAATGCATATTCTTTCCCCATAGTCCCTTGCAGTTCGGTAAACTCACAAACCATCCCTGTTACCAAATCAGCCTTTGCAAGTTTGGCACTCCGTTCAATAATCCTATTTACATTTTCAGTACCTATAAATTTTGCAATAGCTAACGCGAGATGCTCAATACGTATGGTTTTATCATAAACAGTGCCTAATCCCTCTTGAAAAACAATCGTCTTAAGTTTATCTAAGCGATCAATTAATTTTATCTTCTTATCTTCCTCAAAAAAGAACTGAGCGTCGGCTAATCTTGCTTTGAGTACCCTTTCATTACCATGACGAACAATATCAATATGGTCGGCGGAACCGTTACGTACCGTAATAAATACAGGTAAGAGCTTTCCATCTTTTGAGACTACAGGAAAATACCGCTGATGCTCGCGCATAGGCGTAATAACAGCCTCTGGAGGCAATGATAAATATTTTTCTTCAAATCGTCCGCAAAGAGCTGTCGGATATTCCACAAGATATACTACTTCTTCTAATAAATCTTCATCAATAGCAGCAGTACCACCTTGACTTAGGGCAATTTCCTGAACTTGCTCACGAATAACGCTGCGTCGCTCTTCTTGATTTACCATAACGTAGTTTTCCTGCAATACAGTAAAATAATCATCCACAGAATTTACGATTAATTCGCCTTTACTTAAAAAACGATGGCCGCGAGTCGCATTCCCCGTTGATACTTCTGTAATGGTAAAAGGAATGATCTCGCTACCAAAAAGTGCTACTATCCAACGGATAGGCCTGACAAACTTTCTATCAAAGTTAGCCCATCGCATATTCTTAGGAAAATTAAGACTATCAATAATATTGCTTAAGATCTCAGGCAACAAGGTCGTGACAGGTTTGCCCACTTCATGTACAAGAGCATAAACATATCCATCTCTTACCACCAAATCAGCTGGATCGACACCTTGCCCCCGGGCAAATCCTTGAGCAGCTTTTGTTGGCAGATGATTTGCATCAAATGCAATCTTTATAGAAGGGCCTTTATTTTCACTATTCTTATCTGCTTGTTCTTCTAATACATCTCTCACAATTAATGCTAATCGTCGAGGAGTCCCTAGCACTTGAATATCTCTATAGCCAACTCTAAGTTCATCAAATTTATTTCTAGCAATATTCTCAAGTTGGCTTAAAGCGCCTGCCATAAATCTTGCAGGAATTTCTTCTGTACCAATTTCAAATAATAAATCTTTTGCCATAATTATTTACCCTCCTTAAGCAAGGGAAAGCCTAATTTTTCTCGTTGTTCTAAATAGCCTTGTGCGCATAATCTGGCCATATTACGAACTCTTCCAATAAAACCAGTACGTTCACTAACACTAATCGCACCACGGGCATCTAATAGATTGAAAGTATGAGAGCATTTTAACACATAATCATAGGCCGGTAATACATAGCCTGCTTCAATGACTCGGATAGCTTCTTTTTCATACATATCAAACAACTGGAATAGCAAATCCGTATCAGCAATTTCAAAATTATAATGAGATTGTTCTACTTCATTACGGTGAAAAACATCGCCATAAGTAACGCCATCTACCCATTCTAGTTCATACACATTTTCTTTTCCTTGAATATACATTGCCAAACGCTCTAAACCATAGGTAATTTCCACAGAGACAGGTTTTACATCAATACTGCCAACTTGTTGGAAATAAGTAAATTGGGTAATTTCCATACCATCTAACCACACTTCCCAGCCAAGTCCCCATGCACCTAAGGTTGGAGATTCCCAGTTATCTTCAACAAAACGAATATCATGCTTACTGGGATCAATTCCCAAACCTACCAAACTTTCTAAATAGAGTTCTTGAATATTAGCAGGTGAAGGTTTCATGATAACTTGAAATTGATGATGCTGTAACAAACGATTAGGATTATCTCCATAACGTCCATCTGCAGGACGACGGGAAGGTTCCACATATGCAACATTCCAAGGTTCTGGTCCTAACGCTCGTAAAAAGGTAGCAGGATTCATTGTACCTGCCCCCTTTTCCACATCATACGGTTGCATTAAAATACATTTCTGTCCAGCCCAAAAATTTTGTAGTGTCAAAATAATCTCTTGAAAAGTCACTAATAATACGCCTCCCTTAATAGTAAAAAACTTGATCTACATCAAGTCTCTGCCAAATGCAATCCCCAGCCTTGCTTATGAAAATAAACGTATGCGACTGCTGTTTACAAATAAAAACCTCCCTGTCCACAGTAACATATCGTTACAGGGACGAGAGGTTTTTCCCGCGGTTCCACCCTGATTGACCATGAGAACATGATCCACCTTAAGTTATAGCAAGTTTTACTCTTCCACATAAAAACTCTATCGAGCGAATGCGCAGAATTTCCTCTTACGGCTTAGGAATGCCTTTCACCCATTACATTGCCAAGCTTGCACCATCCCTGACTCGCTAAAAACAATAGGTTACTTTTTTCCTTCATTGCCTTAATTTAGTTAAAATCATAACAAAAGTTATTTATATTGTCAATGGTATATAGCAGCGTCTAAAGTCCACTATTTTTATGAAACTCATTTTTTTCTTCATCAACTGCTGTATCATCATCTGATATTTTTGTCTCTGTAGTACTGCCATCATTGCGCACAACTTCGATACTACACCGTTTAAACATTGCTATTAATACTCCTAATGCTGCAATTTGCGGTAACACTACAGCTCCTAGAGCGCCAAGTGTTACAGGAATTTCAACTAAGGTACGTCCTTCACTCTTTATACTAATTTTATTAACATTGCCTTCGTGGATAAGAGCTTTTACCTTATCAATCACTTCTCCAGATCGTACAGAAAAGCCCTCTGTCCAGTTTGTTTCTTTCTTCTCATCTAATTCGATTAACGTATCAAGTAAAATTCCTTGATTCCGTTCTAATGCTTCTTTAGCCTCTCGATAGGAAAGACCCGTACGCCCTCGTATAATATCAATTTTTTCTAATGTTATTTCTTCCATGATGAAATCCTCCTAAGAAATATTTATGTTATTATTTCCAATAGTGATAATCCTTATTCAAAAATTCCAGTTTGTTACATTATTGCGGCAACAACTTTTAGCTGTTCTCATTTTGCATTACCTCAGCAACTTGTTTTATAAACCTCATAGATTTAAGTGGCTTGTCCAAACATTGCGTCAAATACTCCATTAAGATTTTCTCTGTTTGCATTAAAACTGCGCCACTTACAGTAAATTCAACCGGATTTTTCCAGTTGATATGTAATAAACAATCGATAAAATCAACTATTTTTCCATTCACTTCTGGCAGTTTTCCATGGTCACAGTTCGAGCAGATGCAGCCTCCGTTTAAAAAACAAAAATAACTAGGTAATACTAAAGCCTGTCCACAAATAACACATTGCTTAAAGTCAGGATAATATCCCATAATAAATAGCATTTGCCAAGCCCAAGCTAAGGCTACCATGCGAGGATTACGCATAGGAAGTATTTTTAGTACTTCTAATAACAAATCAAATACTTGAGGTTCAGGCTGCTTTTCCGGACAAAGTTCTGCTACTAGTTCTGCAATAAATGTACCATAAGCCATACAGTTAAAATCTTCTTGTACTTGACGAAAAGAATTTTTCATCTCACATTGTTTCACTGAATCATAGTTTTTCCCTGAAACCACCCTTACATCCATATGGGTAAAAAGTTGCATGCCACCAGCTAAGGGGCTCTTAGGCCGCCTAGCTCCATTGGCAAAAGCAATAATCTTGCCATGCTCCCGAGAAAATAAAGTTACCATCTTATCCGCTTCACCCCAATCACGTGCTGCAACTAAGATGGCTTCTGTTTGATATTGTGCCATATTTCCCTCAATTAACCTACTGCTTAAAATATAATTTGAATATGTAAGAGGCGTTCACAATGCATACGCCCCTATTTTGTTTAAATCTATATGATTTTAATTCCAAGAGATTATAAGTCGATCTTAGTAACTGGTGGTGTTTCAGGTATCACGTTAGATTCAGTGCATGAACGATAGATCAAATATGCTTCAATTTGTCCGGTGCTTTGGAAAACTTCCCACATTAAATCCCGTAACAACACTTGACATCATCCCTTCGCACATATTTTTTGACACGACCTTCCAACTTCCTCGCCTTATAAACCTCCTTTCCAAGTATCTTCTTTTATAGCTAAGCTTCACTCTCATCTGCTTTAGGAAGAGGCAAGGCTTTTACCCGAACTACACGAAAACCATTGACTTGTAGCAGAACAAAGCTATATTCACCAATTGTTACCTCATCCCCAATTTCAGGACGACGCCCTAATACGCCAAATATATATCCGCCAATGGTATCCTCTTCATGTTCTTCCAAGCGAATATTTAATAAATCCGCTACATCCTCTAACAATACTCTGCCATCAAATTCATAGGTATTATCAGGCATACGTTGAATTTCTGGTTGAATCAATTCATCGTGCTCATCTTTAATATCACCAACGATTTCTTCAATAATATCTTCCATGGCAACAAGTCCCGCAGTACCGCCGTATTCATCAACCACAACCGCAAGATGAATACGCTTTCGCCGCATCATCTGTAAGATTTTAGCTACTGACATGCCTTCAGGAATTACCAAAATTTCCCTCATAATCGTTGTTAAATCTTTTTGCTCTGTATTGCAAAGATCGAAGTCCATTAGATCTCTAAGATGGATCATGCCCATAATATGATCTTTATCTTCTAAACATAGTGGAAATCGAGTATGATGCGTTTCACGGACTACTTTTATGTTTTCTTCGTATGAGTCATCAGCAAATAAACAAACAATGTCTTGACGAGGCACCATAACCTCGCGTGCTAAACGATCAGCGAAATCAAAAACATTATCTAGAAGATCACTTTCCATTTGGTCTAAAACCCCGCCTCGGTGGCTGGCGCTAACAATCATCCTTAATTCTTCTTCCGAATGAGCTAAGTCAGATTCACTCGTTGGCTTGACACCTAAAAGCTTCAGGAAAAACCAAGCAGTATGATCAAATAGCGTAATCACAGGATAACCAATTTTATGGAATATATATAATGGCCATACTACCCAAAGCAGCATGCTTTCCGCTTTTTGAATAGCCAATGACTTCGGAATCAATTCACCGATCACTACATGCAGTAAAGTAATAATAGTAAATCCAATAGCAACTGTTATGGTGTGTAATACTAATTGTGATCCTGGTAAATAGGCAAATATTAAAGGCTGTAAAATAGAGGACATGGCAGGTTCCCCAATCCAACCTAAAGCCAATGAAGCGAGTGTAATCCCCAATTGAATTGCGCTTAGATACGTATCTAAAGAAGATATAATTTTTAATGCTAATTCAGCTCGTGAATTCCCTTGCTGTACTAGTTCTTCTATACGAGTTTTACGAATCTTCACCAAAGAAAATTCCGCAACTACAAAAAAACCATTTAGTAAAACCAATAAAAAAGCTGCCAATAAACTTAGCGAGCTATATAAAGGCGACTCGATAGCGCATCTCTCCCTCAAAATATTACGGTTCAGCAGTGAAAACTAGTCTTAATGCTTCCTATGCAGCTCTTGCAATCTAATTTGCAAAAACAATTTATCTAACTAGAAAACCTTCAATGATTTATCCCTTAATTTATTATAACCCAATTTGTCATAATAATATTAACCCCTTCCAACATAAAGACCGATTTCACCTCTCTTTACAAATGATACCATCTTGTAGCATTTCGGTCAATAAAGAATGGCTGTCACAATGTGACAGCCACAGTAAATAATTTACCTAATGAAGTTTTAGCAACCAACTTTTACTCATAACCAAAGCTTCGCAAGCTGCCTTCTTTATTCCGCCAGTCTTTTTTCACTTTAACCCATAAATCTAAAAATATTTTTGATCCTAAAAGATTTTCAATATCAATCCGTGCCAGTTTCCCCACTTCTTTTAGTAATTGTCCTTTAGCACCAATTACAATTCCCTTCTGGGATTCCCGCTCTACATAAACCACAGCTCGGATGTATAAATCTTCATTTGCTCTAGTTGTAATTTCCTCAATATCCACAGCAATAGAATGGGGAATTTCATCTCGTGTAGCATGAAGAACTTTCTCACGAATCATCTCGGCAATTACTAAACGTTCCGGTTGATCCGTAATCATATCTTCCGGATAATATTGAGGACCAGGCTCTAAATATTTTTTCACCTCTATAATCAAACCATCCAGATTGGTATGTTCCATCGCGGAAATAGGTACCACACCTACAAATTCATAACAAGCAGAATACTTTTGTATGATTGGCAGCAGTTTGGTTTTCTCGATCTTATCAATTTTATTGACTACCAAAATAACTGGTGTTTTAACTAGTGATAATAATTCCAGTATGTATCGCTCGCCTCCACCAATATCCTCAGTAGCATCTACAACAAAAAAAATGACGTCTACTTCGCGCAGCGTATTTTCTGCTGCTTTAAGCATGTATTCGCCTAATTTATGCTTAGGTTTATGTATACCAGGCGTATCAATAAATAAAATTTGTGCATCATCGAGTGTAAGAACACACATAATCTTATTACGTGTTGTCTGAGGTTTATCCGACATAATCACGACTTTTTGTCCAATAAGACTATTAATTAAAGTAGATTTACCAACGTTTGGTCTGCCAATTACTGAAACAAACCCTGACTTATGATCTTTATTAACATCCATGATTCTTTTCTCCTGACAAATGTTTTTTTTCGAATGAATAGGGTAATAAATCTTCTAGAGTAACAATGTATTCTTCCTCTTGCAAATTACTCATAATCACTTTACTAATACCAAACTCAGACATTACCTGCCTGCAAGCTCCGCAAGGCGCTACAGGCTTTACCGTATCCGCCACAATAGCAATCGCTGTCAACTCTTGATTCCCTTCAGAAACAGCCTTAAAAATAGCTGTACGTTCTGCACAATTAGACAAGCCATAAGAAGCATTTTCAACATTACAGCCCACATATATCTTTCCATTCTTTGTTAATACTGCAGCCCCCACTTTAAAGTTTGAATAAGGCACATAAGCACACTCTCTTCCAGATTTTGCTGCTTGAATTAATTTTTTCATAATACGCCCCTTTACTTTAAAGTTTTGAAAAAAAGAGCATATACCCAACAACTAATGAAAATATAGCAGTAATCAGAACAGCTCCAGCAGCTACATCTTTAGCTATTTTTGCGAGAGGATGAAACTTTGGCGATATCATATTCACCAGAGTTTCCACCACCGTATTGATCATCTCTGCTACTAATACACCTTCTACCGTTACTAATAAGATCAGTATTTCATATTTATCTAATGCGAGCCACCAAGACAAAAATCCTACAGTTAACCCCGCTCCAATGTGAATTTTCATATTGCGCTCATGGGTAGCGCAATGATAAATCCCCCCAAAAGCACTTTTAATGGAGATTAGCAAACTTTGCTTCTTTCTCATTATACACGAGTAATGCCTAACAAAAATAAAATATGTTCTTCTTCCTGACGCATTTCTGCTTTTTCATCCTCTGTCATATGGTCATATCCCAATAGATGCAAGATGCCATGAGTTGTTAAGTAAGCCAATTCACGCTCTAAACTATGTCCATATTCCTCCGCCTGCCGCGCTGCAGTTTCAAGAGAAATAATAATATCACCTAACAAAACCTCTTCTGGTCCATTAACGATTTGAGGCTCTTCTCCTTCATTTAACGCAAAGGATAATACATCAGTAGAGCAGTCTTTTCCTCGATATTGTCGATTCAACTGATGAATGTAACCATCATCAGCCAAAACAACACTCACCTCTATATGAGGCTCGATTCCGTAGACTTCAGCAGTTTTATTTAACACCGATTTCACTATCTGTTCCATTTCCAGCGTTACTATCATCTTTTGCAGAGGACTGCTTATTGCTATTTCCATTCTTTGCTTTTCTCCTCTCCAACTCTTTCAATGTATCGGGATATTCAATTCGGGTATGAAACATACTGGAAAGAACTCGAATAAATACATCGCCGATTACGTTCAAGTCTTTTAATGTTACATTGCATTCATCTAATTGTCCATCATGCAAACGTTCACGAATGATTTTACGAACAGTTGCTTCTATTCGATTTTTGTTGGGTTTGCCAATGGAACGTACTGCCGCCTCACAAGCATCCGCTAGCATAATAAGAGCTGCTTCTTTACTCTGAGGACGTGGACCTTCATACCGAAAATCCGCCTCAATAATGCATTCACTATGCTCATTTTCGGTAGCCCTTTTATAAAAATAGGACACTAACATCGTTCCGTGATGCTGCTGCACAATATCAATAATAATCTGAGGCAATTTATACTCACGGCACAAATCAACGCCATCCTTGATATGTGAGGTTACAATCAGGGTACTTAACGAAGGTGCTATTTTATCATGAGGATTTTCATTCCCTGCTTGATTTTCCACAAAAAAGTAAGGTCGTTTAATTTTACCAATATCATGATAATATGCCCCTACGCGAACGGTCACAGGATCTGCATGGATATAACCTGCAGCCGTTTCTGCTAAATTTCCAACTAAAACACTATGATGGTAACTTCCTGGAGCATCTAAAAGCAGTCGTTGCAGCAACGGATGATTAGGCTGTGCTAAATCCAATAACTTTAAGGGTGTAGTGATATTAAAAGCATTTTCTAAATAAGGCAGGAGCCCTGTTGTAATGACAGAAGCTGCAATACCGCTTACAATGCCCTGTACTCCTTGCATGAGAATTTGCGCACTATTTAATTGCTCAATAAAACCAGTGGCACCAATCACTACAAAATTAACGCCAGCAATGATAATTCCTGTTTTTGTCAGGCTATAGCCATGAGCCATCTTCGATACACTATAAACACCAATCAAGCTTGCAATTAACACTGTTGATACTGCTCGTAAATCATGTTCAACAATAATACCAAATAACAGTGCTAAAGCGATACTAATCACTACTCCTAGGCGAGCATCAATCAAGATGGCGACGAGAAGAGCTCCAGCAGCAATTGGAGCTGAAAAATCAGAATAATAATGAGCAGCCTTACCTAGTAATAAGGTTACCAGCGTAATTAATCCTAATAACACTAAATATAAATCATTTGTATAAATAGGGTAAGCAAACCGATACATGTATCCCAAAATAATAATCATGACAGCTATAACAAAAATGGCAAGTCCAAATATACGCATTTCATTAACATGCCCTTTGGATAAGCCCAATTCTTCTACAGCGTGAATTTGTTCAGGAGTGACAATATCTCCGCGCCTTACCATTATCTGACCTTTTTTTACCGTTTCCCGTACTGGTTCCATACTGTTTATAGCGGACTGTTTACGTTTATCTGTTTCACGAACGTTTAAAATAAAATTTGGTTTTAACAGTGCTTGTCCAATTCCAGCTATTACAGACTCAACCCTTTTGTCTAAACCCATTTCTTCTGTTTCAATTACAATATGCTTCCTGGCAATATCTAAATCATCATCACGAATACCTCTCTGAAAGAATTTACGTAAAATAGATTTAGACTGCTCCTCTGCATTGATCATTGATGCCGCGTCAAGGTGAACTAATCCATCAAGAACATTATTAGGCAATGGCAGCTGCAACCCTTGCTGTAATTTTTCCTTTTTTTGCTCTGCAGAAACTAGCTCCTTATTTCCCACAACCTGCTTTGCCTCGCTAAAAATCGCGCCTATATTTTCTTCGGCTTTAGCGATTGCAGTAACATCTAAATCATAGACATTCGCTACACTGGCTAATACTTCATCCTCAAATTTTTTCGTCTTTATTACATCTACATATGCAACCGTCCTTGGTGCTATTACATCACGATCACTAACTTGTCCTACTTCAAGAGATACTTTATCCGAGACAAAATCGGATGATAAAATAATCATGAACAACAGAAAAAAAGCTACTCCTAATACAAGTCGCCGTGCAATTGGCTTTCCATATATACTTGTAGGCTGAGTAAAAAATTCTCGCAACTTATTATTTAATGATATCACGAATTTCAACTCCATATTTTAGCAACATGAGATTCAATTTACAACCAGATTTTTGGCAATAAATAACAATAAGAGTTTACCCCATTACCTTAAATCCTATTCTTAACACACTTGTTCTCGTCATTTTAAGAACTTCCAAGTAGATCACTGTGATCATTCCTATGAGTGAATAAAAGCAATAAAAGAAGAAAGGGCTTTCCTAGGCATCTTGTCAGATTATAGCAAAATGCAAGCCCTTTATCATATTTTAACTTTATCATCAATTATATTTTGGCGGTGCACTAACCTCATTTTTTATAGTTATACTCGTAAATTCACCAATATCTTCAACTGTCTCTACATTAACTTTAACGCGAATCAAATTCTTTTCGGGCATTTGTAATACTTCAATATTCCTTGATAATACATGTGCTGTTTCAGGAATCAAGGATTGTAATGATGTAAAAGCCCTAGACTTACTTTGTTCTTTCGCTTCCTCTATACCTATTTCAACTTTCTTTTCATCAAGTTCATAATATGTACTTATAGTAGATTCGACAATTATATCGTGATTCCTCCACCAAAAAAGCTTTTTCTTAAAGGTATCTACTTCCACTAAATCACCTGGTTTTACTGCAACTTTTTTCAATTGGAATTCCTGTTGTCCAACTCTTAA
Organism: Pelosinus fermentans JBW45; assembly: GCF_000271665.2. GTDB lineage: Bacteria > Bacillota > Negativicutes > DSM-13327 > DSM-13327 > Pelosinus > Pelosinus baikalensis. The sequence goes on along the minus strand of NZ_CP010978.1, from coordinate 2,192,145 downwards.
GTCAACACCAATTTCCTGGCGTCCTGTCCTTTCATGAACAGTTGTTAACAATTCAGATTCTCCATAACTTTCATACCAAACCCGCGCTTTAATAATACCCTTGGCTCTAATTTTTTGCTGAGGTGGGTTTATCGTAGTAGAATCCACCATCGCTCCCTCATAGCTAACTCCTTTAATCAGTACATCTCCTTTTTTCACTGTATCACCTTTTTTAACAACACTCTGTCCAGATAAGGCAATAATTTCTGTAATAACGCCATCTTTTACTGCCACAATATCGGCTGGCTCTTTATCTTGAGGCTTAGAAATTGTTTTCTCCACGATTTCTACGACTGCATGTATACCAGTGAAACGAATTCCGACCCAAGCAACCTCAGGCAATGTCATTGCTACTTGATTTTCAATATTTTTTACAGGAATATCACTTTTAAGCATACCTGGTCTTAACCCATTTTCCGCTATAAGATCTCTAATTTGCTGAGCAGGTATCGCTTTATTACCTATAATATCGATAAACCAGATGTAAGATACCAAAGTATTAAGTACACATAAAAATAGAATTAGACCAATTACCATCATTTTACGTTTTTTTATTTTCTTTATCACAAATGGAAATCCATAATACTTTACTACTTTAATGTGATTCTTACTATTACGTACGATAGGTCTAATGGAAAAAAAATCTGAAAGACTCATACAAACAAAAAGTCCTTCATTTTTCTTAGTAAGGCCCCATAGAAAGATATTTTTCATTACACACAAATTAATAAACTTCTCAGGCATAGGCCCACTAACCTTTATTTTAACAGTACCATGAATGTAATGGGACATATTACGTATCATACTTGACTTCCTCCACAGTACCTTCAACCAATATTTGTTCCACCTGTAAATTACCAAGTGTTAGTTCTTTACCGCTGATGATGAGTTCACCCTGTTCTAATTTTATACGTACCAACGAAGGAGTATACTCAATAATGCCTTTATGATTTTCCAATAGTAACTGTTTGTTACCCAACATCGTAATGCGGGGCAAATCCAGCACAATATCCTGAGGAATTTCTAATATGCCAGCTAAACGTTGTAAATGCCTATTTCTACGATACTGCACAACAACCCCCTCCCTCTATATAAATATATATGCTTAAAACCAACATGTAGTACAAAAGGCTAAAACAACACCAAATAGCACAGGCAAATAAGAAAATACTTTTGATCCTATAAAACATAGAAAGGAACCACAAAGACGCAAAGTACACAACGGGGTCTATTTATAACCTATTTTGTGTACTCCTTTGTGCCGCATCAGCGGCATTGCGCTTTTGTGGTTCATATCATCTTATATTTTCTTGCCTGCAAAACTTATAAATTCTATATTATAAGAAAAAGCGTGGATATTTTCCACGCTTATACAATAGGCAATGCTGGTATATAATCAGCATATCGCTGCTGCAAGAAATTTTCATATTTATGAACTTTTACAGGGGCTGCAAAGCGCATATAGTTGGTTGCTACTATCATTTCACCACAATCTAAATTTTTTATTTCATTACGCTGCTGCAATATATCTTTACGACACATTGCCTCTATCTTGCTGCGATCAGCCTTAGAAGCCAAGCCAAGAATGAATAGCGTATTTAACTGAGATAATACTTTATCTGCCAGCAAACGAGGCTGTTGATCCACTACGCACATTCCCAAATTAAATTTTCGTGCCTCGCTCACCAAACGAGAGAATACATTGCTACTGCTATTTTCTTTTTTACCTAAAAATCGATGAGCTTCTTCCAACACAATTAATACTGGCTTTATTTGGCTACGTTCTTCTTCCGTTTTGCCAGCATAATTATTTAAAAGTTTTTTAGATAATAAGGTGGATAAGGCTTGCTCCCCTACGGGTGAAATATTCTTCAACTCTACAAGTACAACCTTGCCCTGTTCTAATTCAGTGATAATTTGAGAAATGACTGTAGCTTCTTCCTGCTTTACATGCAACTCCTGCTCTAAGTTCCAACAAATGCTTTTTATTTTCCCGATGGTTCGAGAGTGAAATTTTTGCCCTGTGCATCCAGCCAATTCATCGATTATATCTTTTGTATCGTATTGCAGAACATAGCGCATCCAATCTTCTTTCCACATAGATGACAATTTATAAATTGCATCCAGCTGAGGTTCTGTGAAGGTAGCGCAAGCAGTAATATCTTCTGGACCAACTTCCGCGAAATTAACTTCGATCGTTTTTCCATACTGTTTGTCATCTGTATGATACACACATAAACGCTCCCTTGACATTGGATGAGAGGATAAGTCTTTAAAATATTCATTATGCACATCAAAAATTAGCAAACCATAATTTCCACTATCAATTACGGAACTTGCAAGCACTTTTACTACATTACTTTTTCCTGATCCCGTAGTCCCAAATATACCAATATGTTCCGTTATGGATTTAGCACCATAAATTCCAACAGGCATTGTCAATACTCCTCGCCCGCTTTTCAAGAATCCAATTTCTAAATCACCTTTAATTTCAGAAAGCAAACTTGAATCTTGAGCATTTAACGTTCTTACTTGACAAAAAAAATCTGGGCAGGTTTTAGGATTCAATAGTTGCCCTTTATCATCAACATAGCACAATTGTTCTGCCATACCAATTTTCACAGTATGGTTACCACCCATATAAAAATCTAATTCTTCTTGATTTTCTACCTGACCATTCTCATCTAATTTACTCATTAAGTAACCTACACCATTTAAACCTGACCAGCGTGACTTCACCTTAAAATCATGAGCCCTGATGTAAAAACGATCATTATTATTACCTTCTATTACTAAAATATCACCAAAGTCAACATCTTGGTTAGGTGCGACCACAAATTCGATTGATGTGCCTTTTGCATAGGTTAATCTTCCTTTATACTCTGTCTCCACAGATGTTCACGCCCCTTTCTACTATTTATATGAATTAATGTTAAACTTCTCCTTATGTCTTATAAAAACAGTCACCCTTACATATGTATGTTGTACAAAATAGCAAAAAAAATAACAGGGGTTATTTTCCTGTTATTTTTCTCTAAATCTAAAATTTTATGGTAATTTTTTTTTGCAATTAAATACAATGATTATCCTTATTTCATCCTTCTTACAAAGGGACGATATGCACGGGGAGGCTGAAGGATTTCTGCAAAAATTACACCATTGACTACTACATTTTCTGTCAGTTTACCTTGCCACGGCAATGTTTCCTCTTCAATAGCATGGATACTTTCTATTTGAGAGGTAATTGCCAATGGCAAATTTGCGCTATAATCCTTTGTCTCCCCTGGACTTTCTTCTGGGATAAATTCAATTTCAGGAATGATCACCTGCTCCGGCACATGCGTCGTTTGTGTCTGATTCTTCGCTATAAATCTGCGCCACACGGCTGGTACTAAGTACATGATAGCAACCAATAGTAAAGGTACTAAATCATCCATAGTATCACCTATTTCCTTGGTTCTTCAGGTCTATTAGAAGATGGCGTTGCTGGACCCGCTTTACTTATAGTCTCCCGCATTTGCGTATCTGCCATAATATTATTCATATTATAATAATCCATGACCCCAATACGTCCTTCGGTTAAGGCTACTGAAAGGGCATGAGGAACTTCTGCCTGGGCTTCTACAACCTTAGCTTGCATTTCCTGTGTATATGCCTTCATCTCCTGCTCTTGAGCAACAGCCATGGCTCTTCGTTCTTCTGCTTTTGCCTGAGCGATACGTTTTTCAGCTTCTGCCTGATCTGTCATTAGTTCCGCACCAATATTACGTCCCACATCCACATCCGCAATATCAATTGATAATATTTCAAATGCCGTTCCTGCATCAAGCCCTTTAGATAAGACAGTCTTCGAAATATGATCCGGATTAGCTAATACGTCTTTATGGTCGTTTGAAGAACCAACTGTGGTAATGATTCCCTCACCAACCCTGGCTAATACAGTAGCTTCACCAGCACCGCCGACTAAGCGATCAATATTGGCCCTTACGGTTACGCGGGCTTTTACTTTAAGCTCAATCCCATTCTTTGCTACAGCAGCTACAACTGGTGTCTCAATAACTTTAGGATTAACACTCATCTGTACGGCTTCTAAAACATTTCTGCCTGCTAAATCAATAGCAGCAGCCCTGGCAAAAGGCAAAGGAATTTCGGCTCGGTGGGCAGCAATTAAAGCATCTACCACGCGATCCACATTCCCTCCTGCTAAATAATGAGCTTCTAATTGATTTACAGTTACCTCAAGTCCTGCTTTATTGGCTTTAATCAAAGGTAATACAATATTAGCAGGCGGCACGCGCCGAAGCCTCATTCCAACTAGCGTAAAGATGCCTACGCGCACTCCAGCAGCAATGGCTGAAATCCATAAACCAAGGGGTACAAAATGCAAAAAGATAGCAATACCCACTACTACCAATAACACTAAAAATAAAGGTCCTATTACACTGAAAATTCCCATTCTATTACCTCCTACTCCATTTTAAACTCGCTTTACAACAATTCGACTGCCGTTGCTGCTCACCACCTTTACTCGTATTCCTGGTTCAATATATTGCCCCTCTGATATTACATCCAGCTGCACACCATCAAAATCAACTAAACCCGATGGTCTTAGCAACGTAACAACAACACCCTCTCGTCCCACATAAGCACTATAGTCATGACTGCTGCTAAACCCTGCTTCTGTTGTTTCCGAGTCCTTTAAAATTAATTTAGCCCACAATCTACTTGAGGGCAGATACTTAAGTATGAATAAGAAAGCAGCAATTGCCATAAGTAAACTAATGGATAATAAGCTAAGAGCTGTTGCATTTCCACCTAAAGTAAGAAACATGCTTACCAAAATACAACTAACGCCACTAATACCCCAAAAACCAAAACCTGGAACAAATAATTCAATTAGAATTAGTAACACACCACTAGCAAATAAAATAAGCTCAAACCATCCCGCTAAACCTGTCAGCCATTGACTGCCAAAAAATAACATTGCCGCTAATAAACCAATGAATGCTGCTACTCCCATACCAGCAGTTTTAATTTCTGTAAATACAGCTAGAAAGATAATGGAGACTAAAAATGACTTTACTGCCGGGTCAGAAAGCCATCCTGCTATTTTTTCCGTCCAGCCAAGATGATATTCGACTATCTCATGATCCATTAATCCATAATGAACTAATACATCTTTGCGATCAGCAGCGAGTACATCAGCATAGCCCACTTCTTTTGCCTGGTAATCAGTAAGAGCTAGAATCTGTCCTGGTTCAGCATATCCCGGGAAACCTACCGTTTTATCCACCATCGCTTCCGCGACTTTCACATTACGCCCACTTTTATTTGCAGTGGCAGCAAATTCAGCCTTTAATGCGGCAATGGTTTTCTCCGTGGTCGGTATCGGTTCCGCTGCGCCAATACTGCCGCCTGGTGCAATGGCAATGTGCTTATGAGCAATGGCAATTAAGGCTCCAGCCGACCAAGCTCGATTCTTAATATAACAAATCGTTGTAATTGGGGTCTGACTAATCATATCACGAATTTTAACAGCAGAGTCAACCAAACCACCAAAAGTATCCATTTCAATGATTATAGCAGCAGCATTGTTTTTTTCAGCCTCAAGTACGGCTCGATTTACTAATGCAGCTTGGCCACCGTCAATCTCACCTTTAATATTTATAAGTACTACCTGCTGAGCATTAGCCACTATCGGCTCATAGACACATGCCAGCATACTAATAAATATACATGCAACAACTATTCTTAATATGATTTTCATCTATTATTCCTCCTTTACTTTTATTTTATTTTTTTACAGCAAACATCTTGACTTGTCGAAGTTTGTATGTTAATGTCTAAATTGTAAGGAATAAGTGACATAATTTACGCACTCTAATTATACTACATATTTGTATCACATGTTCTACTATTCATATTTAAAATGCCAATTATCGCAACATTGTTATTACTTTCATTTTTATAAGTAATCTCTACGATATATAACTATTTTCTACTACTTTCTATTATAACTCTTTAATCACTATTGTATTATTAACTGTATTTATTGTTTTGTATCTATAATTATTTTTGTAATAGCTAAAATAATAACCTTTATGTTTCACTTACAATTACATTTAAAAATAAGACAAGCTTTCTGCTTGTCTTATTTTTTATCACATCATGAAGCAATTCCCAAAGCCCTTCTTCTAGAGATAATGGTTACAAGAACTCATTTTCTAGTAACAGGGCTATTTTTGTTATACATTTACCCTGAAAAATTAAAATCTGGCACTTATTTAAAAATAAGTGCCAGATTAACTCATTGATTTAGCATCTCACGTACTATGGTATTAACTAGTTTACCATCAGCACGTCCTTTGACCTTCGGCATTAGGACAGCCATTACTTTGCCCATTTCTTTAGGACTAACCGCTTTGGATTCTGCCACAGCCTGCTCCACTAAAGTACGAACTTCGGTTTCACTAAGTTGCTCCGGTAAATACTTCATCAAAACTTCAATTTCCTGTTCAAGATTTTCAACTAAATCTAAACGATTGCCTTTCGTGAACTCTTCAATTGAATCGCGACGCATCTTTACTTCTTTGGAAACAACACCTAAAACCTCATCGTCAGAAAGCTCTTGTTTACTGTCTATCTCGACATTCTTTATGTTAGCACGTACCATGCGAATAACAGAAAGGCGCAATTTACCTGACTCTTTATCCTTCATAGCCTGCTTCATATCTTCTGTCAATCTTTCTTTTAAAGACATATAAAAACCTCCGAAACTTAGAAACTCTAATTAAAACTTGCGTTTACGCGCTGCTTCGGATTTTTTCTTGCGCTTTACGCTAGGTTTTTCATAATGTTCGCGCTTTCTTATTTCAGCAAGAGTGCCGGCTTTTTGACAAGTACGTTTAAATCTGCGGAGTGCACTATCAATTGTTTCATTTTTTCCTACTTTAACTTCTGACATCTGATATCCCTCCCTCCACTGAACCGATATGGGGAAGTGTATTTGTTCTACATACACCTAGAAATTATACACGATATAGGTAAGCATTGTCAATATCAACCTGGTGGCCAAGTCATAAATCTACCACCAAGTACATGCCAATGCAAATGATGAACCGTTTGTCCACCATTATCTTTCGTATTTACAACCAGTCGAAATCCATCTTCCTCAATTCCTAACTGAGAAGCAAGCTGGGAAATGGTAAATACGATATGACCTACTAGTGATGCATCTTCAGGCGCTAGTTCTAGGAGATTAGCAATATGCTTTTTGGGAATTACTAACACATGGACAGGGGCAACTGGATTTATATCAGGAAAAACGATCATATGCTCGTCCTCATATAAAACAGTTACAGGAATCTCCTTGGCTGCAATCTTACAAAAAATACATTCCTGCGGCATACTACAACACCTCCCTTCTCTTATTACTACCCAAATAGCACAACTATAAAGACTAAATCGGTTAATCTTTATTACTAGTATAATTCATACACATATTCTATCTGAGTCTTTAAAATTATTCTGCTTTTTTCTCAGATATCCTGCCGCCAATGACTTCTTTTTGCAAATTTAATCTACTATTTTTCCCCATACTCCATCACGATATGGTTTTTCCAATAACACCTGATACGATTTTCCTTGCATATTTTGATTGCCATTCGTATAAACACGAATATAGTTTCCAGTTAAACCATCGATAATATTCGCATTTTTTTGATTTTCCATCTCAAATAAAACAGTGAACTGCCGATTAAGAAAACGCTGCAGAAATTCATCCGCTTTTTTTTCTGCTAATTCCTGCATAATTTGTACTCGTCGTTTTTTTTCTTCTTCTGGTATTTGCCCGGAATATTCAGCAGCAGGCGTACCACTACGCCTTGAGTAAGGAAAAATATGCATGCGAGAAAAATTCATCTTTTCTACAAAGGTTAATGCATTATTAAACATCTCTGGCGTTTCACCGGGGAAACCGACAATAATATCCGTAGAAATGGCAATATCTTCAACTTTATTTCTAATATTAGTAATAAGCTGTTGGTATTCATCTAGGGTATAATGCCTGTTCATAGCTTTCAAAATAGCAGCATCACCGGCTTGCAAAGGTAAGTGCAGATGACTGCATAGCCTATCATCCTGCTTCATAAGGGCAATTAATTCATCTGATATTTCAATAGACTCCAAAGAACCTAAACGAAGACGAACAAGACCTTTTATACTTAGGATTGATCTTACAACATCTGCCAGCGTAATCTTATCTTCAACATCATGACCATATGCTCCTAGATGAATTCCTGTTAATACAATTTCTTTAAAGCCTGCGGCAATCAGTTTTTCGGTTTCTTGAATGATACTCGCCAAAGAACGGGATCTTAAAGGCCCACGGGCATATGGAATAATACAATAAGTGCAAAAATTAGTACAACCTTCCTGGATTTTCAGAAAAGCTCGTGTACGCCCAGGGGCTTCAAATAAAGGAATATCTTCAAAATGCTCTGCATTCATAATATTGGTCACAACATTTACTGGACTCATGCAATGAGCAGCTTGCTCTACTAAATCCACTATACGTTTACGATCTTGTGTACCAACAATTACTTTTACGCCTTCTATCGCTTCAATTTCTTTCGGTGAGATTTGGGCATAACATCCAGCTACAGCTACAACTGCCTCAGGATTAAGGCGTATCGCCCGCCTAATAATTTGCCGAGATTTTTTTTCACCCAAATGGGTAACAGAGCAAGTATTAATAACATAAACATCAGCAACTTGATCAAAAGGAACCTTTTCATAGCCCCGCTGCTTAAATAACCCTTCCATAACTTCTGTTTCAAACTGATTCACTTTACATCCTAATGTAGTAAACGCAACTTGCGGCACACTTAGCCCCCCATATCACCATATTCATACATAATCATAGCCACAGCAGCTAAGGATGCAGTTTCTGTACGTAAAATGCGCGGTCCCATAGTAACAACCAAAGCTCCATGTTTTTGAGAAATAATAACTTCCTGATCACTAAATCCGCCCTCTGGTCCAATTAACAAAAGATAGGCTTTTGCCGGATTTTCTGCTAAAACTTGTTTTAAACCCTTTTCAGTTTGTCCCTCATATAACATAATAATAACTACCTCATCCGAAATATGGGAAAACAATTCTGCCAAGCCTTGAATAGGTTCCACAGAAGGCACAAAGCTACGTCCACACTGTTTTGCTGCCTCTACAGAAATTTTCTGCCAGCGGTCGCCTCGGGATTTTTTTTTAGCATTATCATACTGTACCACTGAATGATCCATTTGTATGGGAAATATGGCTGATACCCCTAACTCTACTGCTTTTTGAATAATATAGTCCATTTTATCACTTTTCGGCAATCCTTGAGCTAAATAAACTTGTATAGGTGCTTCTTTATCTTCCTCTAGAGTCCCCTGTAGGAGCAGCCTAACTTTATCGACAGCAATCTCTATTATTTGGGCTGTGCCCGCTCGTCCATCAGGAGGTATCACTATAATCTTATCGCCAACTTGCAGTCTAAGTACTTTACTAATATGATGCGCATCTTGTCCAGCAATAAACATTTCTTCAGATAAAGATGTCTTAATAAAAAACCGACGCAAGTTATCGGCCCCCTTTGCGTGCTATAATCGCAACCCAGCCGCCTTCTTCAATGACTTTTTCTACTATCAGATTATACTCTATCATAGCTGCAGCAACATCACTAAGCCGTTCCGCGATAATGCCGCTGGCAATAAAGATTCCTTCGTCTTTCAAACGTACTGGTATATCCACCAATAACTTAATAACTACATCTGCGATAATATTTGCAATCACAATATCAGCTTGACCAGTGACACCTGTCAATAAGTCGCCTTGACCTACCTGTACTATATTCTCTACCTGATTGATAGCAACATTTTCTTTGGCAACTCGAACTGCACCATGATCTAAGTCTACTGCTTGTACACTAGCAGCACCGAGTTTAGCCGCAGCTATGGATAATATGCCCGACCCTGTACCAACATCAAAAATAAGATCACCGGCTTTTACCGTTTCTTCCAATGCTCGGCAGCACATAGCTGTTGTCTGGTGAGTACCCGTACCAAAGGCCATGCCAGGATCGAGTTCAATAACTAGATCGTTAGCAGTAGCTACATACTCTTCCCAAGAAGGTTTTATTACAATATATTGACCTACTTTTATCGGGTGAAAAAACGCTTTCCACGAGGATGCCCAATCTTCTTCCTGCACCTCTCGGCACTGCATTTCTCCTCTACCTTTATCCATGCCACGGGAAGAAATCTGCTGAAACTCTTCTTCAAAACTCCGCAACTTATCATCTAACTGATGATCAACAGGTAAGTATGCTTTAACCGTTACCACTTCCGTATTACTTTCCTGAAGAATATCCGAATAGTCCCATACACCTGAAGCAAGGTATGAATTCACAAGCTCGGGGTCTTCAATAACCACACCACTCGATCCTAATTCATGAAAAATATTAGCCACCGTTTCAGCAGCCTCATGTGTCGTCAGAATGCTTATTTCAGCCCATTTCATACCAATCGCCCCTTTTCTTCTCTGCTAAGAAAAACGTTAACATATTTCTTAAAACAGATAAATGAATCGAACCCCAAAGACGCAAAGGACACAAAGGATTTTATTTATATTCTTTTGTGCACGCCTTTGTGTGCCGCATCAGCAGCATTGTGCCTTTGTGGTTCATAAAATCTCATCTTTTTACCACCTATAAAACTTATACTTAACAAAAAGCCCGGCTAGTTACAAAAGGTATTTTAAACCACCAATGCACAATCACTGTTGTGCATTGGTGGTTTATTAAACCTACTTATACCCCAAACACATCCTTTACTTTCTTGAAAAAATTCTTTTGTTCAGGATTAATATTTTCACCGCTCGCTTTTGCAAATTCTTGTAAAAGCTCACGCTGTTTTTCATTTAATTTTTGCGGTGTCAACACTTTCACTCTTACATGCTGGTCACCACGTCCATTACCTCTTAAGTGAGGAATGCCTTTTTCCCGTAACCGGAAAATCGTCCCAGACTGTGTGCCCTCTGTAACCTTTAATTTTACTTTACCATCTAAAGTAGGAACCTCAATTTCATCTCCTAATGTAGCTTGAACGAAACTGATTGGTACTTCACATATAACCTCACTGCCTTCACGAGTAAATAGCTTATGAGATTTTACAAAGATATAAACATATAAATCCCCTGGAGGACCGCCACGCATACCCGCTTCTCCTTCATGGCTGACACGAAGTCTTGACCCATTATCAACACCTGCAGGTATCTTCACTTTAATCTTGCGTTTTACGCGGGTTTTACCTTGTCCGTGGCATTCTTTACAAGGTGTTTGTACAATTTTTCCTTCTCCATGGCAACGATCACAAGTCCTCGTATTAACCATTCGGCCAAAAGGTGTATTCTGCGCCACTTGAATCTGCCCCGTCCCTTTACACTGGCTGCAAGTCTCAGCATGAGTTCCTGGCGCGGCTCCTGATCCACTACATTTTTGACAATCTTCTGTTCTTGGGATTTGGATTTCCATCTCTACGCCAAACGCAGCCTGTTCAAAAGTAATTTCCATGTCATAACGCAAATCTGATCCTTTTTCAGGTCCTGGCTGTCTTCCGCCAAAACCAGATTGCCCACCAAAGAACATATCAAATATATCATTAAATCCACCGCTGCTACCGCCGCCAAATCCACCAAAACCACCACCGCCGCCGCCATTGCCATCAAAAGCAGCATGACCAAATTGATCGTATTGCGCCCGACGCTCACTATTTGACAAAACCTCATATGCTTCATTGACTTCTTTAAATTGCTCTTCGGCTTCTTTTGTCTTATCGCGATTTACGTCAGGATGGTACTTACGGGCCATTTTACGAAATGCTTTTTTTATTTCATCATCAGACGCACCTTTGTTGACGCCCAATACTTCATAGTAGTCGCGTTTACTCACATTACACCATCCTAAAACTTATATTTAATAGAAAAACAGTTGAACCACCAAAACACAATGCCATAAAAGCCCCATGTGTTTTAGCGGTTATTTCCTGTTACCAATTATATAGTATTTGGCAGGGAAAGCAAATATCCCTGCCAAACATAAGTCAACTTACTTGATTCAATGACTAAACCTTCTTATAACAACTATCCTATTTTTTATCTTCATCTACTACTTTATACTCAGCATCAACCACTTTTTCTTCAGTGCCTGTACCAGGCGCTTGTTCAGCAGTAGCCTCTTGCTCTTTATTATAAACTGCAGATGTCATTTCATACAATGGCTTTGTTAATTCTTCTGTATCTGCTTTAATTTTTTCGGTATCAGTACCTTTAAGGCTTTCTCTTAATGCGTCAGCAGCTTTTTGTACTTTTTCAAGCAATTCCTTATCTTCGACTTTATCACCCATGTCTTTGATTGTCTTTTCAGCTTGGTATACCAAGGAATCGGCATTGTTACGAACTTCTACTTCATCCTTACGAGCCTTATCTTCCGCTGCATGTGCTTCTGCTTCTTTTACCATACGATCAATATCATCTTTGCTCATGCCGCCGGAAGAAGTGATGGTAATTTTTTGTTCTTTACCAGTACCCAAATCTTTAGCTGATACATGAACAATGCCGTTAGCGTCAATGTCAAAGGAAACTTCAATACGAGGTACGCCACGTTGTGCAGGTGGAATATCTTTTAGTTCAAAACGTCCTAATGTTTTATTATAAGCAGCCATTTCTCTTTCACCTTGCAGAACATGAATATCTACAGATGGTTGATTATCAGCCGCAGTAGAGAACACTTGGCTTTTTGATGTAGGGATAGTGGTATTACGTTCAATAATTTTAGTGTATACTCCACCTAATGTTTCAATTCCCAATGATAATGGAGTTACATCAAGTAAAAGAACGTCTTTAACTTCTCCTACTAATACACCAGCTTGAATCGCAGCACCTACCGCTACACACTCATCAGGATTTACACCACGATGCGGTTCTTTACCCAGGAAGCCTTTGATAGCTTCTTGCACTGCAGGAATACGAGTAGAACCACCCACCAAAATTACTTTTTCAATATCCTTAGGTGACAAACCCGCATCGCTCATTGCCTGACGAGTTGGACCCATAGTAGATTCAACCAAATCAGCAGTTAGTTCATCAAATTTAGCTCTTGTTAAGTTCACTTCTAAATGTTTAGGACCAGTTTGATCCGCAGTAATAAATGGTAAATTAATATTAGTTGTCAATACACCAGAAAGTTCAATTTTTGCTTTTTCAGCAGCTTCACGCAGGCGTTGTTCTGCCATACGATCTTTTGATAAATCAATACCATTTTCTTTTTTGAACTCTGCAACTAACCATTTCATAACACGTTCATCGAAGTCATCTCCGCCTAAACGATTATTACCATTGGTAGCCTTTACCTCAAACACACCTTCGCCAAGTTCTAAGATAGATACGTCAAAAGTACCACCACCTAAGTCAAAAACCAATACCGTATGATCGTTGCCTTTATCAATACCATAAGCTAAAGCTGCAGCTGTTGGTTCATTGATAATACGAAGTACTTCTAAACCTGCAATGGTTCCAGCATCTTTTGTTGCTTGACGTTGACTATCATTATAATAAGCAGGTACAGTAATAACAGCTTGCGTAACGGTTTGACCCAAATAAGCTTCTGCATCTGTTTTTAATTTTTGCAAAATCATTGCAGAAATTTCTTGAGGAGTATAAGACTTATCATCAATTTTCACTTTATGATCAGTACCCATATGTCTTTTAATGGAACTAATCGTACGTTCAGGATTGGACACAGCTTGGCGCTTTGCCAATTGACCAACCAAACGCTCATCATTTTTAGAAAAACCTACTACGGAAGGAGTAATTCTGTTTCCTTCAGCATTTGCAATAACAACTGGCTCTCCACCTTCCATTACTGCCACACATGAATTTGTAGTACCAAGATCTATACCAATTACTTTTGCCATTGTTTTATTCCTCCTTGAAATATGTAAAATTTTATTTTTAAAATGAAGTTTTTTTAAGTAACTTCTAATTACTTACAACCTTGACCATACTGGGTCTAATAACCTTACCTTTTACGGAATATCCTTTTTGCAGTTCTTCTACAATTATACCGTCTGGCTGATCAGCATCCTCCACTCTCATTACAGCTTCATGCTCTTGAGGGTTAAAGGTTTTGCCAACTGCCTCTACATTCATCAGTCCATTTTTTTCCAACCCCTGCATTAATTGACGGTAAATCATTTCTACTCCTGACAGCATTTTATTCGCATCCTGAGTAGCAACACTGCATAAGGCTCTCTCGAAATTATCAATAATAGGCAGTAATTCTAAAATAAGATTTTGTGCTACGATATTTGACAGCTCTTCTTTTTCCTGACGAGTACGTCTTCGAAAATTATCAAAATCAGCCTGTAATCGTTTATAGCGGTCATTACTCTCTTCTAACAGACGCTCTTTATCTGCAAGTTCCGTCTGCATTTTAGTATTTTCTATCTCATCTAGAACTTCTATCGTTTCATCAGGTGCAACACATCGATCCTCAATTATTTCTTCTACTTCTTCTTTTGTTTCGTTCAAATAAATCACCCCATCTTAAAATATACGAACTTCTGCTGCCAATTTTATGGCCTTATGCTATTCTTCTTTTTTCTTAATAATCGTATCAATGCGTAAAATAGCAATAGCAACTTCTCCCGCCGCCTTCACGGCATGTAATTTCACCGTTGTAGGATCCACTACGCCAAGAGTCATCATATCAACCACTTCACCAGTATCGCAATCAATGCCTAAAGAATCTTTATTTTGATTAGCATGGGCTGCAATGACATCCTCCACCTTTTCCAAAGGATTATAGCCAGCATTTTCTACAATTTGCGCTAACGGTCTGCGTAATGCATGTATTACACAATCTACCCCATAAGCCGCCATACCTTTAACTGCATCCCTAGTCTTAGCAATGTCACGGCTAATAGCAATTTCAATAGACCCGCCACCAGGCACATAACCACCCTTAACAGCAGCTTGCACACTAGAGGCTGCATCTTTGGCAATACGTTGCCGTTCACCAACCACTTCTTTGGTAGCAGCCCCCACTAAAATGGTAGCCATAGGCTTGCCAGCACCGCCCAACATACGAATATGCTTCAATTTTTCATCTTCATACACTTTTGTCGCCAAACCCAAAGAGCTAGTAATGTTCGCAATATCTTTCTTAAGACCTGTGCGTTTAATCATACGCGCTCCTACATGATCCGCGGCACGACGCAGTTCCTCTGGCACCACTCGCTGAATTACCATAATACCGGCATCTGTCAGTATTTCTTCTGCACTATCATGGACACCCCGATCTACCAATACTACCTTAACACCAAGTTCTACAATCTTATGTACATTGGTCTTAAACTCATTTTGCAATTCCAGATACCGCTTAAAACCAGCTTCTGTACTTAACGCCTCATCACCAATTTCTTCAGGCTCTAAGGCATCATCAATGACCAATACTTTTACTTGACTACTCTCTACAGGCATATCTTGATTTAATCGCTGTTTATCAACGATAACGCCCATAAAGACCTCGTTCTCAGCGCCTTCCTGAGAGAAAATAATCTCTGACAGTTTAAAACTGGACTCACGTAATTTTTCAATACCGATAAGCCCTGCAGCCTTAATAACCAATTGAGCAATATCACTATATTCGCGGCCAGCAATCATAGCAATACGGTGTAGGATGGGATCTTGTATATCAAAAATATGTTTTGCTCGATCCTTAATCTGCTCTAATGCCAGCGTCACACCATGTCTGATTCCCTCGATGACACGGGCAATGGGCACACCTCTTATGACTTGATTTACGCCTTCTCCTACCAAACCACCAGCCATAATAGTTGCAGTTGTTGTGCCATCTCCAATTTCAGCTTGCTGGGCTCTGGCAACATTGATCAGCATTCTGGCTGCCGGGTGATCTACATCCATTTTATCTAAAATAGTAACGCCATCATTTGTAATTATGACTTCACCGGAAGAACCCAATAACATGGTATCTAGCCCCTTAGGACCAATAGTGCCCTCAACAGCTGACGTAACCACTCTGATGGCATTCCCATTTGTCATTAGTGCCGCTAACTTTTCATCTACTTCAGAACCACTATTAGCTTGCTTTAGCTTCATCCCTGGTTCCTCCCAAATTACAGTTCTATTATATGTATAATAGAGCCAGTAATACCCTTTACTATAGAAGGAAGAGTATTACCACTCTATATTTTATACTTCTTAAGTACTTCTCCTAAATGATTATGCATAAACTCTAAAACTGACATGACCTTGCCATAATCCATCCTGGTCGGACCTAATACAGCTACCGTTCCCACTACTTGACCATCAATACGATAAGTAGCCTGCACCATACTGCAGTCTTGAATTCCGCTATATTTATTTTCATCGCCAATAGTAACAATAACACCATCATTTTTTTGTTTTTGCAAAATATTCGCCAGCAAATGTTCTTCTTCCAGCATATCTAAAAAAGATTTTACTTTTTCGATATTTTTAAATTCTGGCTGACTTAATAATTGCGTGGTGCCACCAAGATACAATCGCTCATTCTTTTCCACAACCAATGCCTGTTTTAGTATCCCTAATGCAGTTTCAAACAAGTCCACATCAATTAGCATTTCATTTTGAATTTCTCGCAGAATGGATAATTCGATATTCTCAAAGGATAATCCTGATAAACGTCTATTAATGTGTTCTGCAATACGCTGCAAATCATTAAATGAAAGCCCTGTCGGTATATCAATCACCTTGTTTTCTACAAATCCTGTATCTGTCACGACAACTAAAATTGTGCGGCAGTCATCAAAAGGTAGAAATTTTAGATACTTAAAGGCACATTGGGTTACTTGCGGCACTAAAACTAATGAAATATTACTTGTTATTTTGGATAATATCTTTGCAGTTTCCTGAAAAACCTCTTCAACATGGCGAGTTTTCTCCTGATACCAATTTTTAATTAACGCAATTTCCCTTTCAGACATTTGCGTTGGTGATAATAAAGAATCTACATAAAAGCGATACCCTTTTGCAGAAGGAATTCTCCCTGATGAAGTATGAAGCTGCTCAATATAACCCAATAGTTCAAGATCAGCCATTTCATTACGAATGGTTGCAGGGCTAACCCCTAAATCATGTTTGCGGGCAATAGTTCGTGAGCCAATAGGCTCTGCGGTGGAAATATAATCATCAACAATCGCTTGAAGAATACTACGTTTTCTCTTATCTAGCATACGAGTTCCACCTCCTATTGTTAGCACTCGACCTTGTAGAGTGCTAACACCTACTAAAAAAATACCACTCCTGCGCCCGAATGTCAAGATATAATAATTGATTTATCCAGGTAAAAATGCACGAAATACAACATTTCCATACTTCATGCCTAAAACAGTAAGATTTATCTGATTCTCTTTTACAGCAATCAACTTTTTTTGAAGTAGTTCTGACACAATTTCTCCATACTCCAAATAAAATCCACGGTTGAAATATTCCTGAAATTCTAAAATAGATAAACCCTGTACCGTCCGCAAGGCTAAAAAAATATATTCTGCCATAGCGATCGCAATGCTAGGATTTTCTCGAAATTCAATTGGCAGCTTACCTTTTTTCACACAATCTATATATTGGGATACATCAGTTATGTTACTAAGCCGCTCTTTCTGGAAAAAGGAATGAGCCGCGGCTCCCACCCCTGCATAAGGATGATATTTCCAATATTTAAAATTATGACGACATTCATACCCGACTTTAGAAAAATTAGATATTTCATAGCGCCTAAAGCCATGCTGAGGTAAATATTCAGTTGTAAAGGTATACATCTCTTCATCATCATCTTCTTCTGGCAATATAAGTGTTCCTAACTGATCCATAGCAGCAAAAGGTGTCCCTTCTTCTACTTTCAATCCATAAGCCGAGATATGAGTAACATCAAGTTTGATTGCCTCTTGGATACTAACCTTTAAATCCTTACAGGATTGACCTGGCAATCCATACATCAAGTCAAGATTAATATTACTAAAACCTGCATCTTGCGCTTCCTTTACTGATCTTTCAGCCTGCTCAGCACTATGTATCCTGCCAATTGACATTAATAATGCATCGGAAAAAGTTTGCACACCAAAGCTAATCCGGTTGACACCACCTGATTTTAAGGCTAATAATTTCTCTTGATTCGTTGTGCCGGGATTGGCTTCTACGCTAATTTCTGCAGCTGCGTCAATGGAAAAACTTTCATGCACTTTAGTTAAGATGGTTTTTAAAGCATCTGCGGGTAAAAGAGTCGGTGTTCCGCCGCCAATATAGATTGTATCAATCAAGGTGCCAGATAAAACACCGCCCCAGCCAGAAATTTCCTGGCATAAGGCGGCAACATAAGGCTGATATAAATGGGTAAGATTATCATAGGAAGGAAAATCGCAATATAAACATTTTTGCTGACAAAAAGGAATATGAATGTATAAACCCGTCTTCATTTCATCACCTTAATCAATCTTTAATATAGCCATAAAGGCTTCTTGCGGTACTTCTACATTACCTACCTGCTTCATACGTTTTTTACCTTCTTTTTGTTTTTCTAAAAGTTTACGTTTACGGCTAATATCGCCGCCGTAGCATTTCGCTAAAACATCTTTACGCATGGCTCTTACTGTTTCACGAGCAATTACTTTATTGCCAATCGCAGCTTGAATGGGAATTTCAAACATTTGTCTGGGAATGATTCCTCTTAACTTTTCGACCAAAATTCGTCCTCGATAGGTTGCTTTATCACGATGTACAATAATTGACAAAGCATCCACAGGTTCTGTATTTAGTAAAATATCTAATTTTACAAGCTTAGATTCTCGGTAACCCAATAATTCATAATCTAAGGATGCATAGCCTCTTGTAGCCGATTTTAGACGGTCAAAATAATCATAAATGATTTCACTCAAAGGCAATTCATATGTCAGCATCACTCTCGTCACATCTAAATACTTCATATCTTTAAATTCGCCACGTTTTTCTTGTGATAGTTCCATGACCACACCTACATAGTCATTAGGCACTATAACCATTGCCTTAACATATGGTTCCTCAATATGCTCAATTTCCTGAGGTGTTGGTAATTTAGAAGGGTTTTCAATTTCAAAGATTTCTCCATCTGTCTTGAAGACTTTATAAATAACACTTGGTGCTGTTGTAATTAAGGTAATATTATACTCTCGTTCTAATCGCTCTTGAATCACTTCCATATGTAATAGCCCTAAGAATCCACAACGAAAACCAAAACCTAAAGCGCTAGAAGTCTCTGGTTCAAAGACCAAGGATGCATCATTCAGCTTTAATTTTTCCAAAGCATCTCGCAAAAGATCATATTCAGAACTGTCTACTGGATACAAGCCACAATATACCATGGGCGTAACTTTACGATAGCCTGACAGTGCCTCGGCAACGGGACGGTCGGCATCTGTAATCGTATCGCCAACACGAACATCTTTTACATTTTTAATACTCCCAGCTACAAACCCCACATGGCCAGGTGCAAGTTCACTGACATTAGTCATAGCAGGTCTAAAGACGCCTACTTCAGTTACTTCTACAATTTTATTTGTAGCCATCATCTTCATTTTCATACCCGGCTTAATAATACCATTGATTACTCTTACATAGGCAATAACACCTTTATAAGCATCAAAATGAGAGTCAAAAATAAGTGCACATAATGGTTCTTCAATGGTACCTTTAGGAGGTGGAATTTTCTTTACAATGGCTTCTAGTACCTCTTCAATGCCAATACCCGATTTAGCACTAGTTAGCACAGCCTCTGAAGTATCCAGACCAATTACATCTTCTACTTCTTGTTTTACTCTTTCTGGATCAGCACTTGGCAGGTCTATTTTATTAATAACTGTAATGATTTCTAAATCATTGTCTAAAGCTAAATACACATTTGCCAAGGTTTGGGCTTCAATCCCCTGGGCAGCATCTACAATCAAGAGTGCTCCTTCGCAAGCTGCCAAACTACGTGATACCTCATAGGTAAAGTCAACGTGTCCTGGTGTATCGATAAGATTTAACATGTAAGTCTCGCCATCTTTAGCCGTATATTCCAGCCTTACAGATTGGGCTTTTATTGTAATACCACGTTCTCGTTCCAGATCCATATTATCCAAAACCTGAGCTTCCATCTGCCGGGAAGATAGGGTGCCTGTATACTCAATCAGGCGATCAGCAAGGGTGGATTTTCCATGATCTATATGAGCAATTATCGAGAAATTGCGGATATTATTCGTCTTCATATAGGCCTCCTCTCGAAATCAATAGCATAATTACTGCTATTGATTATAACACCTGGAACCTAACACCTGCAAGTATTACCTAAATTGCCGTAAATAAACATTTGTGATTTCCCATCCTTGTCTTAGATACTTTTCCAAATGCTTCATTTTTGAAGTCAGCCAAGCCAGCTCTTTGCGGCAATCAATATATAAATACTTAGGAACCGTCCAGCTAATCAAAGGAGTCTTAATACTTACACTAGCATCCTGATTCTTAATTTCAGCGATTGCATACACTGCACTGATACTGCAGCCAGAGCCTAATACTTCCATAGTATAAACACCCTCGTGATTGCGGCTTATATCAAAAATACGTACAAATTCCTGCCGCTGTGTTAACGTATTTAATTGTTGTTCTGCTACAGATAACCCTAGGGCTATAACTACAACTAAAATCATTAAACCACGAACAATCATTAAAACATCCCTATAAGCTAAGGAGCAAAACACATCCTCACCTCTTAATATAAAATATACATCTACATTCTTTATTGTATATTATTTTCATTAATAATCTCAGCTAATACATCACCGAACATTTCCATGGCGCGCTGCGCTTCTTCTTTTGTATTCTCCTGGCACCCTACCTCAAGCAATAAAGCCCGTGGATGAAGATGTTGATTATATCGCCAATTTTCCATTTGAATTCCAAAAGAAAGACCTGGAAAACGCTGATTTAATTTAGCATCAATTAACTTAGCAAAAGCATGATTCTGCTGCCAATGAGGCTGAACTAAATCCTGCTGCCCTATGCAAACTAGTATTTTAATTTTCGCAACTTCTACACCATTTACCATCGCGGTGTGACTTTCTTTGTTACCAGCATCACGATGAATGTCAAAAAACATCTGAATTGATGGGTTCTCAGCTATCATTTTTCTTACTGTAACCTCTGAAGCATCATAAGCTTTCATAAAACTTGGATAATCATTAACAGTAGTATTTTGCAGCGTAGAAATACCATAAGTACCTAATTGCTTGGCTAGTGCTCCCCCTACATCTACAATATCGCCTAGCTGCCCTCCAGGTTTATGAGTAGCACCCGTATTAGGAACATAGGATTCTGCTGTATGCGTATAATAAAGACCAACCAAAGGCTTGCCGCTTGGTACCGTTTCTTTTTTTTCAAACTTAGGAAAGTTGGGCAAGGTCATAGCACTCACCGTTTGAGGTAAAGATTTAACCTTTGTCAACAAGGGAATTTCAACCTGCAATATAGAACGTATATCAGCAATATCTACGCCAATTAAAAACCGCATCGTCTCTCTTAGCAGCTGCTGTACATTCTGCTCATTTTTTACAATTACTACTGGTCTAGGCTCTGTAGTACGAATCAAACCGGGAATGCCTGAAAATAATATATCACGCCATTGAGGCAATCCATATTGTTCTTGTCGCAAGGAACCATTTGCACTTGCTGGGATAACATCTTGAGATTTATCTAAACCTTGCCACGTTACTACGCTTAAGAAAAGCAGAGCAAGTATTGCAAATCCTATTTTTTTATACCGATACCTTGCCTGGTGACGTGCACGCCTTGTTAACATCCTTTCCTCCCTTGACATCTGCGCTAAGAAATAAGGCACAGGTTGTCACACTTTTTTGTTTACATACAATGTATATGCTTGGGAGGAAAGGGATAGTACAGAAATACGCTTAGAGATCCATAGGAGGAATAAAGCTTTTTTCTACCAGTGTTACATTTTATTAATGCAAATAAGCATGTATATTTTCGTAATCAATATGAGGGTGCATAGCTTGATTAATTCCCCCAGCAACAGCCACCGCAATATCGTCAATAAAACGATCTACCTCTTTGGGAGTTACCATCAAATCACCTAATACCTCTGGTAACACTTGACGCACAATCGTATTGCGATCCGCATCGGATAAATTCTCCATGCTTTTAAAGTAACGAGCGAATGGCGCATGTTCTTGTAAGATATTAATTGTATCCATGGCAATGGTAGAAGCATGAACAACGGTCGGTACGCCAATAGCAATTACAGGCACCCCTAAGGATTCCTGGGTCAAACCAAATCGTTTATTCCCTACACCAGAACCAGGGCTGATACCTGTATTGGCTAATTGTACAGTGGTAATCACTCTACGGCTAGAAGCTGCCGCTAGGGCATCAATAGCAATAACCAGATCCGGTTTTATTTTACTAACCAATCCCTGTACAATCTCTACAGTCTCCATACCAGTAATCCCTAAAACACCTGGAGCGATGGCACAAATTGACCGTACTCCTCCCTTGAGCTCAGGGGATAAGATTTCCTGCAAATGTCGTGTTACTACAATTTTGTCAATAGCCCGCGGACCTAAAGCATCTGGAGTAATATTACGATTGCCTAAACCAATGACTAAGACTGTTGCTTTTTTGGATAGTTCCGCCATACCTACCAACTCATCTGCTAATAGTTTCATTATTTTTTCTTGCAAAGGAGTATTCTTATAACGGAGTCCCTGAGCTTCTATCGTGACATAGGTTCCCTGTTTCTTTCCCATGATCTTTTCCGCTTCCGGTGTAGTGATATCAACTTTAGTAAGAACAACCTCCTCATCTTCGGATGTTTCCACCAAAACCCCTGGAATATCTTCACTCACTTGTTTGGTTAATAATTCTCTTGCTTCTAATGCTAAATCAGTACGAGAAGTACCTGTAAAATGCTCCACTTTTATCCACTCCTTAGGTCTAAAATCAAAATTATTTTGCCCTAAAATATTACTAGCTATGCAATTAACACATCCCGTAATAAAAGTATCTTCCTATAAGTATGCAAACCATTGAGAAATTCCCAACTTATAGCTATAAATTATTATTTGTTACTTGCATTTTCCATAATCACATGCTAAGATACTATAGGTAACATGCTCTTTAAGGAGGTGAATCACTTGCCAAACATTAAGTCATCTGAACGTAGCGTAAAAACTGATGCTGAGCGACGTGCTAGAAACTTTGCGGTGAGATCAACCATTAGAACTGTATCTCGCAAAGTAGTTGAGTCTGTAACTGCTGGTAACACTGATGAAGCGAAAGCTCTTCTAATTAATGCCAGCAAAACTATTGACAAGGCAGCCAGCAAAGGTGTTGTTCATAAAAATGCCGCAGCTCGTAAAAAATCGAGATTAGCTCGTAAAATTAACGCTTTAGCTAATTAATTAAGATTAAAGCCTCTGTTCATTTTGCTATGTTCAGAGGCTTTTTACGTTATCATTCTACTAAAGGTAGAGGGAGAAGAATCAGGTGGGCGCACCCACTGATTCTTCTCCCTCTACCTTTATCTACACATAGCAATAATGATTTCCTCTAAAGCCGATTTATTAGCCCTACCAGATTTTAGATCATAGTCAGCTGCCGCTAAGGCTAATGTAATTTCCTTTAATATCTCTGGGGTAAAATTCTTACTTTGTTTCAGCATTTTTTCACCGATAAAAGGCACTAAGCCAAGTCTTTCGGCGATTTCTCTACTGCCATATCCATCCTTTGACATCTCTTTAGCCTGCCACATCAAGCGTACTTGCCGGGCTAATAAAGATACCAACTTAAGAGGATGTTCTCCCGACTTTAACTGCTCTCCCATTAACTGTAATGCTTTGCCCATTTGCTTTTGACTAACTGCATCAATCATTGAAAATATAGAAATTTCCGGTATACTCGACATAATCGTTATAAGATCAGATTGACTAATTCTAGTTTTTCCGTCTGTAAATAAAGCAGCTTTCTCTAATTCGTTATGCAAAAAATTTAGGGATATCTGAGGCATAATGCTAACTACTCCTAGAAAATACTCCGTAGCATCGCTATCCATTCTTTTGTTCAGATCAGCCAATTTTGCCGTAAGCCAGCCTCTCACATCCTTTGCCTTGATATTGACTAATTCTACAGTAGCTCCATGCTTTTCGATTAGCTTAAACAATTTACGCCGTTTATCTACTTTATCCGTAGTCGAAAGAATCAAATGCGTATAATCTGGCATATCACTGATGACCTTAAATAAGCGTTCCTCAACCTTGTCACTGATTTCCCCTTGCTCATTTCCACCATTTTTTCGTGGACGCAGTAATGCAGTGCCCCGAATATGAATTACATTCTTCCCCCCCATAAATGGAACCGTTTCAATTAAGGCAATTAATTCATTTATAGCAGGGTCCTTATCTAAAGTAAGAAGATTCATGTCTATTTCCTCAGGTACTAATACGGCAGTGATCACTGCCTGCTCGAGCTGCTTTATAAAATAAGCCTCTTCGCCGTATAATAGGTAAACAGATTTCACCTGCCCTTTTTTTAGCCCTTGAATAACCTCTGCATACCCCATAAATACCTCCCGTTATTCTTCAATCTTTTAAAAACGTATCAACTGTTATTGTACTGCCATTCGTCTTAAATACGATAGCTCCCTGCTCATCTGTGCGATAGATTTTACTCCCATAAACCAACAAGCGCTGGATGATCTCTTCATGAGGATGCCCGAAAGAATTATTTTTTCCTACAGAAATAACTGCATATTCCGGATCAACAGTCTGCAAGAATTTTACGGTAGAAGATGTTTTTGAACCGTGATGACCTACTTTTAATACCGTACTCAAAATATCCCTACCACTATGTAGCATCTCTTCTTCTCCTTGGGCTGGAAGATCTCCGGTGAATAAAAAACTATGCTTTCCATAACGTACCTGTATGACGCTGGACACCTCATTACTTGGTTGTTTTTGGCTCAATCCTGTATCAGCATGCAATACGTTAACAACTGCACCATCAAGCTCTATTTTTTGCCCTTCATAAACCGCAATACGGGTACTGTTAGGTGCTGCCTTCAATAGGTTTAACACTGCCTGAGTATAGTTCTCACGAGACAACATAATGTGCTTTATCGGTATCTCTCCAGCGATTCCTGCCGCTCCCCCAGCATGATCTTGATGACCATGGGTCAAAAAAAGATAATCAATTGTCAGCACACCATAATGTCTTAAATACGGCAGCAGAACTCTATAACCAATATCAAAATCTGTACTTTCCCCTAGAGTGCCTCCTGTATCCACTAAAATTGCCCGTCCATGGGGTGTTGTGATAAGAGCCGCATCTCCCTGTCCTACATCAATAAAATGAACAGAAAGAGGAGCAGGATAAACACGATATACTAGGATGCAAAAAACAAGAATCAACACTACTACAGCACTTCTTTGAGGCCATCTTTCCACCGTATCTTTTAAGGATAACATATTTTTCGGTTTATACCCATATACCCAGCTTACCAAAACATAATATATTATACTACCAGCCAGTCCAATTGAAGGCACATACATCTTTGCCGCAGGCATGTCTGCCAGCCATTCCGTCAATTGTAAAACCAAGCTAATCATTAAACTGCAAGTCACTAAGCATATTGCTCCAATAAAACCAACGATCATACTACTAAAGGCACCAAACAAGCCCAATATGACAATCCCTTCAATAATAGGAACAATGAATAAGTTCGCTACAAAAGAGCTAAGAGAAAAACTATTAAAATGCCAAGCAATAAAAGGCAATACACCTACTTGGGCAGCTATGGTAACACCCAAAGGCCGAGCCAGGCAAAGTGGAATCGTACTTTCCAGCATTTTTACAGTTTTAGCATTTAAAAACACTAAGCCTGCTGTTGCGGTAAAAGATAATTGAAAGCTTAAGTCATAAATTAATGCTGGTTGATAAATCAGCATCCCTAACACGGATAAACATAATGCAACTGCAGCATCTTTCTCCCGATTCAGACATACCGCACCTAACCCAATCAACCCCATTATAAGAGAACGCAACACTGGTGGTGTCAATCCACAAAACACGGCATATAAAGTAATAAAAAGAGCTGCAAATAAGGGGATTAGTTGATCCGCAAAGGTAAAGCGCCTGAATATTCCTGTGCCTATTACGGTTATGACCCCTACTACCAAAGCAATATGTGAGCCGGATACGGACAAGATATGTACAATTCCTGTTGTAGCAAAATCAGCCACCACATCCCGAGGAATTCCGCCATAACCACCAAACAGCATTCCTACAAGAATCGCCTTATGGCTCGGTGGCATTACACGTTCAATATTACTGATTATCGCTATCCGCCATTTTTCCATAATTTCTTTCCAGAATGAGTGATTCTCACTAACTAAGTGTATCGCATTACCCGCAACAGACATACGACCTCTAATACCCTGCAGATGTGCAGCAGCGACACTATCATACTGTCCTGGATTATTATATCCATGTAAAGCAATAACTTCAGCAGTTACTTTAATCTTGTCTCCCGCTTTAAAAACCCGCTCCTGATTTGCTTGTCTAGCATACAGATACAATTTCCCTGAAGCAGTTTCTTTTTTAGTATTTTTAGCTTGCGCTTCATTAATTGCTAGGATATAGCTAATTCTACTTTTCTCTTGTGCTAAATACGTCACATGAGGTGTTTCTTCAATCGTAGCATATACAGTTATCGTTTCCCCCTCATATCGGCTGATATCGTTTATAGCAAAAGCATCTGCATGAATAAAGCGCAACATACCAATTATAAAAAATAATACAGGCAGCAGCCAAGTCACTGACTGCTGTTTGTGAATTCTCCAAATCAGAATAACAGTAATAATAAAACTGCCAACATATAAAAAAGGTAACAACCACATAAAATAACTAGCGCACCAAATACCAGCTGTAAATGCTGCTGTAATCAAAATAATGATATTGGGCATATGACAATTACCCCTTCAATGATTACTTTTACCTCTCAATGATCAAGACACCGTTATTCTTTATAACCATATAGGTTTTCCACTAAAATACAAAAATCCTGCATGAATGTGCAGTATTTTTGTATTGTTTCTTTTGTCTAGTCTTATATTTTTTTGTAGTTCAACAATGCTTTTTCAATTCTTGTTAACGCTTCTAGCAAGACACTTCTTTGCGTGGCAATATTAATACGAGCAAACCCTTCACCTTGCGTTCCGAAATTTTTGCCTGCGTTTAATCCAACCTTCGCCGTGTGTACAAGAAACTTCTGCAATTCTTTATCATTTGTAAAATATGCACGGAAATCTAACCATACTAAATAAGTGCCTTCTGGTTTACTTACTTTCACTTCCGTCAACCTGGTTTGAATAAACTCAACCAATATATCTGCATTTTTTTCAAGGTATATCAGCAATGCATCCAACCAGGCTTCGCCGTCTCTGTAAGCAGCTTCAGTACCAATTCCACCAAAAACATTATTGCGGCTGATATGCAACTTGGTAATCCAATTCTGAATCAACCCACGTCTGCTTTTACACGGAACAATTATAAAAGAGAAATTGAGCCCAGCCACATTGAAAGTCTTGCTAGCAGCCATAAAGGTAACACTTTGTTTACATACGGGTGTGCCTAATGAAGCAAAAACAGTATGCTTGTGACCTTGAAATACTAAATCATTGTGTATCTCATCTGCCAATACATCAACCTCATATTTTTGGCAAAGTTCATATACCTTTTCCAGCTCTTCTCTGCTCCACACACGACCAACAGGATTATGGGGACTGCATAATAAAAGCAATTTATTATTTGGATCAGCTAGTTTTTGCTCTAAGTCCTCAAAGTCGATTTCATAGCGTCCATTTTTTAAAAGAAGGGGATTTTCAACGACCTTACGTTCATTATCTTTAATAGAAGCAAAAAATGGCGGGTACACAGGAGGTTGAATAATAATACCATCGCCTGGTTCTGAAAGTGCAAAAATTGACAGACTTATAGATGGAACAACACCAGGAGCAAGCAGGATCCACTCTTCTTCAATTTCCCAGCCATGACGTTTCTTCGCCCACTCGATTACGGACTGATAAAGAGATTTCTCCTGAGTATTGTACGCATAGATTGGATGCTTAGCACGTTCTATGATCGCAGTGGACACTGCTTTGGGTGAAGAAAAATCCATATCAGCGATCCAAAGAGGCAGTACATCATTACTGCCAAATACATTCTCCAAAGCATCCCATTTGCGGCTGCCAGTCCCTTGGCGAGGTATTATTTTATCAAAATCAAATAGTATATTACGATTTGTCATGTTACCACATCCTCACTGAACATTCTGTTGTTCAATTATATATTTAAACAGTACAATTACTGTCTTTATATAGAATAATCCGAAGCAGGTAAAATTCGTTTCTCCATCATCTGGATGCTCCAAAAAATTTAGGCACCGTAAAAAAGTTGTCTTGCCAGAGCCACTGGGACCTAATAGCACAACTACCCACCTTTCTCTACGGTAAGGTCAATTCCATTTAATACTTGCTGCTTTCCAAATGATTTGTGTACCCCTTTACTTGTATCATACTACTCCACCTCAAAAGTCATTCACATTTTCTTGAACATACAAAAAAGCTGAATTACTTTTGCTTGCAGTAATCGCCTATAGTATGAGTGAGTCGTATATAAAGCCGCAACTGGGTTATGACCTGTGATCCGATCTTTGGTTACAAGAGTAGTAACCAGTGCATCAGAGTATTTTATAAATAAAGAATTAAAAAAATCATTACAAGAGTATACCTTTATTTTATAGTTACCGAAGCTAAAAAGACTTCTCAGATTTCATTGCCCATTATTCACATCAATGACCAATTGTCCGTATCGTATGCTTTGTAAATCAGATAAAATTTTCATTTGCATAGGATGATTTTTCTTTGCCTTTATTGAATAACCACCCTCTCTACTTTTTAGCCGAGATCATAAACTATTCTATTTTATCTATTTTAACAACAAATCCATCTTGTATCATTAAAATTAAGTGACCATGTTGAACGTTTAATAAAAAATGCTCAATAATATCAAACACTTGAGAAGGCAATGGTTTAATCGCCCCTCTTAAATTTGCCACATTATTCTTCGCATCCGAACAGGACTGCACTACAAAGACCTCCGTCTTAATAAAAAACATAGTTATCATAGTTCTTTTAAATTGAAATCGACTAATTTATCTTGTAATGAACTCCAAGAACGATTTGCGAACACGAGGGGAACCCCTTGAGATTTGGCCAGCTGCTTAATATTTTTCGCTGTAGTATGATTAATATAATCAATAAAAATAACAATCAAAGTTGTAGATAAGGGAAACTTAAAGCGTTTTCGATCAGAAACATTTCTACCTGTAACATGATGAATTGCATGAATTCCTAATGTCTGCAATTTTTTTTCGATATTTCCTAAATGATCTGCGCCAACTAGCATAATTGACATTTTCTCACTTCCCTAAAATCAAAAAGACTGGTTCCTTCGCTTTTACGAAAGAAGCCAGCCTCTGGTTATCCAGTCAGCTTAGTATATAAAAAAGGCTAAAAGAATCTCCGTTATAGAGACACCTTTAGCCTTCAGTTATCCTGATCAGCAATTGTTATACTTAAAAAGTATAACACAAAAATTGAACTACATCAACATCTTTTCAACCTATCCAGTATTTTTTATAAATTGCAAGTTTACGTCCATATTATGGAAATCCATATAATGTTAGATATTAGACATATAGTTGTGCTCTACTCAGCACCAGTTAGAATACTTTGGAAATATCGGCATTTTCCACAATATCCGGCCTATAGCGTCTCTAGTTTTAGAAAATCACAAACTGATCTAATTATCAATTTGTGATTTTTTCTTTCATTTTTTCAAATTTACTTGATCCGATCCCAGGAACATTCTTTAGCTCATCAATACTGGTAAAACTGCCATTTGTTTGGCGATATTCAATGATTCGCTCTGCTAACGCAGGTCCCACACCTGGCAGTGTGTCTAGTTCGCTTTTATCAGCATGATTAATATTGACTTTATTACCTACTTTTGTCTTGGTGGTGCCAGTCGTTGCTGAATGTTCATTGGAAACCGGAAGCATATCCACTACATGAATATGCATACCGTCTTTGATACTCTGAGCTAAATTGGTTTTAGCTCTATCAGCCTCATCTGTAAGACCGCCAGCCATCGCTACAATATCAAATACTCTAGCATTAGGAGACGCTTTAAATACACCTGGTTTATGAACAGCACCGCTTATATATACAAAGATCTCATCAGATTGCTCTGGCTGACGAAAGTCATTTTTAACTGCAACTTCATCGGAAGATACCACTTCCGCCACCGTGTTCTTCTGCCAAAAACTATAGAAACTGCTTGCTACAATCAATATCGCCAGCATCACAATAAATAATAACTTATTCCGCTGCTCAACCATCGATATCCCCCCCTATTGTAACTTGCCTATTCCTTCGACAAAAACATAGTTTTTCCTTTACAATAGGGATTATTTCTTATATGATTATTGAATTTTTTCTAAATTAGGGTTTTCGCAGACAGAGCGGCCAATTTTAGAAAGATTGCACCATTGACTATTAATCTTTACACGAACGATATCCGCAGTAAAATCATTATTGGTTTCATCGGAGTTTTCCAGTAAAGAAGAACCAACTCCATAAATGTCCACAGGTACATCCATCTCTTCAAACTCTCTTATTTTTTTTGCATTAAATCCCCCTGTGACACAAATCTTGACTTCTTCACACCACTCTTTGGCAATTGCAGTTTCCTCTTCATTTAGGTCCCACTCATGATAAACGCTGTCAATTGCTTCTCGCAAATTCCACACAAGTCTCGGTGATACTCCCATATCCTGCTGCTTATTTCCCGTAGGAACAATGGATTTATCCCGCATATTTTTAGAGGTGTCAGGACGTACCCCATATAGCTTATATTTTTCCGCTTCATCAAATTGACCTTTCTTATAATAAGCAAGATAAGCAGCAAACATCTGCGTCATTACAGCTTTCGTTTCACCGACACAATCATTATGAAAATCAACTAATACCAATCTGGAAACGATTTTGTCAAAAATGCGGGAATACTGCATCATAGTCTCAACGGTATCTCCCAAGAAACAACAAATTGTCGCATGGGCAATGGTTCCTCCACCTTCTCCACCCCACCAAGTTCCCTGTTCATCTGTACTTACAAATCGAGAATTTTTCTTACTATATTTTTGGTTGTAGGCTTGAATCGCCAATGAATAGGCATATCCATGCAAAGCCTGCATTTTATAGTGAGCAAATCGTGCAGGAAAAAATAAAATATCTTTAGAGCGACTAGCGACTAACGTATTATATACATTCGTGGCAATTCGAGTTGGCTCAGCAATAACCCCTAAGATCACCGTCTCTAGATTAGCAAAATCCCGGTAACGGCCACGAATTCTAATAACGGGTTGTACACTCAATGGATCTCCATCATACTCAACGAAGGTGCCATCCTGCACTGCTTCAACCTCTAATGTATGGTAGGTATTTACGAATTTTCCTTCTTCATCAAAGTAGCCAGTACACATTTTTATAATTGCTAAAGCCTCATCTACCCCAGCGACTAAACTCCATGGTCTTCTGCGAGTAAAAAATTGCATTTCAACTTCTACATCGCCAACCTGCACCATAGAACAATCCACATCTTTAATGTCACTATTGCCGGAAAACGTATACCCTTCCTTTGCCAATGCTTCTAATAAGATTACATTATTACTAAAATATTTATCAGAATACCAGCCTCGCCGAATTTTATCTGCTTCAATTTTAAAAATTTCTGCTGCTAATCTTTCACCATTAAATATAGCCATTTTTTTGCCCCTCTCTCACATTGAATAAAGATACAGACTATTTAAACTTACAAACTATGATTCTTTGTTTCTTTGTAGTGCCTCACTCTATTATTCCTCTTCATCTTTCCATCGAGGATTAAAAAGATATAACTTGGAAGGTCTAAACTGCTTACCTTCTGATAATAATGCTGTTTTTGTAAGCATTCGTTTAACTTTTTTTCGAAAATAAGCATCTGCTAATTCCCGGCGATATAAAACCTCATACACTTTTTGCAGTTCAGTAAGCGTAAATAATTCTGGCATCAAGCTAAAAGCAATGTCTGTATACATTACTTTATTTTTCAACCTATCAAGAGCATACTGTATAACTTTAGCATGTTCAAAAGCTAAGCCATCTTTATTCTCGACATACGTGTTTTCTGTTTTGGAGATATGTCCCTCCACTGTATTTTTTACTATCACATGATCTTTTATGGTTATTTCTTTATTTTCTATTATAATTTCAAAGGTTTGTTCAAGAATATATCCATTTATCGTTGGATGTTTATATTTGCCAATTACATTACTGCGGACATTAAACCATCGTACATCTTCTGCATCTTCACCTGATTTTACAGTAAACTTTTTTCGATCTACCAAGGCCATGTAGGATGTGCTTATCACCCTTCTATGAAGGTTAGTATAAACTCGCCCCCATGTATAAAGCTGCTCCATATATACATTCTCCAAGTTTGTTTCTTCCTTTAATTCCCTTATAGCAGCTTCATCAATGCTTTCTTCGTAATTAACAAACCCTCCCGGCAAAGACCATTTTCCCTCTTGGGATGCATTGCCATTTGTTTTTAATACGTCCTTTTTCTTTTTTACCAAAAGAATTTGCAGTACCTTATCAGGCAGTCGTCTTGGATCTTTATCTTCACTATCAATTGCACTGAAAATAACCATATCTACCGTATTCGAGGAATGTATTTGATGATTGCTGCCATCATCTTTAAAAAAACCATGTTTGGATTCATTCATATCCTTAACCTCCCGCTAATTATCATATCCGATGGAAGTTAAAACCCCACCAGAATCAAGTCTTCTTTAGAAAAAAATAGAGTAATTGGCGGTTTCCATTTAAGATAATTCTTATATCATCATTTTGATATTATCATTTTGATATTATCTTATTAGTATTATTATACATGTCCTTGATTCTCTTGGCAATTTATTTTCAGAAAAGGTTCTTGATTCAATTAAAGGATATCTTCTTTTTAAGTAGCAGTTCCACGTAATGATATAGAAATAGTCCGATCGATATATTCGACCGGACTATTTCTATATCATTACATTCTAAAATAAATCATTAACGTACTACAATATTAACTAATTTTCCTGCTATGGCAATTACTTTTATCACTTGTTTCTCATGAATCAGTGCCTGCACTTTTTCTTGCTCTAATACTTTTTCTTCTAACTCCTTTGGCGTAAGTGTGGCAGAAACAACAATTTTTTCCCGCACTTTCCCATTAATCTGTACAACAATTTCTACTTCTTCTAACTTTATAGCATCCTCATCAAACACAGGCCATATATGTTTATGCACACTACCTTGGCCAATGGTTTCGCTCCACAATTCTTCTGTGATATGAGGCGCGAAAGGGGCTAACAAGCATAATAAACTTGAAACAAGTTCTCGCACTAACCCAGGATTGACAGCTAGATTCTGATCCTTAGCGGTATACATTGCATTTACTAATTCCATAATAGAACTAATGGCGGTATTAAAGTTGAAGCGATCACCAATATCTTCTGTTACTTTCTTAATCGTTGCATGCAATACACGTCTAAGATTTCGTTCCTCTTTACTAAGAGTGCTATTGTCATATCCCGACTCTTCTCCTGCCATGAAAGAAGCATAGTGATCCACAATTCTCCACAGACGTCCAAGGAATCGATAAGAACCTTCTACGCCTTGATCATTCCATTCTAAGTCACGTTCCGGCGGAGCAGCAAATAAAATAAACAATCGAGCTGTATCAGCCCCATATTTTGCAATAATTTCTTCAGGAGACACGACATTCCCCTTAGACTTAGACATTTTGGAACCATCTTTTATAACCATTCCTTGTGTTAATAGGTTCTTAAATGGCTCATTTACATTTACTAATCCTGCATCTTTAAGCACTTTTGTAAAAAACCTTGAATATAAAAGATGTAATATCGCATGCTCAATACCACCAATATATTGATCGACAGGTGCCCAATAATCAGCCTTTGAGGACTCAAAAGGAAGATTTGTATTCTTAGGGTCTGCATAACGCATATAATACCATGAGGAACAAATAAAAGTATCCATCGTATCAGTCTCACGCTTCGCAGGGCCACCACATTTAGGACATGTACAATTTACAAACTCTTCTACCTTGGCTAACGGCGAAACCGAGCCTGCAGCAAAATTTACATTCTCGGGCAATAAAACAGGTAACTGTTCCTTTGGAACAGGCACACTACCACAGTCAGCACAATTGATAAGAGGAATTGGTGCCCCCCAATAGCGTTGACGAGATACCAGCCAATCGCGCAAACGATAATTTACATGGCGCTTGCCATAGCCTTGTTCTTCTAACCATTTTGCGATTGCTACTTTACCTGCTTCACTCTTCATACCACTAAACTGCCCAGAATTGACCATGATACCATCGCCGCTGTATGCGCCTTCCATCGTGTCTAGTGCCAATTCCTGCCCTTCAGGCTGCACAACGATCTTTTTAGTTAAATTATATTTATTGGCAAATTGCCAGTCTCGTTCATCATGGGCTGGAACGCCCATAACTGCTCCAGTACCATATTCCACCAAAACATAATTTGCTACCCAAATTGGCACCTCTTGACCAGTGAACGGATTTATAGCATAAGCCCCTGTAAATATACCTTCTTTTTCAAACTCACTGGAGGTTCGGCTAATCTCGCTCATATTGCGTACTTTATCAACAAATTGACGAATTTCCCCTGCATTGTCTTTACCAGCAATCAGCTTTTCTACCAATTTATGCTCCGGTGCCAATACTACATAACTTACACCAAAAGCCGTATCATGTCGTGTTGTATATACAGCAATTTTTTCTTCAGAACCTGCCACAGCAAAGCTGAATTCCGCTCCTTCACTACGACCAATCCAATTTTCCTGCATCGTTTTAACTCTCTCAGGCCAGCCCTTAAGCTCACTAAGATCATTTAAAAGCCGATCCGCATAGTCTGTAATTTTGAAAAACCACTGTTCTAATTCTTTTTTAACTACGACAGAATCGCAGCGCCAGCAAGCACCATCAATTACTTGCTCATTTGCGAGCACGGTATTACATTCATTACACCAATTCACTGCAGCTTTCTTCTTATAGGCAAGTCCACGCTCTACGAACAATAAGAATAACCATTGGGTCCAGCGATAATAATCAGGATGACAGGTTGCCACTTCACGATCCCAATCATAAGATAAACCTAATTCCTGCTGTTGACGCCGCATATTGGCAATATTTTCCCAGGTCCACTCTGCAGGATGAACACCATGCTTGATCGCCGCATTTTCAGCAGGCATCCCAAAAGAATCCCATCCCATAGGATGAAGTACATTATAACCTTGCATGCTTTTGAATCTCGCAATTACATCACCAATGGAATAGTTGCGAACATGACCCATATGTAAATTGCCGGAAGGATAAGGAAACATTTCTAAAACATAATATTCTGGACGCTGACGATTGAGTTCCGTTTTAAAAGCATTATTTTCAGTCCAGTATTTCTGCCATTTAGATTCAATTTCTTTAGGATTATATCTTTCGTTCATTTAAAATCCTCCTATTTATAAAAAATAAAAAACCGCCCCTTGGCTTATTAGCCAGGGACGAGTTATATACACCCGCGATACCACCCTGATTGACAGCTATTGCCATCCTCTCAATGATTGTTAACACTAATCAAGCGTCAGCTATTACTAATTCATAGCTGATCCTCCACAGTGAGTTCAGCAAATTTAAGGGCTGGCTCGCATCATCCGCCAACTTTCTGCACCATAAACAAAGCCTACTACTCTGTATCTTAGGACTTGAATAATATTATATCCCACCCTATCTTGAAAGTCAAATTAACACTATTGGTGTCTATTATCTAGTTCTATATTTTTTTAAAATGCATATATTTTTTCTTGGGAGGTGTATTCTATGTATAAACTAATCATAGGAAATATTAGAATTACTGTGTCTGACGATACGATTAGCCATGAACAAGCAACTAGTGCTGCCAGACAGTCCATTTCAGCAGCCCAAGCACAAGGAAAAGTGTTATCTCATATTGAAATCAGCAAAGGGGAGACGGGTCTTGAAGTAACCCCTACAGAAAAATCAGGTCATAGAACATCACGTAAAACCATTAAGCAAAGCCTACTTGATGGCATGCATACAGCCATACAAGAAAAATTATACCCTACAGGTACATTCAGCAATAAAGACCTCTGGTATGATGGGGATACCGGACAAGAGTGGAGCGGCGAGGCCGTACAAGTTGCACGTGAGGAAGTCGTTGAGGAATTTGAAAAGTGGATGAAAACAGTATAAAAATAAACCGGTCTCAACTGTAGAGACCGGTTTATTTTATATTACTGACTCAGTAAGTGCTTTATCGAGATAATACAGTAAATCATTTATATCTTCCAGTCCAATGGATAGGCGTATAAGATCCTCTGTAATACCACTCGTTAATTGCTCTTCAGGCAGCAGCTACACTGCTGAGAAAAGAAAAGTTACACTCGGGACAATCATATTGACAATCACTAAATGTCATGATCCCAAAAATATACAAATGTGTAATGCATTGCATATTGATCACAATCCAAAATACTCTGTATAGAGGGCCTTTGCTTTATTTTCATTTTCAACATTTTTGATAATCGCCCGTCCGTCAGCAAAAAGAGTTATTTCTATCTCATGAATTTTCAAACGCAAAAGAAAAGGATTGGATTGAATTTCTCCAACATGGGCCAAACGCTTTAGAATATCGGAAAAATCCATCTTGCGAACCTGACCTGGCACAATCTGCACTGCTTTTTGCCCGCATAGCAAAGTCGTATAGGTACCTTTTCCTTTAGCAAGATAATGATATTCATGTTTAACACAGGCAGGACAATCTGATTGCCTCGATAGCTCTTTGCTATGAAAAGAGTTATTCCAAACATCAATGAAAAGGGCTGACTTTCTGATATCAGAACTGCCAACCAGTATTTTTAAAGCTTCTGCCGATGCATAAGATGAAATGATACCCGTAATCATATTCAGCACTCCAACTGAGCTGCAAGTGCCGCCAGCCCCTGTTTCTGGCATTTCAGGCATGAAGCATCGATAACATGGAGTTTGTCCTGGA
Source organism: Pelosinus fermentans JBW45 (assembly GCF_000271665.2). GTDB lineage: Bacteria > Bacillota > Negativicutes > DSM-13327 > DSM-13327 > Pelosinus > Pelosinus baikalensis. The sequence goes on along the minus strand of NZ_CP010978.1, from coordinate 2,154,665 downwards.
ATCATGTTCGCAGTAAGACCATAACTCCCTAATACAGCCCCGTGCACCCAAGGAATATTCTTTTTTAAACAGACATCATTTAAAAGGAAGCGAGTCTCAAAATTATCCGTGCCATCCATGACAAGGTCAATATCCGTTAACAGCGTTTCAATATTTGAGGCATTCACATCGCTGACGATTGCCTCTAGTGTTATTTCTGAATTGACCTTTTCCAAATGCTGAGCAGCAGCAACGGCTTTAGGAAGTTGCTCACGAACATCCGCTTCATCAAAAATCGTTTGCCGCTGTAAATTGCTTATCTCTACAAAATCACGGTCAATTAAGCGTATATATCCAATCCCAGCTCTCACCAAGTTATTGGCAACTACAGTTCCCAGTGCTCCTAAACCAATGATCGCCACCCGACTGTGCCCAATCTTCTCCTGACCCGCTGAACCGATACCTTGAAAAATAGCTTGCCTGGAGTATCGTTCTGGTACATGTATCATTTCATTTCCTCCACCAATTCTTTCCCAATCGCAGTAATTGCCTGTAAGCACGTTTCTATTTCTTCTTCTCTAGTAAAATAGCCTGGACTAATACGGATTGTGCCCCCCTGCAAGGTTCCCAGTACTCGATGAGCATCCGGGGCACAATGCAGACCTGGACGGACAGCAATCTGAAAGGATTTATCCAAAATCATACACAGCTCATTCGCACTGATCTGCTCAAGATTAAATGACACAACAGCAGCTCGCTGCTGTCCCAATGGCGGACCATAAAGCACCACTCCCGGTATTTTCGCCAAACCTGCTACTAACAGATTTGTCAATTCTTCTTCCCGCTGCTTTATCTTTTCCATACCAGTTTCCATGATATATCGAATGCCGGCTCCAAGTCCGGCAATTCCTGAAGTATTAAGTGTGCCGCTCTCATAACGTTCTGGTAATTCATCCGGTTGTTCTAAAGACTCGGAATGGCTGCCAGTACCGCCTTCACGCAAGGTTTTTAGAGTAATCCCCTTATGGACATATAGCCCGCCAACCCCCTGACAGCCTAATAAAGATTTATGACCAGGAAAAGCCAAAAGGTCAATTCCCATTTCCTGGACATTGATTGGAAAAACTCCTGCAGTTTGGGCACAATCTACTAAAAAGGCAACACCAAACTCTCTTGCAATTTGTCCAATTTCCCCAATGGGATTTAATGTACCAGTCACATTAGAAGCATGAGTTATGGCAATTAACTTAGTATTTGCCTGAATAGCATTCTGAATCTCCCGGAGAGAAATTCCATTAACAGGCGATGTCGCCACCTTGGTAACAGTTACTCCATTTTTACGCAGCGCTTCTAAGGGGCGAGCCATAGCATTATGTTCCATAGAACTGGTAATAACATGATCACCTGGCTGCAGCAATCCTTTTAAAGCCAGATTAAGAGAATCAGTAACATTTAAGGTAAATACCACCTGAGACGGATGAGGAATCGCAAACAATGCTGCCGCTAATTCTCTTGTTTCTTGAACTAGTCTGCCAGCTTCAATTGCCATGGTATGCCCCGAACGGCCAGGATTTGCTCCGATTTGTCGCATAACCTTGTCAACCATTTGATATACGCTTTCCGGCTTAGGCCAAGAGGTGGCAGCATTATCCAGATAGATCATAGAAACTACACCTTCCTACTATTAAACTACAAATCTAAAAAAGACTAAGACATCTCCTTTATCAGGATACAACGATCTTAGCCTTAAATATCTTCTCAGTCCTAATTTTGTTATTCTAAATTACTAGTCGTTTAAATATTACTGCATTTGGATTTAGAATTCAAGTCATTTTTAACTCCAGCACTTATTAACTTCTTTAAAAAGAACCCTTGATAAATATCTTAAACTTAGTGTATTGGCTGCAAGCACTGTTGCTTTATCGTTTCTATCACTATCTTTTTTGACAATATATATCGAAATACGATATTTCTTCTTGGAAAAAGTTTGACTATAGTGATAAAATAATACTAGCAACCCCCAAAAGTATCAGTGCGTCATACATTTGACACCCTATCTTACGCTTTCGCTGCTTACTTAGGGTTTTTACAAAAATCTATAGAATAAAGAGGGTATTTATGAGTATTAAATCTTTAACTCCGCTTGACGGACGCTATGAATCTGTTACCAAACCATTAGGCGACTTTTTTTCAGAATGGGCATTAATGAAATATCGCACCCATATAGAAATTGAATGGCTGATTACCATGGCATCTAACCCCGAATTCAATCAAGTACGAACTTTTACATCTGACGAAGTACAGTTGCTGAGAAAGATTGTTACTACTTTTGATGAAGAAGTTGCTTTAAAAATTAAGGCGATCGAAAAAATTACGAATCATGATGTGAAAGCTGTTGAATATTTCTTAAGAGATACACTGAGTACGACTTCATTATCTGATGTTCTTGAGTTTATTCATTTTTCTTGTACTTCTGAGGATATCAACAATTTATCCTATGCATTAATGCTAAAGGACGGCATCCATAAAGTTTGGCTGCCAGCTGCTAAAAAGCTTGCTGCCGAAGTGGCAAACAAAGCCGAAACCTTAAAAGACGTTGCAATGCTGGCACATACTCATGGACAATCCGCGTCTCCTACCACTATGGGAAAAGAGCTTGCTGTATTTGTGTACAGGTGGAATCGACAGTTGAAACAAATCCGCAGTCTTGAGTTTCTAGGAAAATTTAATGGAGCCGTTGGTAACTTTAACGCTCATCAAATTGCCTATCCTGAAATCGACTGGGAAAATGTTGCCAAGAATTTCGTTGAGGGACTGGGTCTGGAATACAATCCGCTGACAACCCAAATAGAATCTCATGATTATGTGGCAGAATGTTTCCATGCCATCAACCGTTTTAATAATATTGTCCTAGATTTTGACCGAGATATGTGGCTGTATATCTCTTTGGGTTATTTTAAACAAAAAACCATAAGTGGTGAAGTTGGCTCATCAACCATGCCTCATAAGGTCAACCCTATCGATTTTGAGAACTCAGAGGCAAATCTGGGGCTTAGCAACGCGCTACTGGATCATCTGGCAAATAAACTGCCTATATCCCGCTTACAAAGAGATCTTAGCGACTCCTCGGCGCAACGCAATATAGGAGCTGCCATTGGATATTCTCATATAGCCTTGTCTTATGCTTTAAAAGGTTTTGGCAAAACCCTGACTAATAATCAGGTTATTGAAAGTCACTTGACCGATGCTTGGGAGGTCCTATCAGAAGCTATACAAACCGTGATGCGTAAGCATGGACATACGAATGCCTATGATAAGTTAAAAGAAATTACTCGAGGAAAAGCAATTGGCGAAGCAGAAATTCGTTCTTTTATCGAAAGCGTAGAGTTGCCAAAAGAAGATAAAATTCGCTTACTCGCTTTAACGCCACAAAAGTATATCGGCTTGGCTGTAGAACTGGTTAAGCACATAAAGTAAGAAAACGACAATACTTAAAATAAACTGCCGCCTACAATGGTGTGCTACCCGTCAAGAGGACAATAAAAAATAATAAATTTTTCTATCGCCAGCCTGATAACGGTTGGCGATATTTTTATGCTGCCAATCTATAATGATTATGGTATGCCATTGGTGTCATTACATTTAACTTGCGTTGCAGACGTCGATTATTGTAGTAATCTATGTAATCAGTTATAGCCTCCACTAGATTATCTCTATTAGTGAAACGATGACCATAATACATTTCTCGTTTCAAAATTCCCCAAAATCCTTCCATTGGTCCATTGTCAATGCAATGGGCTACTCTGGACATACTTTGCTTCATGTGATGATCTTTTAAACGCATATGGAATTGAGCACTTGTATATTGATAACCACGGTCGCTGTGGAACAGCGGATGAGCCTCCGGTTCCAAACGAACAGCTTCATCAAAAGTATCCATAACCAATGGATTATCGTTATGATTACTAATTTTAAAGGCTACAATTCTGCGGTCGTATAAATCCAGGATGGCACTCAGATATATCTTGTGAACTTCAATACCGATATAATATTTGAATTCAGAAACATCCGTAAGCCATTTTTCATTAGGCATATCAGCGTGGAATTCACGGTTTAAATAGTTTTTTGCGATGTGGTCCGGATTTCGAGCAGATCTGGTACAACTTTTTGGTCTCCATTTAATGGTGGATTGAATTCCTTTGTTTCTGCAAATACGAAGAACGCGTTTATCGTTCACAACAATTTTGTAATTTACATCCAGCTCATCACGAATACGGCGGTATCCCATATCTGGATGTTGTTTATGGATAGTATATATTTCTTCCGAAATACGTTCATTCTTAATTTCACTATCACTCTTTGGATGATTGAGCCAACGATAATAAGCAGAGCGCGTGATTTTAAGATATTTACATAATTTTTTTGTTGGATAGCCTTTGGTTGAAGATAATTCCTTGATAGCTATATAGGCTGTAAGGTACTGTACTAAAGATAGTGATCCCTCCTCTCCAGTTCCCTGACTTTTTTTAACAGATCATTCTCCATTTGTAGATCGGTGTTCATTCGTTCCAACTCTGCAATCTTATCCCGTAGCTCTTCTTCTGGACTACGACTTGGCTGCGAACCAACACGGTGACCACGTCTGTCTTCAAGTCCAGCCCTTCCCATATCTTCATACTTTTTGACCCAGTTTCGAATCTGTTGATAAGAACAATTGTATTTGCTTGCCATTGCTCCATAGTTTTTATCATTCATTAAACAATCCTTGACTACCTGTAATCGTTCTTCAGGAGTTGTTGTTCTTGCTTTTGTCATGTATGTACCTCCAGTGGATTCTTTAAGTATTCCACCAGAATTATACACCTTTATCCAATCACAAAGTTGCTTGTTAGAACGAATATCGTACTTTTGACAAATGTCACCAAGTGATCCTTTTCCACTCAGATAGTCATTAACCGCATTCATCTTTAACGTTTTTGAATAACTTCGGTTCTTGGTTTGATTAAGCAATCCGATAGGACCTTCTGCTTTATATATTCGCACCCATCTCTGCACACTTTGGTAGGCTACGTTTGCAATTCTTCCCGCTTGTCTAATGCCAATTTTGCCATTCAGGTATCGTTCAACAATTTTTACTTTTTCTACTGGATCAATCTTACTTTTTCTAGACATAGAAATACCCCCATATAGGACTTTTATATTTCAGTGTCCTATATAGGGGTAGCATATCACAAATCTAGGCGGCAGTTCATTTTTTTCTTGCTACTTGATTGATCCTCTCTTCTCTCAAGACTGCGCTTCCAACCTAAGAGACTCACTTCTAGTAATTAAAGCAGATGAAGAATTTCATTTGCTAAACTGCTGATGCCAGGATTTCCATGTTCTATAGTCTTCACCAGGCACTCCCTAAATTTAGGAAGAATCCATTCCTTTTGCATAGCCAGTTTATGAAGAGACTCGATGGAGTTCTTAACACTCTCTTCATCTTCTTGTGTCTCAATCCATTGGCTAAGCAAAACAACCACTTGCTTCATTTCCCATTCATCCCACATTATGCGCCCATAGAGCACTGCAACTTGCCTGCGTACTCCAGGCTGATTGATCTTCGAGAATTCATTGAGTAATACTCTTCTATAAGGTGTCAAGAATAAAGGACGAACACGTGTCACCTTTTCTACCATAGATGCAGCTTGCATCTTAATACAGGGATCTTCGTGCAATACCCCCCGCATGATTTCACTCAAAATAAGAGGATCGCTAGCCGCAACCTCCAATAATTTTTCTACAAGGTTACGTGCCTCTTCGCTATCCTCGGCTACAATTTCCCATGGTATTAACAAAACTAATTTCCTCCTTAAAGTGGCTTTCTGCTTCTTTATAATCATACCTGCAAAATCTTAGTTAGCATGTTTACTATCTTCAAATAACAATGTAGAATAATGAAAGAAGAAGTTTAAATGAATACAATGAGGATTACGATCATCATTTCTTGTACTATTCGCAATAAGACAGAAGTATCCTGCTTATCTCATCTCCTACCTTATATTTTTTCAGAATCGCTATGATGTTAGACTATACTCATAATAGTCAGAATCACGTTGATTTCCTACAAAAACCGTGTATACAAGATGAAGATAAACAGGTATACTAGTACAGCATCATCCCTAGCCTTGTGAATATTGGTGAGGACATTGTACCTGCGCCATTAGGGTTTGTACTATAAAATACATAGGAGATTTGAACTCATGACCTTTCGCAAGAAAAAAACATATGAAGATATTTATAAATGGCACCGTCATAATAATGGTACCTGTTTTTATTGCTATGAGGATAAACCTGTAGCAGTCGCTTTTGTCGGAGCTAAAGGTATTTGCCAAGAATGTCTGGATCATTTTAAAATAGGACATGTCGGTACAGATCGCCATGCTATTGCCCATCTGACCAAAAGCCTTCCAAATCACGAGGCAACGGTCGAATGGCTAAAAAAACATGGCGTGAAGCTAGCACCTACAGGCTATCGAAATAACGCTCACTGTTATATGGCAATTAACAACCTAGGAACTTTCAATCATTATCATGAGATTATCTATGGCAACATTGAACTTAGCACCGTAAGCAGCGATGCAGCAAAAAGAATATTCGATAGCTATAATGATATAGAAATATATAAAGATGGCAGTATTCGTATCATTTATTAATAAAAGCCCCTTACTAGAAAGGAGAATTCATATTATGGAATTAAACCAGGGCAAAAAAGCAGAGTCTCTTGTATTGTGTGAAGCATCTCTGATTGAGGATATGAAATTAGCAGTTGATGCTGAAATGTTACCTACCCAATTTACCATATCAGATATAAAAAAATGGATGGTAGAAGATCAAATCCAAAGACCAGACGGTACACTCTATTCCGAAATAACAACTGAGCTGTTGTATAACTACTCTAAACACACACCAATAACAAAAAAACGAAAGCAAAAAGTTCTTTATGCTAATGCTAATTCCAGCATTTTTTCCTTTAATCCCTTCTGATATAAACTGGAAATAAATATGATACAATCATAAAAAACAAAGTGGCTGCCAATCGGTAGTCACTTTGCTTTTTCATGGCAAACGTTTATAATTTGCTTCGTGTTCTTCCTATTCTTCGTGTCTTTGCGTTCAAAAGGTCTTATTTTTAAAGGACGCGCAGCGTTTTTTTCTTAGGTTCTGGAAATATATTTTCGAATATCCACTGCAACTGCTGAAACAATAATGAGACCTTTTATAATAAGCTGCCAATAAGGGTTCATTCCAACAAAGGTTAAGCCATAGTTAATAACCGTAAAAATTACTACCCCTACTAGTATGCCTGGCACTGTGCCAATACCGCCGGTCGTAGAAACACCGCCTACGACACAAGCAGCAATTGCATCTAACTCATACATGTTACCATAATTGTTAGTCGCACCACCTGTTCTTGCAGCTTCCAGTACACCAGCAAAGCCATAAAGTGCTCCCGCAATTGCATAAATCATAATCAAATTAAGACCAACATTAATTCCCGACACTTTTGCAGCATTAATATTACCGCCAATGGCATACATATTTTTACCTAGCTTTGTTTTGTTGAAAATCACCCAAACAACAAAAGCTACGATCAGGGCTATCAGCACGATATAGGGAATCGAATAGGGACCAGTGCCAATTGATCCCGAGCCGATGATTGTAAAATCAGGTCTTAAGCCACCAATTGGCTGTGATTCATTTGGCTTCATATCAAAATAAATCGAATTTACGCCATAAACCATAACGTAGGTACCTAATGTTGCAATAAACGGTGGTACACTAAATTTAGCCACAATCCATCCATTGACTATACCTACAATAAGACCGCCAATAACAGCCACAAGAATTGGGATCCAGATTGGCAAATCAGGCAGGTTTGGAAAAAACCTTCGCGAGTAATCTGCTATTTGCAACATGGAACCGGATAATACAGCAGCCAAACCTACCACACGTCCGGCGGAAAGATCAACACCTGCTGTTATCAATACAAAGCCAGCACCGAGAGCAATGATTACCCTAGTAGAAGATTGCATTAAAATATCACGCAGGGTATTTATTGATAAAAAATTTGAATTATAGATAGTAATTGCTATGATAAGAACGATTAGGACACCATAGATTGCATATTGCAAAAAGAATTCATTCAATTTTTTCGTATCAAAGTTCATTTTTTAACCTCCTTTTTCACACCAAATATAAGGTTGCATGGCGCATAATTTCTCGTTCAGTAGCATTCTTTTGATCCAGTATGCCCGTAAGTCGTCCTTCACACATTACCAGGATTCGATCCGACATCCCTAAAATTTCAGGCATTTCAGAAGATATCATGATGATGCTCTTCCCTTGCTTGGCAAGCTCTGTAATAATCGTGTAAATTTCAAATTTTGCTCCAACGTCAATACCACGAGTTGGCTCATCAAGCAGCAATATATCCGGATCAGTAAGCAACCATCGCCCAATTAAAACTTTTTGCTGATTCCCCCCGGACAGGTTCTTAATTAGCTCCTTGATAGAGGGCGTTTTTATTCTAAGTTTTTCAACACTCTTCGCTGTATCTTCTTTCATCTTTTTCTCGTTAAGAAAGAAATAAGATGTTTGATAAGCATTTAGGTCCGCAATCGCTGTATTTTCCACGACAGGTAAAACCGGAAAGATCCCTGTAACACGTCGTTCTTCCGTAAGTAATGCAATTTTATATTTTTTTGCATCTGCTGGCGACTTAATTTTGACCTCTTTCCCATTCAAAATAAATTTACCGTCTGCTATGGTACGCAATCCAAAAATTGCTTCCACCAGTTCCGTACGTTGGGCACCTACAAGCCCACTGATTCCAAGTACTTCGCCTTTTCGAAGATCAAAAGTAATATTTTTAAAAGACCGAGGATTGGGCGACGTAAGATTTTCTACTCTCAGCACCACTTCACCAGGTACATTGCTGCGCTCTGGAAAGCGTTGGGTGAGATCACGTCCAACCATCTTAGAAATAATTAAGTCAGTGGTCAGCTCTGAAGCATTCCAGGTACCAATATATTTACCATCCCGCATAATTGTAACATCATCTGATATTTGGAGAATTTCTTCCATTTTATGAGATATATAAATGATCGAAACTCCTCTTTTTCGTAAGTCACGTATAATCTTAAATAACTGTTCCACCTCATTACCAGTCAAAGAAGATGTTGGTTCATCCATCACGATAATTTTCGAATTAAAGGATACAGCTTTAGCAATTTCAATCGACTGCACTTTTGATACAGATAGGGTTTTAACCAATGCATTGGGATCAATATCAATTTCCAATTGTTGAAATAAAGCAGTAGTATCGGCATACATTTTTTTATGGTCTACAAATTGAAAGGGACCAAAACCTGTCATAGGAAAACGTCCTAACCATACATTTTCCATTACATCTCGATGAGGAACAGGATGCAATTCCTGATGAATCATGGATATGCCATAATTCAATGCATCTTTAGAATTATGTATTTCTAGTTTTTGCTGATTTAAGATAATTTCACCAGCATCTTGTTGATAAATCCCAAAAAGACATTTCATTAACGTTGATTTTCCTGCACCGTTTTCTCCCATGAGAGCATGTACAGTACCAGGCCTAACCTTAAGCGTTACGTCATCAAGTGCTTTAACGCCCGGAAATTCTTTAGAGATGTTATTCATTTCAAGTAAAAATTCAATTTCTGTCATTTTAAGCGCCTCTCTTTCTCTCAAAGGCATTTTACTATCCCTTAGTAATCAAAATGGCAAGGGTACAATCTAAGATACATTAACCCTTGCCATTTTAAAATTTTTCGTTCCCCAAAGAAGAAAATTATTTAGCTTCGTTCATGTTCTCTTTCGTAATCTTTTTATAATCAATCCAGACATACTTACCATCTGTGATCGTATAACCAGTATTTTCTTTACTAGGAGTCTGACCTTGAGCCAATACATCAGTAAGATTAAAAGTAGCTTTACCCTGATTATTAGCATCGTTTAAAACGGTACCATAAAGTGTACCTTCTTCCAGTGCTTTTAATGCAGGAGCAGTAGCATCAACACCAACTACAGGCATGAATTTACCATCTTTAAAATAACCTTTAGCTTTTAACGCTTCGATAGCGCCTAAAGCCATATCATCATTATTTGCAAGCACAACATCAATTTTGTCCCCATGAGCTGCTAGGAAAGCCGCCATTTTTTCTTGACCTTTTACACGATCCCACATTGCAGTATCTTCAGCTACTTTTTCAACTTTTAAACCTGCATCTTCAATTGCTTTAATAGCAAATTTAGTACGCATTTCAGCGTCTTGATGACCTGGCTCACCTTTTAACATAACATAGCGGATGACTCCATCTTTGGTAGGATGAGCTTTAAAGTAGTCTACTACTAATTGGCCTTCCATGATTCCAGATTGCTCAGCCTTGGCTCCCACATAGTATACCTTATCCCACTTTTTCATATCTTCTGGCAAAGGTTCACGGTTTAAGAATACTACAGGAATATTCGCAGCTTTTGCTTTATCAATAATTACACCTGCCGCATTGCGATCAACTGGATTAATGGCAAGAGCTTTTGCTTTTTTGTTAATAAATAAATCAACTTTATCGTTCTGAGTTGGCTGGGAGTTCTGACTGTCAACGATCTCTAATTGGGCCTTGCCTTCAGCAGCTTTGGAGATGGCACTTCGTACACCACTCATGAATGTGTCATCAAATTTATAGATTGCGACACCAATTAAATTTTTACCACCTTTGTTTGCATCTGCAGCAGGTGGTGTTGAGCTCGAACATCCAGCTACCAATGCCCCAGCTAAGAGCGTTGCCACCATAAGTCCCTTCCAGTTTTTTTTCATAGTTTAACCCTCCTCCAATAATTTAGTGTGGATATTACAGATTATAAAACCTAGAATACGTTCTTGGTCTTATAATAGTGCCACCATTAGCAATTACCGCTGCCCCAGCCATATTGATTCTGTAATTTCAGCAAATACAATATCGGCTGCACCTTTTAGAGTATTTTCTGTTGTCGTAGTTAAAAAACTAATTTCTAAAACATTGCTAGAACTTTCAAAAGATCGATCTTCAACAATTTGTCTAACTATATCTTCAATATATTGACGTCCTCTCGCTATACCTCCGCCAATTATAAGAATTTCAGGATTAAAAGTATTAACAAGATTTGCAATGCCAATGCCCAAGTATCTTGCTACCTGTCCTAACATACGAATCGCTAACTCATCACCAGCATCTGCTGCTTTATAAATGACCTCGGGAGTCAGATCTTTCAACTCTCCCTTTACCATGTCGTAAATAATAGAGCTTTGCCCTTCCTTAATCGCTTTTGCTACTGCATCCACTAAAGCATTCTCTGAAGCTAATGCTTCTAAACAACCGTAATTCCCACAACTACATATAGGACCCGCAATGTCAATTGTCGTATGACCCACTTCACCGGCACTATCATTGACACCTCGATAGAGACTGCCATTAAAGATAATACCACCGCCAATACCATGACTAACTTTTAATAAAATCATACTTTTGGCATCTTTTACAGAACCATAATAATATTCACCATTACTTAATGCTTTCACATCATTTTCAATAAAGGCAGGTAAACCAATATGTTCCTCAATAATCCCTTTCAAGGGTGTGTTCCGCCAGCCAATATTAGGCACAAATACAGCAATTCCATCTTTTCTTCTCACTGGACCGCGAACCACAACTCCTACAGCAAGCACTGGAACACCAGCTCCTTTGCGACAATCACTAATAATATCCAGCAACATCTTTAAAATTTCATCTTCTTTTTTGCCTTTAATACTTCTGCTGTCTTCTAATTGTATTTGAAATTCGGGATCTATCACATATCCGATCATTCTTTCAGAGCGAATATATACAATAATAACAGTTGCCAAAAGACTATTAATTTTTAATAATAATGGCCGACGCCCACCACTGGACTCCCCAATTCGATCTTCGGCTATCAAACCCAATTCTAGTAACTTCGTTGTAATATTGGTAACCGTCGGCGGAGTTAAACCTGTCATCTTTGAAATTTCCACCCTGGATACGGGTCCCTGGCGTCGAATCACATTCAGTGTTAATGCATCATTACTGCTTCCTAATTTAAAACTATTTGCCATAACATTTTCCACTCTATCCCCTACCCTTTAGTGGCGCACACCATTAAAATTCTTCTGGACCCAAGAATGTAGCACAATATCTAAAAATCATTTCAGATTATATGCCAACACTTCCCTGGATTTAATATTTATACAACTTCCTGCTATTATCATCCGCAATATTTTTTCATAATTAGAAATATTCAAAATTCTTTGCGTAATCATTATAATATCCAATCTTTTAGCTGGAGCAGTCAATGGCTTTTACACCATCTGAAATTCTTGCAACATAAAAGTCTGGTTTCAAACCTGTCTTTTGTTCATATTCCTGGCTTACTGCCACAGTGAATAATTCTAATTGATCCGTTGCAACCAACGCAATAGCACAACCGCCAAATCCAGCTCCTGTCATACGTGCACCAATACACTCAGTCCTCTTAATGGCACATTCAACCATCGTATCTAGTTCTAAACCTGTTACTTCATAATCATTCTTTAAAGATATATGAGACTGAGTCATAAGATTAGCAAAACCCGTAAGATCCCCTTGGCCCAGAAGCTCAACGGCTAATAAGACTCGACGGCTTTCCGAAATAACATGACGCGCTCTACGCTGCAATACATCATCTTTCACATATTCTTCTACATCCTCAAAAGATACTTGGCAAAGACTCGCCACTTGACGCTGCTCTCGTATAATCCCTAATACTGCTTCGCATTCGCCTCGGCGTTGATTATATTTCGAATCTGCTAATTCTCGTTTCTTATTGGTATTCATAATGACTAAACTATATTCTCCTAATACAAAAGGAGTATATTTATATTGTAAGGTATCACAATCCAATAATATGGCATGGTCTTGCCTTCCCATCGCCACTGAAAATTGATCCATAATTCCACAATTAACTCCCATGAATTGATTTTCTACCTGCTGGCAGAACTTAGCCAATCCAACCCTATCCATATTGGTTTCTCCGCCAACATAACGTAACATGAAGGTTACTAAAACTAAGAGAGCTGCCGAGGAGGAAAGACCTGCTCCATCAGGAAGATTACCTGAAAACAAAATGTCACAGCCTTTTAGCAAACATCCATCATCCAGCAAATGTTTTATTACGCCTTTGGGATAATTAGCCCAACGATCTTTTTCGTTAAATACAATGGGCTGCTTTAGATCTACAGAAACAATCGGCTCTGTATTGGCAGATTTCAACTGAATTAGGTTGTCTGAGCGAAAGCGTATTGCACCATAAATCCCTAAAGATAAGGCTGCTGGAAATACATAACCGCCATTATAATCAATGTGTTCACCGATTAAGTTAACTCTACCAGGTGAGAAAAAGCAATGTATTGGCTGATTGTTACTGCTTCCATATTCTTTGTGAAATCTGTCCTTAAATTGAAGAACATTCATGACTAACCCTCCTAATTATAAGACCCTCTGCTAATCAATCTGCTATGGCGTGAATCAGTATGCCCATTTCTCTATCGATGATCAAATAACAATACTTTTTTAAATGTTTTACTAAGTAAAATAATGTATTCGCTATTATTTGGTAAATTCCTTTTTTATTGCTGCATTTTTCAGTTTTTTCCGATAACTTTTTTATAAATAAAAATAACTTAACAAAATGCTAAGTTATTTTACGATATGTGTCTATTTTAGGTATATGACTAAATTTATACAAACCTCAAAACAGAAGTGGTTCAGTCTCTGGATTAACATCTATGTATAATAAAATGATACTTACCTCACTAGTGACTCTCTAAAATACGATCAATCGCATCTAACTCTTCTACAGTGAAATCAAGACGTTGTAATGCTCCTACACAATCATCAATTTGGCTAACCTTACTGGCACCAATTAAAACAGAAGTCATCTGCTTATTGCGCAGAACCCAAGCTAAAGCCAGCTGTGCCATACTTTGCTTTCTTTGTTCAGCAATCTTATTTAGCATGGCAACTTTCAAAATCAGATTTTCTGTAATGTCTTCTGATTTTAGAAAGGTACTTTGACTAGCAGCTCTAGAATCTTCAGGTACTCCATATAAATACCGATTGGTCAGCACTCCCTTGCCTAAAGGGGAAAAAGCGATACAACCAACCCCTGCATCCTCCAGTAGAGAAATAAACCATCCTCAATCCATCGATCCAGCATCGAGTACCTAGGCTGATGGATCAGGCAAGGCGTTCCCAAAGCTGTAAGAATGGCAAAGGCTTTTTTCGCCTGATCAGGTTTATCTACAGCTAGTGAATTTTAATCAACATCAAGGAAACATCATCAATTACTTTTTCATCCGCAATTCCTGCAAATAATCGTAACACGACATTAAAAAACTCTTCCGGATTCTCTTGAATGATATGCTTATAGTTCATAAAACAACCACTTAAGTCCTGATAATTCATTTCCATATCATATTGTTCCCGGGTATTAAATAATCCATCTGTATAAAGAAAAATAATATCTTCTGTACTAACTATAATCTTATGGGAACTATATTCTGCTTTCTCCACAAGGCCGACAGGCTTATCCTTTGAATAGAGAACATGTACGTGATCTGTTTCATGTGTATAAACCATAGGATGGCTATGACCCGCATTAGCGAATGCAAGAACATTGCCTTGCTTTTTGCCCACAACAGCAGTGAAAGTATAATCCCCTTGCATCATAGAATAGAAAGTATCATTCATATGACGCAAAACTTCTGCAGGACAAGACAAGTACTTAATCGAATTCGTAAAATCCACTTTAATCATCGAAGCAATCATAGCTGCCGCTACTCCATGACTTGAAACATCTGCCATAATAAACCAGACATTGTCTTCAAACTGTACACATTCATAAAAATTCCCACCAATTTCATCGCAAGAAAGATATTTACCATACATATCAGCCAGTGGTCCTTTTTTTGAGGTTGCTATTAATGTTTGCTGCAAAACATTTGCCAGCATTAATTCTAACTTCATCTTTTCATGCATACGCAGTAACGCTTTGCGCTGAACATAACTGTCCAATGCATTTTTAACTTTTACAGGAACGACAAATTGTATTTGCTCCATTGTCAGGGGTTTGGGAAAATAATCATAAGCACCTAATTCTAATGCTTGATTTACACTATCAATATTATCCATTCCTGAATAGACAATAATCGGAATATCTTTGTATTTAGCATCAGCTTTTAGTTCTCTAAGGACATCAAATCCATCTTTGCCTGGCATCATTAAATCTAATATAATTAAATCAATATCATTATCTTCAACTTCTTTAATCGCCTGAAATCCATCTTCCGCATCATAAAATTCAATCTGCTGCATATCTTTTAATACTGCTTTAATTTGCTTTCGATTAAAAGTCAGATCATCAACGATTAAAATACTATTTTTCATCAAACCACCTCCTAGAATAATAACTCCGTTTCCTTTGTTCAATCCCACGCTATCTATGTGTATCTTTTCTACCTTCTTGTAAATATTCCTTCCACTAGGGCAAATGCTCTATGGCTTTTTCCTTTTATCCGATGACTAACTGCGCTAAGATTCAGGATTCAATCACTCTACATCTACAATTGAAATCCGTCAAATCCTAAAAAGATGCCCAGTACCCTTTGAATTAGATTGAAATATAGCATTATACCGATGATAATGATCATTACTCCTGATAAACCCTGTAGATACGGCAGCCATTTCATAACGATTTTGATCCGGAACAAATAGTTTTTAAAGAACAAAGCCATTAATAAAAAAGGTACTGAAAATCCTAATGAATAGATGAACAGCAAGAAAGCCCCCTGACTAAGAGTGATGGTGGTACTTGCATATACTAAGATAGAAGCTAGAATTGGACCCGTGCAGGGAGTCCAGCCTGCCGTAAAAGCCACCCCCAAAATAAATGCGCCAATCGGTCCTTGGAAGGTATTTTGTAATAACGGGCGATATTCCCGTTCTAACCATTCTAACTTTACAATTCCTAATAAATGAATTCCCATAATCACCATGAAGATTGCACCAATTTGGCGAATCGCGTCTTGGTAATCCAGAAAAAGCTGTCCAAAATAAGAAGCCGTAGCTCCCATCATTATAAATACTAGGCTAAGTCCACTTAGAAAACAACTTATGCGCAGCAAAAACGGCCATGTGCTAACAGGCTTATTATCATGTATTTTTT
Source organism: Pelosinus fermentans JBW45 (assembly GCF_000271665.2). Taxonomy (GTDB): domain Bacteria; phylum Bacillota; class Negativicutes; order DSM-13327; family DSM-13327; genus Pelosinus; species Pelosinus baikalensis. Next base: position 2,138,351 of record NZ_CP010978.1, on the reverse strand, counting down.
CAGATTCTGCTCCTGTCAGAAATGCCATATACGTAGGCAGTAAGGGTAGTATGCAAGGAGATAAGAACGAAATGATGCCGGCAATAAAAGCTGTTAATAAAGTAACTTCATTATAATCCATGTCATCTCCCCTACAAACTGTTTATGATGCCATCTAGCTGATTCATGGTCATCGCCCCAGATTGCCGATGCTTTATAAGACCGTTTTTATCCACTATAATCGTAGTGGGGATTGCAGTAATTTGAAATTGTTTAGCAACTATGCCATCTTTATCTAATAGGACGGGCATGGTATAATTATGCTTATTCATAAAACCCCTTACATTTTCTTGAGATTCCTGCAAGTTAACAGCATAAAATTGTACCTTTTGCTGATTTTTCTTAGCAAACTTCTCTAATTCAGGCATTTCTTCTAAACAAGGTGGACACCAGGTAGCCCAGAAATTAATGACAGTAATCCTGCCGGTTTTCCCAACAGTAACTTGATTGCCTGCCAAGCTATCAAGAGTAAAAGATGGTGAATTCTTTCCCACTTTTACATCAATTTTTCCATCTGGTGGCTGTGTTTGTGGTGTTGACTCTTTCTCGAAGAACCCAACATACCAAACTCCTGCAAAGGCTAAAAGTACCAGCAACGTAATAAACAGTTTTTTTCTCATCGCATCTGCCTCATCTCATTAATATTATCTTATGATTTGTTTAATAACCAAATTTTGTTATACTATAGACACAAACTGAACGTACAAAAATAGAACCACACTAGGAGGGCTTTATGCACCAATATCTTTTTTTTATCGGCGACTTTCCAATTCGAGCCTATGGCTTAATACTTAGCTTAAGTATTATTCTTGCAACAGGCACAGCATATTTTTTAGCAAAACAAGATGGCCGCTGGCATGAACATGTTGTGGATATAGGAATTTATGGCGGCTTATCTGGAATTGTCGGCGCTCGCTTATGGGATGTCTTTTTCTTTGATTGGGATTATTACCAGCATCATCTATTAGAAATCCCTTTCGTTTGGCAAGGTGGAATGGCGATACAAGGCGGCATCCTTTTCGGTTTCCTTGCTGGATATATTTATACGAAACGTCATCACATTGATACCTGGGCCTTTGCTGATATTGTAGCTCCAGCAATCATCATGGGGCAATCCATTGGGCGCATGGCAAATTTATTAAATGGCGATGCTTTTGGACATCCTACAGGTGGTCCTTTTGGTATTATCTATCCTGCAACAACCTTGGCTTATCAAGTGTACGGAGATAAACCTCTTTGGCCTGCTGAAATTTGGGAAGGACAAATTGACATCATCATTTTCGTTCTGTTACTACTCTTTCGCACTACCAACCATGCTAAAGGTCAGGTGTTTATTCTCTATGCCATTTTATACTCTATCGCTCGTTTTTTCTTGGAATTTTTACGAGGTGACTATGGCACACTGTTTCTAGGCTTAAAATCTGCTCAGTTAACCAGCCTTACCATAATCATTATCGGCAGTATCTTTTTTGTATGGTGCGGTTTAAAACAAAAGTCACAACCTCCGGAGCCTAAAAAACAAAAAGGGAAAAAATAATTATCATTTATAGTATAACATTTAGATCATTTATCAATCTATTAAATATACAATTTTTAAAAAATACAGCCTCAAAACCGAAAGGTTTGAGACTGTATTTTTTACTTTTCGTAGACGGCAATTACTTCAATTTCCACACTTACATCACGAGGCAATCTGCCAACTTGTACGCATGCTCGAGCTGGTGGCTCCGTTTTAAAATACTCTGCGTAAACTTTATTCATGGCAGCAAAATCTTCCATGTCTTTTAAAAATACACTCGTTTTTACAACATGTTCAAAGAGCAGTCCCTCTTTTTCTAAAATTGCCTTAAGATTATTTAGTACCTGATAGGTTTGTGATTCAATTCCACCATAAACAATCTGTCCTGTCATCGGATCTAAAGGTATTTGTCCTGAAACAAATAAAAATCCATTGGCCTTAATTGCCTGTGAATAAGGTCCAATCGCTTGAGGAGCAAAATCAGTATTAACTACAGTCTTCATATTCATTCTCCTTTTATTTTGGTTTTAATATCTTATTATTTTCGTTGTGAAGAAAAAAACTCCTGTAAATTCAGATTAAAAAATTACTTTTAATAGATTTCAAAATTACAACATCCGCAGCATATATAGATTGTATGTACTATGATTCCACTTTGGCAAATAGCTTATTGGCTAGAAGAATTCCTGTAGGTGATACAGCCAGCCCGCCTTGAGCGGTTTCTTTCAAGGTACAAGACATTGCATTCCCAACTGCAGCCATAGCATCAATTACTTCATCAACAGGTATGACACTGCAAATTCCAGCTAATGCCATTTCAGCAGCTACCATCGCTTGAGCAGCGGCCCCTGCATTACGTTTTACACAAGGTACCTCCACTAATCCGGCTACCGGATCACAAACTAATCCCAACATATTTTTTAAGGTAATCGCGACTGCTTGCCCTACTTGCTCAGGACTGCCTCCGTATAGTTCTACAGCTGCACCAGCTGCCATAGCGGCAGCCGAGCCGCACTCAGCTTGACAGCCACCAGCCGCGCCCGACAAAGAAGCTCTGGAGGCAATCACCATGCCAATAGCACCTGCTACTATCAAAGCTTTCCCAAGCTCGTCCATAGAAGAACCACGAGCTTCAGACAAGGAAAATAAAACAGCCGGCAAAGTACCGCTCGCACCTGCCGTAGGAGCAGCCACAATACGCCCCATGGACGCATTCGCTTCTCCTACAGCCAAGGCAATCATTATGGCTTTAGACATCACACTGCCTACAACACTCTTATCAGCGGACTCGGCCCTGTAAGTCTCTACTTTTTTTCCATTGCCACCAACCAGTCCTCCCATAGAAGTAATACCTGTAAGGCCAATCACAACCGACTGCTCCATTACATGTAGCATTTCCTCCATACGCTCTAATAAGACTCTTTTGTCCATCTCTAACTCTTTTGCTTGGAATTCTATACAAAAATCACCAAAACTTTTATTTTCTGTTTCTGCTAGATCAATCCATTCTTGCAGAGATAACTTTTCTTCCATACTTTTTTCACCTCATCACTTTACCATCTTATACTAACTGAATACGGCGCACCGATTGTATATGAGGCAACTTTCCAATGACCTCAAATGCTGCATCGTCAATTGGTTGATCAGTCTCAACAATCATAGCCGCTAAACCACCTTTTTGTTTACGAAATACCTTCATCTGCGCAACATTCACACCTTGTGTAGATAAAATACTTGTAACTAAAGCAATGGCACCAGGACGATCGCGGTGCATTGTCAAAATGGCGGGGAAGTCACCACTAAATTCTACAGGAAAATCATCTATATTCGTAACTACAACACGCCCCCCACCAATCGAGGCCCCCGTTACTGTGCACTTATTTCCATTCACACCCGTCATCCAGAACCTAACAGAATTAGGATGAGACAGATCACCTAGGTTAATAGTGGTAAAAGAGATTTCAATTTCTGCCTCTTTTGCTGAATCGAAAGATTTAGGAATACGGCTATCATCCGTTGCCCATCCCTGCAGACCTGCTGCCAGAGCCAAATCGGTACCATGTCCTCGATACGTTTGGGCAAAAGAACCATGCAAGCCAATCACAGCCTCTTTCACGCCTTCTCCTAAAATAGCGAATGCTAAATTTCCTAAACGCACTGCACCAGCTGTATGAGAACTGGAAGGACCAATCATGACTGGACCAATTACATCAAAAATATTCATTTAAAATTTCATCTCCTTCAAGATGCATGTAACTCAAAAACTCCTGAATGTACTCACCTGTTCATCTATTATCATATTAACATGTTTAATCTCCGCGGACAATAACACTTATAACTGGATTGTATACAATATGCTATTCGCTTTCCTCTAAGCAACATACTTTTGCCTTGCAATCGCCTTAACCAATTACCCTTTGGTCAATCAAACATGTAATTGGGTTTACGTGTTTTTTTTTATATGTTACAGTATAAGCAAGAACTTCTATACTTTAAAATAGGGGGTGTCATTATAAATAAGATCCGTATCATTTTAGCTGATGATCACGCTGTTTTACGTTCAGGATTAAAATCGCTGCTCAATAGTGATCCTCAATTTGAAGTAGTAGGAGAAGCAGAAAATGGCATTGAAGCGATCTCCTTGGTCAAATCTCTTGTTCCTGATGTTCTAATACTTGACTTGTCAATGCCAGATATGAATGGTATTGATTGTATTAAAGAAATTCGCTCCCGAGGACTAACATGTCCGATTCTGGTTTTAAGTATGTACGATGATGAAGAATATATTAAGGAAGTCATGCGTTCCGGAGCCAATAGCTATGTCTTAAAAAAGTCAGCAGATACAGAATTAATCGAAAGTATTATTAAGATCCATAAAGGTAAACGTTATTTAAGTGAAAAACTCTCCCAATCCTTATTGAATAATTTACTTTATACCGACTCTGATACCTATGATCTGCAGCATCCATATAAAGTGCTCAGTGTACGTGAGCGTGAAGTGCTTCGCTTTCTGGCTCTTGGACACACGAACAGCGAAATTGCCAATACTCTTTCTCTTAGTCCTAAAACCATTGACACCTATCGTTCACGGATCATGAATAAATTAAATATCCATAAAAAATCTGATTTAGTGAATTATGCAATTCAATATAAATTAATAACCATTTAGTCTGTCATCATGATGTAGGGTTGCATCCTACACTTTTGTAGGATGCAACCCTACAGGTTTTTACTGTATATGCCTTATTTACTTTTTTTCATATTTAAGTGAAAATACAAATAGTTTGTATTTTTCAAACATGTTACAATGAAGGTATTATATTTCATCATCAAGGTTCCAATTAAAAGATAAAGGGGTTATTGAAAATGGAAAAACACCACATCAATGCGTTGAAAGAGATTGTTGGAGAAGAAAATGTATTGACAAGCGTCGAGGACTTATACTGTTACTCCTATGATGCAACACCTGGTCATGCTCACATGCCAGATGCAGTTGTATCACCAGCTAATACTGCAGAAACTTCTAAAATTTTAAAACTGGCTAACGAAAATCATATTCCAGTATATACCAGAGGATCAGGCACTAACCTTAGCGCAGGCTGTGTTCCTACAAAAGGCGGCATTGTATTATTAATGACTCGCCTAAATAAAATTTTAGAAGTTGATTTAGAAAACCTAGTAGCTGTAGCAGAACCCGGTGTTATTGTGGCCGACTTAAATAAAGAAATAGCTTCATTAGGTCTTATTTATCCTCCTGATCCTGGTACTGTGGCAACTGCAACCTTAGGCGGCACGGTAGCAGAAAATGCAGGCGGTTTGCGTGGTCTAAAATACGGCGTTTCTAAACATTATGTTATGGGTTTAGAAGTTGTCTTAGCAAACGGGGATATTATGAATACAGGCGGAAAAAATGTTAAAGATGTTTCTGGTTATGATATGACCAAACTCTTTACTGGATCAGAAGGCACCTTATGTGTCATCACTAAAATTATTTCCAAACTGGTCCCTGCGCCTGAAGCCAAAAAAGCTATGATGGCAATTTTTAAAGATCTTGATAATGCTGGCAAAGCAGTTTCCGCTATTATTGCAGCAAAAATCATCCCTGCCACTCTAGAAATTATGGATAACGCTACAATTCGTACCGTAGAAGATTATGCTAAAGTAGGTCTGCCACTAGATGCAGAAGCCGTACTTTTAATTGAAGTCGATGGCAACCCCATTGTTGTAGAAAAAGAAGCTGAAAAAGTTATGGAAGCTCTTAAAGCAAATCATGCTGATTTGGTACAAATCGCTAAAGATGATGCTGAACGCGATAAGTTATGGGCTGCTCGTCGTGCTGCTTTGCCAGCTTTGGCTAAACTTCGTCCTACCACCTATGTAGAAGATGCAACTGTACCTCGTAATAAAGTACCTGATTTCCTTCGTGAAGTAAGCAGCATTGCAAAAAGACATAATGTGACAATCGGTACCTTCGGTCATGCTGGCGATGGTAATATGCATCCTACAATTGTGTGTGACATTCGTATTCCAGAAGAAATGGAACGAGTTTACCAAGCTATGGATGAAATGTTTAAAGCGGCAATTGCTCTAGGCGGTACATTAAGTGGCGAACATGGCATTGGTCTCGGCAAACTACCATGGATGGAACAGCAACATGGCCTAGTAACCATGAATGCGATGAGATCAATCAAGCGCGCACTTGATCCTAACTTGATTTTAAACCCAGGAAAATTAGTGGGAGAGTGTTAATATGACTGAAAAAATAACAGCTAAGGATATAAATGAACAAGATAAAGCTTTATTATCAGACCTTCAAGATGCTCTTGCCAATTGTATGAAATGCGGCAATTGCATGGAAGTCTGCCCTGTATATAAAGAAGTTGGTAAGGAAGCTGCGGTAGCACGTGGTAAATTATCATTAATGGAAGGAGTCCTTAAAGGCTCAATTCCCCTTTCTGCTGCCTTTGATGCCGCTATGTCCAAATGCGTTTCGTGCAAAGCTTGTACTGCCAAATGCCCTTGTGGCGTACCAGCTGATGAATTAATCTTACGCGGACGCCAAGCTGCTGTAAAAGCACGTGGTCTGCACCCTATTAAGAAAAAAGTTTTTGCCCTCTTAAAAAATAGACATCTATTTGACTTTTCTCTACGAATGGCAGGTATCTTTGGTCCATTATCTTTTAAGAAAATCCCTGGTAAAATGGCAGCCTTAGCTCGTTTTCCAATGCCAGGAATGGACTATAAAAGGGTAACAGCTCCTTTTGCCTCCACTCCCCTTAGAAGCCAATATCCTGAAGTAATCAAAGTTGACCGACCTACAATGCGAGTTGGATTTTTTACTGGCTGTACAATCAACTATATCTATACTGATGTTGGACAATCCGTCATCAATGTTTTAAAAGAAAATAATATAGAAGTAACCATGCCTAGTATGCAGCATTGCTGCGGCACACCAGTGTATATGTCAGGCGACGTAGATTCTGCTAAAATACTAGCCAAACACAATATCGAAACTTTTGACAGCTACAACTTTGACTACATTGTCTCCGCTTGCGGTTCCTGTACAGAAGCTTTCCGCATTGAATTTCCTCATCTTTTTCATGATGATCCAAAGATGAGTGCTATGACTGAAAAACTTGCTAAGAAAACCTATGAAATTAGTGAATTTCTCATTGATATTGTAAAAATTGATAAAACAAAACTAGGTCCGGTAAATGCTACTGTGACAATGCATGATCCATGCCATATGGCACGAGGCATTAAAGTCACTAAACAGCCTCGGGAGGTTCTAAAATCTATTCCTGGCTTACACTTTGTCGAAATGAAAGCACCTGATCGCTGCTGCGGTTCAGGAGGTTCCTTTAGCTTGGGCAACTACGAACTTTCTCGTAAGATTAATGATAAGAAAATTGCTGACATTGCATCTACTAATGCTGATACAGTAGTAACTAGTTGTGGAACTTGCCGAATGCATTTGACAGATGGTCTATTCCAAAACAACATGAATCAGGATGCTCTTCATGTCATCCAACTCCTAGACAGATCCTACAAAGCGGGTCATCAAAAGTAATACGAAAAACTTTAAAATGAATTGAACCACAAAGACGCAAAGGGCAGAGATGGGACCCGCACAACGGCATTATGCCTTGTGGTTCACATCCTATTGATTAAAAAAACTTAAGCAAAAGAGGCTGTCGCACTGTGATATGCTACCCCTATATAGGACACTGAAATATAAAAGTCCTATATGGGGGTATTTCTATGTCTAGAAAAAGTAAGATTGATCCAGTAGAAAAAGTAAAAATTGTTGAACGATACCTGAATGGCAAAATTGGCATTAGACAAGCGGGAAGAATTGCAAACGTAGCCTACCAAAGTGTGCAGAGATGGGTGCGAATATATAAAGCAGAAGGTCCTATCGGATTGCTTAATCAAACCAAGAACCGAAGTTATTCAAAAACGTTAAAGATGAATGCGGTTAATGACTATCTGAGTGGAAAAGGATCACTTGGTGACATTTGTCAAAAGTACGATATTCGTTCTAACAAGCAACTTTGTGATTGGATAAAGGTGTATAATTCTGGTGGAATACTTAAAGAATCCACTGGAGGTACATACATGACAAAAGCAAGAACAACAACTCCTGAAGAACGATTACAGGTAGTCAAGGATTGTTTAATGAATGATAAAAACTATGGAGCAATGGCAAGCAAATACAATTGTTCTTATCAACAGATTCGAAACTGGGTCAAAAAGTATGAAGATATGGGAAGGGCTGGACTTGAAGACAGACGTGGTCACCGTGTTGGTTCGCAGCCAAGTCGTAGTCCAGAAGAAGAGCTACGGGATAAGATTGCAGAGTTGGAACGAATGAACACCGATCTACAAATGGAGAATGATCTGTTAAAAAAAGTCAGGGAACTGGAGAGGAGGGATCACTATCTTTAGTACAGTACCTTACAGCCTATATAGCTATCAAGGAATTATCTTCAACCAAAGGCTATCCAACAAAAAAATTATGTAAATATCTTAAAATCACGCGCTCTGCTTATTATCGTTGGCTCAATCATCCAAAGAGTGATAGTGAAATTAAGAATGAACGTATTTCGGAAGAAATATATACTATCCATAAACAACATCCAGATATGGGATACCGCCGTATTCGTGATGAGCTGGATGTAAATTACAAAATTGTTGTGAACGATAAACGCGTTCTTCGTATTTGCAGAAACAAAGGAATTCAATCCACCATTAAATGGAGACCAAAAAGTTGTACCAGATCTGCTCGAAATCCGGACCACATCGCAAAAAACTATTTAAACCGTGAATTCCACGCTGATATGCCTAATGAAAAATGGCTTACGGATGTTTCTGAATTCAAATATTATATCGGTATTGAAGTTCACAAGATATATCTGAGTGCCATCCTGGATTTATACGACCGCAGAATTGTAGCCTTTAAAATTAGTAATCATAACGATAATCCATTGGTTATGGATACTTTTGATGAAGCTGTTCGTTTGGAACCGGAGGCTCATCCGCTGTTCCACAGCGACCGTGGTTATCAATATACAAGTGCTCAATTCCATATGCGTTTAAAAGATCATCACATGAAGCAAAGTATGTCCAGAGTAGCCCATTGCATTGACAATGGACCAATGGAAGGATTTTGGGGAATTTTGAAACGAGAAATGTATTATGGTCATCGTTTCACTAATAGAGATAATCTAGTGGAGGCTATAACTGATTACATAGATTACTACAATAATCGACGTCTGCAACGCAAGTTAAATGTAATGACACCAATGGCATACCATAATCATTATAGATTGGCAGCATAAAAATATCGCCAACCGTTATCAGGCTGGCGATAGAAAAATTTATTATTTTTTATTGTCCTCTTGACGGGTAGCACACCATAGCACACCACTGGTGCGACAGCCCCTTCTTTATTGATAATTACAATGCCTTAACAACATTTTGTTATACTTCCATAATAATGGGTAAAATCATAGGACTGCGGCGAGTCTTCTCATACACAAATTTACTTAAAGCATCCCGTACGCCGCCTTTTATCGATGCCCATTCTATCACTTTATTCGCTTCACAATTAGCCAAAACCTGTTTGACTTTTTGTTTGGCTTCAACCATTAATTGCCCCGACTCTCGCACATAAACAAATCCCCGAGAAACGAGATCCGGTCCAGCCACAACACAACCACTTTCTTTGTCCATGGTTATTACAACAATAAGTACACCATCCTGAGATAATTTACTTCGATCTCTCATAACAATATTACCCACATCACCTACACCTAAACCATCAACAAATACTTTACCTGAGGTTACCTTACCAGCCAATTTTCCTGTTATAGTGCTGGCATCTTTGCTAAACTCAAATACCTGTCCATTACTGCCAATAAAAATATTCTCTTTGGCAACGCCCAAGTCTTGAGCAAGCTTTCCATGGCTCATTAACATTCGATACTCCCCATGGACTGGAATGAAATATTGAGGTCGCACCAAAGTCAGCATCAATTTCAATTCTTCTTGGCTAGCATGTCCAGAAACATGAATACCAGCAGAACGTTCGTGAATAACTTCCGCTCCTAAGCGCAGCAGAGCATCAATGGTCTTTGATACTGATTTTTCATTTCCTGGAATCGGTGAAGCAGAAATAATAACGGTGTCACTAGGATATATTTCAACTTTTCGATGATCATTCATTGCCATACGTGTCAAGGCTGACATAGGCTCTCCTTGACTTCCTGTTGACAAAATTAAAATTTGATTGCCTGGGTAATTTTTAATTTCATCAATATCAATTAACACACCTTCAGGCACTGTTAAGTATCCAAGCTCTGTAGCAATATTTACAACATTGATCATACTTCGTCCAATAATTGCCACTTTTCGGCCATATTTACAAGCAGAAGTAATCGCTTGCTGCACCCTTAGAACATTAGATGCAAAGGTTGCCAGAAGAATTCGCCCTTTTGCTGCATTAAAAGCTTCATCAAGGGCAAGACCCACCTGACGCTCTGACTTCGTAAAACCAGGCCTTTCCGCATTCGTGCTGTCGGACATTAAAACCATTACGCCTTCATCGCCCAGTTCAGCAAACTTATGAAGATCCATTACCTTACCATCAACTGGTGTATAATCAATTTTAAAATCGCCAGTATGGACAATAGTACCAACTGGGGTTTTAAAATACATCCCTACAGAATCAGGAATAGAATGGCTCACCCGCATAAATCCCACTTGAATTTTACCAAATGTTATCTGATCTCCTGGCTTTATGGAAATCAATTTATAATTTGCCACATTATTTTCCTTCAAGCGACACTCAGCCAGTCCCATTGCAAGGCGCGTACCATAGACAGGTACATCAATCTGTTTGAGTAAATAAGATAAAGATCCAATGTGATCTTCATGACCATGAGTAATGACAACTGCCCTTATCTTATCCTGGTTTTCAAGAAGATAGGATATATCGGGTATCACTAAATCAATCCCTAACATATCATCCTCTGGGAATGCCAGCCCAGAATCAAGTATGACAATATCATCCTCATATTGAATAACCGTCATGTTTTTCCCTATTTCGCCCAATCCACCCAGTGGAATAATAGCGAGCTTATTTTGTTTTTCCAAAAAAAAATACCTCCATTATTTGAGTTTGTATATTTAACTTTGTTTTCACCAATAGACGTTCCGTAAGTCACCCCACCAAGATAAAAAAATGGCTGACTTCATCCAAATGTTCATAAATGAAAATATCCGCTCACAACCCATTACCTACATTGTACTTGATCTTTCTACAATATACAAGCATTCCCTCATTTAGCAGATAATATTTACTCATAATTGAGCCAAATTAGAGTGTCTCCAATTTTCTCCCAAAGGAATTTCTACAGAAAGTTTAGTTCCTTGACCAATAACAGACGTAATCGTAAAGGTTCCTTCTACTAAGGCTACCCGTTCACCTATGCCGTAGATTCCTAAACAAGTACGGCTATGAGTATTTTTAACCATTTTCGTATCAAATCCTACACCATTATCCTGGATCATTAACATAAGTTTGTCCTGTCTTTTATTTAATGATACCCAAACCTCCGTTGCCTGCGAATGCTTCACAATATTCGTTAACGCCTCTTGCAAAATTCGGTATAACGTAATCTCAACTTCTGGTGAAAATCGCTCTCTAGACAAATTACTAAAATCGATATGTAAAGAAATTTCATATTGCTTAGCATAATTTTCTATATACTTTTTAGCTGCAGCAACTAGTCCTAAATCATCTAATAATACAGGGCGCAGTTCAACTGCAATATGGTGAACCGCTTCTAGAGTTATAACAGCAAGGTCACGTATGTTTAATATTTTTTCTTTATCTTCACTGCTTTGTACCTGCTCAGCCAACATACGCAAACTTACAATAATCGAGGTAAGAGATTGACTTGTTTCATCATGCAGCTCGCGGGAAATTCTTTTACGCTCTTCTTCTTGTACTGTGATAATTTTATTTAAAAATACAGAACGTAATTCTTCTTTTTCTTGTAATGCTCTTACTAACTTTTCCTGCTGGGCATTCGACTGCACATTGGCCTCTACAAAGCGTGCTGCTAATCGGGCATAAGGTCCTGCAGTTTTTTGATCCCCTGTAACACCGATTACCCCGATACATCGGTTCTCAAACATAATGGGTACATTATAGCCTTGCCGCATACCCTTTAGATAGCATTCCTCTTCTTTTGTGACATAAAATTCTTTTACAACTCCAGCGCTAAGCATTCTAGCCCCTGATTCATGTACTTGCCCAATCCTCTCTCTACTAAAAGATGCAATAATCACACCTTGATCATCAAGGATATTTACATTTTTATTTAATTCAGCAGCAACGATATCAACTAAGGATTGAGCAAATTCTGCATCCATCCGTCCATATGTATTGTTCATAATTTAATCCTCCGCAATGACTTTTAACATACATTCTTTTATTCCCTTTTGTAAAGACTCGTTACTTTCCTATAGTAAAGGTTTCTAATACGAATCTAATGATTGACAACTAATCCGATATTGATTAAAATAAGCAAGAAATTAAATATGTTGTGATTATAGAGGCGCAAATATTATCAGTATATATAGTGAGCTGGCAGCAATGAACTATATAGAAAGGAATAATTGCCGAAACAAAAGGAAATGCCATTTTTCTTGTTGTTGGGCTTGTATTAAATAAGTACAAGACTGTCATCTAAAAGATTCATTTAGATGAAGTGCTATCTCACGCAAGCGTTAGTTTATTCTTTGGAGTAAATTTTTTGGTTGTGAGATAGATCACAGCCATTTTTATTTTAAATCGAATAGGAGGTCAAATATGTCAAATTCTACAGTGAACCTTAAAGATTTATGTCCTGAAAAAGAAGGACTCAAACGCGGCATGAACTCACGGCATCTCATGATGATATCCATTGGTGGTACAATTGGTACCGGGCTCTTTCTAGGATCGGGTCAAACTCTTAATCAAGCAGGTCCCTTAGGTGCTGTTCTTGCATATCTAACCGGCGGTTTTATCATGTATCTAGTACTGCTTTGCTTAGGAGAACTCACATCAGCCATGCCTGTTTCTGGTTCTTTCCAAAGTTATGCTTCACGTTTTATTTCTCCTGGTGCTGGCTTCACTACCGGCTGGCTGTATTGGCTGAATTGGGCTATTTGTATTGCTGCCGACTTTACTGCTGCGGGTATTATCATGCACAATTGGTTTCCGCAAATTGCTATTTGGATATGGTGCGGTTTTTTTGCTATTATGCTTGCTTTACTAAACATCATTTCTGTAAGGGCTTATGGCGAAGCTGAATTTTGGTTTGCCAGTATTAAAGTAACTGCTATTTTAGCATTTATTGTCGCAGGTGCAGGTTTGCTCTTTGGCTTTTCCAGTCATTCCGTCCCTATTGTTGGCTTATCCAACTTTAATACGGAAGCAGGTTTATTTCCTAATGGATTTCAAGCTGTATTTTTAACTATGATTGCTGTAGTATATTCTTTCCAAGGTGCTGAACTTGTCGGTATCGCAGCCGGCGAATGCCAAGATGCCAGTAAAAATGTCCCTCGTGTTATTAAAGGTATTACCTTTCGGATTATTTTTTTCTATGTGTTGGCAATGATCGTACTGGCAGGTATTATCCCTTGGCAAGAAGCCAGTGTTTTAGAAAGTCCTTTTGCTCATGTATTCGGCATCTTAGGTTTCCCTTTAGCTAAGGATATTATGAGTTTCGTTGTTATGACTTCAGCTTTATCTGCAGGCAATTCAGCCTTATATGCCTGCTCTCGCCTTCTTTGGTCTATGTCTAAAGAAGGCTTAGCACCAAAATGTTTAGGTACATTAAATTCTCGCGGTGTTCCTGTCAATGGGGTTTATATTACTGTTATCTTAGCGTGTATGTCTTTACTCACTAGTGAATATGCTGCCGATACAGTGTACCTGTGGCTTATGTCTAGTACAGGACTGACTGGCTGCCTGATCTGGGTTATTATTGCCTGGTGTCAGCTCAACTTCCGTAGAGAATTTTTCCGTCTAGGCGGCAAAATAGAGCAGCTAAAATTTCGGACTCCCTTTTATCCTCTGGTTCCAATATTAGCTTTAGTATTGAACCTTGGGGTCATATGTAGCTTGTATTTTGATGAATCCCAACGAATTGTTTTATATACAGGTCTTCCTGCATTATTAGGTGTCTATTTATACTATATTTTATTCTTGGACAAGAAAGTTAGCGCAGCTAAAATTAAAGAAAAAATGGGCTAAAAAACCTTGACGCGTTTTTTAAAAATTTAGTATAGTAAAAAGTGGTGGTCTCTGCTATGAGGTCACCACTTTTTCATTACATATCTTGAGATAAGTGTGTATCGAAAGGCAAAACTTACTATGGAAGTGCACCCGTAGTTCTGTGTTATAATGTTATGTAAACAAAATAGAAAGTTGGAGGCACATTCATTATGGATTCTTTCTCTCATGCACTTGTTGGCATCGCGATTGCAGGATTATCTGGTCATCCTTTGTCCATTTATGATCCGATTTATCTAGCTGCTATTCTTGGCTCGCAAGCGCCGGATTTTGATATCATTGCACAAATTAAAGGAAAATTCTCTTATCTTAGGCAACATCGTGCTTTTTCTCATTCCATCCCGGGCTTAGTTCTATGGTCGTTCCTGATCAGTGCAGTTTTATCTATTATTATGCCACAAGCTAATTTCCTTACCTTATTGGGATGGGCTTTCTCTGGTAGTTTATCTCATATCATTATGGATTATTTTAATACCCATGGCGCTGCTATCTTATGGCCAATTCAAAAAGAACGCAAAAGCTTACAACTTTTAAATGTATTTGATCCTATACTCTTCGTGCTATTACTCAGTGTATACGCTTTCGATTTTACAATGTTCACATTATCGTGCCTTACGTTTATCATTCTTACAGCATATATATTTTTTAGAATGGTCTTGCGCAAAAAAGCAACAAAACAGCTTCATCGGTTATTTTCCCAACGAGATATTTTGCAAATCACTGTCATGCCATCATTGAAACGCATATTATTCTGGGATTTTGTTTTAGAAACCAAAAATGCTTACTTGGTCGGACAATTAGGAACCATTTCCCCGGCATTAAAACTTCATGCTGATTTAGTAAAGCAAAAGGACCTTTCGATTCTTACTTTGCAAGCAAAAAAAACGCTAATAGGAGACTTTTTTGCTACCTTTACGCCCTTTATTTATTTCGAAGAACAGAAAAATCCTCATTCCATCTCGGTTACAATTTATGACCTTCGCTATGTTTTAGATAAACAATTTCTTCATCGGGCTACTATTATTTTCGATCATAATAGTAACCATCCCACTACTTCTTATCTTCATACTTACGGCAGCACTACCCAGATCCCTTGTGACTTACACTAAAATTTACTATTCATAGTGTGGAAAAGCCCCAACTATTTATCAAAATTGCTATAAAAGTTAGAGAATGAACGATTTTTATTTGATTCCTTTATCATTAAAAAATTGTCCATACTCCTTATCACGTACTAAAATATGCTTAGTAATCCACTCTTTAAGAAACATAAAGGTCGGAAAAGACAATGCCGCCGCCCCTTTTTTATGCTGATCTAAGAATTTATTCACTTCGGCTATATAAGATCCATGTTCTTTTTTATGCTCTAAATATTGAGGATAACCCAACTGTATCATTAATTCTTCTTCTGCGGAAAAATGATACTTCACATAGTCTAATAATTCAACTAAGGTATGTTGCGTTAATTCTCTTTCTTCTTCCAAATTTTCACATTCAAACACACGATGATATACATTATTGAATAAAGTCAGTAATTTTTTATGATCATCATCAAATCTTTGAACTTTTGTTGAAAAGCTTTCATCCCATTCAAAAAACTCCATATTTAGTTCCTCCATTTTACTTGTATTCTCTTTGTCACTTACCTAAAAGAGAAAAGTTCCTACCTGCTCATTATATAATTTATCCACTAAAATATAAACATTTTTTCTGGAAAAGAGATCCAAACAATACCATTTTTCTCTTTTTTATGAGAAAATTTATCAATTAATTGTTAAATAGAGACTATTTTTATAGTTTTTATAATTTTTTTTAAAATTTAGTAAAAATCCTCTTTACTTTTATATCAATTCAGCGTATGATTTAGAAGCACTTAAATAGATCGATTGGATTTCTCATCTTTCTTGTTAACGTAACTTTAACAAGAGACAATGAATATTCTCATTCCCTATTTTAGTAACAGATTTTAGGAGGCTATACAACACATGAACCAAGACAAAACTTTAACTTGCCGCGATTGCGCAGACCAATTCGTATTCTCAGCTTCAGAACAAGATTTCTTTGCTGAAAAAGGCTTTACTAACGAGCCAGGACGTTGCCCTTCATGCAGAGCAGCTCACAAACAAAGAAACGGTAACGGTGGCGGTCGCAACAGCAGCTTCCAACAACGTGAAATGCATGATGCAACTTGTGCAGCATGTGGCGTTCAAACACAAGTTCCTTTCCGTCCAAGTGGTGATCGTCCTGTTTATTGCAGAGATTGCTTTAGCCAGAACCGCTAGGATGTCAGAGTCCCTGTCTATGACAGGGACTTTTTTATTTCCTTAGAATTTGACGCCTTTGCTTAAATTCAATTAGATCTTGTCGCTAGGTATACGCCTGTAATAATCCCCAAGGCCCCTATACACTTAAATAATGTAAAAGATTCTCCTAAGACGAAAACCGATTGGACAATTGTGAAAATAGGTACCAAATTAACAAATACTGCAGCACGAGATGCACCAATTTTTTCAATCGCAAACAATTGAATTAAATATCCTAATACAGACGCAAATATACTCATATATGCAATTGACAACCAGCCAGCTACACTGGTTTTAGATAAATAAGATGCAGGATCTTCTGCTATTACAAAGGGTATGGATATGACTACACAAACTAAAAATGTGTAGGCTGTCACCATTAATGGTGACAAACAATACTTCTGCATAAAAGAACGACTTAAAAGAGCATATAATGCCCAATTAAAAACAGCACTAAACATGAGTATATCCCCAAAATTAAAATTAAACGTAGAGATCAGCAGCCAATCTGCATTCGTTACAATCAGAAAGACACCTGAAAAAGAAAAAATAATGCCAACCAAACGTTTTGGTGTCATATGCTCCTTGAAGAATAAAACCGCCATAAGAGTTGTCAATACTGGATTGGTTGCACCAATCAAGGAAGAATTAATTGCTGTAGTATATCGTAATGCACTAAAAAATAAGACATGATAAAAAAAGGTACCTATAATCCCTAATATAGTAAGAGGCAGCCACTGATTTCTTTTCGGTAACCACTTTTCCCTCTCCCTACTGTATAACAAAAAGAATATAAACGGCAATGCAAGCAAAAAACGGAAAAAGGTCAGAGCAAAGGGCGGAAATTGCAGTACTGCGATTTTCCCTGTTATAAATGCACCCGACCAGAAAAGAGCTGTAAAGACCATTAGTAGACAAACTTTATTTTCAGACATTCGTATTCTCCTTATCGTATCTCTTCGTAAAATTATTTCGTTACTCTTAATAAATGTTTTACTCTCGCCTGCCTTTATAATAAAATAGTAATAAAAGAATGGTAGGGAGGTTTTTTATGGCTGGCTGTAATGAACAAAATTGTACCTGTCCAAAGGCAGATTGCGAACGCCACGGTAAATGCTGTGAGTGTATCAATTTCCATCGTAAAAAAGAAAATCTTGTATATTGTTTACGGAAGTTAGGAGCGAAGAATTAATTATATTTTTGTGTAAAGGAATAAGAAGGCTTTTACTAAAGACTAGTAAAAGCCTTCTTATTATTTATATGTATGAACTACAGCACAATGATTGCAAAACCTCTTCTACGGATAGTCTTCCATACCTGGATATCATTTGCAAATTGCTATAACACTTATCGTAAATGACCAGAAGAATTAACAGAAAACGTTCCTACCCCTTCCATTCCTTTAACGGAGAATCCTTTACTGATAATATTACGCAAGGCTACTCTACTGCGATGAAGGCGGGACTTGACCGCATTGATATTAATATTTAGGATTTGTGCAATTTCTGAACTTGAAATTCCTTCAATATCATGTAAAACAAGAAGAATCCTCTGGTTTTCGGGCAATTTTAAAATAGCCTGCTGAACCAAGTACTGCTTATACTTAACCTCACACATTCTATCCGGATCTTCATTTGGCTGCTCGATGGGCAACATCATCGAGTGATATAAACTCTCATCCCATTCTACCTGATTTGCAGTTTGATTCCTTTTCTTACGAAAGTTAAAGCAGACATTTGAACCCAAGCGATACACCCAAGTGTATAAACTGGACTTTTCCTTAAAATTTTGCATAGACCGATTTACCTGGTATAGAATCTCTTGCAAAGCATCCATCGCATCATCATGATTTCCCAGCATTTTATATGCTAAAGCATATAATCTAGCTTGGTATTGATTTATAAACAGCTTTAGTGCTTGATCATGATCACCTTGCCGATAGAATGAAAGGATCTCTTGGTCAATAGACTGTACAGTCTCACTCATAATTACAATTCCTTTCCAGGGGATTTTTTCTAATTATATCATTATATGAGAAAGAAGTCAGCTTTGAGTCACCGAGTATATCTTATAACGAATTTCCCGTAGTAATAAGACACTTGAAAGTATTAAGGCCAGTACTAGGGCAAGAGCAATAACAATAACGACTCCCTCCCACTCATACCAAAGCAAGAATTTTCCTCCGATTGTCCCAATTGTACTAGAACCCAAGTAGAAAAAAAGCAGATATAAAGAAGCAGCCTGCGCTTTGTCAGAATGAGCACATTTCCCTACCCAACTGCTTGCTACAGAATGACTGCCAAAAAAGCCAAAGGTAAATAAGGCTACGCCCATAATCTTAATGGATAGACTTTCATGTACGGTAGTCAAACAACCTAGTAACATAATACCAATGGACAAACATAACACTTTTGAACTGCCTTTACTATCCGCTAGTTTTCCCATAAATGTAGAGCTAAAGGTTCCAATCAGATAAACAACAAAGATACAGCCAACCAGGGTTTGACTTAAATTGTAAGGTGGAGCCATTAAAGAGTAACCAATATAATTATATAAGGTTACAAATCCCCCCATAATTAAAAAACTAATACTATATAGCATGAGTAATTCTATATTCTGCAATTTTTTAGTCAAAGCAGCAAGTATTTCTCTCAAATCCCTTTTCTTGGGGGAGAAATTCTGGGATTTGGGTAAAGCAATCCAAAACCAAATACTCAATAATAGCCCAATTGCACTAATGCCAGCCACTGCAATATGCCATGTAGAGAAATCTGTCAATGTACTAACCATAATACGCCCAGCTAAACCACCAACAGAATTGCCACTAATATAAATCCCCATTACCATACCTACTATTTTAGGGTCAAACTCCTCATTTACGTATGCCATAGCAATAGCAGGAAATCCGGCCAGCATGATTCCTTGCAATATCCGTAATATGAGCAAGATGGAGAAGTTATTGCAGAAAGCAATTATAAGCCCTAATATGGCAGAGACTGATAACGATATTGCCATCACAATTTTCCTTCCCCTTGCATCGGAAAACCAAGAAACTAACAACATAAAAACTGCCATAATTCCTGTAGTAAGAGATATTGACAAACTCGCATAAGCTGGTGCTATATGAAACTCTTCTGAAAAAACCGGAATTAAGGGCTGCATGCAATAAAGCAAAGCAAACGTAACAAAGCTTCCTAAAAACATAGCTGATATCCCTCGCCAATATGCTGTACTATTCTTTTGTATATAGGTCTCCATAACCCACAGTCCTTTCTAATCAACAATCATTCTCTTTTTATCATATTAACCTCCAGAGTATCATCTGTCCAATGCATCATTTTTATATAATTAATGTGTTATAATTATATAAAGATATTTCCCAACGCATCATCTAACTTATATTGAAATAAACATGACAAAAGGTGGTCAAGATATGGAGTGGCATCAACTGGAATACTTTAGATTAGTTGCCCAATTGCAGCACGTTACTCATGCTGCAGAACAATTATCGATTTCTCAGCCCGCTCTTAGCCGTTCTATCGCAAAACTTGAAGAGGAACTAGGATTTCCACTATTTGAACGTCGCGGTAAACACATTGTCCTCAATCGGTATGGAGTCATCTTTCTGCAGTATGTAGAACGATCGATACAAGAAATTGATGCAGGAAAACAAGTTATTCACGATTTAATACATCCTGACTATGGCAGCGTGTCCTTATCCTTTCTTCACTCTCTTGGTTCGAATCTTGTACCAAGTCTCTTAAGTAAATTCCGCTCCAAATTCCCAAATATACAATTTAAGCTTTATCAAAATGCTACTACTCTCCTCTTAGATCAACTAGAAGCAGGAGAAGTTGATTTATGTCTTTGTTCTCCTGTAACAACAAAAGACTATATGGAGTGGGAACCACTCTTTACCGAAGAGTTATTTGTTGTAGTTCCTTTTGGACACCGACTTGCCCAGCGAAAATCCATCGAGCTTAAAGAAATTGCCCTTGATCCAATTGTTACGTTTAAAAAAGATTATGGCTTACGTATTTTAACTGACCATTTCTTTAAAGAAGTAAATCTAAAGCCATTTATCACTTTTGAAGGTGAGGAAATTCTGACCGTTGCCGGTCTCGTCGAAGCTAAATTAGGAGTGGCACTCATTCCCCATGTTTTTGGTCTAGATAAAACTAATATATCCTTTATACCTGTTTCCAAGCCTCAATGCCAGAGGGTCATCGGAATCGCCTGGACAAAAGAACGTTATTTATCTCCCGCCGCTCAACGATTCAAAAACTTTGTAATACAATCTCTTTCTTAACCTCTACCTTAATCAAATAAATAAACGGCTTCTTCATCCATTGGTGAAGAAGCCGTTTATTTATAAACTACTATTTTCAGCTTTAAAAATATAGCTTTTGTATCTCTTTGATAACCTCTTCCCCACGACTTGACACCTGAGGAATTGAATAACCAATAAATATAGGAGAAGTAACAAGCCTAGGCATAATTTTAGCAGAAATTTTACCTTCTAGCTGATAAAAAAATATATTATAACTATTACAGCGTTTATGAAAATGATTCAATAAATAATGCGCTATGACTTGTATATAATCCGCCATCTTGTCTAAAGCCGATACATCTTTTAGCTTCACATTGAACTCACAAAATCCAATTTTCGGTTCTTTGGCAAGATTCAACTCAGCCCCTCTGCTTTGATGGATCACAGTTCCATCCATCGTTTCCACTGGGATCCGCGGAGCATAATCAATCGTTCTTAAACCTACAATCTGCATATGAGGATGCCGGATCGTACCTCCGGAAAAAGGACCATGATTCTTAAAAAAGAGTACCGATTCAAATTCTCTGCTTGCTATCATGTCTTGCCATTTTTCCATACTGAAGCGAAATAATTTATGCAAATGTTCTTTCGGATAAAGAGACAATTCTGAGTGACATTGATCAGTTTCAATAATGACTGTTTGTAAGGTATCCCGCAAAACAGGGTATTTATTTTTTAAAAGTATAATTGTACCATCTTCTGCTAACACATGCTCTAACTTCTCCCTACAGCAAAATGGACATTTCACTTCTGTATTCACAATATTCTCTGGTTTAAAACTCCCAATCGCAGAGTCAAAAATTAAATGCTTCGCCATGTCTACCATATCTATCTCCTATCGATAATCTTAAATGGTTATTATATATATGATTATTATTTCAAGATTATCGATAAATTCCCTCTAAAATTAAATAGATTATCTTATATAATGTGCTATTAAATCCTTTTTCATTCTAACATGCCAGATACCAGCATCTAAAAACGGTTCCACCGATAAGGTCACATAACCCAAGTTAGCATAAAATGCTTCTGCACTGCATTGGGCGTCCAAAAGCACATTGGAAAAATGACCAGCAACCGCTTGCTGTTCTAACAATTTCACAATTTCTCGCCCTACTCCACTGCCACGCAACTCTTTACGTACAGCAATACGCTGCAGTTTGCCGCTATTTTCTCCATAGGGTATTAACCGCCCTGTAGCCGCCGCTTCGCCATCCTCAGCGATAATCAGTCCATGTACACATTCATGAGGAGCGGCATCATATTGATCAATTTCAAGATCAACTGGGATGCCTTGCTCGATCACAAATACTTTCCGACGTAAGGCTAAACATAATTGTAATTCATAATCTGTATTTACAATACTATATTGCATATGTATCCCCTCTAATCCCTTCCTACAACGTGCATATAGGATATGAGCCAAAACTCTTAAACCATAGGCTTTTTTCTTTTACAGCCTCTACTGCACTGCGAACACTATTATTTTCCATACTACCATCCATATCAAAGAAAAAGATGTAATTTCCCATGCCAGTTCGTGCCGGTCTGGATTCGATTCTTGTAAGATTAACATTCCGTCTGGAAAATTCCTGTAGAATCTCACATAAACTACCTGGACGTTCTCCATTCATTTTGCAAACAACAGAAGTTTTACATGGGTCTGACAAAGAATGAGTATCTATCGGGCTATTGCCTAAGACAATAAAACGTGTACAATTGGTAGAACTATCCTGAATATCACCAGCCATGGTTTGTAAATTATAAAGAGCGCCGGCACTTTGACTCCCTACAGCTGCATAGTTTTCTACGCCACTAGCAACAAGAGTCGCAGCATCAGCCGTACTATTCATAGCTCTTAGTTCAGCATCGGGATAAAGCCGCCTCAGATTATGACGACACTGGGCCAGCGCCTGGGGATGAGAAACGATGATCTTAACATCATCCCAATACTCTTTCACTAAAAGATTATGTCGTACTGGCCAGATCACTTCTTTCCTAATATATAAATTGACTTCGTGAGCTAAGATATCCAACGTAACATTTACTGAACCTTCAAGGGAGTTTTCCACAGGAACAATCCCTTGGGATACTTCGCCAAACTCTACCGCTTTGATGGCCATATCAATGCTGGAATAGGTTTTAAAACTCACTTGATCCTTATTGTATAGACGAAATGCCACTTCTTCACTATAAGTACCATGGGGACCAAGATAACCTATGATCGCCTCTTTCCCACACCAACTGCTAAGCTCCATGTTGCTCCTCCTGTGCCTTTTATCTACTTAACTAAAAAATGTTCAAACAACCTCATTCCTTCTGGCGTTAACACCGATTCGGGATGAAATTGCACACCTTCAATCGGGTATTCTTTGTGTCTAAGTCCCATTATCAAACCCTCTGCTGTTCTGGCTGTTATTTCTAAGCAATCAGGTACGCTCTCCTCCTCCACCAGCAAGGAATGATAGCGCCCTGCAACAAAAGGCTGAGACAATCCTTGGTAAATCCCATCCTCTTTATGATAGACATCTGACACCTTACCATGTATAGGCTTAGGAGCACGCACTACCTTCCCGCCAAAAACTTCACCAATTGCCTGATGACCAAGACAGATACCCAAAATCGGCAATTGACCAGCAAAGGCTGCAATGACCTCTTTACTAATTCCAGCGTCACTAGGTGTACCTGGGCCTGGTGAAATAATAATAGCATCGTATTTTTTTGCCCTAATTTCATCTACAGTAATAGCATCATTACGGACAACTTCTACTTCATACCCTAAGCTAGCAACGTATTGATAAACATTATACGTAAAGGAATCATAATTATCAATAATTAAAATCATAATTTTCATCCTCCATAATAACTTTAAACAAAACTTTGGCTTTATTTAAGATTTCCTGATATTCTGTTTCTGGCACTGAGTCTGCTACGATGCCAGCTCCTGTTTGGATTCCCACCTGATCACCATCAATGACCATCGTACGTATTGTAATGCAAGTATCCATATTATTTCTAAAGTCAAAGTAACCGACTGCCCCCCCATAAGGTCCGCGTGGTAATTGCTCCAACTCATGAATAATTTCCATAGCCCGAACTTTTGGTGCACCACTTAAGGTACCCGCTGGAAAACAAGCTGCCAATACATCCATCGGAGTATATTTAGGATTAAGAACACCAGATACCTCAGAAACCAAATGCATCACATGAGAAAATTTTTCTACTTCTAGCATGCGCTTCACCTTTACAGTCCCTGGCATAGTTACACGACCAACATCATTACGCCCTAAATCAACCAGCATATAATGCTCTGCTCTTTCCTTTTCATCAGCAATTAATTCCGCTGCTAATTTCTCGTCCTCTTCTTGGTTTTTCCCCCGCGGCCTAGTACCAGCAATGGGACAAGTAAATACATTGCCGCCTTCTAATTTTACCAGCATCTCTGGTGATGCGCCAACAATTTGTCTATTACCAACATTAATATAAAACATATAGGGAGAAGGATTGACTTGACGTAAGCGGCGATACAAATTAAAAGGGGTTTTAGTCGTTTTTAAGTGAAAGGGTTTAGAGAGTACAACTTGAAAAATATCTCCTGCAGCAATGTATTCCTTTGCTTTTTCTACCATGCCTAAATAATTTTGTTTAATTTTTTCATCATCCAGCCCTACAGAAGTTACTTGTACTTCTAACTTACGATCTGTATTTTGGGATATTGCAACTGGCTGCTGAATTTTATTTATTAAACCACGCAAATGTCCAACGGCTTTTTCATATTCTGCACAAGTGTCGATACCAGGCTCAATACTAGCCAGGTATAATAATTTTGCTGAATGGGTGAGATGATCCATAACGATAATGATGCGGCAGAACATAAATTCGCCTAAAATTTCATCTTCAGGATTATTCATTCCTCTAATTTTTTCCCATGTACCTACAGTTTCATAATTAAAATATCCAACTGCCCCGCCGCTAAAAGGAGGTAATTCAGGGATATTAGGAAAAGAGAACTGTCCTAATATCCTTTGCAGTGCAACAAGCGGTGGAGCATCAATTGTAGTAACATCCTGTCCCTTTCTAACCTCAGTCTTTTTACTCCTCCCCAATACCGTAATAAAAGGATCTGCTCCAATAAAAGAATATCGCCCAAAAGCTTTACTCGTATCCGCACTTTCTAAAATAAATCCAGGATTATCGCCTGTAATTTTAGAATAAATGGATACAGGAGTATCCAGATCAACAGATAAATCAGTAAAAATAGGAATCAGATTATATTCTTGTGCTAGGTCAGAAAAATCAGCTAAGCTGGGAATGATTTTCATCCTATTCACTCTCCCCATCTAACGTTTCACGAATGGATCTGACCAAACTACGAACACCAGCAACTCCCTCATTCGTAAGTTTTTCAAGAATGGCACTACCAACAATAACAGCATCAGCATAGTGAGCTGCAGCAGAGGCTCCTTGAGAATTGCCAATTCCAAAGCCAATTGCCATAGGTATTTGACTGACCTGACGAGCGGTCTCTATTACGGCGCCAATCTGATCATAATTATTATGCTGACCGCCTGTTACGCCAGTATTGGAAACACAATATAAGAAACCTTCGGCCTTTTGTGCAATGCATTTGATCCTATCTACTGTCGATGTTGGCGCAATAAGCCCAATAAGAGGAATACCTTGCCTCGTACAAATATCTTCTAATAAACCTGCCTCTTCAAGAGGTAAATCAGGTACAATAAGCCCATCGATTCCCGCTTTAACAAAATCAGCAATAAACTTTTCTTTTCCATACCCTAATATACTATTGACATAGGTCATTACCACTAATGGAATACTAGAGGTTTTACGTATTTGGGCAACTAATTCTATGGACTTTGCAGTAGTTGCACCCGCTTTTAAGGCTAAGGTAGCGGCATGTTGAATCACGGGTCCATCGGCAATGGGATCAGAAAAAGGAATGCCAATTTCAATCACATCTGCCCCTTCTGCTTCCATCGCCAAAACAGTTTCTAATGTTGTGGCATAATCAGGGTAACCAGCTGTTAGATAGACAATGAGCCCTTTGCGTCCTGACTCTTTTAATCCTTGCAATTTTGCTGACAAATTTGACATTATAATCCCCCCATTACTTTTATTGCCATATCTACATCTTTGTCACCACGACCAGAAAGACAAACAATTACCGTTTCATCCACTTGCGTCTTCGGCATAATTTCTTCTAAATATGCAAGTGCATGAGAACTTTCCAAAGCTGGAATAATCCCTTCTATACGAGCCAGGCGTTTGAAAGCTTCTAATGCCTCCTCATCCGTAACTGCTTTATATTCAACAATTCCATTATCCCTAAAAAAGGAATGTTCAGGACCAACACCAGGATAATCAAGACCAGCAGATATGGAGTACGGTTCAATGATCTGCCCATCATCGTCTTGCAATAAATAACTAAATGCCCCGTGCAACACACCCGGTCGCCCTTTCGTTAAAGATGCCGCATGCTCATTGGTAGTGATGCCCTTACCCGCCGCCTCTACACCAATTTTGATAATCTCTTTGTCATTGCGAAAGGAAAAAAACATTCCCATAGCATTGCTGCCTCCACCGACGCAAGCAACAATATACTTTAATTTTTCTATATTACATTTCATAACTTGTGCTTTTACTTCTTCACCAATGATCTTTTGGAAATCCCGTACAATCATAGGATAAGGATGAGGTCCTACGACGGAGCCAATAATGTAATGAGTATCCTCTACATTCGTAACCCAGTAACGAATGGCTTCACTTGTGGCATCCTTTAACGTACCAGTACCACTCGTCACGGGTATTACCTCGGTTCCCAAGAGTCGCATACGAAATACATTCAACGCCTGCCGTTCTATATCTTCTTTTCCCATATACACGCGACATTCTAGACCAAAGAGAGCTGCAACAGTAGCGCAAGCTACACCATGCTGTCCGGCACCCGTCTCAGCCACAATTTTCTTTTTCCCCATACGACGAGCTAACAGTGCCTGCCCAATGGCGTTATTGATTTTATGAGCTCCTGTATGCAGTAAATCTTCCCGTTTTAAGTAGATTTTCCCCCGTCCATAATGTGCTGTCAAATTCTTTGCAAAATATAAGGTAGTGGGACGACCTGCATACTCCTGTAAATAAAAGTGCAGTTCCTCCTGAAAAGATGTATCATTCTTTAATAATTCATAACGTTCTTCCAGTTCAATCAAAGCTGGCATCACCGTCTCTGGTACAAATCGACCACCAAATCCTCCAAATTTCCCATTTTTATCAGGCATATTCTATTCCTCCTTATTATTTCAGCTGCATCGCTGCCCTTGGCATAATGCCATTTCCTGTGTCATCGTACCAATATCATGAGCACAAACCAATCCTTCTCCTACCAATATTCCTTTTACTCCTGCCTCTTGCAGTCTTTTAGCATCTTCTTGATTTTTGATGCCGCTTTCACTAATTAGTACAATCTTCGAAGAGCAATAAGGCATTAAAGCAAACGTATTACTAATGTCAGTAGTAAAGGTCTTCAAATCGCGATTATTAATCCCCACTAACACCGCTGAAGTCTTTTGCACCCGCAGGAGTTCCTCCAATGTATGAACCTCGACCAAGCAATCCAAACCAAGCATAGCTGCAACCTCTAGATACTCGTTCATCTCTTCATCGCTTAACACTGCTGCAATCAGCAATATGGCATCTGCCCCTGCCCATCTGGATTCATAAATCTGGTATGCATCAATAATAAAATCTTTGCGTAAAATGGGCAAAGGAGTAACAGCCTTGACCATTTTGATATTCTCCAGCTTCCCTTTAAAATGTTTATCTGTGTGTACCGAAAGAGCTGTTGCTCCATTTGCCGTATAGATCTGAGCTAATTCACATTCCGTATATGCAGTACACAGCTCTCCTTTAGCCGGGGAAGCCAACTTACATTCTGCGATAAGTGCCCATGGCTTTTCTTTAATCCCTTTACAGAAACGAAAATCTCCTCTTATAATATCCTTCTCAAATTGGCTAAGAGGTCTCTCCCTCTTTTGTATCGCTACCTCTCGGCGCTTTTTCGTTACAATTTCATTTAGCATTCCCTTTGCCTCCTTCTGCCTTCGCGAGCGGCAATCATAAATTCTTGGATT
Organism: Pelosinus fermentans JBW45; assembly: GCF_000271665.2. Taxonomy (GTDB): domain Bacteria; phylum Bacillota; class Negativicutes; order DSM-13327; family DSM-13327; genus Pelosinus; species Pelosinus baikalensis. The sequence goes on along the minus strand of NZ_CP010978.1, from coordinate 2,110,165 downwards.
TTTTTTATATCTTTCTTCCCATTGGTTTCGACACCTCCTGAAACATCTATCCCATTAGGAGATAATAGAGAAATGGCTGTTCCAACATTTTCAGGAGTAAGGCCGCCAGCTACCATCACTGGGGTATGACTCTGAGAAGTAAAATCCTGCAGCGACTGCCAATCAAAAGTGATTCCCGTTCCGCCATATTGCCCAGGGATAAAGCTATCTAAAAGAATCCAATCAGCAAGATACTCCTTACTCCTTTCTAGATTAAAACCAGGAGCTACCCGGAATGCTTTAATAACGGGCCTACCAACAAGCTGGCAATACTCTGAAGTCTCTTCGCCATGCAGCTGAACATAGTCTAACTGACAATACTCTGCAATCTTTTGTACTTCCTGAAGAGGCGCGTTAACAAAAACACCAACCTTGCCGATTCCTTTCACTTCTTGCCCAATTTGATGAGCCTTTTCTACATCGATGCGTCGCTTACTTTCTGCAAACACAAAGCCAATCAAATCAGCTCCCAGATCTTTTGCCTCTTGCGCTATTTCTACAGATGTGATGCCACAGATTTTTATGATAATATCAATTCCTCCTTATATTCCTGGCTAAAGCGCCTTACCTCTTCTAATTTAGAATAGGCAGCTCCATCGTCAATGCTCTTTGCCGCAATATTCAATCCCTCTTTTATGCTCTCTGCCTTACCAGCGACTACCAGGGCAGCAGCAGCATTTAACAAAACGATATCACGTTTTGGACCTAGCAGCTTCCCTTGGAAAATATCCAATATAAATTTCCCATTTTCCTCCGGTGTACCACCACGGTACCCCTCTAAACCACCACCACTAAATCCGTAGACAGCAGGATCCATCGTATAGGTTCGAGTTTCTTGACCATTAACTTCTGTTATCTGTGTCAGTGCAGTAGTGGATATTTCATCCAGACCATCCAAACCATGCACTACCATGGCCCGCTTTATGCCTAACATGGCAAGTGCCTCCGCCAATTTCCGAGTTAAAGACGGCTCATATACACCGATTAATTGATAATTAGCCTCTGCAGGATTGGTTAATGGTCCCAGCATATTAAAAACAGTTCGAAATCCTAATTCTTTGCGTGGTTTCGCAGCATATTTCATCGCTTTATGAAAAGCAGGAGCATACAAAAAACCAACTTTCGTCATTTCAATGGATTTACTTACTCCTTGAGGTGGCAGATTCATTGAAACCCCCAGAGCGTTAAGAACGTCTGCACTGCCACAAGAACTCGATAAACCATGATTGCCATGTTTAGCTACAACAAGCCCAGCACCTGCTACCACAAAAGCTACCGCTGTAGATACATTGAAGGTACCTGTTTTATCCCCGCCCGTACCACAGGTATCAATCATTTCCCTGCTGCTAAATTGTACCTTTAATGAATGATTGCGCATGGTCTGAGCAAAACCAGCAATTTCATCAATAGTTTCACCCTTTATCCGTAAAGCTGTAATAAAAGCACCAATTTGTGCCTCAGTCCCGCCCCCAGACATAATGATATCCATGGACAATTGTGCATCTTCTCGCGATAAATTTACCCCTGCTACCACCTGAGCCAAAAACTCCTTGAACATAGCCATTCCTCCTTATCAATTAACCTATATATAATAAAAAAAACCATTCCACCCCCTGAAAGGGGCGAAATGATTCGCGATACCACCCTAATTTAGAAAGCTAATGCTTTCCCTCTACTCAGGTACGAGATACTACATCTGATACCCTAGCCCAATAACGGGGGCAACCGACTCATCCTACTGACGTATTGCGTTCAGTGAGCAGCTCACAGGCCCATTCCATAGACTCTTTGGGTCGGTCATCACACCTCCAGTTGCCTGGTCACCGACTCGCTGATCCAAAGTTCGTATATGTACTTCTCCTGCTCATAGCGGATTACACATTCTATTAAGGCACATTTTATTCAAATTTTGCTATGCTGTCAAGAGTTTTTTTTATTTTTGTTTTTTTCTACTATACAAATGTTTTTATTCTATAATTAATATGTAACATTTATCTATTTTATTTTTAATTTAAAACTATTACTTGACACTTTTCAATACTTTGATATAATGGAAAACAGTTACTGGAAAATCAATTATTATCGGAGGATGTTTTTTATGACACATCTAACCTATAAAGCCATCGAACAAAAACAATATTTTTACTTTTTTGGTTGGAGCTACTTTTTTAGCTTCGACTTTTTCGGATGGGAAAAAGTGAATATATGGTTTTTCAATGAGCATTATAGATGGAAATGTCAACTAACAGCAATCCGATAAGGACAATTTATTTCCACCATCTCTACAAGACTCATTTGAGTCTTATTTTTTTTACCCGATGGCTAACCGCTCTAAAACTCTCATCATTCTACAAGCAGAAGTTAGTCGCGCTTATCCATCACCAAAGATCCAATTTTAAGTTATAAAAGTAAAATAATAGGGGGTATTTATTATGGTTATCGTATTACATCCGTCTGTAACAAAAAAGCAAATTGAAGAGTTAAAGGCAGAACTAGAAAAAGGTGGCTGCAGTGCTTGGCCTACGTATGGGGAATTTCAGACGATTATAGGCGTAGTTGGCAGCACTCATAAACTTGATAAAGATAAGCTGGCAAGTAAAAACTATGTAGAAAAAGTATTATCTGTACAGGAACCTTATAAGAAGGCCAATCGAGTCTTTCATCCAGAAGATACAGTCATTCCAATTGGAAATCAAACCATCGGCGGTAATAAATTAACAATTATTGCTGGTCCTTGCTCGGTTGAAAGCGAGAGTCAAATTTTGTCTGTAGCGAATCAAGTCAAAGCAGCAGGTGCCGGCTTCTTGCGTGGCGGAGCTTACAAACCAAGAACATCACCTTATAGTTTCCAGGGCTTAAAAGAAGAAGGACTGGAATTATTGAAAATTGCCAGAGCAGAAACAGGGCTGCCAATTGTCTCTGAGATTATGTCCGTAAGCAAACTGGATAAATTCGTTGAAGATGTTGATATTATTCAAATTGGTGCAAGAAATATGCAAAACTTTGACCTGTTGAAAGCAGTAGGACAAACTAATAAACCAATTTTATTAAAACGAGGATTAAGTGCTACCATTGAAGAATTACTTATGTCAGCAGAGTATATTATGGCTGAAGGTAACGACAATGTTATTTTATGCGAAAGAGGCATTCGCACTTTTGAAACCTATACCCGTAATACTCTAGACTTGAGTGCTGTACTCGCTATAAAGAAATTAAGCCATCTTCCTGTTATTATTGATCCTAGTCATGCTGCGGGGAAATGGTGGATGGTCGAGGCCCTTTCAAAGGCATCCATTGCCGTCGGTGCTGATGGATTGATTATTGAAGTACACAACGATCCTGCCAATGCAAGCTGTGATGGACCACAATCCATTACACCTGAACGTTTCGCCTCATTGATGGGTTCCTTAGCGCAGATTGCTAAAATTGAAAATCGCACGATCTAATTTTACACTTCAGGAGGTTAACAAATGAGTGGCTCATGGGGTAAAAAGGTTCAGTATACTATTTTTGGCGAAAGTCACGGAAAGGGGATCGGTATTACCATTGACGGATTACCGCCCGGTTTCGCAATTGACTTAGCTGAAGTAACTCGGGAGCTAGAGCGTCGCGCCCCTGGGAAAAGTCCCTTATCAACAGCACGCAATGAAAAAGACGCATTTACGATTTGGAGTGGCTTTTTAAATGGCAAAACAACAGGAAGCCCACTATGTTCCATCATCGAAAATAAAGATCAAAGATCTGCTGATTATGAATCCTTAGCATGGAAATTTCGTCCTGGACATGCGGATTATACTGGCTCTATAAAATACAATCACTTTAATGACTTACGAGGCGGTGGACACTTCTCCGGCCGCCTCACGGCCCCTCTCGTATTCGCCGGTGCGATTGTTAAGCAGCTTTTGAGGCAACAAAACATTCATATTGGTTCTCATATCCAGCGTATCGCTTCTATTTCAGAATCTCAATTTGATGCGGTTACAATTGACCAGACAATACTAGAACAATTAAAAACAAAATCATTCCCTGTACTTGACCCTGCTGTGGGCGAATCAATGCAACAATGCATTCTCTCAGCCAAGACTGCGGGAGACTCTGTCGGCGGTATCATTGAAGCAACTGTCATACATCTGCCGGCCGGCCTAGGTGATCCTTTCTTTGATTCCCTAGAAAGCACACTGGCACATCTGTTATTTTCTATCCCTGCCGTTAAAGGTGTAGAATTCGGTGCTGGATTTGCTTTTGCCCAGATGCGCGGCAGCGAGGCCAATGATGCGATGTATAGCAAAGACAATGTGGTTGTGACCTCCACCAATCACAATGGAGGAATCTTAGGAGGAATCTCCAATGGCATGCCTCTTATTTTTCGTGTAGCCATAAAACCAACCCCCTCAATTTCTTTAGAACAGAGTACTGTGAATGCAAAGGGTGAAAATGTCTCTATTACGGTGGAAGGTCGTCATGATCCTTGTATTGTCCATCGTGCGATACCTGTTATCGAAGCTGCAGCTGCAATGGCTATTTGGGATGTATTATAGGCGACTTAAATTTAAAATCCTTTGGATTTTTTGAAATCACAAAAATCAGCGTCTAGGTATTTACCTTAGACGCTGATTTTTAATTTTAAATTTGCGATTTCATCATATCTAATAATTTAAAAAAATTTGTCAGAAATGCCTAATTGCTCACTATCCTGGCTTTTTATAATTACTTTTAGAATCTGGTCTGCTGCAGAATGTAATGACAGCCCGTTGGTAATTCGATAATGACAATGTCCCTCATATAAATGCTTTCTCTGTTCGTATAAGCTATAAATCCTCTTTACATTATCTGCTAGCAACGGACGAGCTGCAACGTCAATCGTTTCTATTATCATTTCGATTGGTCGGTCAATATAAAAGATAGTACCTTTTTGCTGTAATACAGCTATATTCTCAGGACGAGTCACTACACCACCTCCAGTAGCAATAACAATTGGTTTCTTGCTGCTAACTTCACGAACTGCATTACTTTCAATCTGACGAAAATGTGACTCTCCTAATAAAAAAAGCTCAGAAATAGTCTTATTCTCTTTTTTCTGTATATACTGGTCAATATCATAGAAATCAAGCTCTAATCGTTCTGCAATAATCGCACCTAGAGACGTCTTACCACTACCTGGCATACCAATCAACACAATATTATTATGAAATTTCATTACAATACACCGCCTACTATTTTTTATGTTCTCCCTTGTGTGCCGCAGCAGATTGTGTCTTTGGGGTTCATAATTCCTTATGTTTTTCCACTTATAAAATTTGTAAATCACAATACCATAAAACAAAAAAAATAAGACTCTAATGAGTCTTATTTTTTATCACAAAACAGTCATCTGTTTACCTGCTCGTGTTTAAGTTCTCATTTAACAGCCTATTCATTTGATACATCCCAAAATAGCCAGCGCTATAAAAATAACCCCAACTAAAAAAACTAAAATATTGATTTTGAAATCTCTTAGTTAAGAATGTAATCATTATAAGCCTCCGCTCAACATAATACTGTTTTTATTATACCAAATAAACAACAATTGTCAAGTATCTATCAAAATACAATGATGGTATTAATAAATTGTTATCATTGTGTTAATATAAAAACATAAACGTCCTTTTGCAATGCACTTATTCTAAGGCTAGAGATGTACAATAATTTTCATCTAAAAGATCGCTGCTTTTTATTAAACTACAACAAATAAAAAACTTCTTAATAAGCACATTGTACATTGACCTATACATTGTGTTTATTAAGAAGTTATTACACCTAAAGCTAATTGCGTTCTTGGGACTGAGCGATTATCTCTACTAAGCGTTAGCCATTCCTTTAACGATTCTTTATTTTAGTCATTCTTCCTCTATCACACCACCCATTAGTCTTGAATCGTTATGATCTTACCTACATCCCCATGGATTTTTTTACAATGTAGAACACTGTATTTAAATCTTCGATTGGCACTTGCCCTGGTGCAGAGCTACTTTGACCTACTGCAAAACTAACGGTCGAGCCAAAAACTCCTCCAAACATGCGAGTTACGGCACCAAGCCCTCCCATTGACATGCTAATTACAGGAATTTTCAACTTATTTTTTGCTTCTAAGGTTACACTCAATAGCGTAAGAACATCTTCTAATGTTTTTGGCATAACTGCCACTTTTGCAACATCAGCACCATATTGTTCTGCTTGTTTGAACTTTTGTTCTAAGCTTTCTTTACTTGGCGTGCAATTAAAATTATGAAAGGATGCAATTACTTTCGTGCTATTTTCTCGCGCTACTTTGCATAACTGCTGAAAGTGTTCTGGCAGATTGCTCAATTCACAATCCACATATTCTACACTTGTATTCGTGCAGATGGCTGCATTTAGTTCAATAGCTTCACTATCTGACAGCGGAATAGTTTGACCGCCTTCCCGAGTAGAACGAATCGTGAAGATGATCGGTAAATCGCCCGCAATCCCTTTGATTTTATTCGCTAAGGTAACTACTTCATCAGTATTGGCAATACCTTCAAAGAAATCGGCACGCCATTCAATAATATCCGGTTTTTTTTCTAAAACATTTGCTAATTCAGCTAATACAATTTCTTGATTTCTTCCCACCAGTGGAGTACATATCAATGGCTGTGTTCCTTCCCCAATTACCTTACCCAATTTAAATTAGCCTCCCTTTATATGTTACTATCCCGACATTTCCTACCTAGCTTTATTCATATCAGTACTTTACTGCATTACTACTTTTCTAAAACCTTACTTCCCTTCTATGATCGCATCCTTGCCTTCAAAAAATAATCATAACGTTTATGCACTGCATTTGCAATATAGTAGTATCCATCATTTACATTTCAAGATATTCTTTCAATGTAAATGATCTTCCTAAATTTTATATTAAACGCAGCCTCTTTTCAATCGATAATTACAATCAAAATAATAAGAATCAACGATTAACATAACCTATTCTGGAAAATTCACAGCTGGTCTCCACTGTAATTGGAGACCAGCTGTGAATATCTAAATCATCCCTCTTGATCAGAATATTGGTCGTCTAATTACATCAATAATGGTTCCATCCCGATATTCTACAACTCCGACAATCTCATCGCTAAGCTGAATCGCCTCTGGTTTACCACACAGTTTGTAGGCAATATCCTTAAGTTCATGTATGGACATGATGGGAAGACCAGAATTTTTTAAATTATCAATGATGTCCAATCTTTTCGGATTGATAGCAATTCCTCGTTCCGTAACAATGGCATCCACTGTTTCTCCTGGCGTTACTACCGTCTGAACGGCATCTTTAACCATGGGCAAACGACCACGGAGCAGTGGCGCTACCACAATGGTTAGTTTAGCACCAGCAGCCGTGTCGCAGTGACCGCCGGAAGCACCCATAATCACTCCGTTTGAATCGGTAATCACATTGACATTAAAATCAACGTCAACTTCTGTCGCACTTAATATCACTGCGTCAAGATTATTGACAATCGCTCCGCTATTATGAGGGTTTGCATAATAAGACGCTGACATTTCTAAGTGATTACTGTTTTTCTTGATGGAATCAATGGCGGGAATGTCAAAACTCTGTACATCAAACATCATTTTGAATAAGCCTTCTTCCATCATTTCAGCAAAAACACCTGTCATGCCGCCAACTCCAAAGCTGCCGGTTATTCCTCTTTCGAGCATCTTTGTCTTGATAAACCGACCGACAGCCATGGAAGCACCGCCGCTGCCAAGCTGCATGGAAAAATCTTGCTGCAAGTAACCTGAATAGTCCATCACATCGGCAGCATATTTGGCAATGAGCAATTCTTTTGGGTCTTTCGTATAACGAAGGGCGCCTGAAGCGATCCCTGCTGGGTCACCAATACTGTCAACTACAACAATATAATCGACCTGGGTTTGAGGGATACTGATGGGAAACAGGGGATGAGGCATTAGATTATCGGTAATGGCTACGACTTGATCGGCATAGGCTGCATCTTGTATGGCATATCCTAGAGAACCACAAGCAGACTGACCTTGAATTCCGTTAATGTTGCCGTAGCGATCGCAGGCCGGAGCACCTAGGAAAGCCACATCAATGTGAATGGCTCCACTTTCAATGGCCTGCGCCCGACCGCCATGGGAACGGATATGCAATGGTTTTTTCAAATGGCCTTCTGTTAAGAACCGTCCCATTTTCCCTCTGGCGCCGCTTGTTTCAATTGCTGTAATTACACCCTGCTCGATATAAGGAATAAGTGCATCATTGACCGTGTTAAGTGAACTCGGGGAAAGGGTAATATCACGAATCCCCTTTTTCGCAATGGCTTCAACAACACGGTTTAAGATTCGATCTCCATTGCGAAAATGGTGATGAAAAGAAATGGTCATTCCGTCTTTAAGTCCTACTGCATCAATCGCAGTTTCAATGGAAGCTAAGAGTTTATCCGCACGTGGTAAGCATGTACTTAAAGCTGCTCCGGCAGTCCGTCCTACAGGTTTACGGGCAAAGGCACCGCCAAAGCCAGTCACCTTCCCTAGCCCAGGTATAAATTCAGGTATTTCTCTTCCGATGGAATTTTTCATTTTTATTTGCCTCCTTTCCCAGCAGTGGCTTTAGCATAAGCCAAGGTACGTTCTGCCCGTGCTACAATCGGCAGATCAATCATTTTTCCGTTTAGTGAGATAACTCCCGATTTTTTCTCAAGGGCTTCTTGGTAAGCAGCAAGAACTCTTTGGGCATGATCAATTTCTTTCGCCGTAGGTGCAAAGAAATCATGAACAACACTGACTTGGCGAGGGTTTACAACGGATTTACCATCAAAGCCCATTTCTTTAATGAGTTCGAGTTCCTTTTTAAATCCTTCTTCATCATTAATATCAGAGAAAACGGTATCAATACACTGAATGCCCGCTTCCCGAGCCGCCAGTACCAATTGTCCCCTGGCCGCCAGTAACTCCCGGCCCAATTTGCTGCGCGTGGTTTTTAAGTTGGCAATAAAATCTTCTGCCCCAATGGCTAATGCCACCATTCTTGGACTCGCTGATGCGATTTCATAGGCTAATCGTAAGCCTTTGGGAGTTTCAACAGCAGCCATCATTTTTATGGATCCCGCAGGAAATTTATTTTTTTGTTCTGCTTCGCTAATGAATTCATCAATTTGGCGAATTTCATCTGGCCCTTGGCACATCGGTAAACGAATGAGATCCGGTTTTGCTGGTAGGATTCGTTTTAGATCATCCCAGCCAAAGGGTGTGCTGATGTGATTAATTCTAACAGCTACTTCTGTACCATAATTGATTTCTGATATGGCTTGAAATACAAGATTTCTTGCGGAATCTTTCTCAGTAATTGCTACGGCATCTTCACAGTCTAGAATGATTGTATCAGCGCCATAAATGCCGGCGTTTAGGAGCATTCCTGGATTGTTACCAGGAACAAACATCATGCTTCTTCTCAGCTTTTCCATTGTATCCTCCTCACTCTCCTGCTCTTTGTAATGCGGTTATTACGCGGGCTTTTATTGTACAATCTAATGCGCCTCTGTCAGTAGCATTCACCTGTACATCATCAATTCCAAGGCTAACAAGTGTCGTAGTTATAAGATTGTTGATATGCTTTCCATATTGTTGCATTGTAGGACTGACTAGTTCCACTTGTATTCCGCTTCCTGCATCCCCAGGGATCAACCGAATAAGAATATCCGATGATTCTACCGTTCCAGCTTGAGCTGCTTTAAGTAATTTACTCATAAATACCCCCCATTTCTTTTTAATATAGTCAAATTGTAGATTCTAAGAAAATGATTAGGCTTAAGCCTAACTCTATCTTCGTTTACTATTACGGGCACGATTCTACCTTATGAACTAAAGAAACTAACATTAATTGATTCTTTTTTTAGATCGATCTATCAAAGCAATAGAAATAGTTCATTTTATCCGTTCCCCTTCGTATTACTCATCTGGGAAATTACTATTTCAAATTTCCAGATTAATTACTTTATTCTTATTATTTAAATTTTACATCAATTGCATTATCTATTCAATCGATAAATAAGATTTGATTTATATTAAGAAACTATTAATATAATCCTCCAAAAGCTAACTTCTGTCATGATTTATTATTTTGATGTCGCACTCTTTCATTGGTAAGATCTTCACAGCGTCCAGCTTTCAAAACGTGACTTTCTGCTTGATGATCAACCATTTGCTGGGCTGTACGTGCTGTGGCTATTGCTTTTAGCAAATCGACACGCGTATCGATCCCCATCTCATGAAGCATATGAACAACATCTTCTGTTGCAATATTCCCCGATGCTCCAGGAATATATGGGCAGCCACCTAGCCCGCCAAAAGCACCATCAAAAGTGGTAATACCTGCTTGAATGCCAGCCACGATATTGGACAAGGCCATATCGCGAGTATTATGGAAGTGCAATATCCATTTGACCTGTGGAAAATTCTCTACCATATACTTCCCAATCTCATATACTTGCCTGGGATTGCCCATGCCAGTGGCATCTGACAAGGACAATTCAGTAATCTCTAATTTTAGATACGCTCGCACTATTTTTTCGATTTGTTGCACTGGTATTTTACCTTCAAATGCACATCCCCAGGCAGAAGATAATGCCCCTGACACCTTTATATTATGTTTGGCGGCATACTCAACACATGGAATAAATCCTTCCATCATTTCCAGAGGAGTTTGATTGAAGTTGTTGATACAATGAGACTCACTGACAGATACAGTCAACTTCGCTTTGGTTAAGCCAGCTGCATGGGCACGTTCCAAACCCTTTAAATTTGGCACCAAAGCGCGATATTCTACTCCATCAACTCTTTTCATCCGCTGTACGACTTTTTCTGTATCGGCCATTTGAGGAATTGCCTTAGGATGCACGAAAGATCCTACTTCAATAACTTTGATGCCAGATGCAACTACCATATCGAGAAGCTCAAGCTTTTCTTCTACACTCAATATTTTTTTTTCATTTTGCAGTCCGTCCCGCAGCCCCACCTCGCAGATTGTTACTTTATCTGGCCATATCATATTTGATTGATTCATATGAATCATCCCCTCTCCTAATTTATCATATTTTAATTTAGTCTTCGTCTAACACGATCCGCTCTACCTTAGTAAGAACCAAAGTATACGCCAATATCCCCATTATAGACACGCAAGATACATATACAAGTGCCATATTGAAGCCGCCTGTGCCTTGTACAATAAAACCAACAACCATAGGAGATGTAGCACTGCCAATATTGGCAATAAAGTTGAGCAATCCGCCAGAGAGTCCAAGAAGATCTTTCGGCGCTATATCGGATAAAAGTGCGCCTGTAACGGTAGAAGCCATTGCTTGACCGAAAAATGCAATAGCCATACAAATAATAACACCATGAATGGAATCCATATAATTAGCTCCTAGAATAACGGTTGCAAGTAAGAATCCAGTAATAATTGGAACTTTGCGTGAAACTGTTTTTGAATATCCTTTGTCAGTCATCCAATCAGACCATTTTCCACCAAGCAAGGCACCACAAATAGCTACCAAGAAAGGAATCATGGCATAGTAGCCACCTTTTAAAATCGTAAGTCCCTTGCCGTTAATCAAATACGTTGGAAACCAAGTCATGAAGAAGAACAAAATAGTCATAATAGAAAAATGACCAATAAACATTCCAACTAATTTACGCTGACGGAACAATTTGCCGACTGTTTTCCAAGAAACAACATTGCCTGTAGCAACGCCACTGTTAACCAATGCGCCGCCTTCTTTGATATAATCCATCTCAGCTTTATTAATAATGTGACAGTCTTTTGGATCTCGATAGTTTAAATGCCAAATAATCGCAACCACTAAACCGAGTGCACCAGTAATAAAAAAGATCATTTTCCACCCATAAGTGACAAGTATCCAAGCAAGAACAGGTGTTAAAAATCCTAATGCAACATATTGCATAGAAGTATACATACCAACGGCCAAGGCTCTTTCGCGATCTGGAAACCATGCAGCAACACAACGAACATTGGTTGGGATAGTTGGTGCCTCAAAAATGCCAACCATAGTACGAGCACCGAGTAAAGCTGTTAAGGTGTTTGTAAAACCGATAGCAACGGTAGCAACAGACCAGCCAACAATTCCGATTGTAAACATGAGTCGTGGACCAATCTTGTCCAAAAGGGCACCAGCAAAGGGAATACAAAAAGCATAAGACCAGGCAAAAGCAGAAAATAAGATGCCCATTGTAGCAGGATCAAGCCCTAATTCTTTCTGCATAACTGGAGCGGCTACAGCAAGGTTACCTCTATCAAGATAATTTATAACCATTATCATCATGATGAGTGACAGCATGAACCAACGTACTTTCGTAGGTCTTACAGCTGTTAAAGTCGCAGATTTTAAATTGTTTTGCATGACAAACTCCCCTTTATCAATATTAGGATATATTAAAATATAAATTTCCGGCACTCAAATCATTCCTAGTCCATGCCTCTAATCACGTATTCGATTCCACTTCCTTATATGGGATATTATAACATTCTTGGATACCTCTTCGTGAATTTCTCACCTTGCCATTCGTTCATTTGAGAGAGAAAAGCTCTATTTGAAAGGAAAGCTGAGCAAACCTATCCATTAGTACTTACTATGATTATGTATACTATATTTTCATACTCTTGGCACGGTGTCGTCACTTATGCCACTCACTTTGAATGCCCATTGGCTCAGGTGAGAACAAACGGTGATCCATTTCTTTTAAATCCTCAGCAATTTTAGGTCTAAAACCCATTTGCTCTATAATATCTTTTTCTAAATCCATACCAGGCGCAATTTCACACAGTTCAAGACCTTCCGGTGTGAGATGGAAGACAGCTCGTTCCGTAATGTAAAGCACCTCTTGACCGCGACACAGAGCATCTTTACCATTGAAAGTAATTTCAGATACTTGTAACACAAGTGTCTGAAAATTCCCCTCTTGATGAATCTTCACTTCACCATCTTCAATTGCTATTTTTAAGCCACCTACTGTGAATGTACCGCAAAAAATAACCTTATCGCTGTTTTGGCAGATATCAATAAACCCTCCCGTCCCTGCTATTTTTCCTTTCAATCGGTGTACATTAACATTTCCTGCTTGGTCAGCCTCAGTAAAATTTAAAAAGCATATATCCAGTCCGCCGCCATCATAGAAGTCAAACTGAGATGGCATATCTAACATCGTCTGCATCTTAGCGTTGGTCTCAAAAAGAATTCCTTGAGCACAAAGGCCATCAATAGAACCAAGTTCCACCGTTAGAGCAAAGTCTTCATTAAGCTCTTCTTCTCGTGCCACTATATCAATGTCATCAGAAATACCTACACTTACGTTGCCAGGAGCCACTTCAAGAAGGGCACGACGAGCAATGACCTTACGCTCATTAAGAGGAAGGGATATACCTTCTCTTGTTTCTAACATAAAATCTCCAGAGATAAAACGATTCATTGAACCAGAACACAGTTGGGCTTGTTCTGGAACAACGACTACAGCGTCAACCAGGTACCCAGGAATTTTTACTGACTTAGAATGCTGGGTACGTTCTTTCACTATCCGTTGTACCTGGACAATGACGCTTCCTCCATTGTTATGGGCAGCTTGGGCCATCGCCAATGTATCCAAATAAGCAATCTCATCGTCCATACTGATATATCCTTCAGTATCAGCTGCTGTACCTCGGATAATGGCTACATCAGGGCGAATTGCTGGATAAAATAGCCATTCCTGTCCATTCACTTCCATGAGTTGGATCAGATCTTCTTTGGTGCGTTCATTAAGCTTTCCGCCCCTTTGCCGAGGATCAATAAAAGTCCCCAATCCCACATGGGTAAGAATTCCTGGGTGCCCGGCTGCGGCTGAACGCAGTAATTGACACATAACCCCTTGAGGAAAATTATAGGCTTCAATCTCATTTCTTTCCGCCATTTCCGCTAAACGTGATGATTGTCCCCAATGACCAGCGATAACCTTACGGCATAACCCTGCTTGAGCGAGAAGAACCATTCCTCGACCATCACGATCACCAAGACCAGTAGAATGTAAGAAAGTTAAATTCCGTGGCTGCTGCGACTTTTGAAATCGTTGGGCTAGTGCCTCAATAACCACTGTTGCCTCTGTCAAACCACTACCTGTACCACAGAATGCAACCGTCGCACCATCAGGGATCAATTTAACGGCTTCCTCAGCACTGAGAATCGATACCAAATTTCCTTTTCGTAAAGGTTTTACCATACTATCACTCCTGACAATTATTTGGTATATTTGTATTACCTTCTTCGTCTAAAACGTTTGCGAAAATTAAGTTTTCCGAACTGAAATATCCAGCGCTATAAAAAAACAGCCCCAGCTAAAAGTAGAAATATGCCTTTTAATATTTTTCATGCTGCTTCCATATAACAAAGCCAACTATAATTAAAAAGATACCCGTATATATAAATATGAATTTAATACCGATCCACCCACTAACTACTCCACCGATTAGCGGACCAAACATCGAACCTAACTGATTGGCACTCATGGTAAGACCAAAAGCGCGACCTCGAAAACCTTCATTGGTATTAGCCACCACAATTGCATTTACAGCAACATAAATGCCAGCAATAAAAAAACCGAAGATAAATTGCAATAAAGCGAAACTCCAGATATCTCCCACAAAAAATTGTAAACTATTGAATAGGCCAGCTCCAAGAAATCCACTAATAAGAACTTGAGAGAACCCTGCCTTTTGTCCGCCCTTCCCCCATAGAGGTGCAGCAATGGCACCAGCAATACCTGCTAGACTAAAGATGATGCCTGCTATTAAAACTGTACCTTCCAATTGCCCCTGAAGTTCAGCTACATACAAGGTGATCAACGGTTGAAGTACCATAACGGCCATTTGGGCAATAAATAAGAGTACTAGCATCTCTAACAAAATAAAATTATTAAATGCAGTTTTTAAATCATCGATTACTCCACTCGCTTGTGGCACTTCATTACGGGTGGGCTCAGTTACGAACAAGCTGACAACTAATGTACCAATGAACATTATGCAAGCTGCTACTGTAAACGACATGCGTATTCCAAATAAGTGAGACAAAGTACCACCAAATAACGGTCCTATAATGCTCCCTACGAGAGTTGCTGTCTGCATAATTCCCAGGCTAAAGCCTATTTTCTCTTTGGGTGCGGTAGAAGCAACAATTGACAATGCTGCAGGAACGAAACCAGTAGCAAATCCTTGAAGTATCCTAACCATAAACAATTCTATCGGGTTCCTAACAAGAGATCCTAGAAAATAGGCTGCTGCCAGACTAAAACCTGCGCGAATGAGCATTCGGCGCTTCCCTGACTTATCAGCCTGCCGTCCCCAATAGGGTGACATAAGGGCGCTAATAAAAAAAGTGACTGAGAACACTATAGCTGACCATAAATTGATAGCTGTACCGGTTACCCCTAGATCCAAAAGATATAAGGGTAAAAATGGTATAAGCATAGTGTAGCTTGCGCTGGAGATAATACAGCCGCTCCATAAGCACCAGAGATTTCTTTGCCAATTCAATTTGACACCCCTATCACAGTCAATATAGGGAGCCTTCTAAGGCTCCCTTTTATTGAATATTTTAAAAGAACGTGCACCACATTGTCTTTACTTTTCAAACTCTGAATTATAAAATTTTCCGAACAGCTCTTGGTCAGAAGGTCGATCCTCTGGAATTGGCCTTGATACCCACGTTGTATTCATATAGTGCTTGAGACAAACATTCTCAGAAACAATATTGCCTCCCCAAGTTCCGCATCCCATACTCGACGTCATCGGCATACCATTATTAAATGCTCCAGCATTGGCCTTCGACTGAGGCTGGCGAACCATAATCCGACTTACAGGGGCCTCTAATGCAAGACGGTGAATATGGTCGTCATTGAAGGAATAAATTCCAACCGAATGTCCCTTGCCTCCTACTGCATAAATGGCATGCATCATATGGATTGCATTCTCAAAACCAGTTTTGTATTTATGAATCGTAAGCAGTGTCGTCAGTTTTTCACCAGAGAACGGATATTCCTTACCGATACCATCACCTATAATGATAATGAATTTCCGATCGGCTGGAATACTAAACCCGGCAATTTCAGCTAATTGTTGAGGAGCGATGGCTACTGTACTGGCTAAACGATGCCCTTCTTCATCCCACATTACCTTACGAAGTTTATTCTTTTGTTCCTCATTCGCAAGATACCCGCCTTCCATGACAAGCCGATCCAAGAACTTGTCGAAAATCCCTTCTTCAACGATCAGATTACCATCGGCAGAGCATCCTGATCCAAAGTCGGATGTCTTGCTGAGCATTGTATTATGAGCCGCTTCTGCAAGATCGGCCGTCTCATCAATCACCATAGTTGCATTACCGGCACCAACGCCATAAGCCGGTGTTCCTGAACTGTAAGCCGCCCGAACCATGGGCTGCCCTCCAGTGGCAAGAACCAGATCGGCTTTCGCCATCAGGGCTTTCGCCATAGGAATACTAGCAGTCGTTAGACATTGCAGGATATCTGCCGGTGCACCTTCCCGCTCTAAAGCTTCCCGCATCAGTCGTATGGTCT
The DNA here is from genome assembly GCF_000271665.2 of Pelosinus fermentans JBW45. GTDB lineage: Bacteria > Bacillota > Negativicutes > DSM-13327 > DSM-13327 > Pelosinus > Pelosinus baikalensis. The sequence goes on along the minus strand of NZ_CP010978.1, from coordinate 2,093,491 downwards.
CATTTGTCGTCTTCTTCGAACGGGGATGGGAGGAGAAAATGACTACATCCCGGGCCTTAATCGCGTAAATCGCTGTTCCTGCAGGGGTAAGATCGGGATTGGTGGTCGGCACAATGGATGCGATAACACCAACAGGCTTTGCATATTTTACGATTCCCTTTTCAGGAATTTCTTCGATAATTCCAATACTTTTTTGACGAAGAGCGTCTCGTAAAACTCCTCGGATTTTAAAGCGTTTATTCTGACGGCTCACATAATCACCAAGACCGCTTTCTTTAATGCCCATGTCTACTAATTCAAGGAATGTTTTCTTGTTGGCTACTGACCAAGCTACTGCCTGACAAAGACGATCTACCTTAGCCTGGTCATAGGTTGCTATGATGGCAAGCGCTTTCTGCGCTCTCTCAAAGGCTGCGTCTAATTCTTCTTGTTGTTCCGTTGTGATTTCTTTTTCTTTTCCCATAATGTATGATTCTCCTTAGATTTATCCATATTTTTAATTCATTTCTTTACGCTCTATTCCCGCGCATGAGTTGCAAAATATGTTTTTGCATGTTCTAAGCAGCGGTATGCATGTTCCATATAACCAATTTCCTTCACTCGCGCAACATGTGGCAATTCAATCGAACATGGAACCTCGGGCATTCGATTCATGATGCTCGCAATATCAATGCCCCCTTCGCCGCAATACAAGCGTGCCTCACGAAGGATACGAGTCATCTCTTCTTTCTCTGTTGGAATTTCTGCTGGTGCATCGCAAAGATGTGCAAAGTGAAACCACTCCCGCGGTACCTCATCTAAATCCTCAACTTTGTCTCCGGCACGATGAAAATGATGTGTATCAATCATAAGACCTGCATTCTCACGCTTTACAGTACGAAGAACGTCGATTGCTCCAGCAAGGTTCGATACGCTGGCAATCGGAACGTACTCAAGATTGACGGTAAGACCAAGAGGTTTGGCATAATCGCATAGTTCGGCAAAGCGTTCTATGTAACAATTGCGGTCCAAAGTCCAGATACTAGATAAAACTGCACTGCCCCCCAATTCAGCCGCTACTTCCATAGCAGGCAAATATTGCTTTACATCGACATCATCGTGTATGCGGGCCAGTTCAATGTCAAGGAGTTTCACGCCTGTATCTGAAAGTGCTTTTTTCGTTTGGCGATATAGTTCTTTATTTTCAGCCAATGCATAGTTGGGTTCACCGGGAAGCCCCATATAAATAGGTCTGAGACTCACAAAATCATAGCCGGCTCGCCCTGCGATATACGTCATTTCAGGAGGTGGGCAGCCAAGTACCGTAAGATAGGCTAACGAAAATTGTTTGGGCATTTTCGATTTCTCCTTTTTTCTCTAGCAATTACGATCAATACTTTCTAAAATGAATTCGTACTTTAATTCGTACTTACATGATGCACTTTTTTACCTGGAGAATAGATATCCATGATGTTCCAATGTCCAGCAGTTGGAACCGGATTATTGATCATCGCTGCGTCAATTACAACAGGTTTGTTTAATTCAATGGCCCGTTTGAGAGCTGGTTTGAATTCATCGGCTGCTGTAATTTTGATTCCCTCTATTCCATAGGCACGAGCGATCGCAGCATAATCTGGTGAGTATGGTTTGCCATCTTTTTCAAAGATGGTTCCAAAGGTGGTGTCATAATGTGCTTTCTCTAAGCCGGCAATGGTACCAAAAGCACCATTATTCATGATTACGAAGATCACAGCGATATTATCGATGGCAGCGGTAGCCAATACTGCCGGATTTTGACCAAAACCACCATCACCCACTAAGGAAACTACAACCCGCTTAGGCTCTGCCACTTTTGCTCCTAAAGCCGCTGGCGCCCCAAAGCCCATCGTAGCCAATCCTCCAGGAGTTAAAATCGTACCAGGTTCATAAATGGGAAATTGTTGACCAACACCATTCTTATTCCAGCCAACATCGGTTGTAATATAAGCATCCCGCGGCAGAACCTCGCGAACATCAGCTAAGATACGTTGCGGACTCATTGGGAAGGCATTACTCTTCTCTAACCCTTGGTTACTCGCTTTAAATTTCCTGCGGTTCTCAATGATTTCTTTTCGTAGCGCATCATTTTTCTTACCACTTGGATACAGCTTTTTGGCAACCCGATTCAGAACCTTCAATGCCTGCTTCAAATCAGCAGCAGCACCAATTTCCACAGGGTAATTCCGACCGATTTCACTAGGATCAATATCAATTTGAATCAACTTGGTCGGGGGGAAACTAAAGGTGTATTCAGGATACCAAGAGCTGCAATCGGCTTCTTTAAAGCTCGTGCCTAAACCTAAAATATAATCTGCGTTCTTACATGTATCATTGATAAATTTTGTGCCCCAGAATCCTGTCATTCCTAGTATTAATGGATGCTCATCCGATAAGACACCTTTCCCCATAAGAGAATGAGCCACAGGAATACTTAAGAATTCAGCAAATTCACTCAATTCTTTTGATGCATTGGCTAAGATTATCCCGCCACCAGCATAGATCACAGGTTTTTTAGCCTTCACTAAGGTTTCAATGATCTGGGCTGCTGTTTCATCATCAATGGATGGCTTGGAAATCGTTTTTGTATTGTGATACGTTTTTTCAAACAGTGCAGTATCAATCTCTTTCGAGAACATATCCATAGGTACGGATACTAGTACGGGTCCTGGCCTGCCGGATTCGGCTAACGCAAATGCTTTTTCCATGATTTCCGGAAACAGTTCAGGAATATCTACCCGCCAAGCTCGTTTTACAAAGGGGCGATAGATCTCATTCTGGGCAGCATCCGCATGTAAATTGACTTCTTGGTGAGGATGTTTTCCATAGTAATGGCTGGGAACATCCCCGGCAATTACTACCATGGGAATCGAATCAAGAGCAGCATTGGCTACGCCGGTTGCTGCATTCGTTAAACCCGGTCCTAGATGACTGAGAACAACCGAAGCTTGTTTTTTTACGCGGGCATAACCATCAGCCGCATGAGAGGCTATTTGTTCATGACGAACATTAATAAATTTTATTTTCCTACTTTTTTCTAGTTCTGCTAAAAAGGCAATCACAGTATGACCACAAAGACCAAAGATATGCTCTACTCCTCTGTTTTCTAAATACGTCACTAGTTGTTTCGATATTAGTTCTTTCATGTCCATCCTCCTCAAAATTTAAGTGCTATTTTAGCAAAATTACCACTAAGGGCATCCTCAAAAGCTTGATGAAACTTAGTGTAGGGAACAATTTTTGACAACACAGGCGATAGATCAAAGGTAGAATCTTTAAGGTATTCGATGGCTTCAGCAAAATCTTTAAGTGTGTAAATTATGCTGCCATAAATGGTAACTTCACTGCGCACAATTTTCAGTGCCGGATAATTAACCGGATCACAGGTTATACCAATTGCAACAATAGTGCCGCCAGGTTTTACAATATTCATAGATTGTTCAATGGATTCTGGCACTCCAGCGGCTTCGATAACCACATCAAATAATTCATCTTTAATATCCTTGGGATGCACTGTCCGTACATTTTCACCCAAACGCCGGGCGATAGCCAATTTTGTAGGATTAATATCAATTACAGTAATATTGGCCCCAAACTTATTTGCTAAGGCTACTGAGAATAGACCTTCTGTTCCGCATCCAACAATGGCCACTGAATTTCCTTTTTGAATATTAGCCTTTTTGAGAGCATGAACAGTAACAGCAAAGGGTTCAATTAATACAGCTCTTTCATCATCGATTCCGTCAGGTACAGGAACTATATATTTAGATTCAATAATAACCTCTTGGGCAAATACACCATCAGAAGATACACCAATCGGTTGCTTCAATGTGCAGATATTTGTTTTTCCTTGGGCACAGTATTCACAGGTTCCGCAAAATGTATTTGGGAAAACCACAACTCGAGCTCCTACTTTATGAGGCACATTTTTTCCAGCTTCAATAATCTTCCCTAAGACCTCATGACCAGGACGAAGAGGATAGGCAGCATAACTAATCAAACCTTTATACACCTTAAGATCTGATCCACAAATCCCTCCATAAACTATTTTAAGCTTCACTTCATCCTCTGCAACCGGCGGCAAGGCTTTCGCTTCACGCAGCACCAAATCACTGGGATTATTCAAATATAATTCGAGCATGCACTCATCTCCTATCCTTTTTTATATAATACGGAAAAACTATGTCTGAATCTTCACTGGGCGTTTGCTCAGTACTGAACGGTCTTGGATAATCCTTCATATCTTTCCTACTCAATTCTTTTTCTCTTTTGGTGAATGTACTATGTCACTACATTTACCAGCCTTAAGAATGAAGCTTGCCGTGTCATGACCTATCATTTGTTGTATTGAGCGTCCAATCGATAAAACCGCATCCAAATCATATCCAGTCTGAATACCCATCTCATGGCACATATGAATTAAATCTTCAGTGGCAATATTTCCTGATGCACCAGGAGCAAAGGGACAACCACCTAATCCTGCAAAACATGCATCATACCGATCGATACCAGCCATCATCCCAGCAATAACATTAGCAAGTCCCATTCCTCTCGTATTGTGAAAGTGTAAAAACCAGTTTACATCTGGGAATTGTTTTTTCACCTTCATACTATATTCATAAACCTGATCGGGATTTGCCATACCTGTGGTATCAGATAAGGACAATTCTTTCACACCAATTTCACGGAAACATGAAATTACGGACAAAACCTGCTCCAAAGAAACTCTGCCTTCCATCGAACAGCCAAAGGCAGTAGAAATCGCTCCAGAAAGCTCGATGCCATTCGCTGCCGCAAACTCTGCACATTCAGAAAAACCTCTTACCACTTCTTCTGGAGTTTTGTTAATATTGGCAAGAGAATGAGCGCGACTGGCAGATGCCGTAAGCTTGGCTTTGGTGATCCCAGCGGCTTTTGCACGTTCTAAGCCGCGCAAATTCATGACTAATACTCGATACTCAACCCCATCAACTCGTTTCATTCTCCTGACAACTTCATCGGTGTCCGCCATTTGAGGCACTGCCTTAGGACGAACAAAAGAACCGACTTCAATAATTTTTGCTCCCGCTTTAATAGATCGATCTAATAGATCGATCTTTTGATCCACAGTTAAGAGCATCTTCTCGTTTTGTAAGCCATCTCTAAGTCCTACTTCACAAATAGTAACGTGGGTAGGCCACTTCATATTTCACCCTTCCTTCCAAAATCATACTCTTAATACAATACATTTAAATTCTATTAATTTTCTAAATTTTATATCAAATTCAATATCTTTTCAATCGATAATTATGATATGATTGATAGGTAGTAACGATCAAAGGAGGTTTAATTATGGAGATACACCAATTACAATATGTTATTGAAGTTGCAAAACATCGGCATTTCACCCACGCAGCAGAGGAAATTTGTGTAGCTCAATCCTCGTTATCTCAGCAAATCACTAAACTCGAAACTGAACTAGGAGTAAAATTATTTGATCGAACAACGCGAACCGTCCATCCAACCACTGCTGGAGCGGAGTTCATAGTCCATGCTCAAGAAATACTATCTAAAATTGAAACAGCGCAACAATGTATGCAGGCTCATGTTGGACTTACAAAAGGCACAATTAATATCGGTGCCATTACAACTCTCGAAAGTATCGATTTTGTATCACTTATTACTTCTTTTCATAATAGCCATCAAGGATTATACCTAAATATTGTTACAAGCGGCAGTCATCGCCTTGCTGAACTCCTTCGCACTTCTGAAATTAATGTTGCACTTCTTACTCCGCCTGCAAGTGCAATCCCTGATGATATTGAATTTTATCCATTGGCCAATGATGAATTTGTCCTTATCACATCTTCTGACCACGCTTTGGCGAAAAAAGGAACTATTGATTTAGCGGAATCAGTTAGCGAAAATTTTATTTTTCCTAGTCCTCACGAGAGCATCTATAATATCTACTCAAGTGCCTGCCGCGATGCTGGTTTTACTCCTAACATTGTATGCCAAAGCAGCCATTGCGAGACAAGCCTTGCTCTTGTTGGTGTAGGAATGGGCATCGCCCTTTTTCCATTAGATATGGTCCTTTCTCGGAAGCAACCAAATATTGCTATTGTCCGACTCTCTAAGCCCATAATTAAACATGTTGCTTTAGCCGTACTTAAGCGATCGTATCAGCCACCAGCAGTAACAGCATTTATCAATTATGTTCTTAGCCAGACTTCTCACAAGTTAAGCACGCTAAAATAATATATCCCATTATATTATAAGCAGAACCCCTATGAGCTTCGCATCTTTATAGTTTTACTTAAAACCAGTCAATTAGCTGACTGGTTTTTTATTTATACCACCTGATTTAGCTATCATATTTCCAATTTATCTATAAAAATTCAATTTATACAATATTCTCTTTTTATTACAGAATAATCCTGTAATAAAAATATTATTTTTAAAATTATCTAAATAGTCTAAAACGATTGACAATTGCAAAATAAGTTAATATACTTTTTATTAGATCGATCTAACTGAGCTTTATACACGTGTGTAAAATAAAAACACAGGAGGAACGCTTATGAATACTTTAGAATCAAGAAACGTAAATCTTAAAACAAATTCATTAGCAAGTAAACCAACGCGTGCTCGCCATGTAGTTCTCTTACTTTTATTTGTTGTAACTGCGATCAATTACCTTGATCGTACGAACATGGCAGTAGCTGCACCAGCAATGAGGGCAGAATTAGGATTTGATGCAGCTACTATGGGTCTTCTCTTTTCTGCATTTGGTTGGACTTATGCGTTCATGCAAATACCTGGAGGAGCCTTTTTGGATCGTGTCGGACCTAGAGTTGCATATCTTTGGTCGTGCGGTTTATGGTCTTTCTTTACTCTTTTAATGGGCTTTGGCAAAAGCTTTACCTCTTTATTTGGTCTTCGTTTGGCCATTGGATTTGCTGAGGCTCCAGCTTTCCCAACAAATAGTCGTGTTGTTGCCTCATGGTTTCCGAAAGAAGAACGCGCTATGGCAACTGCAGTATATACGGCAGGTGAATATGTTGGTTTGGCTTTTCTAACGCCTGTACTCTTTTGGCTGCTCGCTACATGGGGCTGGCCAAGTATTTTCTATATTACTGGCGTTATTGGCATCGCATTTAGTTTTGTATGGTATTTCTACTATCGTGATCCAAAGGATAGTAAGTCTGTAAATCAAGCAGAATTAGACTTAATCCGTGAAGGCGGTGGACTCGGAGAAACTGCCCGCAAAACAGAAAAATTTCGGTGGTCTGATCTTCGCACACTCACTTCCTATCGCCAATTATGGGGTATTTACATTGGTCAATTCGCTACTGCTTCTACTCTTTACTTCTTCTTAACCTGGTTCCCAACATACTTAGTTACAGAAAAACAGATGCCGATGTTAAAAGCAGGATTTTATGCGTCTGTTCCCTACATTGCAGCATTTATTGGTGTTCTTATCGGTGGCTATTGGTCTGATACTATGCTGAAGAAAGGGTATTCATTATCAGCAGCACGAAAAGTTCCAATTGTTACTGGCGGCTTGCTGAGTACTTGTATTGTACTTGCAAATTACTCCAATGATTTTAATATTATCATTTCAATCATGTCCGTTGCTTTCTTTGCACAAGGAATGGCCGCAATTGGCTGGGTTGTTGTTGGTGATGTTGCACCACCTAAATTAGTTGGACTGGCGGGTGGCGTATTTAACTTCTGCGCTAATATGTCTGGTATCATTACACCAATCGCAATTGGTTTTATTGTGCAGGCAACGGGTTCATTTACTGGTGCTCTTGTATTCATGAGTTTTATTGCCTTACTAGGAGCCTTTTCTTATCTCTTTATTGTAGGTGAAATTAAGCGGGTAGGCATAGAAAATTAACAAATTTTTAAAAGAGGAGATCAGTTAGCAATTGCTAGTTGACCTCTTCTTTCCTTTGGTTAATGTTTATCATAATGATTATTACATGGTAAGACTTAGTAGATTTACTCTTCATTGACATCTACTAAGTCTTACCATACAATATAATTGCTTATGCAATAATGATTTTTGGGTAAAGTCCCCACCTCGAATGCAATTAAATTAGCTAGCTACGTTAATATCAAATTAGTACTGGTGGTGATCAAATATGACTCAACATAAACACGTTACCTTACTACAAGTCGCAAAACATGCGGGTGTATCCCGAGCGACTGCCTCTTTAGTTGTACGCGGCAGTAAAAACATTTCTGAGGCAACACGCGAAAAAGTTTTGAAATCCATCCAGGATTTGGGTTATATTTATGACCGTGTTGCCGCTAATCTTCGTTCAAAATCATCCTCAACAGTTGGTCTAATTATTATGGATTTAGCTAATCCATTTTATTCGGAATTGCTAATAGGCATTCACCAAGAATTGACTAAATGTGGTCAGACTGTCATTTTAGGCACTACTTTTAATTCTTATGATACACAAAGCCGCCTTCTTTCAACCATGCTAGAACACAGAGTTGGTGGAATTATTTTATTCGCTGTTCCGGGAAGTAAAAGTGAAGTCATCGAGCAAATACTATCTTGGGGCATCCCGGTAGTTTTATTAGGTCGAAAAGTCCCAGGCGCCAACTGCGATTATGTAGGTATGGATAATGTGATGGGCGGACAATTGGCTGTAGATCATCTGATACAAAAAGGACATCGCCGGATTGCTTTTTTAGGTGGTCCCTCCCAAATTACCTCTTGCCAGGAACGAAAACAAGGGTATGACAATGCCCATCACAAAACGGGCATCAACATTGATGCCTCATTAGCAATAGAGGGTCCTGTAACAAGAGAATCAGGTGTAGAACTGATTCAACAAATTCTGCGTATTCCAGATCCTCCCACCGCTATTTTCTGTTATAATGATATAATTGCATTAGGGGTTATGATGAAGCTAAAAGAGCTGGGGCTTGTCCCCGGCCGTGATATAGGAATAGTTGGCTTCGATGATATTCCAGAGGCGGTCATGCTATCGCCTAAACTAACAACCGTTTCGTCTTTTGCCCGGCTCATGGGTGCGCGGGCTGCCACCCTCTTGCATGAACGTATAGAAGGTCTTAGCATAGAACCACAACGTATTATTCTACAACCCAAGCTCATTGTCCGCGAAACATAAGCCTTTTACCACCTGCCGCTGAAGCAATATCAATATATTCCAGATGACTGTTTTAAAAATAATTTTCCTAAAAGTGCATCCCTTTCATTATGGTGATTGGTTTCGTAACCTTCCTTTTACCATTTCTGAACAAGGGGTGTATTTTATTTGAATTTTTATAAATCAGTTTTTTCTTAATTAATAAAAGGCCTCCTTTGCTAATCATTAACAGAGGAGGCACAACTTTAAGCTATATTAATTCTTGAAATCGAGTTGTTCTTTACTTCTTCAGGATCAATAATTGTTCTGGCAACTCCTGTTTTTATCGCTGCTCGGGCTACAGCGGCTGCTACGGCTGGAGCAACCCTTTTATCAAAGACATTGGGCACAACATAATCTTCTCTTAATTCTTCATTTGTAATGATTCCGGAAATTGCATAAACAGCTGCCAACTTCATTTCTTCATTAATTTGACGAGCCGCAACATCAATAGCTCCACGAAAGAGTCCGGGAAAAACGCTCACATTATTAACTTGATTAGGAGAATCTGAACGTCCTGTACCAGCTACTCTTACCCCAATAACCTTGGCGTCGTTATAATTGATTTCGGGATCAGGATTACACAGGGAAAAAACGATAGAATCTGCATTCATACTCTTAATAATCTCTGTTGTAAATGCACCTGGCTGGGATACGCCAATCAACACATCTGCCCTTTCGGCTATCTCAGCTAAGCCGCCCTGCTTCTTTTCCAAATTAGTTCTAGATAGAAGCGCAGCCTGAACACGGTTAATGCGGGACATTTCCATACCTTCATACATCGCACCTTTGGAATTCATCATAGTAACATGCTTCGCACCAGCATAAAGTAAAAGTTGTACAATGGCTGTACCAGCAGCACCAGCACCATTCACCACAATCTTCACTTCAGCTATTCGTTTTTTTACAAGCCGAAGTCCGCCAATTGTAGCAGCTACAGCAATAATGGCTGTACCATGTTGATCATCATGAAACACAGGTATATCCATTTGTGCCTTGAGGGCATCTTCAATATCATAGCACTTAGGCGAAGAAATATCTTCTAGATTGATTCCTGCAAAATTAGGCTGCAACATCCGAACTGCTTTAATAAATTCACCTGCATCTTTAGTATCAAGGGAAATGGGTATTGCATCTACATCACCAAAGGTTTTATATAGCACAGCTTTCCCTTCCATTACTGGTATAGCCGCCTCTGGACCAATATCCCCCAACCCCAGCACCCTAGTTCCATCAGTAATGACTGCGACCATATTACCCCTGCATGTATATTTAAATGATAAATCCTTATCTCTGTGAATTTCCATACATGGTTCTGCTACCCCTGGTGTATATGCCAAACTAAGATCATAACCATCTTTTAATTCCACCTTGGCAACCATACCTAATTTACCTGTATGTTTTCGATGGTAATGCAATGCCTCATCACGTAAACTCATAGTCTCCCCCCCACACCATCATTTTTTATATTTGTTAACCATTAAGCTACATTTTCTCTCCTATAATATTGCTGCAAGACGTATATTTACTTCTTTCAAGAAATTTTCGGTATTAACAACTTTTTTCTCCTTGACTTCAGAAAGCTCTGCTAAATCTTTTGTGATTACGCCTTCTTCGATTGTTTGAATTGCAGCTTTTTCCAGTTTAGCAGCAAAATCAACTAACTCATTGATTCCATCAAGTTCTCCGCGTTTTTTCAAGGCTCCTGTCCATGCAAAGAGTGTAGCCATTGAGTTGGTGGATGTTTCTTCCCCTTTGAGATGTTTGTAGTAATGTCTTTGTACTGTACCGTGAGCCGCTTCATATTCGTAATCACCATCTGGAGATACAAGAACAGAAGTCATCATTGCCAAGCTGCCAAATGCACTTGCAACCATATCTGACATTACATCACCATCATAATTTTTGCATGCCCAAATAATTCCACCTTCAGAACGCATAATTCTAGCAACAACATCATCAATCAGTGTATAAAAATACTCAATTTTTGCTGCTGCAAATTTTTCTTTAAAGTCTTTATCAAAAATTTCTTGAAAAATATCTTTGAAGGTATGATCATATGTTTTGGAAATTGTATCTTTGGCTGAAAACCACAGATCTTGTTTTTGATCTAAAGCATAATTGAAGCAAGCTCTTGCAAAGTTTTCTATTGAGGCATCAAGATTGTGAATCCCCATAAGTACACCAGCCCCTTTAAACTCATGGATCACTTTTGAGGTAACTTCACCAGATTCACTAGTGAAGACAAGTTCCGCTTTTCCCTTGCCAGTAACCCGATGTTCAACATTTTTATAGATATCACCATAAGCATGTCTGGCAATCGTAATCGGTTTAGTCCATGGTTTCACAAAAGGTTTAATACTATCAACAATGAGAGGAGTTCTAAAAACGGTTCCATCTAGAATCGAACGAATTGTACCATTTGGACTTTTCCACATCTGTTTCAATTTATATTCTTTCACGCGGTCTGCATTTGGAGTAATGGTTGCGCACTTAACGCCAACTCCATATTTTTTTATAGCTATTGCTGATTCTTCGGTTACCTTATCGTTCGTTTTATCTCTGTACTCAAGACCCAGATCATAATATTCTGTTTTCAAATCAATATATGGAGTCAACAGAATGTCTTTTATCATTTTCCAGATAATCCTAGTCATTTCATCCCCATCCATTTCTACTAAGGGGGTAATCATTTTGATTTTTTTAGTCATAGTTAATTCTCCTTCATATTTTTGATAGTAAAACTCCGTCAGATAAAAATGAACGTGTTGATATGTAATCTCTAATTCATTATTCAGCGTAGTAATTAATTAGGCAGCCAGCCAAAATGATATCTCTTTCATCTTGGGAGAGGCCTTCGAGTTTCAATTCAATAGGTGCCTTACCACCAGAGTTAATAATATAGGCTTGTACTCTGTCAGCACCATTCTTCACTGCCTCACGAATTCCAGGAATGTATAGGTAATCATCAATAGCAAACTTCGACTTGTCGCTTTCATTAATGGTAAATGGCACGAGTCCCCAATTAATCAAATTACTACGATATCTTTTAGTCGCATATTCAATAGCAACATTCGCATCCCCACCCAAAACCTTCTGGCAAGAAGCTGCTTGCTCCCGAGCCGAACCATCACCAGGCTTGATTGCAAAGACAACGCTTCCAAGCCCTGTTTTGCTGATTAACTGTTGTATGTCTTCTGGAGTTCTCTGCCCTTTTTCTACTAAAGGTAAGAATAGTTCATCCATCCCTTTTACATTTTTACCCACAGCTAGAAATGCTTGGCGTTTTAACTCAATTTCCTGAATTTCCTTCGCTCTGCCTACATAACAAGGGTCTTTACGAGATAAGGTAAACTCCGCAAGTCGCATTGGATTGGAACGATACGATGAAGTTTCACCAGAAGGTATCAATTCATCAGTCGTCGTAACTGGATCATGAATGACTGTGGCTACTTTAAGCAACAAGTTTTCTGTCAATTCACGCATTTTAGGCCATGGGATAATGCCAGGTCCAAAAACTAACTCTTCTTCAGGATGGGGAGTACCAAATCCTTGATATACTCGGTTTTTGTATATTTCTTGGTTGAATTTATATGCTGGTGTTGGTGATAATAATTTTTCAACATCAGTAGCTGCAGTTAATACACCATCATGCAAGGCCGTAGCGGCAATGGAACGAGCATCCATTAGTGCCACAGAGGACAATTGACCATTATCTGGCTTAGACCCCTCACGATTTACGAAATTGCGTGTGGCGTGACGAATGCTAAGAGCATTATTGGCCGGAACATCACCAGCACCAAAACAAGGTCCGCAGAAGGCAGATCGAATGCTAGCCCCTGCAATTGTTAATTTTTCAATAGAACGATTATTCATGAGTTCAAAGAATACAGGTTGGCTCGATGGATACACACTCAAAGAGAAATCTCCAAGGGCTTTTTCTCCAAGAATTTGAGCTACAGCCACAATATTTTCATAGGTTCCGCCAGCACAACCAGCAACTACAGCTTGATCTACTTTAAGTCGACCATTCACTAACTTATCTGTCAATTTGAATTTAAGATTCGGGTTACTAATTTGCTTGCGACCTTCTTCTTCTACTTGTTGTAAAATCGCAAGAGAATTTTCATTAAATTCAGCTATTGTCCATGCGTTGCTCGGATGGAAAGGCAGTGCAATCATCGGCAGAATACGACTTAGATCTAACTTAATCAAGCCATCGTAGTAAGTCACTGCTTTAGGATCTAATCTGCGATATGCTTCAGACCGACCATGAATTTTAAAATATTCTTCCACCTGTTCATCTGTGCGCCAAATTGATGTTAAACAGGTCGTTTCAGTGGTCATAACATCAATTCCATTACGATAATCTACTGTAAGATTGCTAACACCAGGTCCTACAAATTCCATGACTTTATTTTTTACAAAACCATTTTTAAAGACAGCCTTAATAATCGCAATGGCAACATCTTGTGGTCCCACGCCTGGCACTGGAGAACCTTCAAGATATACCGCCACTACATCAGGATAGGCAATATCATAAGTGCGCTTCACCAATTGCTTGGCAAGCTCTCCACCACCTTCACCAATTGCTATTGTTCCTAATGCACCATAGCGGGTGTGACTGTCAGAGCCGAGGATCATTTTACCGCAGCCGGCCATCATTTCTCTCACATATTGATGAATTACCGCTTGATGGGCAGGAACAAAAATTCCCCCGTATTTTCTAGCCGCTGACAAACCAAAAACGTGATCATCTTCATTGATTGTTCCACCAACAGCACATAGACTATTGTGGCAATTGGTCAGAATATAAGGCACAGGGAATTCTTTCATACCACTCGCAGAAGCTGTCTGGGTAATACCCACATAGGTGATATCATGGGAAGCCATGGCATCAAATTTGATTTTCAGATTTTGTTTGTCATTTATTGTATTATGATCCGTAAGAATTGTATAGGCGATGGTACCAGCACGAGCCTGTTCCCTTTCAATACGACCTGCTGGCAGCGGCCCTAGTCCCTCATGCTTTAAACGATTATTAACCTCTTCTAAACTCAGCTTATCGGCATCTTCCAAAATAACCTGCCCTTGTAAAAGATAAACCCCTTTATCCAATAACTCAATCATATAAATCCTCCTTCTTTCTGTTTAGCTATTTATGTATAAGTACATAAGCACCTACATAATAATGAAGATGTTTTTATAATTCTTGTTATATCACTACATGTAAACTTAAATTTCCATCTCTGGGTCATAAAATTTTCCGAACAGCTCTTGGTCAGAAGGTCGATCCTCTGGAATTGGCCTTGATACCCACGTTGTATTCATATAGTGCTTGAGACAAACATTCTCAGAAACAATATTGCCTCCCCAAGTTCCGCAGCCCATACTCGACGTCATCGGCATACCATTATTAAATGCTCCGGCATTGGCCTTCGACTGAGGCTGGCGAACCATAATCCGACTTACAGGGGCCTCTAATGCAAGACGGTGAATATGGTCATCATTGAAGGAATAAATTCCAACCGAATGTCCCTTGCCTCCTACTGCATAAATGGCATGCATCATATGGATTGCATTCTCAAAACCAGTTTTGTATTTATGAATCGTAAGCAGTGTTGTCAGTTTTTCACCAGAGAACGGATATTCCTTGCCGATACCATCACCTATAATGATAATGAATTTCCGATCGGCTGGAATACTAAACCCGGCAATTTCAGTTAATTGCTGAGGAGCGATGGCTACTGTACTGGCTAATCGATGCCCTTCTTCATCCCACATAACCTTACAAAGTTTATTCTTTTGTTCCTCATTCGCAAGATACCCGCCTTCCATGACAAGCCGATCCAAGAACTTGTCGAAAATCCCTTCTTCAACGATCAGATTACCATCGGCAGAGCATCCTGATCCAAAGTCGGATGTCTTGCTGAGCATTGTATTATGAGCCGCTTCTGCAAGATCGGCCGTCTCATCAATCACCATAGTTGCATTACCGGCACCAACGCCATAAGCCGGTGTTCCTGAACTGTAAGCCGCCCGAACCATGGGCTGCCCTCCAGTGGCAAGAACCAGATCGGCTTTCGCCATCAGGGCTTTCGCCATAGGAATACTAGCAGTCGTTAGACATTGCAGGATATCTGCCGGTGCACCTTCCCGCTCTAAAGCTTCCCGCATCAGTCGTATGGTCTCATTTGTCGTCTTCTTCGAACGAGGATGGGAGGAGAAAATGACTACATCCCGGGCCTTAATCGCGTAAATCGCTGTTCCTGCAGGGGTAAGATCGGGATTGGTGGTCGGCACAATGGATGCGATAACACCAACAGGCTTTGCATATTTTACGATTCCCTTTTCAGGAATTTCTTCGATAATTCCAATACTTTTTTGACGAAGAGCGTCTCGTAAAACTCCTCGGATTTTAAAGCGTTTATTCTGACGGCTCACATAATCACCAAGACCGCTTTCTTTAATGCCCATGTCTACTAATTCAAGGAATGTTTTCTTGTTGGCTACTGACCAAGCTACTGCCTGACAAAGACGATCTACCTTAGCCTGGTCATAGGTTGCTATGATGGCAAGCGCTTTCTGCGCTCTCTCAAAGGCTGCGTCTAATTCTTCTTGTTGTTCCGTTGTGATTTCTTTTTCTTTTCCCATAATGATGATTCTCCTTAGATTTATCCATATTTTTAATTCATTTCTTTACGCTCTATTCCCGCCCATGAGTTGCAAAATATGTTTTTGCATGTTCTAAGCAGCGGTATGCATGTTCCATATAACCAATTTCCTTCACTCGTGCAACATGTGGCAATTCAATCGAACATGGAACCTCGGGCATTCGATTCATGATCCATATTCTGGCGTTTAATTCGTACTTACATGATGTACTTTTTACCTGGGGAATAGATATCCATGATGTTCCAATGTCCAGCAGTTGGAACCGGATTATTGATCATCGCTGCGTCAATTACAACAGGTTTGTTTAATTCAATGGCTCGTTTGAGAGCTGGTTTGAATTCATCGGCTGCTGTAATTTTACTTTATCTTTCTAGATCGATCTAATTAATGGACCTTCTACTGCATCTTCTCCCTTTCTAAACCACCTCTATAACTGATAACATAAGATGTATCTCTTCCTTGAAGTTGTATTTTTCTTCTATTTGCTATATTTCGTCGAATTTTTGTCTTAGTTAATTTTATATTATCTAAATTTTACATCAATTCTATCATCTTTTCAATCGATAAATACGATGCAATTAATACGTAATAATTATAAATAAATTATTACAAAAAGGGTTGATCTTGTGACACAGAAAAAGCTACTGGCATGCTGCCAATAGCCTAATCCTTGCAAAAACATTAATCAACGAACACCTAAGAATTCGATTTACATCAATTAACTATCTTTTTTCAAAATACACTCACAAATTCTCAAATAATAAGCAAGTCCAGAACATTTGTAATGGTCTGCCTGCTGGTATTACGTTATTACAATAGAATAAACATAGCTATAATCATCGCAAGAATCATACCTGGCGTATTACACTAAGCAACTTCTATTGGATCAGGTATTCTTGCTCATAATACTTTTGTAGCTAAATTGACGTAGACAGATGTAATGACTGTAATTGCATCAAAACTTATAAATTATAGCTTTGCTTTCTTCCAGGTAAACTCCAACTTAGCAATCTTACGAATTGCCGTCAAGAGGATCTCAGTCCCCGCTACGATATCATCCATACTTGCCCACTCTGCTGGATTATGGCTAACTCCTCCCTGGCAGGGAATAAATACAATACCAGTAGGAGCCAAGGAAGCTAAATGCATTGCATCATGTCCTGCGCCACTAGGCATCAACATATTCGGATAAGGATGCTGCTTGCACACATCTTGTAACTCTTCAACCATTTCTGCTAAAAGCTCAACGGGAGTCTCATCTGTAAGTGTAATCATCTCAATCTTTACACTTCGTTGCGTCTTAATTTTATCAATTCCTGCAATTAGTTCATCAACGACCCACTGCTTACTTGCTAATTGAATTGCACGAATATCAATTCCAAGTTCCACACGTCCTGGGATTACATTAATGGCACCTGGATCCGCTTTAATTACTCCTGTTGTTCCTACGACTCCCAGATGGGCAACCTTTCTTGACAATTGTTCTACCAATAAAATCACTTCTGCTGCAGCTGTTAAGGCATCTTGACGCATGTTCATTGGAGTAGCTCCTGAATGATCCGCCTGACCTGTTGCTATTGCCTTGAAACGAGTAGGCGCTGCAATGCCGGTTACGATTCCAATTTGATGATTTGTTGTCTCTAAAACCTTCCCCTGTTCAATATGTAGCTCTAAAAACGCTTTAATATCTCCTTCATATTGGGCTTGCCGGATGTTCTCTGGTGCAAGTTCTCTTTGCTGCATCGCTTCACCTAAGGTGATACCATCCTTATCCTTATACTGAACTAAATTCTGAGGAGAAAGTTTTCCACAAAATGCCTTGCTCCCCAATGTAGCAACGCCAAACCGACTAGATTCCTCAGCCATAAACACCACAACTTCAATAGGATGATCATTTTGCTCTTGCTGCTCCTCTAGACATTGCAATGCTTCTATCGCCCCTAAAACACCAACAACCCCATCAAAATTCCCTCCATTTGGGACACTATCAATATGAGATCCAAGCATTACCACGGGCTTCTCGGAACATAAGCCCTCCCGACGTCCAATGACGTTGCCAAAAGCATCAACGCGAATCTTTAGCCCTGCATTCTTCATAAGTTCTATTATAACGTTCCGCGCTTCCCAATCAGCATCACCAAAGGCAAGACGTGTAATTCCGCCCCCATCTTGCCTTCCAATTGTCGATAATCTTTGAAAATTTTCTTCCAGTCGCTTGTAACAAACCATATAACCATCTCACTTTTACAAATTTTCAAGAAAAAAGAGACACCTAGGCTGTCTATACAACCTAGGCGCCATTGCCAATTTCTTAAATCATATATTTATCTTAATCCATTACTATATGTATGTCAACATAACACCATTTTCGGCATAAAAAAACAAATTATTCATACAATTTTCATTATTTAGCTTACCGTTAACTTTGTTTAGATATATACCAATAAGGCAAGGCTACAAAAAAGATACCGCCAATCATATTGCCTAAAGTAACCCAACTGATATTATAGATAAAATCCAAAAGAGAAACAGCATCTGCTCCAGGCATGATCAAAACTGCCGACAGTAAGGTCATATTTGCAACACTGTGCTCAAAGCCCGTTGTAATAAAGGCAAAAAGGCACCAAAAAATCATGATGAGCTTTCCAGCTTCTTCTTTCATTTTAAAAGAGCACCAAATCGCAAGGCAAACTAATATATTACACAATATTCCCCTCGCCAGAAGCTCCATCCATGGCAAAGATACTTTGCTATGTGCAATTTTAACCATCAACATCGCCGTACTTCCTTGTCCAAGCCCTGATAAAATAAATAAAGATGCTAATAAAAAAGAGCCTAGTAAATTCCCAATAAAACTAAGAATATGTATAGTAAATACTTCACTAATCGTTACTTTCTTTTCCATCCTGCCAATTGTCATAATTATATTATTGCCTGTAAAAAGCTCCGACCCTGCCATAATAACCAGACTCAAGGCAATACCAAAAGAGGTTCCCATAATAATTTTCACCGCTGGAGAATCAGCTTGAGACAAAAGTCCGCCAATGGTAAAAATAAGTAATATACCAAGACCGACATACATTCCTGCTAGAACAGATGACAATAAGTATTTGATAGGACTTCCCTTTAATAGCGCTCCTTTTGCCTGGGCTGCACTTGAAACTTTCTTTATTTCTTCGTAATACATCTGTTGCCTCCAAAACTATATCGATTTAGCTTACTAATTTAATGAAAGATCACAAATAAATAATGGATTTTTTTATAACTAAGCAGGAAATTAAGGTAATCAATCGAAGATAGCAACTATGCGATACTAAGGAGGTGTGTCATGACAATTGAATTTACCTGCTTGTCCTGTACTCGAACCTTTGCGATCCCAATTTCCGATTTATTCAAAACAGATTACCTGTCTTGCATTTGTTGCGGAAAACCAGTTCCAATTGACCTAATCAATTCACTGCAACATGTATGCAGAAGCTTTTCTTTAGATGCAGAGAACTCAACAAACGAATCCCTTTGGCATATTCGCTTTATCGAAAAGGATTAAAAAATATCTATGATTGAGATTATATTGTATTACTCTTTTTCTAGCATGTTCTTCTTTTTATATTTGGTATAATATGATACGAACCACTGACGTAATACCACGAAGCTCTCAATTGCCACAAACATGGTATAAAGGAGCAAAACCAAGATACATACACTTTTTACAACTTCGTTCCCAATAACCGATTGGAGCATAAACTTTCCAACATCTATAATTGGACTGTCCATAGGTATATCTGTAGGAAGTGATACCCGTTGTATTAAATAAACAAGCCGCCCTAAAATCAATAAATATAAATACAACTTTCCCAGTTTTATGATTTGCAGATATTTTCCCTTTGATGATTCTTTTGAAGTTGACATTCATTTACCTCTCTTATTTTAGTTATCCTATTCATGATACAGTATATCATAATAGAATGATAAAATAAAAAAACCACTCTTTAAAAAAGTGGTTTTTTATTATTACCTCTTATACCCATTTTTTTCCATCATTCTCGCTCTTTGCTGATTCATTTTTTGTTTGTTAAGCTGCTTTAAATCCACTGGCTCAACCTTTGTACCGTACTCAGATGACAGCATCGTTTCTAATTCATCATGAGTTAAAGTATAAGAAATAATGTCTTTGCTCATGTCATTCTCCTTCCTCAATAATGTGCAAAAAATAAAGAAGATTTGACTCAGATAAATAACCTTAGTTTACCATCTGAATCTAAGTCTCATTTATCGAGAGCTTAACCACTTTGAACCCTCACTAATAAAAATTGGAATTCATAAGCGGTTCGCCCATCCAATAAGGAGAATCTTCCTCTTATATTTATATGCAAAAATCCATTATTTTATGAGGTACTTGCATCTGATTCTTTCACTTCATTGGGTAGCATCATTTCTCCACCCTCTTCGCTGCCTACAACCCATATTATAGCATCAATAGGGTATCTGATCGTCTTATAATAAAATGTTTCTACCCGCTGGGGCGATTCCTGTCTATGCACTATCTTCTGAAATACCTCACCACCTGCATATTCAATGGATAATTCAAAAATCTGACGGGCATCGACTTGGAAATCATCCTTCTCCCATTGAGCAATTAATTCCCAAAGTATAATCTGTATATCTATGCCTACTGATGACGCCACTAAACTAGTAGCATATTTCTGCTCAAACATGAGAAACACTCCCATTCGATATTTTTCCTAATGCTCTTTTATATATTAATTTATGCAACCTAGAGCATGTACAGAACTAATTTCCGGAGAGTGTAAAAATAATTTAAAAAGTAAGTATTGAGTCTAACTTCAACGACGTTATACTAAACTGAAATAAGATGAAAAGAGTTTGCATTTTGCAAACTCTTAAATTTACTTTCTTTTCTTCCCACTTAAACGTTTTAAGATGTTTTTTGTTTTCGTGGAATTGCACAAAGCAAAAATAGAGCCCCCGTCTCTTTCGAACGATGAAACTAAGGCTTTGCTATTTAAAGTTTACTGTCAATAGACCTTTCTGTGAAAATTATATGTACCCATCCACTTTAAGGCTAATGAATTTGTCATCACCAATAATAATATGATCAAGAACTGCTATCTGTAGTATTTTTCCACCCTCAACTATTTGTTTTGTTAATGCTATATCTTCACGACTAGGTTTCGGATCCCCTGACGGATGATTATGAACCAAAATGATAGCTTTAGAATTTGCTAATATGGCCCTTTGAAATATTTCTATCGGCGTAACAATATTTTCACTGATTGTTCCTATGGTTACTAAACTTGTCCCAATTACTTGACATTTGGCATCAAGCATTATGATTTGAAAATGTTCAACTGGTAAATTTTCCATCATCGGTTTCATGATTTCGTACGCATCTTCTGCTTTAGTAATTTTCTTAATTTCACTTTTAAAAGAACCATCTTTTGTTAGCGTTATACTATATCGCGGTATTCTATACATCTACACACCTCTTTTGCCTACAGCAATAATACATTACCTATATTTTTCATTATGGCATGGATTAGTAATTATTGAAAACAATAGTTTATTCGACAATCCTACACTAAATCCTTCATTGCATGAAATGGAGCAGACTACCTTATTTGTCGTGACAACGCTACGGTTTGCCGCATATGCTGAAGGCTCTCTTTGTATTTTCCACATTGATCAATATATGCCTCAAATCCCACAATAAATAAAATAAAAAAAGACTCCGACAGAAAAAATTCCGCGAAGCCTATCATTTACTGGTGGAGATGAGCGGGATCGAACCGCTGACCTTCTGAATGCCATTCAGACGCGCTCCCAACTGCGCTACACCCCCACAATCTAGTTGTTACATCAGCAATACTTTTAGCAATTTCTTGCCGACATGAATTATATTATCATAGTTAGTTACATAATGTCAATAAAAATGCTTAAAAACATTTTTCATCTAACAAACCAATCAATTGTGCAATTTCAGGCTTAGAAACTTGCCCATCAGCACCAATCGCTTCACCTTTGCGACGCATTTCTTCATTAATCAAAGATGAAAAGATAATAACTGGCAATTTTGCTAAAGCTCTATCCTCCCTAACGCGTTTTAACAAATGATGACCATCCATCTGGGGCATTTCAATATCCGTAATTAATAAATTAACGCTCTCTTCAATCGGTGCCTCAGATTCTGCCAACACAGCTAATGCATCCCACGCGTCTTTTCCATTATTATAGGCAGTAATATTAATATAACCAGATTCATGAAGTGTTTCAACCAATAAGTCCCTGAGCATCTTAGAATCTTCTGCTACAATTATGTTCTTCGTTTTTCGCTGCTCTTTCAGTTCATCAGTACTCTTAGGAACTGTTGTCAGTTTAATATTAATTTGAGGATTAATGTCCGCGACGATCTTTTCGAAATCTAGCAAAATAACCATTTTTTCGCCCATTTTTATGATGCCAACAACCATATCTGAGTTAGTAACATTAGGAGGTGGCTCCATAACAGACCAAGATACTCTATGGATGCGAGAAACTTCATTTACTAAGAAACCAATAAAATAATTATTTAACTCACTTACAATAATATTTTTAGTACTGGATTCTAAATCTTCTGTCCCTAAACAACGAGGTAAATTGACCAATGGCATTACCCTTCCACGTAACGTAAAAATACCATCAACGTAAGGATGGGAATTTGGCATTTGAGTAATGGGAACCAGATTAATTACTTCTCGAACCTTAGCAACATTGATTCCATAATTGACTTTACCAACCGTAAATTCTACAATTTCAAATTCGTTTGTACCCGTTTCTAATAATATTCCTTTTTTAGCGTTAGCAGCCTCACCCATAGAAACGCCTCCAGTTTTTATATTGCTTATCGCAATTTGCGATTGCCTATCTATTTCATTTACCACTTACTTTTCTAACATTTCTCGGAAAAACCAATAATTCCTTCTTTTTAAACTAATTTTCTGGTAAAATTCCTCAAATATAAAAGATTATTGTCGTTTTAGCGACAATAATCTTTTATAAAGTAAGGCATCCATATCCTAATATCAACATTCCAGCCCTGGCAAACAATCACTTGATCTACAAGTTTTTTAAAGCATTCTTTATATTTTCTCTTTTTCCAAAAGATAGGTCCAACCATCACGTTGCTCTACATATCCTGTTTTGATTAGCCTTCCTAGGGCTCTTTTAAAAGCAGACTTACTAATATGAAATTTTTCCTTAATGATTTCAGGTGAAGTATCATCACTATAAGGCATTTTACCATTACGAGAATGCAGCAGAGAGAGTATGGCATCCCCATCCGTATCAATTGCTTCCTGCTTTAGAGGACGCATAGAAACATTAATACGCCCATCTTCGCGAATATGAGTAATACGCGCTGTAATCTCATCTCCTACATTGGGTCTTGTAGTAATTTCACTCGTATGCATAAACGCAATATAACGCTCTTTCGTAAAAATAAAAGCCCCTTCTTCATTATAGTTGTAAAGGGAACCAGTAATCATATCACCAATTTTAGCATCCGTTGCCGGAACAGAGGCCCTTCTCAACTCATCTTCTACTTCCATGCTTACTGCCGGTCGTCCTGATTTATCGATATAGAGCTTCACCCAGACCTTATCACCGCGTTTTAAATTACCGCGCATACCAGCAAATGGCATAAATACACCACGCTCAGCACCAATATCAACAAAGGCTCCATCACGGGTAGTATTGATCACAGTAACTCTAGCCACCTGTCCTACCTGCATTTTAGGCAAACGCATACTTGCTGTAAGGCGACCTTTAGGATCCTGATACAAATACACAGGAATTTCATCCCCAATTGTTATCGTATCTGTAGTTTGCTGCTGTTTATGCAATAAAATATCATCATTCGTATTGCCAGTGCCAGCATCTAAAAAAATACCAAATTCACTAGATCTAACTGCTTTTAGCGTCACTACACTACCTGGAGTCAGCTTGTTTGTTGTTTCCATTATAACCACCACCTGTGCCACCAAGACTTAGACTTACGATCCAAGGCATTGGCAAATTATTTATTTTCACTCAACTGTTCTTCACTATCCATTGCCCGAGCTTTACCCCAAAGGCGTTCTAAGTTATAGTACTCTCTTTCTTCTTCTACAAAAATATGTGCAATGCCAGAACCAAAATCCAGTAAGATCCAGCGTCCTTGACGATGTCCTTCTTTGTGCAATAGATCAATTCCCTGTTTTTTTAGTTCATCTTCAATATTATCAGCAATCGCTTGTACTTGTATGGTAGACTTCGCACTGCATACCACATAAAAATCGGCAACAGAAGAAACACCATCTACATTAAGAACCACAACATCCGTCGCTTTTTTATCTTCAGCCGCCGCCACAATCATTTCTTCTAAGGTTTTAGTTGTATCACTCATCAAAAATCCTCCTAAAATTTAAATATTCATCTTATTTTTATTTGACTATTAACTTCATAGTACATTGTTGTGTCGTTCTTATCTTTTAATTGTTGCTTTTTGGGTCAGTAAATATACCACTCATCTTAGCATTTTCACTAGTTAGCATACGATCCACGATTTGCTGGGTCTGCTGCTGATCGTGACTCCAGAAACTAATACCGTCAATGGTAGCAAATTTTCCTGGCAGCATGTCCACATGTAACTCACTTGCCTTAAAGGATTTTAAAGAATTAGCCACCTTTAACATCTTAAATGTCGTTATATCCGTTGCTATATATTGACTCATAGTATGCAGCAGGGCTGGTACTTTTAAAAGAGTACTTACATTCATTGTCTTTTCCACCATGGCTTTTAAAAAACGCTGCTGCCGCTGTACACGACCAATATCACCCAGCTCATCACTACGAAATCGGACATATTGCCCCGCCTTATTACCATCTAAATGCTGGTAGCCTTTATTCAGATGAATTGCTAAATCAGCGTAAGGATCTTCATAATCCATATCATTTTCTACATATAAATCAACTCCGCCCAATATCTCTACAACCTCAATAAATGCCTGCCAATCAATAACAATATATTGGTGAATGGGAATTTGTAATAACTGCTCAACAGTCTTTACGGCTAAAGAAGATCCTCCATAAAAAAAGGCATGGGTAATTTTTTCGGCACCCTTATGTCCCTGAATGGCAACTCGAGTATCCCGTGGAATGGATAATAAATGCAGCGCACCGTTTTCTTTATTGATATTGACAACAATCATCGTGTCCGACCGTCTAGGTGCATTAGGATATTCATTATCACCGTCGTCTACGCCCATCACTAGTATATTCATATATGGACCTGTTTCTTCGACGACTGTGCTGGTTTCCACTTTTGTACTTAGGACAGGTGCTGCAGAAAATTTTTGATAGGTATGTACTGCTGCCCAGGTTAAAGAGGTTATAAATGTAAACAAAATAAATAATAGCAAAAACAATCGCTTCCAACGTATTTTACGACGCTGAGGACGCAGGCGTGACATGCGTTTTCCTCCTCTCTAGACATAACCTAAAGATTTTTCTATGTAGTATGCAATATCGGTGTACGCTGCTTGATTAAAAGATCATTTCGAGCTTCAATGGTAGCCGGATGAATTAAGCCGCCTTCTTCCAAAATATAAGCTATGCTTTGATTCAATGCCAACAGCAGTGCCTTATCCAAATCACTATGAGCCATTGCCCTAATTTCTTCTAAGCCTCCAAAATTACGACCAGGTTCAATCACATCTGCTAAATAAATAATTTTATCTAATAACGACATGTGAGCTCCCCCTGTTGTATGCAGAAAAATTGCTTGTAAAATTTCTGCATCATGGATGTTAAACTTACTCTCAGCTAACTTAGCTGAAATGGGAGCATGCAGCAATATAGGTTCTGCTTTTTCTATATCACTCACCACTATACCAAAGGCTTGTGCTATTGGCAAGAGATCCGATACAGGTACCTCACGAGCTGCATCATGCAAAAGGCCTGCTAAGCCAGCTTTAACCTTGTCCCCCCCAAAGCGTTCAGCCATTTCCTCTGCTGTCTTGCTAACACCAATCGAATGCTGCAGTCTTTTGGGCGATAACATTTTTGATAATCGAATTAGAATATATTCATAATCCATTTTCTCACCGCAATATTTTAAAATTGAACCATTGAATCCACAAATAACTATGTCTGTAATAGTACACATTTCGCCAAAATAGTTGAATTCCCTGCTAAAAAATAAAAGCCTCCTATAAAGAAGGCTTACATTTTAATTATTGTTCTCTTGGTCTAGCTTCATTTACAACAATCTGCCGCCCACCGAAATCACTGCCATTCATCATACTAACCATCTTATCAGCATCATCATCATCCACTTCTACAAAGCCAAAGCCTCTAGAACGACCTGTTTCCTTATCCGTGATAATACGACTTGAAATTACATTGCCATGCTCCTTGAACACATCAGCTAAATCACTATCACTCGTTGACCAAGGCAAATTACCCACATAAAGTGTTTTTGACATTTGGAATCACCTTTCTTTGTTAAATTCTAAAAACGATTGTACTAACATTATCTACGAAACTAAAGTATTTATGCCTAACTTTATTTGCCAAAAGGCAAACATGGTATGTTTAAACTCTTTTTACTACTATTCTTTATACAAATTTTCTTTGCATATATAAATCTCAACACTTTCAGGAACAAAATATTTAATTGATCTTCCCTGCCGTACTTTCTCTCGTACATCTGTAGAGGATATCTCTAGTTCAGGGGTAGGTAAAGAGTGGATACGTTTAAAACCTTTCTCACCAAAAGGTTTTATTATATCCTCTAGTGTATAAGCACTGCCTGGTCGATTGGCAGCAATAAAATGACAGATCTCTAAAAGGCGATCAATGTCTTTCCATGATGCTAATTCTTGTACGGTATCGGAACCAACAATAAAATAAAACTCTGTATTATCCCCATATTGTTTAATTAGTTCTAATACCGTATCAATCGCATAGGACAGCCCTGGCCGTTCTATTTCGATGGGCGATACATGAAAATGAGGATTGGAATAGGTAGCCATTACGGTCATAATGTACCTATGTAGTGGTTTCGTTACCCGAAAATGCTGTTTATGCGGTGGATTTGCTGCTGGAATAAATAATACTCTTTCAAGGTCATATTCCACACGGACTGCTTCAGCCGTTGCCAAATGACCAGTATGTATAGGATCAAAGGTACCACCCATAATACCAATCTTACGTTTTTTATCTGACATAAAGGTTCTCCTACGATACAAATAGTCTGGTCTTATTATATCACACCTCAAAAAGACAAGACTATTTTTTCCTATATAAAACTACAACTTCTATTGCAATAAAGCATAAAGTAATATTCGAATGCCCGCCATGACCGACGCCATTATCACAATGGCCCGAATATAGTCTAAGCAATCATGTTTTCCTTTGTCCGTTTTCAAGTAATTCATTAATGAATAAAAGTATCCCATCATCTATCTCCTTATCATATCCTTTCACCTTATTTTATCACAAAATACTTACTTTTTATTCATAGCGCAATGCGTCAATCGGATCTAATAATGCTGCTTTTCTGGCAGGATAGATACCAAAAAATAATCCAATCGCTACGGAAAATCCAAAGGCCATAAAAATAGAACCTGAAGAAATAGCAGTGTTCCAGCCAGCAATTGCTGAAATGGCATATGCTGTGCCAATACCTAATCCAATACCAATCAAACCACCTGTTACACCAATAACAATGGCTTCAATAAGAAACTGCAGTAAAATATTGCGATAGGTAGCACCTAGGGCTTTTCGAATACCGATTTCTCTTGTACGCTCTGTCACAGATACCAGCATAATATTCATAATACCAATACCACCAACTAATAAAGAGATTGCTGCAATGTTCCCTAGAAGCAATGTAATGGTTTTTGTCGTTTCCTCTGCTGTAGCCATAACTGCAGCTAAGTTACGAACCGTAAAATCATCTGGCATATCTTTTGTTAACTTATGGCGCGAACGTAAAAGAGAGGTAATGTCCTCTTGTGCCTGATTAATGCTATCCGGACTAGCCGCCTGTACGCTAATGGTTTGTATATAACTAATCCCCATCATACGTTCTTGAGCTGTCGTTAAGGGAATCACTACAACATCATCTTGGTCCATACCACCTGCTGACTGCCCTTTTCCCTCAAATACACCAACTACGACAAAGGGAGCTGAATTAATACGTACCGTCTGTCCCACAGGATAGATGGTACCGAATAAATTATCAGCAGTGGTTTTCCCCAGAACTGCAACTCTCATTCGTGTGTCTACCTCTTGATTCGAGAAAAATCGTCCCAACTCCACATTAAAGTTCCGGACACTCACAAATTCAGGTGTAGTCCCTTGGACCGTTGTCATCCAATTTTTATTCCCATACACCAGTTGGTATTGCTTACTAACGCTAGGCGCAACGGCACTGACACCTTCGATTTGACGCCCTATTGCCTGGGCATCTTTATTGGTCAGAGTGGTGTTGGAACCAGCAGCCAGCCTCACACCAGAAGGTGATGTGGCACCAGGGGTAATAATCAGAAGGTTACTCCCTAAGCCAGCAATTGAATCTTGTATTTTATTTTGCACACCCATACCAATCGACACCATTGCAATGACGGCACCTACACCAATAATAATTCCCAGCATCGTCAATATAGAACGCAGTTTATTCGCCTTTAATCCTTCTAATGCTATAATAATGCTTTCCCACAGCAAAAAAATCACCTCCTAGACTTTGAGCAACGCCTCATCACTGACAATCAGGCCATCACGAAAAGAGATAATACGCCTTGTAAATTGAGCAATCTCTATTTCATGTGTAACCAAAACGATGGTTCGCCCTTCGTTGTTAAGATTCGTAAAAATCTCCATGATCTCATTGCCGGATTTACTGTCAAGATTGCCGGTAGGCTCATCTGCCATAATAATACTAGGGTTATTCACTAAGGCCCGCGCAATCGCCACACGCTGGCGCTGACCGCCAGACAACTCATTAGGACGATGATGCATCCGATCGGCTAAACCCACCATAGATAGAGCAGCAGCAGCCATGGAATCTCGTTCCTGTTTCATTACTCCTGCATATACAAGAGGCAGAGCTACATTTTGTTGAGCTGACATACGAGGCAGCAAATTAAAGTTCTGAAATACAAACCCGATTTTCTTATTTCTGGTGACTGCCAATTCATCATCTTTTAACGTAGCTACCTCTTCTCCATCTAGCATGTAAGATCCGCTGGTAGGCCTGTCAAGGCAGCCTAATATATTCATCAAAGTCGACTTACCCGACCCTGACGGCCCCATAATTGCAGTAAATTCTCCACCAACAATCCCCAATGTGATTCCTGCCAAAGCAGCAACAGGGGTACCGCCCATCTGGTATATTTTTTTTATGTTGGAAAGTACAATACTCATTGCCGATCCCTCCTTAGCGACCAAGTGAACCGCGCATATTTCCCGAAACCTGAGATGGTGCTTTTGCCTGCGGCAGTACTATTTGATCACCATCCGCAAGACCACTAATAATTTCAACTTTATCTTCGCCAGACAATCCAGTCGTAACATTGATATTTTCAACCTTGCCATTGACCATTGTCTGAACATATGGCTGGCCTTTATTTTCCTTAATAGCAGACAAGGGTACAAGTATTGTATTTTTACTTTCCCCGCTTTGTATCGATACTCTGGCCGTCATAGTAGGTTTGAGCATTGTTCCGGGCCCTTCAACATCAATGGTTACTACATAATAGACTACATTTTGTGTTATATTCGCCTTCTGGGATATATTCGATACCGTTCCTGAAAACACTTTATCAATGTAGGCATCTACGGTAAACGTCACCCTTTGCCCTAATGCAATTTTTCCAATATCAGATTCGTCGACCTGGGCCTCAATCTGCATTTTTGACAAGTCGGCCACGCTCATGAGAACCATAGGAGTGGAAATCCCCGGAGCCACTGTCTGCCCAGCAGGAATCGGCTTACCAATAATAACACCATCAATCGGTGCTTTAATGACAGTATCATCTAATTGGGATACAGCATCATCATAGGTTGCCTGAGCCACACTATAATCCATAATTGAAGCATCCAACTGTTGATTGGAGATAGCTCCGATACGATTTAATTGTAAATTCCGCTGATAATTTGCCGATGTGTTTTCTAACTTGGCTCGTGACTGAGATACTTGTGCCATGAGCCGTTTATCATCCAATAAGATCAATATTTGCCCTGCTTTTACCTGCTCATTTTCAAGCACTCTGACTTCCTTTATTAAACCAGTTATCTTTGAACTAATATCAACCATATTTACAGGCTTGATCGTACCAGTAGCTGATACCAATGACACGATGTCGCCTCGCTCTACTGATACTAACTGCGTTGTAACTACGGGCTTACTTTTATCTAAATACATCCTGATTCCATATGTAGCTGCCACACCCACAATGATTAATAATAGTATGATTTTTTTATACTGGTACCCTTTTTGCCATAAAGTTTGAACTTGCATAAGGTCTCCCTCCCAAAATTTGAATCCATTAGAATTCTGTTTTCTTCAATCCTATTGTATGGTCTTTCAGCTATATGGTCAATTAAGTTTTTTTATAAAAAGCAATAAAACAGCATTTTTGTGCTGTTTTATTGCTTTTTACATTTGACGAAACCTTTTAGATCTATACTCGGTGCGAGTTCCCAAAGCAGTTCAAGATGCATAACATGGGGTAAAACGCAGTAATCCCCTAGAAATAATTAAGACGTCAACTACACTCGAAAATATTACATTTTTTCTTGTTGATGGCACCTTTCAGAAGAAAAAACATATTATGAATTAAGAATATAAAAGTCTTATGTATTAAGAGTATATAAGTATTCTTTATTTTTTCAGGAGGGATGCCTATTACTTTAGATACTAAACATTTATCTAAAATCCAACATTTTAAAGGAGGCTTTTGCTATGATAGACAGCAAGTATTTTGAGATTCCTGATTTTTGTGAATTGACCCGTCAATGTGAGCCAAACTGCCCCTGCAATAGCTGTCTTAGTATCTTTAACAACTGCGGACCCGTTTTTGGTACTACAACTACCCCAGTAAGCAGGATACCAACATGTGAATGCCATGATATTTGTGTTGAGGAAGTCGTACTTATTGGCAATTCTGGTGAATTTACGAAATGCATAGCCTACCCTCCAGTAGGACCATGCCGTGTAAAATGCAATGGAACCTTCAATTTCCCAACACTTACAGTAGGTGAAACTTGCCAGGTTATTCTATGGTGCGCTGATGAACAAATTGATGAAGGCTGCCAGAGTATAACAGTCAGAATTGGATTGGTACTCATCTGCGGCAATTGCACCACAAACCCAATCATTCTTCCACTCCCAACCTTTACTAAAACCTTTACTACTTTCTATGGATTCCCAGATTGCATACCAGTAACTGGGCAGCAATTAAAGAATGAATTAACAAGAATTGATGGTTCCTGCCTTGTAGCCCAATTTAACGCTGTTGTAACGACTCCTCAACAAATTACTATTTCAGGAAAAATTATTGATAAGTTGTGGAGAAGCGAAAACTTGTGGATAGAAGGGATCAGGCCGTTTGAATTATCTGACCAAGCAATCGCTAATGGATTCTCTTCCTTTACAGTAAAAGGTTCTTTTGACAGCAGCCATCAAATTGGTCCTTGTACTGATATTTGTCCTCAAGGCTAATAAAAAAGCAGACCAAACTGGTCTGCTTTTTTATTCATTTTTATGTAATAACTTTTCAATTTTCTCTAACCTTTTATCCATATCTTGAAGAATCTCCATTACTTTAACCCATGACTGACTCTCCTCGTCACTTACATCCACATTAGTTTTATGCCAGCGTCGATTTTGGCTAATTTCACCGGATGCAACTACTGGCATCGTATCCATCAGTTTTTGTAATGCGCTCTGATCAGGCAAGATATAATATTTTTGCTCGCCATCTTGAGCAACAAGATTTTCATCACCTAATAGCTGCTCTAATGTTTCTTCTGAAATGGTCGGAAAAAAGGTACTATCTGGCTGCATATTTTTGATGCGATTTGTTATTTTTTCCAATGGAGGAATAGGCGGCTGCCAAAATTGACTTTCCTGTACCAAAGGTTCCGAATTTTCATCGTCCCCCCTCTGAGGCTTTCCCATTATAGTTCTCCTCCCCTCTCTCTGATAACCTTTTAAGGATCTACTTTACCATTATTTGTACTGTAGTATATGCACCGATCTTAGAAAGGTACTTAAATCTATTATCTTTCCTCAAAAATTTTTAGTAAGGCACTTTCATAATGTGGTTGTGCTGCTGAACCATTAAATAAAACCTCTCTTACTTGCCCAGTTATTTTCTTCTTTATCTGTTCCCTAAGTTCCTTATTAAAAGCTAATCTCACGGCCCATTCAACGTATTCCTCTTCATTCGTCGCAATGCCTTCCTGTATTCCAAGCGCCCGAAGCATATGAGATCCCCACCTGCTTCGGGCCATATCTCCCTCCTGCGTTACCATAGGCAATCCCATATACAGTGCTTCCAGGGACGTCGTCCAGCCTCCGTAAGGATATGTATCTAATTGAATATCAGCAATTGCCAATAGAGCATCAATCCTGCCTAAAGGAGGTACAATAAACAATCTATTTTCAACCCCAGCATTTTTTGCAGCCTGCCTGATTCGTTCTCCCAACTGATTATCAAGATTAGTTGAATGGCATGGCTTAAGCAATATACAGGCATTAGGAATACGCTTTAGAATTTCCACCAACAAAGTGTCGCGCGCTGGACCATGCTTGATACCATTTGCACAAGAGACAAAAACCACAGCCTCCTCAGGTATTTTCCAATCTTTACGGGTGACGGGAATAGAATCTGCAAAAGGTGGCGGAAACTGAGCTGCTCCCAGGTTAGGCAGTCTTATTAATTTTTCTCGATAATGAGAGCTGGCATCAGGCGGCTCAAAATCACCGCTAATATAATAATCAATAGTCGGCAATCCAGTGGTTGTGCCATGACCTACTAATACACATTGAATTGGCACTAAGCGAAGTCCCGCCAGCATATAAGTCAAAGGGTCCATGCCAATATCCGTATAGATTAATAGATCAAGCTTACTATCAATAATATTTTGTATAACACGATAAACATCTTCAATCGCATCAATATCTTTAAAATGTTTAAAACGGCTACTATGCTTCTCAAAAATACTGGTCATTTCATCATAAGCTTTGCCTAAAGCAAAGGTGTATACTTCAAAGTTATCCTTATTATGATGGATCACTCGATTTACCATATAGTAACTAACAGCCTGCTCGTAAAATAATCGTGAAATATAACCGATGCGTAATTTTTTCTTTTTGCTGGTTTTCTTAAAACCAGCATTCACTTTTTTATTTCGTGAAACATACTGCTCCATGTGAGCAGCAATAAAATCGCCAAATCCAGCTAACGCGGGTAGATTATTACCACCAATATAAGAAATACGCCAAAGAACTTTGGTACATTCATTTACCAAAGGAATAAATGTACTTGTTGGAATATGCATGGAAAATAAATCAGAAGCATATTTTAGAATTTTATCTCGATGCCTTCCCTCAAGATTGTAATAAGGAACATGCAGCAGCCAAAACGTGATAAGTACCTTATAATACTCAGGAATCGCCTCTTCCTGCCACAATTGAACAATATCGATATTAAATTGCTCTGCATCCATTGGTCGATACATACTGACTAAGAGAAATTCTTTAAAACCAGCAGAATCCATGAGTGTAAGACTATTTTTTTCTTGCACAGGCAAAGATAAAAAGTCATTTAAAAATACCTGCTGCCAAAGCATATAAAGTCGTTGCTGCTGATCCTCCTTGAGCTGAATGGACGTACCTTCGGGTACTTTACTAAAGTACGCAGTTAGACATTCACGCAGCGTCTTAATAAAGTCATAAAGAGCTTCCATTTCTTTTGGTCGTAAATCATTGCCATTTTCTGGTATTGGACGGTAACTCTGCCACTGGGCAATCACGTCCCATAAAACATGGCTTTCTGAAATAGGATTGATTCTTTTAAGACAATGATTACAAAACTGATCCACAAATTGCAGTTTTTCTCTACTCTGTTCCACCTTAAAATTAGAATACTTATGATGAAACGCTTTCCAAACAAAACTCCAACCTTTAATTTTACAACACTCTATTAGTTGAACAATCTCCTCATTATAAGGATTCCAATCTTTATTGTCACCTGTAATGGGCTCACTTTTTTTCAATATTTCTTCATATAAGCTTATATACTCCTCTACCATACGTTTATCACTAAATTTTTCTTCCACTCGCAGGCGTGCAGCTTTACCAGCTCGTTGTCTAATTTCCTCATCTCCCAAGAAATAAGACATGCCATGAATAAGCTCTCCTATATTTCCCCGCTCCACCAGATAACCATTTTCTTTATGAACTACCAGTTCAGGAATTCCTCCTACAGCAAAAGCAACAACTGGCGTGCCGGATGCCATAGCTTCACAAATAGTAAGACCAAACACTTCCGATAGTGTGGGAGAAACATAGAGGTCAACGGCAGCATAGTATTCCGCCAAATGCTGTTGATTATCAATAAAAGGGATGTCAATATGAAGGATAGGAAAGTCATCTAAAACAGATACACTGTATGATCCTATAGTAAGTAAGATAATATCTGGATACTGCTTATGTAGTTCTAATAAAGCTTCACATAAATAATTTCCTCCCTTATAGGAGTGATTCAAACCACCATGAGCGGCAAATAAGATAATTTTTTTATTGATAGGCAACCCTAATTTTAAGCGCAGCTCTTCCTTATTGCCAGGATGAAAAGTATCTATGTCAACGCCATTATAAATCAGCCGAATATCTTTCTCTTGCAGGATGCTTTCTTTCGCCTGCCGGGCTAACCATGCAGAAGGACATACAGCTGTAAAATTAGTAACTTTATACATTAAACTTTTAATAAGCTGTACCACTTCACGCTGCAATCCGCTCTTATTTTCTGCATCTTGAGGACATGCTGCACACCAATCGTTTTTCCAGCCATTACAAACATCGGTAGATAAACAATTTGCTGTAAAGGCTAGAGGATCATGCAACGTCCAGATTAAGGGCTTAGAGGCCAAAAAGGGCAGCAGCAAAAAAGAAAAATAATTTCCATTAATACAATGTAAATGAACCAAGTCAGCCTGCTCAAACAAAGGATGATTTAATACTCTTAACAATGCTGCAGAATATAGATCAAACAAGCCCTCTTGACCTTGCTGATCTAGCAGTTTCTTTTGCCATGCAGTCTGTAAAAAGGGTATTTGAATCACTCGATCATCCTGGGACACTGTGTGGTGAGCAAAAGTAGTAGCCTCATGCCCCATTTCTGTCAGATAGTTCATAAGAGTCCAGGAAATCCTTGCTGCTCCTCCATGTTTATCAAAAAGATTGATATGTACTACACGCACTACTTCTCATCTCCCTATTCAAAACATCAGTAGGAAAAGTTATGGGCCTGTAAAAAAGCATCGGCCCAAGCATCACGAATGATAAATGGAGGATGCCTTAAAGGAAAGCCCATGGCTTCTACAGGAATATTAGCAAGAGGACTTTCCATGTTTTTAGTATGGGTCCCTTCTGGACCATAGCCTATATTGGATATCAAATTCTGATTAGGTAAGATATGCAAACCACTTTGCAAAAAAGAAGCAAAGGCAAATTGAAAATCCCAAGCATCTATTTTTTTTTGATAAGCAGCCTCAAACATACGGTGCCAATACTGGGCAATCTTCACTCCGCCAATCACTTCAAATTGAGGCTGATGATTATGGGCAACCACCTGCATACTACCAAAAATATCAAATAACCATTGTCCATTGCGAACTTCCGGCCAAATTTTCATATCAAAGTCATAATACTGCCAGGCTCTTTTCCATGTTGCCCAACCACATGTCTGTGTATAGCGAGAAAAATAATAGCTATCTGCTGTTCGTCGTCTACCATACTGAAAGTTATTCCCTGAAATGCTCATAATACGTCTATCATCAGAATATTTTTTCAAGAGTTCCTGACAATATGGAAAAAATGTTAGATGAGGCAAACAATCATCTTCTAATATAATTGCTTCTTCTACTAAGCTGAAAATCCAATCAATTCCAGTAGCTGGACGTCTCCCACAGCCTAAATGTATGGGAGAGTAGTTTTTTATAACTTCACAATCCCAATCAATGGTCTCAATCACATTACGGACTAAAGCACAATTTTCTATGTCATCCTCTCTATTTGGCCTAGGGGCATCGGCAATTACTAATAATTTTTCGGGTCTCACTTTACGAATTTCTGCAAAAACTCGCTGTGTAAGGTCAGGACGATTAAATATAATCAACGCTATGGGGGTAGTACACACAAAATCCTTCATACAACCACCTCATTGTCTTATTCCATTAATCTAACTTATTCCTATCAATTCTAAAAAATGATACTACATCATCTTGAAAAACAGTAATTTATCAATAATTCTTCCTTGTATCTCACCTTTGATGATTACGTCTTTAATCTGGGATACCAATTTTTGTCTTGTTTCTTTATCATAATTCTCATCATATAATGTTAATTTCCTCGAGTATCGTTCGATAAATTCCAGTATATAGTAAGGTGAAGCAGCCTCAATAGAAAGTGGCCTAATATGTCGCAATAATAAATAATGGAATAATTGATTAGAGATTTCATTATTCCAATTAACCTTATGCTTTATGTGGTAAGCATGAGGTGTCATAACTTTATTTACAGGTATACCTGAAAATAAAGGCGCCAGTATTGCCCAATAATCCCAACATGGCAGACCAAGACAAAATGCAGATGGGGGGTAAGTTGCAATAACCGACTTATCAAAGAAAAAATAATCAAACCCTTCTTCCACTACTTCACCTCCTGTACACGTAAGGTTTTCCACATCCGTACGAGACCCATAAATCAAAGAACCTACAGCCTCTTTTAAAAGTAAAGAATATAACTCTGCTTTCACTAATTGAATATCTGAATTGACAATTCCACAAACCTTACAGTCCTGTTTCAATAAAACGGTCATTATGTCATCAAAATAAACATAAGGCTTACCATATTGTTTTCTGGCATCTTTTAAAACTCGAACAAATTCAATTGTAGGAAATTGAGGTTTTAATATGGTGATTTCCTCTTCGCAATTCACTGATATCACTGTGAATCCAATTTTTTGCCAACTACAAACAGCTTCTCTTTGGATATCAATCTCTTTACCTGGTGCTAATGACGTAGCAATCGTTATCTTCTGAATCATGACTTCCCTCCTACTTCAACAATTTATACCATCTATACAATCTAAGGTAACAATTTATCTTCCATAATTCATATACATATACATGTTACATATAAGCACCAAAATGCAAGATTATTAATATACTAAAATAAAGTTATACAAATTTATTTATAAAGAGGAGATTATATGCTTAAAAATACACGTATAGGACTACCTCTTATCGGAAGTAAATACTGGTATGCAGGTGTTACAATAGTAGATTCCATTATCCATTCTGTCATACAAATCCCCAAAGAAGAGCGTCCCAAACTATTCCTAGTTATTACAGATGAGAATTTGCCGTACTTGGCTTCTTATGACCTTCTGCCTTTACATGAACACCTTATCCCGCTAACCGACGGTCTAATCTTTGTGGGCGAGAACTTAACCACTGCACAAATGTTGATTCAATATCCATTTGCCCATTATGCTTCCATTAATGACTTATTCCAAAATATAGATATACTGTTGCCAATCAATTCAGATCTATATCTCGGCAAACCCGGCATTCCATGGATACCTGATTTTCAGCACCATTATCTTCCCCAGCTTTTTACACCTGCGGATATTCAAAACCGCAACGCTAAATTTAAAAAAATTGCTGATAATACACCTCTGGTCATTTTCACCAGCAACGATGTAAAAAAAGATTTTTTACAGTTTTATCCTTCTTCTACTGCTAAAGCGAAAGTATTACCCATTCCCGTACACCCCAAACAAGAATGGTTCACCGGGGATGCCTATCAAACTCAATTTAAATATAATCTGCCTGATAAATTTATCTTATGTTCAAATCAGTTTTGGATTCATAAAAATCATGCAACGCTATTTAAAGCCATAGCTATTTTGCGTCAATCAGGCCAAGATGTACATCTTGTATGTACTGGTTCAACATTTGATTATCGTAACCCTGATTATTTTATTGGACTACAAAAATACATTAGTGATCTAAATATAGCTGACCTTATTCATATTCTTGGATTGATACCACGTCAGGATCAAATACAGCTAATGCGTCGCAGCCTCTTTGTCGTTCATCCATCCCTATTTGAAGGTTTAAACCTAACTGCACAAGAATGTCAGCTATTAGGCAAAAAGATTATCCTCTCAGACCTAGCCATACATCAGGAGCAAAACTTTGGAATCTATTTTGCGCGCGCTGATGCAATTGATTTAGCCAGAAAAATCTCCGATTTACTGCCAGTATCCACTCCTGGTCCCAGCAGCTCAGAGGAAATAAAAGCCCAGATGTTCTACAAGGAGAAAATAGAGAATTTTAATTACCAGTTATCTGAACTTGTAGAAGATGCTCAACACATCTTCAATTCACCTAGTCGAGCCCCAAATTTTCATCATAGATCAACTACACAAATAACCATTGCTACCTCCATAGCGGCAACGAAGGATATTGGAACACAAAAGAGATGCATTGAAAGCTGGCTTCATTGTGGTTTTAAAGTAGTCTCAATTAATACTCTAGATGAAATGAATTTGGTAAAACATCATTTTCCTTATATTGAATTTGTGCCAGCAAATAGAGATGCCAGAGCACAATATGGAAAACCTTATATCTATGTTGATAATATTCTCTCTTATTTTACTGCCCAAGATTGTAAAATTTGCGGTATTGTCAATTCAGACATTTATTTCGGAAAAGCGAATCTTCCGCTATTCATGTATACGCAAGCAATGAACTCAATGGTTTTTGGTTCTAGAGTAGATGTTACGTCTCTAGATAACCTGAATGGAAATTTCTACAATGGATTCGACTACTTCTTTTTCGACAGGGATCTTATTAAGATGTATCCACCTACAAATTTATGCATCGGTTTACCGTGGTGGGACTATTGGGTACCACTAGTACCAATCTTATCCAAAGTACCTGTCAAAAAAGTAGTAACTCCAATCTGTTATCATATATTGCACCCTACTAACTACTCAATGGCTATCTATAAGAACCTTGCTATGCAAATAGCAACACACTTATCTCTTGGTCCGCTACCAAGCGATATTCATATTGGGAACTTGCAACAAACTGTTCTTAATTTCATTGAAAATTCATCTGCAAAAATTAATTTTATTTAAAACTGGTGGGATAATAATGAGAAAAGCTCTTGTTACTGGGATTAATGGGCAAGATGGTTCCTATTTAGCTGAACTATTACTCAAAAAAGGATATGAAGTTCATGGAGTAATTAGACCTTCAAGTATTCAAAACCAGCAAAAGCTCTCCTTCTTAAAAAATGATTTTAACCAATTAAAGCTGCATGTATGTTCTTTAAATAATCATTTATCAATTTACAAACTTATTGATGCCATAAAGCCCGATGAATGTTATCATTTAGCCGCAGCCAGCTTTGTTAGCTATTCTTTTGAAGATGAAGCTTCTATTCTTGAAACCAATTTAAATCCAACACATTTTTTTCTTTCTAGTATCAAAGAATTGGTACCACAGTGTAAATTTTATTTTGCAGGTTCAAGTGAAATATTTGGTAACACTGATGTTGTACCACAACAGGAAACAACAAGATTTAATCCTCGCTCCATATATGGAATTTCAAAGTTAGCCAGTCATTATGTGGTAAAGAACTATCGTGAACATCATGGCTTATATGCCTGTACTGGATTTTGCTATAACCATGAATCACCCCGCCGCAATCATGCCTTTGTCTCACGAAAAATTACGTCAGGAGCTGCTAAGATCTACTTGAACCGTGAAGACAGAATTCAAATGGGCAATATTGATGCCATCAGAGATTGGGGATACGCCCCTGAATACGTGGAAGCCATGTGGCTGATGCTAAATAACCCCTATGGGCCTAGAGATTATATAATTGCCACTGGTATTCCTCATACAGTTCGTGATTTATTGGATCTTGCATTTTCATTGGTAGATCTTGACTATACAAAATATATAGAAATCGACAGCAACTTTTTCAGACCTGGAGAACAAATTCCTCTTTTAGGTGACGCCTCCAATATTTATAACGATTTAGGCTGGCAGCCTAAAACGAAATTTTCAACAATTATCGAAGAAATGTTACTAAATGATATAAACCTATTAAAATAAGTAAAGTAAAACCCCGCTTCAGCGGGGTTTTACTTTACTTATTTTTTAAATAGTTCTTAATATCCTCAGGAAGAGAAATAAATGAAAAATCTAGTATCTTTTGGTCTATCTTAAAATCAGGAGGTAAATTAGCGAACAATGGTCCACCAGCTGCCATAAGTGACAATACAGGTAACGATGTCTTAGGTGTTCCCCAACTTCCTGTTTGCAATATACACTCATAATTTTCTTCTAATGCAGGATCAAAACCACCACTA
Organism: Pelosinus fermentans JBW45; assembly: GCF_000271665.2. Taxonomy (GTDB): domain Bacteria; phylum Bacillota; class Negativicutes; order DSM-13327; family DSM-13327; genus Pelosinus; species Pelosinus baikalensis. The sequence continues at coordinate 2,052,927 of NZ_CP010978.1, read as the reverse complement.
GCATTTAAAGCAGGAACAAAACAGAATTTCTTGCCTTGTTCTTCTAATTTCCTTTGTAAATACTGCAAACTGCAAGGAAATCCGTGAATAATGAAGCTATTAAAGCGATTTATAACTTGATCAAGAAATAGCGGATTGACAGCATAAGAGCAAAAATGCCACAAATCGTTATAATCAGGGCTGTTATTTACGCTAACAACATCCTTAGTTTTTATCCTGTGTTTGTTTTGATTTATAAAATTACACAAAGCAGCAACTATATCATCATGATTACTATAGTCTGGTTTACCCTCAAATATAATATTAAAATTATATTTATAGCCCTTATATTCCCAGTCAGCAGTATGCTGATTGTATTTTTCACATACCGCTACTTTAAAAATGGGTACATTTAAATAATCCGAGATTTTCTTTATTGCATCCAAATGCATTGCAGGTGAAAGAGACGAACCATGAATAACATCCCCCACAGGTAGTAAATGATGATTTTTTGCATATTTTTGCCATCGATATACTACATAATCACTGACAGCACTTCTCTTAAACTTTGTATCCATAATAGGAAATGCGCTTGCACCTCCTACAGCAAATTCTGCATGATCATCCATAAGAAGCAAGCTAGCTCCCTTAATTTTTTGTACACACTCATAATAATAAGAATATCGTTCATCATAATTACGACAGAGGAAAAAATCGCAAAATATTAAATCCTGTGCAACAATAGGCGCCGGCGGCATGCAAACATGCTCAAATTCTACCTGCATACCCACTGCGTTTGAAATAAATCTCATATCTTCTTCAGTCAAGCGAGGAATAATAGAATAATCCATCATCGAGACAAGGGATATCACCTTACTTGCGTCTGAACGTAAAAGAACCTTATTCCTGTTTTTTTGCATACACATTTCAATAACCTCATTTAATGTCATAGACTTATTGATCTTAATATTGCCTTTTTTCACGATACTGTCTAAAATGATAAGACCTAATGAATCTAAAGCCTCTGCTATTGGTAAATCAAAAGGTATTCCTTGAAAATGTCGCTTGATTTCATCGTGCATATGCACGTCAATACTTTTATTAAGATTCTCCCAATTTTTAAATTTCTGATAATCCTCATATGTTTTTTTGCGATTAATTTTACCTGATGAAGTTTTCGTTAAAAATTGGTCAGGAACAAAATATAATTCAAAATGTTCCACTGGCAATGATTGACTTAAACGACTTGCCAATTCCCTATACTGCTCGCTATCAATGATATCTGCTCTTTCTAAAAGAATTAGAAGTGTCTGGGTTCCAGTTCCTTCATCATCTTTGGCTAAACATACACCTCGGCCTGCCCACTCTGGAGCAACTTGGGCGAGAATCGTATCCATTTCATTGAGCATAAACTTTTGTCCTGCCTGAATCATAATATCATGTTTGCGCCCTTCCACATATAGTTCTCCGTTCTCCATAAATCCAATATCCCCAGTAGCAATATACCCGTCCTCATCTACTATACTAATTTGATCTAGATAGCACTGTATAGAATAGCCACTTTTGGCGAATATCTGATTATCAATTATTTTGATAAAAGTACCTGGAATAATCGTCCCACAACTTACAACGTCTCTACCATCTTTTTCATGGCTTTTTATACCATTGCTTTGGGATATCGCCATAATCGTTTCAGCGAATCCATAAACTACGGATATCGATTGCAAGTTAGTACCTAAATGCTCACAAAAGCGTACCATCGTATCTTTTTTAACAGGCTCTCCACCAGAAACCCATTTTCTCATTGTGGTAATTGGAACATCTAAGTTTTCCTTACTCATAACTTCAAAGCCAAAGTTAGGCATAAAACAAAGTGTACCTTTATAATCAGCGATTGTTTTAAATAATATAGAGCGATTAGTAACCCAAACAATCGGATCAATTAAAACTAGTTTTATACCTAAAAAAATCGGCATCGTAAAGCAAGCAATAAATCCCATATCATGATACAAAGGTAACCAAGATACGATGCAATCCGTTTCCTTCATATCCATTACTTCATTATAATTTTGTATATAACTATATAATTCTTTGAAAGTAAATTTCATACCCTTGCGAAAACCAGTAGTACCTGATGATAACTGAATAAACGTACCATTAATAATTTCATCACAGCTGGTATCTGCCTCGAGAATTTCTTCTTCAAAGAAAATAGTTCTTACTAATTTTTCAATACCCAATGATTTAATACCTGCTTCGCATATTACGCCCTGAATATTACTAGAAGAAATGGTGTGACTAACGGAGTTATGCCAATAAATCATACTTTGCTTTTTAGTTGGATATTGCATGATAAGTGGCTCTTTCCCCGCGTCCAAAACCGCAAACCAATGTAATATTAATTCCTCGGAAGTTTTAAAAATCAATCCAATATGCTTTTCCTCAGGAAAATCCCGTATTATTTTATTACTTAACCATCTTATCTTCTTACCACATTCCCCCAGAGCAATTTTTTCACAATTACTGTTATCAACAATGGTTATTTCGGGAATATTTTTTAAAACTATTTTTATATTTCCAGTTAGCTCCTCATCATCATACTGAATAGCAACTGCTGATTTCATCAAAAAAACACCTCTCTTTTCTAAAATTAATTGAATTATAAATTATGAACCTCCTGCCATTGGCAGGACGAATAATCAAAAGTTACGGGTATAATACACTCCTCAGGTGTTTTTTGCACAAAGTATTTCATAAACATTTTTGCCTCTCCCTGAAAATGAAGCGCTTTAAATTTGATAAACGTATTTAATACTAAATTTTTGCATAATACTCCCTTTGTCGTAAAATATATCTTTTTTCGGCCTTGCCATTGTTCATATTCATTTGTTAAATTTACATTCAAATCAAACACAGCATTGTTTTCAATAATTGACAAATCAAAAATTTTTTCTGGATGCTGTCTCGTATTACAATATAGGTTAATAAATATCATGTCAGAAATACCAGCATTTGGTACTTGTTTTATAACCATTTGATATATTTTTTTTAGTTCCTCCATAAGAGGTTCCTCCGTGTAAAATGCAGTAATGAATTTACAAAAACCATCTAACGCTTCGAAATTGTTGATAAAGGCAATCCCACCTGAAATCCCGCCACAGAAAGCAAAATCGTAATTTGCGACATTTTCCGTTGAAATATCCTCATACAGCATTACATCAGAGTCTTGATGATAACACCGGGATATCTGATGCTTAGCCATAAAATCTCTTAACATAAACCATCTCTGAATGCAAAATAGTTCATATGCGTAGTAATTAAAGCTCATATGCTGATAAATTTTCGCAAAATCTTGTCCAGATTGACTATCATTTATATTAGCGTGTTTAACAAAAGGATATTTGTTATTGCTGTCATCACCAATTAATATAATATCGCTATCTTTATTCGATTTTTTTGCTTGTAGTAAACTATACTGCAGATATTCACTATCGCCATAATGCATAAAAACAATTGGAATAGACATGTAGTTCCCCCTAATATTATCCGAATATATCTTGCTTATTGTCACACAAACTCTGTTAATGCGGCACTATCTGTAAACTTGCTATCATCAAATTACTAAGTTCTTTAAATACCATTGATATGTGCGGCGTATACCATCCTCTAATTCTATTGATGGACGCCAACCAAGATCTGCTAATTTTGATACGTCCAATAACTTACGAGGAGTTCCGTCAGGCATCGCGGTGTTATACATAATGTTACCTGAATACCCCACAACTGCAGCAATTAGGGTTGCCAATTCAGCAATAGAAATATCTTTACCTACTCCGATATTTAGCGGCTGGTTATCTTGATATTGATTCATTAAAAACAGACATGCATCAGCTAAATCATCTACATGCAAAAATTCCCGCCGTGGCTTGCCTGTACCCCAGATTTCGACATTGGATAGATGATTCATTTTTGCTTCATGAAACTTTCTAATAAGCGCTGGTAGTACATGAGATGATGTTAAATCAAAATTATCATTAGGTCCGTATAGATTCGTCGGCATAACAGAAATAAAAGTTGTTCCATATTGCTCATTATACGCTTGGCACATTGTTATTCCTGCAATTTTAGCAATTGCGTAAGGTGCATTGGTAGCTTCTAACTCACCCGTTAGCAAATATTCTTCTTTTATCGGTTGAGGAGCTAATTTGGGATAAATACAAGAGCTTCCCAGAAATAATAACTTTTTGACCTTATTTTGATAAGCAGCATTAATAATATTGGCTTGCATCATTACATTATCGTAGATAAAAGTAGCTGGATAAGTGTCATTCGCCAATATCCCTCCTACTTTTGCAGCAGCCATAAATACATACTCTGGCTGCTCAATGGCAAAAAAAGTAGCCACAGCTTCTTGATTGCGCAAGTCTAGCTCCTTGCTAGTACGAAATATAATATTCTTATAGAAATGCTTCTTTAATTTGCCTAGAATTGCTGATCCGACTAAACCTCCATGGCCGGCAATATAGATTTTGGCATGTTTATCCATAGTCTGCCTCCACATGTAATTATATGGGGAAAATTTTCTTTAGAGATTTTCTAGTAAAAGAGCTTTATTTTTATTCTTTTGCTTTCCGTATACTTTCAGTGCTAAAGCCATATTTTTGGCATAATAATTCACGTTCCATCCATTTGATATCTTGCGTTACCATCATATCTACCATTTCAATCAAACTAACTTCTGGAGTCCATCTTAATTTTTCTTTGGCTTTCGTGGCATCACCTAATAACAAATCGACTTCTGTTGGACGAAAGTAACGAGCATCTACCTCAATCAAAGTCTTTCCATTCGCTGCATCTATGCCTTTTTCTTCTATACCTGCTCCTTGCCATTCAATATTCACTCCAATAGCACGAAAGGCTAGTTCCACAAATTCACGTACCGAATGCGTCTCTCCCGTCGCAATGATGTAATCTTCTGCCTTTTCTTGCTGCAGCATAAGCCACATCGCTTTTACATAATCACCAGCGAAACCCCAATCCCTTTTTGCATCCAAGTTTCCTAAATATAATATATTGCCTACTTCTAACTTATGCTGAGCTACGGCTCTCGTGATTTTACGAGTGACGAAAGTTTCACCGCGCATTGGTGATTCATGATTAAACAGAATCCCATTGCAAGCAAACATATTATAAGCTTCCCGATAATTTACAACAATCCAATAGGCGTATAATTTGGCAACAGCATAGGGGCTCCGAGGATAAAAGGGAGTCGTCTCTTTCTGAGGTGTTTCCTGTACTTTCCCAAATAGCTCACTGGTCGCAGCTTGATAAAGCTTAACTCGACCTACCATATTCAATATACGTAAGGCTTCTAATAACCTTAGTGTACCTAACGCATCTGCATTAGCAGTATATTCTGGAGTGTCAAAAGAAACCTGCACATGACTTTGTGCGGCTAGATTATAGATCTCATCAGGCTGTACTTCCTGAATAATACGAATCAAATTTGTCGCATCTGTCATATCACCATAATGCAAAAAAAACTTTACATGTTTCTCATGAGAATCCTGGTATAAATGATTAATGCGAGCCGTATTCAATAACGAGCTACGCCGTTTTATACCATGAACAATATAGCCTTTCTCTAGTAGGAACTCAGCCAGATAGCCACCATCTTGGCCTGTTATGCCTGTAATCAATGCCACTTTTCCCATAAATTTTATCCTCTCCGATGCCTTCTTTTTTTCTTTATAATCATATCTTCTTGCCTTTTGAGCTCTTGCTGAGCATCTGCCTTGATTTGCTCCGTTTCCTCTGTTACAGGATTGCAAGTTTCAATATCTACAATTATCGACCTATCATCCTTACCTTGATAAGCTTGCTGTAAAGTTGCTAATTCACTTTTTACAAGTGCAATTTCATTAAGGAAAAAATCTTCTTGCTTCAGCTTTTCAATGCTACCAACATTTATTTCTTCTAATACTCTTTGTATATGCTGCATACAATCAATTAACTGTATTTGGCATGCTTCAATCTTTTGATTCCACTCCTTTGCCAATGCTAGATCTTCTTCTTTGTGGTATTCTTGGTATTGATGCATCTCAATCAACTGTTCTTTAAGCAAAGATATTTCCTTATGTATTAAATGATCCCTAGTCTGTAATTGTTCTGCTATTAGTTGAAAATAGGTTGTAAATTCTCCAATAATACTCTGCCTCATCTCCCACATTTCAGCTAGCATTTTACTTTCATGTTCTACAAGTCTTTTTTGCCATTCTGTTTCTGAAAGACGTAACGCTTTTTCTTGATTCACTTGTGCTTGAATAAAAACGGCAAATTCATTTCTAAATAATGCGATCTGCTGATTCATCATTTTCTCCATAGTAGTAATCTGATCTAAAACCGTTGTACATACAGGAGGATTTTCCCCAGTACCGTTAACAGTTTCGGCAACAGGAGTAGGCTGGCTCTCAACGGGAGTAGTTTCATTTTCCCATACATCCATTTTTCCTCTGCGTAGAGCCCATTTAAGCTGCTGTATATCGAATGAGTGCATAGGCTCACCATTCATAATCATAAATATCAACTCCTTTGTACTTATTTGATGATCCCCATAACTCCGCACCTAGCAATAAGGCTTTGCCAAATATGTATTATAATATATGTCATCATCATAACTTTGGTGAGAGTCCATATAAGAAAAACGCTGCCGTTCTTAAAACATATAAAGTGAACCGAACCACAGAGGCACAGAGAACGCTGAGAAAAGATAATTAGGGGGTTAAAAACCTCTGTGTTCTTCGTGCATCTTCATGACCTTTGTGCTTCATATATTTCCCTACAAGATTTATAATTTCTGCTGTTATAAAGAAAGAGCCTAAAAATCAGTCCGTAACTGATCTTTAGGCTCTACTTCTTTTCATTTAGCGTATTTGTTATTCTCTTATTTGTCCATTACCAGAAATAATATATTTGCTGCTAGTGAGTTCTGGTAAGCCCATAGGTCCGCGGGCATGCAATTTCTGTGTGCTAATACCAATTTCAGCACCAAAGCCAAATTCAAATCCATCCGTGAAACGAGTTGAAGCATTTACATATACAGCTGCTGCATCTACTTCATGCTGAAAGCGCTTGGCATTTTCAGGGGTCTTTGTAACAATGGCTTCCGAATGGCGAGTACTGTATTTGTCAATATGTTCTATCGCTTCATCCAGATTTTTTACTATCTTTATGGATAAGATGAAATCAGAGTATTCAGTAGCCCAATCCTCATCAGTAGCTGGCTTTACCTCTTGATGAAACTGAATTGTTATGGGACATCCTCTTAGCTCTACACCAGCTTGCTGATATTTATCAAGCATATCTGGCAAAAACTGCTTTGCTATTTTCTCATGTACCAATAGTGTTTCCATGGAATTGCATACACCTGGGCGAGAAACCTTAGCATTAAATGCAATGGCCTCTGCCATCTTCAGATCTGCAGATTCATCAACAAAAGTATGGCAGATGCCAGTACCCGTTTCAATGACAGGCACTATGCTATTTTCTACTACAGTTTTAATGAGCCCAGCACCACCACGAGGAATAATTACATCTAGGTACTCATTGAGTTTCAACATCTCATTTACAGCCTGTCGATCCGTAGTTTCAACTAATTGAAGGGACCCTGTTGGTATTCCTGCCTCATAAGCAGCTTGAGCAATGATTTGAATAATTGCCTTATTAGAATGAATCGCTTCCGATCCCCCGCGCAAAATCACAGCATTTCCTGTTTTTAGACAAAGCCCTGCTGCATCCACAGTAACATTAGGACGAGCTTCATAGATAATTCCAATTACGCCTAATGGTACTCGCACTTTGCTGATTTCTAGACCATTGGGGCGTTTGTCTCTACTTAATAATTCACCAATCGGATCGGGTAACGTTGTAACCTGTCGCAAGCCATCAGCCATGGATTCAATTCTACTTTGGGTTAAAAGTAAACGGTCAAGTAAGGCCTGAGATAAGCCTTTCGCTTTGCCATTTTCTATATCTACAGCATTGGCGGTTAAAATAATGGCATAATCTTTTTCTAAGGCCTCTGCCATCTTTTCAAGTGCTTGATTTTTGGTAAGAGTGGATAGTGTTGCAAGCTTTCTTGCTGCTTGCTTCCCACTCTTTCCTTTTATTTGCAGTTCTGTAAGATGATCCATATAACCTCTCTCCTTTACATTAATAATACCATATTATCCCGATGAATAATTTCATCGTAGGGTTTTGCACCTAATATAGCATTGATTTCATTGGTATGAAGTCCCATAATCTTTCTGGTTTCTGTACCGCTGTAATTGGCTATTCCTCGGGCAATTTCTCTGCCTTCGGAGGCAACAACACTAATTGTATTACCATGTTCAAATTCTCCTGTGACTGCAGTAATACCTGCTGCCAGCAGGCTGGAACCTCCGGACAACAGAGCCTGCTCACAGCCTTTATCCACAGTAAGCACTCCTTGAATACGTGCACCAAAGGCTAACCATTTTTTTCGTACATGCAAACGATTTTCTTTTGAGAGAAAGAGAGTTCCCACATTTTCCCCTGCTAGTACCTGGCGCAGAATTCCCTCTTGCAATCCTGATGCAATAATCATCGTAACCCCGGAGTTAACAGCAATTTTTCCGGCTTGGATTTTCGTATGCATACCACCAGTTCCTCGCTGCGTACCTGCACCACCGGCTAAGGCTTCAATCTCTGGAGTAATATCTGCAATTTCACTAATAAGCTGTGCATCTGGGTTCGTCTGGGGATTATCTGTATATACGCCTTCAATATCCGATAAAATAATTAATACATCGGCATCCACAATACTGGCTACCATGGCTGACAATGTATCATTGTCGCCGATCTTTAATTCATCAATGGCTACAACATCATTTTCATTAATAACTGGAATAACGCCCATTTTTAAAAGTGTTAATAAGGTATTGCGCGAATTAGTATACCGAGTCCGCTTTACTGAATCTTCACGAGTTAGAAGTACTTGGGCTACTACCTGCCCATACTCACCAAATAATTTATCATAGGTATGCATTAGCCTGCCTTGACCAACGGCCGCGGCAGCCTGTTTTTCAGGAATCGTTTTCGGCCGTTCTTTGAGACTTAAAACGTCCATACCAGCACCAACCGCTCCTGAAGAAACCAGAATAATTTCTTTTCCTTGATTAGCGAGATCTGCTAACTCTCTCACTAATTTTTCAATTCGCCACAAGTTCAATTTACCAGTACTGTGTGTTAATGTACTGGTTCCTACTTTAACCACTACTCGCTTGGCTCTTTTCAAATTTTCTCTGGTAAACATGTCACTCCCACCCGTATGTAAAAATTTGAACCACCAAGGCATAAAAGAATGTTCTTTTGTGCCTTTGTGGTTACGTTTTGTTGTTAACTAGGTAATTCTATTTTATGATTTTTTTCTGGATTGCGGTTTCGTTTATATAAAAGGCCATTGCGCCCAATAATCTGGACTAATTCAGCCCCTGCTGCTTCTGCCAATTGTGCAATTATTTCTTTCGGTGCCTCACTGCAATTTTGGAGCACACGTACTTTAATTAATTCACGCGCGATTAATGCATCTTTCGTACTATCCAGCAAACTAGCTGACATTCCTGTTTTACCAATCTGCACTACAGGGTCCATAGTGCTTCCCAAGGATCGTAAATATCGTTTCTGCTTACCTGTTAATGTTGTAATTTCTTCCACTTATTGTTCCCCTTTATGTTCTAAATTCAAATTCCATTTCGCCAATCCGTACCGTATTGCCTTCCTGAACCCCTTTTTCTTTAAGGGCACTTTCAATACCAATACGTTTAAAGAGCTGCTGAAAGCGTCGTACACCTTCATCATTATCAAAATTAGTCATCGCAACTAATCTTTCGATTCCCCTGCCACGAATTAGGAACGCACCATCTGTGTCACGGCCGATGGTAAAGTCTTCTTCTTGTTTTGCTTCATATACAATGGTACCTTCTGCTTCTTCTGGCACCTCTACATGTTCTAATAATAATTTGGCAGTCTGCTGCATAAGTTCTGGCAATCCTTCTCCTGTGGCTGCTGAAACAGGATACAGTTCATATCCTAGTTTTTTCATATGCTCAGCCACTCTTGGATAGTTCTCTTGGGCTTCCGCCAGATCCATTTTATTAGCAACAATCAGCTGCGGACGAGTCGCTAATTTCTCATTATATAGTTTCAGTTCATTATTGATTTTATTGTAATCCTCTATGGGATCGCGCCCTTCCAAACCAGATACGTCCAGAACATGAAGTATAACCTTGGTACGCTCAATGTGACGAAGAAAATCATGTCCAAGACCAATACCTTCATTGGCTCCCTCAATCAAACCTGGGATGTCAGCCAGCACAAAGCTATGTCCTTCATCGAGACTTACCACACCAAGTACCGGCGTCAAGGTAGTGAAATGATATGCTGCTACCTCAGGCTTAGCGGCAGATACAACAGATATAATGCTGGATTTTCCTACGCTAGGATATCCGACTAATCCAACATCTGCTAATAATTTGAGTTCTAGCTGTAAGAAACGTTCCGCGCCAGGTGCACCATTTTCTGAAAAGGTAGGCGCTCTATTAACACTATTAACAAATCTGGCATTACCTCGACCACCACGACCGCCTTTTACTATAACAGCCTGCTGACCTACTTTCGTCAAGTCAGCTACTACTTCTCCTGTATCAGCATCTTTTACCAATGTACCAGGTGGTACTTTAATATAGGTATGCTCTGCATGCTGACCATGCATATTTTTCGTTTGACCGTTGACACCATTATTGGCAACAAATTTACGTTTATAACGAAAATCAATCAAGGTGTTGGTATTGGCATCAACGATTAATATAACGTCTCCCCCTCGACCACCATCCCCACCACTTGGACCGCCTTTTGGAACAAACTTCTCCCGGCGCCAGCTAGACATACCATTACCGCCATTACCAGATACTACATGAATTCTTGCTCTATCAATAAACATTTTTTAAAACCCCTTTAGGTATCAACCTATCTATGTATTCATCATCAAAGTCAATTACAAAATCAAAAATTACAGATTATGAAATAGACTCTTTCATAAGACTGTATATTTTGCAACATGCTCTATTATCAGTAATATATGTCAATATGCAATAAATTACACGCCAACTCTATTCTTTTAAAGCAAAGATTTAGAAGCATTAATAAGGAGAACAACCTTATTAAAAACCTTTACCGAATCAAAGATAGAGTGTTAGCACTTTGGTAGAACTTGTCCACTTCAAAAAAGTTGCTGTAACCATCACGAAAAATCAGGTTTTATGTAGGTAAGCACAGCGTTCTTCATAAGCTTTTACAGCATCAGATACTAAGGCAGGATCTTTCGCTCACTCTTCGATGTATAAAAGAGCTTTTTCTCTACGGTCCATCTGCAGCATGGCATGAATAACTTGCAAATGGTTTACAAAATCATGCCGTTGCTTTCTCAATAAAGTAACAATTTCTTCACACACTTCATGATTTTCCATTTTCAATCATCCCTTCTATTGTAAGCCCCATCTTAAACTATTTTATACTATTATACAACAATCCAGTGTGGTTTTATAGATATTTTTGTCTGCTGTGTGTAAGGCAACTACTTTGAAGAAGACAACTTCAAAAAAAATAATACCTGCGGCTTTAAGATAGCCGCAGGTGTAATGATTAGATAGCTTCTTCTGTAGGATATACGCTTACTTGACGGTCGTTACGGCCTTTACGTTCAAAAGCCACACGCCCAGCAATTTTTGCATATAAGGTATCATCTTTACCAATGCCAACATTTTGACCAGTATGGAAATGAGTACCTCTCTGGCGAACTAAAATGCTGCCAGCAGTCACGACTTCGCCTGCGTGACGTTTAACGCCAAGACGCTTGGATTCACTGTCACGACCGTTACGAGTACTACCTACACCTTTTTTATGAGCAAATAGCTGTAAATTAAAATTAAACATCTGTACTTCACCTCCTGTGTTCAGAGATACGGACACTTTGCGGATTTGCCTTTGCAATCTCGGTTAAACCAATTAGCATCGTTTCCAACACAGCATTCGTTAATCGATCCGGATTATCTAATAAACACATCTTTAAATTGCCACTGGCAATATCCAGATGTATTCTGGCTCTTAAGTGACGATCCAATCCCAGCACAGCAGTCTGCGTTAAGGCTGATACACCAGCACATACAATATCCTGCCCATGAGGACCTTGATTTGCATGTCCAGTAACACGAAACTCAACGATACCTTGTTCTGGGTTTCGAATAATCTTTATCTTGATCATTCTTATGCTTCAATCTTCTCGATCACAACCTTAGTGAACGGTTGACGATGACCTTGACGTCTACGGTAATTCGATTTTGCTTTATATTTGAAAACAAAAATCTTCTTTTCTTTACCTTGAGAAAGAACTTTACCAGTTACTTTAGCGCCAGCTACTAGAGGTTGACCAATCACTACATTACCTTCTGTTACGACAGTAAGTACACGATCGAATTCTACTGCTTCGCCTTCTGCAGCTTCAACTTTCTCAATGAAAACAACCTCACCCTCAGAAACGCGATATTGTTTACCACCAGTTTGAATAATTGCGTACATTATTTATTACACCTCCCTCGTTCTAGTACTCGCCGAATACGGTATCACCTGAGATTGCTGAAAAAGCATCATCTGCGTCGTTGCTTCCTGCGAACCTTCGTTCAACGTACAATATGTACGCCTTCACTCAGCCTCTCGTCGCGCCTAGCACCTGACGCTTTTTGAGCAATCTCAAAGTAAGTTTATGGAACCTCTCCGTGCGGTTTGGGACACACATAAGCATAATCGCCTACATTGAATGATAATAGCATATGCAATGGGCTTTGTCAATTATTTTCCTAAAGGATCACTTTCATGCAAGATGGAAAACATTTCAGGATTCATTTCAGCCAACGCTTCTATACGTAATGAACAAGCCAGTTCGTGTTCCATACGGGTTAACTCGCCTTGACTTTTAATCATTTCCGCAACAAGAGGATGCACTTGAATGACAAGACGTCCCTGCCGCCTGGGTTGACTCATGATATAGCGCATCTTGCGCCAGATGTTAATCATTACTGTTTCAGGGGACTGTACCCTGCCACGTCCTTCGCAGCATGGACATTCATTATAAAGCATCCCTTCTACATTTTGCCGAACTTTTTTTCGTGTAATCTGTACTAAGCCCAAGACAGTAAAACCAAGTATATTGGTTTTTGTACGATCACGTTTAAATTCTTCTGCTAGTGCGGCTAATACTGCCTGTTTCTGTTCTTCTTTATCCATATCGATAAAATCAATAATGATAATGCCGCCAATATCTCGCAAACGTATTTGTCTAACAATTTCGCTTGCTGCTTCTAAATTGGTTCGAAAAACGGTATCTGATAAATTAGTAGACCCGACAAACTTTCCTGTATTCACGTCAATAACCGTTAGCGCTTCTGTTTTATCAATTACAATATATCCACCGCATGCAAGCCAAATAGAACGCTGGCCAATTTTCTTTAATTCTTCATCAATCCCAAAATGAGTAAAAATATCTTCTTTCCCTTGATAGAGGGTAACTCTGCTCACCAGCTCTGGAGACATATAGTTAAGCAAGTCACAAACTCGCCCATAGGCATCTTGGTTATCCAAAATAAATGTTTCTACATCATCTGCTAAGTAATCACGTACGATACGAATTACCAAATCCACATCACGATACAGCAAGATTGGCGCAGCTGCTCTTTTACTTCTAGCGACGAGTGCCTTCCATAGGTTGTAAAGATACTCTATATCTTTTTGTAGATCCTCTTCACTTTTACCTTCAGACATGGTACGAACAATGACCCCCATACCTTCCGGCCGCACTTTCTCAATAATTTTTTTTAGCCGTATCCGTTCTTCTTCATTCCCTATACGTCTTGAAGTCGCAATATAATCGACGGTAGGCATTAATACGACATATCGTCCTGGCAAGGTTAAGTGTGTAGTCGCCCGAGGTCCTTTAGTGCCAATTGCATCCTTTACAATTTGAACCATAACGTCTTTGCCCACAGTTAAGGCAGTATCAGCAAGCGCCTGAGCAGCCCCCTGAGGCAATGCATCGCCAATATATAAAAAAGCATTTTTTTCTCTCCCAATATCAATAAATGCCGCTTGCATACCAGGAAGTACATTCTTTGTTTTCCCTTTATATATATTGCCAACACTGTGACCACTTTTAGTTCGTTCTATGGATACTTCAATCAATTCTTTATCTTCCAGAATTGCCATTCTTGTTTCTTCTGGTGTCATATTCACCACAATTATTTTTCCCATCCCATTCCCTCCTTTCTTAATTTTTTACATTATTTTATCATTTTACAACTGCTCTTGAAGAATTTGTGAGATTACTGATTCTTCTTTCTTACAGCTCTACAGGTGACACCTGCCGATTTACATTACTAATATAAAGTCCAGTACGGTGAATCAATAGATTATCAATGTCCACAGGTAAATCAAACATAGCCACCAAGGCTCCTAAGACTTCTCCTGGCTTAATGCTGCCCGTCGGGGTAATTCGGATCTCCAATATAAGACGTACGGCCTTTTCCAAGGCTGTTAGGGTAATGGGTTTCGCCATATATTGCTTTATTTCTATTTCTTTTTTCCCTTTAGGAGATTCTCTCATATATAAAACAGCTTCAGCTTCATTGAACCATCGGATACTATCCTCGATAATCCCAATATCTTCTGCTAACAACGGTACTGTTATTTCATAAGTAGCTAGGTTGACAATGGCCATTAATGCAGGAACATTTCCTTGCATGTAGGCAGCACCTTTTATGCGAATTCCCATAGGTAATGTAGCTTTGAGATGCTCTACTGCCTGATTTACATCAATCTCTGCCTTGCATTCAATATCAATATATTCAGCTTGACTTGTTACCCCTACAGCTAAAGCAGAAGCAAAGGATATTTTCATATGAGGGTTAAACCCTTCCGAATAGGCTACGGGTAATTTGGCTCGTATAATCGCTCTTTCCATAGCACTGGCATAATCCAGATGAGAAATATAGCGTATTTCTTCCCCTTTTGTAATCTCTAAACGTAGTTTTGCCATTATGCCCGACTCCCCCAATCTAATACCTCAACACCGAGTCCTGGACATACACCACAAGCACTACAGTGTTCTCTTCTACAATCAACTGTTAATTCTTCTGTTACAGCCTGCTCATATTCACGCTGCAAAAATTCTTTTGACGCTCCCGAAGACAAATGATCCCATGGCATCACTTCATCGAAATCCCGATGACGGGTTGCATAAAAATAGGGATCGATTTCACAAGTCTTAAAAGCATCCATCCATACATCATATTTAAAGTACTCTGACCATCCGTCAAACCTGGCACCATTTTGCCAGGCTTTCAGCAATACTTGTCCTAGTCTTCTATCCCCACGGGCAAAGGCTCCTTCTAAGAAACTGGTACGAGCATCGTGCCAATTAAAGGTAATACTTCGATCCCGAAGGCGCGCTTTTAATAATTGCTGCTTGCGTTCAAATTCACTGGCAAGATCTTGACCAAACCATTGAAAAGGAGTATGAGGTTTGGGAACAAAACAAGACACGCTAACCGTTACTTTTGCTCCTCTGCGTCCTTTTATTTCTTTATATAGATCAAGTACTTTGTAAGCCAGATCTGCAATTCCCAGCACATCCTCATCTGTTTCCGTCGGTAATCCCATCATAAAATATAATTTTACCGTGGACCATCCCGCCTGAAAAGCGGCACTTACAGCATCCTCTAGGTTCTTTTGCGTTACCCCTTTATTAATCACATCCCGCATACGCTGAGAACCTGCTTCGGGAGCAAATGTCAGGCCACTTTTTCGCACCTGCTGCACTTTTTGTGCAAGATCGATGGAAAAACTATCAATTCTAAGGGATGGCAAAGACACACTCACGCCCTGCTCTTTTAGTTCTCCCATCAAAGAATCAACAAGATCAGGCAAACAAGAATAATCTGCTGAACTGAGGGAAGTGAGAGATATTTCATTATATCCTGTGCTTTCTACCATTTCTTTAGCCATTTTCAAGAGCAATTCTGGACGACGTTCTCGTACTGGACGATACAGCACTCCCGCTTGGCAAAAACGGCACCCTCTGGTACAGCCGCGAAACAATTCCAGCATAATGCGATCATGGACAATATCCAAAAAAGGCACAATGGGTCTTGTAGCGTATTCTACCGTATTTAGATCTTTTACCACACGCTTGGTCACAATCAAAGGGGCCTCAAGACAATTAGGCAGCACTTCGGCTACCATACCATTTTCATGATACGTTACATCATAAAGCGAAGGTACATAAACTCCACCAATCTGAGCTAGGCTTTTTAAAATTCCTGATCTACCATTTATTTTTCCTGCTTTTTTCCAGGATGAGACTGCCGCAATAATGTCTTCCATTACTTCTTCGCCCTCTCCTAAAACAAGACAGTCAAAGAAGTCAGCAACAGGTTCTGCATTAAATGTACAAGGTCCGCCCCCAATAATAATCGGCATGTGTTCATCCCGCTCTGCTGTAAACAAAGGAATCCCTGCTAAATCCAACATATTTAGTACATTGCTATAACTCATTTCATATTGCAGGGAAAAGCCAACTATATCAAATTCCCTAACTGGTTTTAAACTTTCTAAGGTATAGAGAGGGATATTACGCTCCCGCATCTCAGCTTCCATATCAACCCAAGGTGCATATACCCGCTCTGCAGCAGTATCCTCCCTGTTATTTAGTATTTGATACAAAATTTTTAATCCCAAATTTGACATGCCGACTTCATATACATCCGGTAAGGATAAAGCCACTGTTACAGAGACTGTATCATGGTCTTTCTTTATACTGTTCCATTCATTTCCAGTGTATCGGGCAGGTTTTATGACCCGATTTAACATGGCGGGATCTAAAGTTATCATAAGTAATACTAACCTCCAAATTTTGCTTCAAAAATTATTGTATAAAAATCGAGTAACGTATATTGTTTATTTTACTCGATTATATATATACTGCCCAAAAATATCCAAAGTTTAGTCAGATATCCTACCTTACGTTCTACATAATAAGAAAAATTCCTGCCAAAAATGCTATATTCACGAATAATCTTATGGATGGCTTTATTCATTACAGATGCTTCATGAATCTATCAGCTCACCAATACTAGCATGTAGACCATTCTTTGGCAACCCTTCCCATACCTCGGTCTCCGTTAAGGTGCCGCAGACTCTGCAATCATCATTTACCACCAGCATCACATAATACTGATCAGGACGAAATAAACGAACAATATCCTTAAGCAATACACCTTCCATAACGGTAAGATGCGTTGTTGGCATCATTCCCCTTGAACGCAGTAAGGTTTTCTTTTGAGCCATGATGCGCAAAGTGCGAAATCCAGCCACCTTTAATTCACTCTTTGCGGTTGTGTATAAAAAAATAGCTGCTACTAAAAAAGAGATATTTACTGTGCTGCCTTGCACATATTGAAAAATCACAATACATACCAACGAAATACTTACACATTTACTGATACCAGCAGCAATAGCCGTAGCCTTTCCATAATCTATATATAAAGCCAGCCATGCTCTAAAAATACGCCCACCATCAAGAGGTAAACCTGGTATCATATTAAAGATTGCCAGCATGATATTCGCTTTGTAAAAAAAATCCCATATTTCAGTCCACAAATTAAAATAAAACATACTACTATAAACAATAGCCGCCAAAACCACACTTGCTGCTGGTCCGGCGGCGGCTATTATCATCTCACTTTTTGAACTGGCGGCCCCCAACCCTTCGATTCGTGCCACACCACCAAAGGGCAGCAACTCAACTTCACGCACTGAAAATCCTAAGGCTATGGCAGCCCCTGCGTGAGCTAATTCATGCCAGAGCACTGCACTAAACACGAGAAGTACTTTCACCATCATACCAGCTAAAGAGAAGAATAAGATCATTGCGATAAACCAATAACTCACGATCAAGTCTATCCCTGCTACATTAGCAACCCGCAATCAACTCACTTCTCCTCTCCCTTAGGAAACTCTCCCTTTAGCCGAGTAGTAGGATCAATGGCCTTACCGTTTTCCCGCACCTCAAAATAAAGCAAAGGTCCAGTTGCCATGCCGCTTTTACCTACTTTAGCAATAATCTGTCCCTGGCTAATCGCATCCCCTTGCTGTACAAGAACTTCTCCTAAGTGACCATATAAAGTTTCTATCTCCTGACTATGTTCGATGATTACTACCTTTCCCAACTGGGCACTATCCGTAATCATTTTTACCTTACCAGGAGCAGCTGCTTGCACACTCGTTCCTAAAGCAGCTTCCATATCAATTCCTTCATGCATTCTTTCTTGTTTTAACACAGGATGAATGCCCCAGCCAAATGGCACTATAATTTTCCCTGTAACAGGCATATGCATATACAATAAAGGATCTGCAGGTTTGGATATTGTAGTCTGAACTCTTTTAAGTACTGAGAGATCTAAATTTTCCGGAGCCATACTAATGATTTTTTCCACTACATAATTAACATCTGTTTGCGCCGTCAAGGTATAACGAATCCCATCATCCATCATTCTCCCTATCGCCGTTTCCGATATATGAGCACAATATACAATTGCAAATAAAATGCCTGCTATAATTGTTTTTTTAAGCCAATCATAGTTCACCTCTTCCTCTGGATACTGCCAGGAATAATCCGTTTCCCTTGTTTCGCCCCAGCGGTTCTTTCTTAACTTATTCCATAGCTTTGCCATATAGCACCCCCACACCAGCACCTATTACTATAGAATATATATGAGAAAAGGAATGCAATATATGCTTAGAATTTCAAAGAGGATACACCTAGCGGCGCATCCTCTTGCATCTTCTATGCATGTTGAGACTTAATATAAATCTTTGACAGACTAACAATCTATGGTTACGTTTTTAAAGCATTGCATATTTTTAAAACATAATCTTTTGTCTACGCATATAGATATTTAGTAATATACCAATGCTAATCATATTCGTAGTAAGAGCACTAACGCCATAACTCATTAAGGGCAAGGGGATACCGGTTACTGGCATAATACCAGCAGTCATCCCTACATTCACTAATACATGGAAAGTCAACATAGAGGTAATGCCTGTCGCTAGTAAAGTCCCAAAATTATCTTTTGCTTCACCAGCAATTTTTACACCCCGATATAAAAGAATGAAATACAGCAATAAAATCAAAACCGCTCCAATAAAGCCAAGTTCCTCACCAATCACAGCAAAAATAAAATCTGTATGATTTTCTGGTAAAAAGTTCAACTGGCTTTGGGTGCCGCCAAAGAGTCCCTTACCAAATAGCATTCCTGACCCAATGGCAATCTTAGACTGTATAATATGATAACCAGATCCCAATGGATCAACATTGGGATCCATAAATACAGACAATCGCATTTTTTGATAATCCTTTAAGAAATGCCAAAATATAGGTAGGAAAGCAGCACCAGCGCCAAAAATCACCATCAAATGTTTACTTTTAATCCCTGCAATAAAGAGCATACCAAATAAAATAGCTAAAAACACAAGAGAAGTCCCAAGATCAGGCTGCTTTAAAATTAACAAGAAAGGTACACCCACGTATAAAAAAATGGGTATCAGATCTTTAAATGAATTGAGTTTCCCTGTTTTTTTGTCCAGCATATCCGCTAATGCAATGATCATAATTAATTTGGAGAACTCTGAAGGCTGCAAGCTAATAGGACCTATTTGTATCCATCGCTGCGCGCCAAGAGCTGATTGACCTATAAACATAACAGCCAATAACATGACTAAATTGATACCATACAACCCATTGGCGAATTTACCCAGTACTTTATAGTCAAAATTCAATAGAATAATTATGAAAATCACATTAAACAAGGCAAACGTTCCCTGACGCTCAACATACCAATATCGTTCTTCACCGGGTGTATTGATATGAGTAGCGCTGCCAATTATTACTAAACTTATCAAAATCAGTATCACCGTTGTGGTAATTGTAACAAAATCTAAATTTCGTAATAGACGCCGATTTAACATACCTTACACATACCTTCCATATCAAGTCATTTCTTTATTATAATATCATTTCCCAATTTCGTCCACTTAAAAGGCGCAGTATAGTATACTGCGCCTGATGGTAATTTTTATACGATGATGAAACCGCTCTCATTCATAAGTATAAGCTGCTCCCTACCTGCTTATCGCTTTGACATAGCGCCTCTTTTCATACTGGTCACAGGAATATTAGCAACAAGAGTGACGGATGATTCGGTATGAGTAAGATTCACTTCCATGCACTTTTCATTGATATCCATATAATTCGATATGGCTTTAAACATATCATCTTTTAATGTTTCCATCAATTGGGGAGAAACATTAACCCTATCATGAACCAATACCAATCGTAGTCTTTCTTTGGCAATATCTTTCGAAGAATTAGAATCTTTGCCAAAAAGTTTTTGAATCAATTCAAGCATTTTTATTCCTCCCTTAAAGATTGAATATTTTCTTTAATTTATTAAAAAAGCTAGTATTATCTTCAATAATCATTAATGGTATATTTTCACCCATTAAACGTCGAACAATATTCTTATACGCTGTACTTGCCTGGGAAATAGGATTGACAACTGCTGGCTCTCCTCGATTGGTTGAAACGACAATATAATCATCCTCTGGTATAATGCCTAATAAATCAATGGCTAAGATCTCAATAATATCATCGATACTCATCATATCACCTTTTTTAACCATGTGAGGACGAATACGATTCACAATCAGTTTAGGGTTATGTTTCCCCTCTGACTCTAATAAGCCAATGATACGATCAGCATCACGCACCGCTGATACCTCAGGCGTAGTCACAATAATTGCCCGATCAGCCCCAGCTATTGCGTTCTTGAATCCCTGCTCAATACCTGCAGGACAGTCAATAATCACAAAATCAAAATCTTGTTTTAATTCATCACATAGTTGTTTCATTTGTTCTGGAGTTACTGCATTTTTATCACGAGTTTGAGCCGCAGGTAAAAGATAGAGGGATTCATAACGTTTATCCCGAATCAATGCTTGCTTTAGCCGACAATTTCCGTCTGTAACATCCACTAAATCATATACAATTCGATTTTCAAGTCCCATCACTACATCTAAATTACGTAATCCAATATCTGCATCAACTAACACTACTTTCTTTCCCTGCAATGCAAAACCAGTCCCCAGATTGGCTGAAGTGGTAGTTTTTCCAACGCCGCCTTTGCCCGATGTTATTACAATAACTTCCCCCATATAGATCCTCCTATATACAGACCAATGCCAAAGACTTTAGTCTGCTTTACTTATGCTTGTAATTTTTGCATCTCATCTTCTTGCATACTAACTGTTTTTATAATGACAATCCCGTCTTCGATAAGTGCTACCTCAGCTTGATCAGGCTGGTCTAAATGATCCGGTGCTCTGGCAATTAGTCCAGCAATTCTAATTTGCGAAGCTAATAAACGCTGGGCTGTAATAGTAGCCCTTATATCTCCATAAGCCCCTGCATGTACCATACCGCGACATGTCCCGTTTACAATAATATCTCCGCCGGCTATTACCTCTGCACCAGGATTCACGTCACCATCAATAACCACGGCACCCTGATGAATAATTTCTTGACCGCTGCGTATGGTTTTTGCAACAACTAGCCGTTCTATCTCTTTAGGCTCAAACATCGCAATATCATCTGCACACTGGTCATTGACTTCACGAAAGACCAATCCATAACCAGCCAGCAGCTTACTTAATTCTTCCTGCTCCTGAAAAGAAAGATTACGTACCTTGGCTGGCACTTCCACCATCGTCCCTCGAGAGAAAAAATCAACTGCCGATTCTAGTTTAGCTGCTAAATTTTCTAAAAGTACTTCAAATTCTACAGATGCATCAAGTACTAATTGTAAGCCATTTCTGCTGCCCTTAAATATTACATATTCTCGCATGTCCATCTCCCAAGTCTTCTTACAGGTTACATATATCTGCCACTTAGAATTCGCGCTTTTCGTCAATAATCCTGCCAAATTTAAGAAGTTAATTTTTAAATCCAAAATACGGGACCAAACGACTATCATAGGAAAAGTAATTTGCGTCCTTTTAATACATAGCCGTTTCGAAACACAAAGACACAAAGCCGCTTACGCGGACACAAAGAACACAAAGTTGTAGAATAAACATGTCTGGTGTGCCCTTTGTACATCTTTGTGTCCTCTGCGTTTAAAGTTCTCTTTTAAAGAAACTTATACTTTCTAGGCTATTAAGAACAGAGGGCTATTTCGTTACGATTTCTTAAACGGTAACGAAATAGCCTTCTTTTCTTATAGTGCAGTCTGAGGTTTATGGGTCTGCTGTGCTGCTGCAGGATCTTGATTCAGATTAAAGGCAGCCTCCATAATCTTTCTGGCAATTGGCGCAGCAGATCCTGCACCAAATCCCCCCTGTTCTACAATCACTACAACTACGATTCGAGGATCCTCGTAAGGGCCATAAGCGATAAACCAGCCATGATCACTGCCATGAGAATTTTCTGCTGTACCCGTTTTACCAGCAATGGCTATGGGAAAATCACGAAATGCTTGAGCAGCTGTACCGCCTTCAAGTGCAACATCTCGAAGTGACTCTCGAATAAGGGTGAGGGTTCTATCCGATAATTGTATTCTTCCCACTTCCTCAGGAGCAAAGGTCTTGATAACCTCTCCCTTATTGGAACTAATCTTACTGACTAAATAAGGACGATACCGATAACCACCATTAGCAATTTCACTCATTAAGACAGCAACCTGCAAGGGAGTTGTTAGTTGAAAACCTTGACCAATAGCCGCATCAAAGGTTTCTGATAGATACCATTCCTCACCATATACTTTCTCTTTATAACGCTGATTTGCAACCAGACCTTCTGATTCCCCTTGCAAATTAATGCCTGTTGTGACTCCTAAACCAAACATACGTGCATATTTTTCTAAATTATCAATTCCTAAGCGATTACCCATTTCATAAAAATAAACATTATCAGACTTAGTCAGAGCTTCCTTAAAATTAATCCATCCTAAGGCTTCTCCTTCAGCATTTCCTTTGGCAATAATCCAGTGTTTCCCTGTATCTAGGATTTTTTCTTCAGGAGTTACCTTACCAAGTTCCAAGGCTGCGGCACCTGTAACCAGTTTAAAAGTAGATCCGGGTGGATATTCTCCTGAAATGGCTTTGTTATTCATCGGATTATTGGGATTTTCATTTAACGCTTTCCAATCCTTGCTAGAAATCCCACCTGAAAATAAATTAGGGTTAAAAGTGGGCCTACTTACCATCGCCAGAATTTCTCCTGTTTTTGGATTCATCGCAATAGCCGCTGCTGCTTTTGCATTCCGAAACTCACTCTTTGTCTGCAAATATGTAAGTTGTTCGTCAATTGCTACTTCAGCTGCTTTTTGTATTTTATAATCAATGGTTAATGTTAGGTTCTTCCCTGGCACAGTTTCCTTTCGTCCTAATACATTAACAGGACGGCCGGTTACATCCACCTCAACCTGATTCCCTCCATCTATTCCACGCAATTCACGATCGTATACTTTTTCTAAACCAAATTTACCAATAATATCGCCGCTCTTATACTCATTGGATTTTTCTTGTGCCTTTTCCAATTCTACATCATTAATTTCACTGACATAGCCAAATAAGTGAGCAGCTAACTCGTTATTAATATAATTGCGAATCGGCTGAATTTCAATTACTACCCCTGGCAATTCTGCACGACGTTCCTCAATCTTTGTTACAATATCTGGACCAATATCTGATTTAATGCGAATCGGCTCAAATCTGCCACTATGTTGACTCAACTTCTTTTTGATTTCATCAGGAGTTATATTTAAGATACTGGCTACTTTAACAATAATATCATCAGGAACGGGCCCGGAAATCGGCAGTAATGATACTGCAAAGCCAGGGCGATTCGAGACAAGGGGAATGCCATTTCGATCATAAAACATGCCGCGAGGAGCCATTATAGGAGCAAGTCTGATGCGATTACCATCTGCTTTTTCTCCATAATATTTTCCCTGGACGACTTGCAAATATCCTAAACGACTAACCAAAGCTACAAATACTAAAAGAATAATAATTGCCAGTACATCCAGCCTGTAATTTGATCGTTTCACCAACATGATGACATCTTCCTTTCTCCCCCCAATTTTTTAAACTTAAAACAGGACTTGGCTAGTGCCAAGTCCTTTAGATACAGACGAAAGCCATAGACCTTATATTTTTTGCTTTATTCTGCAGTAAATTTAATCAAACGATATACAGCATGATGTATGGGAACTGCCACAATTAAATTATAGCCCATAAGAGGCATTATATTCTGCGTTAGTGCAGCAATCAGATCAACCTTGTAGCCAAAGATCAATAATAGCAGCATCCCAACCAAACCATTGAATATGGTTGCAACAATCGTAGCTAATATTGGCAACAGCACATGTTCCTTAAATACTTTGCGTTCTGCCAATCCAAAGAGATAGCCAGTTGTTAATTTTGACAAAGTACCAATTCCAAAAATACCACCAGATGCTAAATCTTGTAATAATCCTGCAAAAAAGCCCATACCGACTCCATTCTCTTTACCAGACAGCAGGGCATAGGATACCACAATTATCAGCAGTACATCAGGATAAATACCTCGAATTGAAATAAGAGGTATTAGCGTAGACTGTATGATAATCGTTATTAGAAGTACGCTACCCCATATTAATACATTCATTGTCTTACTCCCTGAGCAGGCACTGGTGTCTTTCCCGAAGCATCAGGAGATATAATTGGATTTGTCAGAGGCAAGGTAGGAATCGGCTCACGTGAACGTAAAATAATAGAGACTTCTTCTAGTCTATCAAAATCTACTGCAGGATTCAAGACAGCATATTTTAACAAACCACCTTCTTCATTAACCAAGTCTACTACTTCACCAATTAATATCCCTTTAGGATAAATACCGCCAAATCCTGATGTAATAAGCTTATCTCCTTTTATCACATCAGCATCCCGAGCAATATTTACCATTCTTGGCGCTAACGGTGTAGCGCTATGTCCTTCTACGATAGCTGCTACTCTCGACTCTGGACGTTGCACCAACGCCCCCACTGCACTTCGAGGGTCAAGAATCAGATTCACTTTAGCCACATTCGCATATACACTCACAACGCTGCCGACAAGTCCCTGAGGGGTAACTACAGGCATGTCTTTAGCAATACCATCAGCAGTTCCACGATTAATAATAATCGTACTTGTCCAGCTTCCAGGATCACGCCCCACTACTGCTGCTGTCACTAAATCAAACTGTGGTGCCCCTTTTTTATACTCTAACATGCCTCGAAGGCGTGCATTCTCTGCCATAATTTCAGTCACATTTAAATTACTTTGACGAAGATTTTCATTTTCTATCCGCAGCGCTTTGTTATCACGATAGGCCGTCATCAATTCTCCGGTGGATAAGCCAATATTACGAAAGGTAAATCCAACATTGCTAACAACAGATTGAACAGGCGCCAACACAACAGTAATTGTTTTCTCCATAAAGGCAAACTTATATCTACCCTGGGCGAGAGAGCTAGCCAGCCAAAGGACGAGTAACACAGCCACTAATAAAATGGCCATTTTTCTGTGAAACAAGCGCACTGGTGTAATCTCCTCTCTATCCCACTATCCCAACTTTTTGGGAGACATTAGCACACGTTTTAATAAATCTATACTTTCCAGGGCTCGCCCAGTACCCATACATACACATAAGAGAGCATCTTCAGAAATATGCACTGGCATACCTGTTTCTCTACTTAAAAGCCGATCAAGACCTTTTAATAAGGAACCACCGCCCGTCATTACAATACCTCGATCCATAATATCAGAAGCCAACTCTGGTGGTGTTTTCTCCAGCGTAACTTTAACAGCTTCGACAATGCTCATTACAGGCTCACTCAAAGCTTGTTGCACTTCGCTGGCTTTAATAGTAAGTGTTTTAGGTAAACCACTTACTAAGTCTCGTCCTCTAATTTCCATCGTTTGATCACTAGGAGGAATAATTGCCGCCCCAATCGTTACCTTTACTTCCTCAGCCGTACGCTCACCAATCATCAAATTATAAGTACGCTTAATATATTGTATAATCGCTTCATCCATCTCATCGCCACCCACGCGAATGGAACGGCTGGTAACAATTCCGCCGAGAGAAATAACAGCTACTTCTGTGGTGCCGCCACCAATATCAACCACCATATTGCCCGTGGGTTCATGAACAGGTAAACCAGCTCCAATAGCTGCAGCCATAGGTTCTTCAATTAAATAGGCTTCTCTCGCCCCCGCTTGAATCGTTGCATCAATTACCGCACGTTTTTCCACTTCCGTTACCCCCGAAGGCACGCCCACAATTACACGAGGGCGAATAAAGGATTTCGAATCGATGGATTTGCGAATAAAATATTTTAACATAGCCTGAGTCACATCAAAATCTGCAATTACACCATCTTTTAGTGGTCGAATCGCCACTATATTACCAGGAGTACGACCGATCATTTGTTTCGCTTCTTCTCCAACTGCCAATACCTCCCCAGTATCTCGCTGAATCGCTACCACTGATGGTTCGCTCAGTACAATTCCTTTACCTTTTACATGCACTAACGTATTGGCAGTGCCAAGATCTATACCCATATCTCGGGAAAATGATCCAAAAAAACTCTTCATACTATATAGCCCCTTTCAATAAGCAAGTACATATTGATCTTGCTACTTAACAAATTCATTCTATTATTCCCTTTTCTTTAAGACTAACATACTTGTTATCGCCTATAATTATATGATCAAGGACAGGAATTTCTAAAATTTTCCCTGCATCAACTAATTTTCGAGTTAGGCTAACATCTTCCGAGCTAGGAGTAGGATCTCCACTAGGATGATTATGTGCCAAAATAACAGAAGCCGCTGAATGATTAATAGCCTCGCGAAATAATTCACGGGGATGCACAATCGATGCATTTAAACTGCCAATGGAAATAGTAGGAATCGCTATCACATGATTTTTGGTGGACAAGAGAATTACAATAAAATGCTCTCGTGCTTCATAGCGTAGTCTGGCCATCAATAAATCAACAGCATCCTGAGGAGAACGAATGATTGCTCTTAGTTCTGCTGCCGCTCCATTTAAGCGTTTGCCGAGCTCAATGGCAGCAACAAGTGTCACTGCTTTTACTGGACCAATCCCTTTGATTTTACTTATTTCTTGAGGACCAAGACCAGAAAGAGCAGTTATACCTATCTCTTCATACTTTTTTAACAGCCTTTCCGCTACGCGCAAAACAGAATCATTTTTTGTACCAGTCCTAAGCAGTATAGCCAACAAATCTGCATTGCTTAAAGCCTGAACACCTTTCTTCAGCATTTTCTCCCTTGGTCTTTCCTCTTGAGGCAATTCTTTTATCATAAGCGGCTTATTGTCATTCATAATAACTTGACACCAGCCTTTTTAAGTAATTCAGATAATTTATTTAATGGTAGACCTACAACATTAGCATAACATCCATTGATGCTCTCCACAAAAAGCGCACCCTTACCTTGAATCGCGTATGCACCTGCTTTATCCATAGGCTCACCTGTTGTGAGATATGCTTCAATTTCCTCAGCTTTAATATCCCCAATCTTCACATTGGTAACAACGAAATCATTCCAAATTTCCTTTGCC
Source organism: Pelosinus fermentans JBW45 (assembly GCF_000271665.2). Classification (GTDB taxonomy): domain Bacteria; phylum Bacillota; class Negativicutes; order DSM-13327; family DSM-13327; genus Pelosinus; species Pelosinus baikalensis. The sequence continues at coordinate 2,025,092 of NZ_CP010978.1, read as the reverse complement.
GTTACAACAGCAATTCCTGTAATTACTTGATGCTCTTTACCGGTTAGGGAAGTTAACATACGTCTTGCATCATTTTTATCCACAGGCTTACCATAGACTTGTCCATCCAGTACTACGATGGTATCAGCCCCAATCACCACATCATGAGCCTGTACTTTCGAAAATACATCCAAAGCCTTCTCTTTCGCTTGTAAGACCGCTAACTCATGAGGGGGCACAGCTTGCGCATTATCCTCGACAACCCCACTAGTCATTACTACAAAATCACAACCAACCTGGGTTAACAGATCACGACGGCGGGGCGATGCTGATGCCAAAATAATCGTCATTAGCAAAACCTCCCATAGATATAAATCAAAGACGACGATACAGCAAAAAAGCTACTACCATACCTAAAATACTAATTAAGTTAGGCTGCAAAGCAAAGCCAGCCATAAATCTTATGACATACAAATTAATCGTAACAGGCGGCACATCTAAGACAAGAAATGTTTTTACTAAATAGGGAGCAAAGCCAGCTGCTATATCAGAATGAGAAATAACTTCTCCCAAAATACCGCCAAAAACTGCACCCGTAAGCAAAAATAGTACAAACATACCATATCCATTACTTTTAGCGCCTCGCAATATTATTCCCCCCTGCATCTATTATAAGACAGTCTAAATACATATGCTATAGTAGTTATTTACTTATTGTAATGGTTTTGGCATAGATCTTGGTACCTTTGCCAAAAAGTAAGCCACAGTCATCCCTGTCGCCCAGCCTGTTGGCACTGCCAATAATACTAAATAAGGTAAATACCATAATAAAGTAAGGCTAGATACCACTAAAGCCGCCATTATAATTTGTGCTACACCATGTATAACGGCACCAATGATACTAATTCCGATAAAAGAAAAAGTCGAGTGCCAAGCAGTATAAGCATAGGCCATCAATAACGTACTAGCAATAGCACCACTCATACTCATCGCAAAAGCTGGGCCAATAAGAATTCCTCCAAATAACGATGCTAAAAAAACTCGTATAACTACCACATATATGGCATCACGCCAACCAAAAGTTGCAATCGTAATTAGAGATACAATATTTGCTAGTCCTAATTTAATTCCAGGTATGGGAAGTGGCAAAGGAATCCAAGATTCTACAATGTGCAGCACACTGGCTATAGCCACAAATAAAGCCATTAGCACCATGCGTCTCGTATGATTCATAATTTATCAGCCTTTGTTATCTACTTTACCGCCTTGTCGGTTAGTCTAGATTATTTTACCGCAAAAACCCTTAACATGCAAATGAGATACATATAAAAAACCGCAGAAGATTTTTTCTTCTGCGGTTAATTAGCAATTTTCTCTATTTTGCGCAAGATGCACAAGCAAGAGCCGTACTTGCTTCATTTTCTGTACCAGGCACAATCCCTGTTACAAAAGGACGAATCGCCTTTGTCGGGCATTTACTTAAGCATACAGCATCTGAACATTTTTCTTCGCAAATCTTAGCATCTACAATAGCCAAATTATTCACCATCTTTATCGCTTCATATGGACACTGACGCATACAAAGGGAACAGCCAATACAAGCAACACTACAGGCTTTTTTTGCTACAGCACCTTTATCTTTTGAGTTGCAATTTACACGAACTCTTGCCCCAACAGGCATAAGAGAAATAACTTGTTTAGGACATACGCTAACGCATTTACCACAGGAAGTGCACTTCTCGGGGTCAATAATAGGTAAGCCTTCTGGACTCATACTCATGGCATCAAAAGGGCAACTTTTAACACAGGTGCCTAATCCTAAACAGCCATATTTACAAGATTTTGGTCCGCCAAAAAGCAAGTTGGCAGCAACGCAATCTTCTACACCCGTATATGCATAGGATCTTTTAGCCTTATCATGAGTACCTGCACATTGCACTTGGGCAATTTGCGGTTCCATAGGGGCAGCTGCTTTACCTGTAAGTTCAGCAACAAGTTTTGCCACTGCGTCTTTACCTGGTGAACACAAATTAGGTGCTACATCAGGATTGAGCACAACTGCCTCAGCATAAGCCATACAACCAGCATAACCACAGGCACCACACTGTCCTTTCGGCAAAACATCCTCTACGATATGGATGAGCGGATTAACTTCGATGGAAAACTTTTTGTTTGAATAAGCCAATAGAAAACCAAAAAATACCCCCAGAGATGTCAATACGATCAATATCAATATTGGTGTACTCATTTTTCATCACCTTCTATCATTATAGTGTGATCATTCCCGAAAAACCAAAGAATGACAATGCCAACATTCCTGCCAAAATGAAAGAAATACCCAGTCCTTCCAAGGATTTTGGTACATCTGCATATTGTAGTTTTTCACGCAGGCTAGCCATTAAGATTAGAGCCAAAGCAAATCCGACTCCAGAGCCAATTGCAAGTACGAAACTTGTCATAAAACCATTATGAGACTCAGCATTAGTAATCGGCACGGCAATTACAACACAGTTAGTCGCAATCAACACAAGATAGATTCCCCACATATTATATAAAGCTGGGGCATGCTTTTTAATAACCATTTCTAGTAATTGTACAAGCCCGGCAATCAGTACTACAAATGTTATTAACATGAGTACTTCTAACCCAAGGGGGTGAAGAACATAATTATATACTGCCCAGGCAAGCAAAGTACTTATTGTCATAACTGACGTAACTGCCATCCCCATACCAATTGAGGCGTTGAGATTCTTCGATACACCGAAAAAGATACATAAGCCTAAAAACTGAGTCAACACCATATTATTGGTAATTGCCGAAGCTACAAATAATTTTAAATATTCCTCCATTATGCATCACTCCCTTGCTTAGCCGCCTTTAATTTATCTTGGTGTTGACCAATCAAATTAAAGCTAGCAATCATGAGCCCTATGATAATAAATCCACCTGGTGGCAAAATCATAATGAGCGCGGGGTCATAAGACGCCCCGAAAACTTGAATGCCCATTAGTGTACCATTACCAAGTAGTTCACGGACGATGGCAATGAATACCATGGCACCAGCAAAACCTGCACCCATTCCCAAGCCATCCAAAAATGATAGAAAAACAGGATTCTTAGCTGCAAATACTTCTGCCCTAGCTAAAATAATTGCAAACACAACAATAAGATTTAAATAAAGATAGAGTTCCTTATATATATCTGGAAGGTAAGCTTGTAATGTTAAAATAAGCACTGTAACAATCGTGGCAATGGACGTAATGTATACAGGAACCCGCACTTTAGGATTAACCCATTTACGAAAAATGGATACGACTACGTTATTCGCAGTGATAACAAACATAACTGACAACCCCATGGCCAATGCGTTATAGACATTGGAAGTAACCGCCAATGCCGGACACAAACTTAAGGCAAGGCGGAATATGGGGTTCTGATCAAATAACCCTTTATAAAAGATGTCCCATAAATTCTTCATATTCAGCACCTCACTTCTTTTTGTCGGCTGTAAAAGCAGATACTTCTTCCACAGCTTCCTTAATTCCTTTGGTCACAGCACGAGAAGTAATCGTTGCTCCAGTTAACGCCTGAATATTTTTATCACTAGGAACTTTTACTACTTCTAAATTTTCAGCTGCTTTGCCAGCAAATTGCTTACGAAAGGCTGGCTTTTCAGCTTTATCCCCAAGACCTGGGGTTTCCTTATGACTTAGAATCGCATAATCGATAATTTTGCCATCAACAGATACAGCAGCCAACATTTTTATAGCGCCAGCATAACCTTTACTTTCAGCTGGTACAACATATGCAATTACTTTACCATCTTTTAGTGCTGCATACCAGCCTGTTTTACCTTCAATGGCTTTAAAATCCTGGGCATCAGCAACGAGTGCCTTACGTGCCTGATTATCAAGCTGGATCCTTGTCTTAGCAGCAATTGGTGCCGTTACGGCATAAGTGCCTGCAATTACTGCGCTTGAAAGCAAACAGGCAAGTGTAAGATTGATACCTACTTTAAAAACGCTATCATTTTGTTCATGTGCATCATGTGCCATATGCCTTACCTCCTTGCACCATATTTTACAGGTCTTACTAAACGGTCAATCAGGGGCGTGACGCAGTTCATCAATAATATTGCATAACATACGCCTTCAGGATAACCGCCCTGCAAACGGATTAGGACAGTAAGAGCACCGGCTCCTATAGCAAAAATAATTTGACCCTTAGTAGTAATTGGAATGGTTACCATGTCTGTCGCCATGTAGAAAGCACCCAAGATAAGACCTCCAGACATCATATGAAGAAGTGGATCTCCACCAAATGCAGCAGTCAAAGCTCCTACAGTACCAATCATAACTATAGGAACCTGCCATTTGATATAACCTTTATAGATTAGATAAATTCCACCTAAAAGGAGAAGAATTGCTGAAGTTTCTCCCATACTACCAGCGCGCTCACCTAAAAACAAAGACTTGTACATGGTAGCTTGATCACCGAAACTCGCTACAAGTTTTTCGTACCCTTGCAGTTTTAGAATCCCTAAGGGAGTGGCTGATGTTAGCCCATCCACTTTACCAACCATATCTCGTGAGATTGGCCAAGTAGTCATAGCAATCGGCCAGGATGCAAGAATAAATGCACGCCCAATAAGAGCAGGATTAAAAATGTTAAATCCTAAACCACCCATAGTGTGTTTTGCAACAGCAATAGCAAAAATGGACCCCGTCAGCGGCATATACCACGGCAATGTTGCAGGAATATTCATTGCAAGCAGCAAACCTGTTAAAAAGGCACTGCCATCTCCTATAACCATAGGCTTATTCTGCCATTTTAAAATTAAGTATTCGGTTACTACTGCGGCAACAATGCAAATAACTAGATTAACAAATGCAGGCATTCCGAAATTAAAGATTGAGAAAAGTGCTGCAGGCGCTAGCGCTGCGTTAACGCTCCACATAATCTTTGAAATTGATTCATCACACCGGATGTGGGGTGATGCCGAAACCATTAAATTATCTATTTCTATTTTTGTTTTTGCTTCTATGCTCATACAGCCACCTCCTTATTTCTTCGCCGCCATTGCTGCATTTTGCGCTTTGGACAATTTAATATAATGAACGATGTTACGTTTTGCAGGACATACATATACACAAGAGCCGCACTCCACACAATCCAATAAATCATATTCTTCCTTAGCTACTGAATATGCATTGCGTTCAGCTAATATACTCAGCATGCTAGGCACCAATCCCATTGGACAGGCCTCTACACAACGCCCACAACGGATACAGGGACGCTCCGGACCAATATTAACATCAGCTTCACTTAGTGCCAGAATACCTGATGTCCCTTTTATAATGGGCACATCAAGAGTACGTTGTGCCATTCCCATCATAGGTCCACCCATAATCACTTTAACTGGTACTTCGGTAAATCCACCACACAATGCTACAGCTTGGGCAAATGTAGTACCAATTCGTAGTAATAAGTTTTTAGGTTGCGCAATCGCACCACCAGTAACAGTTGTTACCCGTTCAATCAATGGGATTCCTTTTTCTACAGCATCTGCAATGGCTACCACAGTACCAACATTTTGAACTACTACACCAACATCCATTGGCAATCCACCAGAAGGTACATCAGTACCGCAAATTACGCCAATCAATGTTTTTTCTGCCCCCTGGGGATATTTCGTCTGAAGGGGTACTACTTCGATTTCGGCAATTCCAGTACAGGCTTTATTCATTACAGCAATTGCATCAGGCTTATTTTCTTCTATGCCTATATATCCTTTACTTACGCCCAATACTTTCATTGCAATTTGCATACCAGTCACGATTCTTTCTGACTGTTCTAACATCACTCGATGATCTGCAGTAAGAAATGGTTCGCATTCTGCTGCATTTAATATAAAAGTATGAATCGGTTTTTCTGCAGGTGGAGCCATTTTTACATGTGTAGGAAACGTTGCTCCCCCCATGCCAACCATACCTGTTTGACGAATAATTTCCTTAATTTCTGCTGCCTCTAAGGTTTTCCAGTCACGTTGCAGAGGCAAACCTTCTACCCATTCATCTTGCCCATCACTTTCAATAACAACGGACATGCAGGCACCAAATACTGGATGAGGATACTCAGCAAGCTCTACTACCTTACCTGAAGTAGAAGCATGTATCGGGCTTGAAACGAAAGCCTGTGCTTCAGCTATCACTTGCCCTTTTTTAATTAAATCCCCAACTTTTACTATTGGTGAACATGGTGCACCAATGTGTTGTCTCACAGGAATAATGACTTTCTCAGGTATAGGCGCAATTTCAATCGGTTTACTTGCGGTATACCTTTTACGGTCGTCGGGATGTACACCCCCACGAAAGCTTTTTGCCATAATTTCACCCCTCTTAAACTAACTAATGTCATTTATTTTCCTCAGCCTGCTAAAGAAAGGCTTAATTCAAATGAAGGTTTTCCTTCATTAAACCTTGTCCCTCTTATCCTTTAACTTAGCTCTGACCTACAATAGATAGAGGCATTAAGAGCTTTAGTCATTAGATAAAATTCGTACAATCATCGGTTGCATCTTACTATCGGATCTGGCAGCAGAATCGAAAAATTTAATATACACGACTGATAAAATGAAAGCAAACATACCACCAATAATCTGAAACCATAATGGCCGATAGCTTAAATGCTCGGCAAAGATTCCACCTATAACCGCACCAATAAAGACTAAGATTAGTGGTAAAATATACACAATAAAAGCAGCTTTTAACATATTCACTTCTCTGACTTCGATAGCTACACGCTGACCAATCTTGGCTCCTATATCATTTCTCGCCTCAAGTACCAATGCCGAATTTCCGGGACAAGCTCCACAGTTTTCACAGTCATTATGGCGACTTGTCTTTACTTTTGCCAAATGATTGCCAACCACTTCAAGAACAATTCCTTCTTGCTGCTTATCCATAAAAGAGCTCCTTTCTACATTTCTGCCTGTTGGAATATAAATCACATAAGTTTACTCTACACCAATTAATTAGCCTCTGTCAATCATTCAGAAACAATATTCTATATCCTACAGCAGTTACTTTTTTCACGTTATTTGCCGCTATTTGTTATTCTAATATTATAGTTATTGTTTGATAATTCTAATAATTTGGTTTTATTTTGTAAATTCGTACAATAAACTAATACACATCTTTGATGAGATCAACTACCTAAATCACTTTATGTTTTATATTGAAAATAAAGGGCTGGCTCAAGGATTATAAAAATCCCTTGAGACAGCCCTTAAAATTATTAATTTATATTAAATAATTTTTATTTACTTAATAACAGCCAAAACTTCGTTAGGTTTTACACTTTGATCAGCTGCTACATTAATGGATTTTACAGTGCCATCAACAGGAGCAGTAATCTCATTTTGCATTTTCATTGCTTCAAGAATCAACAAAACATCGCCTTTTTTCACTGCTTGTCCTGCTTTAGCAAGTACTTTTACAATTTTGCCAGGCATTGGAGAAGGAACACCAGTTTCACCAGCGCCAACTTCAGCAGCAGCAGGTGCAGCAGCGGCAACTGGAGCTGCTGCTTTAGGAGCAGCCGGAGCAGCAGCAGGTTTTGCTGCAGGAGCAGCCACTGCTTTTGCTTCTTTTACTTCTTCTACTTCAACCTGATATGCAGTACCATTCACAGTAATATTAAATTTCTTCATTTTACTAACCTCCAAATATTTATAATATGCTTATTTTATGCGTTTTTGCGACCAGCAATAGACCATTCATTGCTATTACGTATAATTTTTACAGCCTGAAAACCTGTGCCCAACATTTCATAAATAGCCGCAGTAATAACTGCTACTACTTCTGGGGAAACACCTTTTGCATCTATCTTCATACTATTCCACACCTTCCTTTATAGAGGAATGTTGCCATGTTTCTTTTGTGGCCGTTGTTCGCGCTTGCTAGCCAGCATACTTAAAGCAGTGATGATACGAGGCCTAGTTTCTTTTGGTTCAATAACCTGATCAACGAAACCACGTTCTGCCGCTTTATATGGAGTGGCAAATTCTGCTATATATTGTTCAGTCTTGGCTTTAACGTCTGGATCGCCACGGAATATTATGTTTGCTGCACCGGCAGGTCCCATAACAGCAATCTCAGATGTTGGCCAAGCCATGACCTGATCCGCACCCAAATCTTGTGAACACATTGCTAAGTAAGAACCACCATAAGCTTTACGAGTAATTACTGTCACTTTTGGCACTGTTGCTTCTGAATAAGCATACAGCATTTTGGCACCATGACGAATAATTCCACCATATTCTTGACTAACACCTGGTAAGAATCCTGGAACGTCAACTAAGTTGACCAAAGGAATATTAAAGGCGTCACAAAAACGAATAAAGCGAGCAGACTTATCAGATGCATCCACATCTAAGCAACCTGCCATTACTGACGGCTGGTTAGCAATAATGCCTACTGTTTGACCATCGAAACGAGCAAAGCAAGTAAGAATATTTCTTGCAAAATACGGCTGTACTTCATAGAAATCACCATTATCAACAATGGCAGAAATAATATCTTTCATGTTATAAGGTTGATTTGGATTATCAGGTAACAGCGTATTTAAAGACTCTTCCATACGATTTACATCATCTGTATTTAAGACGACTGGAGATCCTTCTAGGTTATTACCAGGCAAGAAGCTCATCAAACAACGGATTTGCTCTAAGCAATCCTCATCATTTTCCGCAACAAAATGAGCTACCCCGGAGGTTGTATTGTGAGTCATAGCCCCACCCAACGCTTCAGCTGTAACTTCTTCCGCCGTAACAGACTTAATTACTTGCGGACCAGTAATAAACATTTGACTGGTGTTCTTAACCATATAAATGAAATCAGTCAGAGCTGGAGAATACACTGCACCACCAGCGCACGGTCCCATAATAACTGAAATCTGAGGAATTACCCCTGAAGCCAGTGTATTATTATAGAATATTTTACCATAGCCGGCGAGTGCATCTACTGCTTCTTGGATACGTGCGCCGCCTGAATCATTAATACCAATGATAGGAGCCCCCATTTTCAAGGCTAACTGTTGTACTTTAACAATTTTAGCAGCATGCATTTCACCTAACGATCCACCTACTACAGTAAAATCTTGAGCAAATACATACACTAAACGTCCTTCAATTGTTCCATAGCCAGTAATAACGCCTTCAGCAGGAGCATTTACGGAAGCCATATCAAAATTTACACAGCGATGAGTAACAAACTGATCCAATTCAACAAACGTATTAGGATCTAATAGTTTTTCTACACGCTCACGAGCAGTTAACTTGCCAGTAGCATGTTGCTTATCGATCCGCTTTTGACCGCCGCCTAATTTGATTTTTTCCTGCCTTGCTTTTAAATCTTCAATCTTCTCTTGGACTGTAGCCATTTTACACCTCCAACAACATTCAAATATCACTATATAGTAAGACTATATAATTCGCAATATTTTCTAATTGTATACATTATATAACTCTATCAACTCTTATTTACGTTCTGATAACTCAAGTAAAATGCCGCCAGTCGCTTTAGGATGAACAAAAGCAATTGAGGCCCCGCCTGCACCGTAACGAGGTACTTCATCAATCATACGTACACCTTTTGCTTTCAAATCAGCAATCGCAGCTTCGATATTATCCACACGCAAAGCAAGATGCTGTATACCTTCACCATTCTTGTCAATATATTTAGCAATAGGACCATCTGGTGAAGTGGATTCTAAAAGCTCAATCTCACTATCTCCACAAGGATAGAAACAAACTTTCACTTTCTGTTGTTCTACAGTTTCCTCGCCTGCTGCTTCCATACCAAGTACTTCGCTATAAAACTTCTTAGCCTGTTCTAGATCTTTTACGGCAATACCAATATGGTCTACCTTTAATGTTTTAAACATAGTAAATCCTCCTTTTTCAATTATCGTAAAATAGTTGTCATTATGTCGCCAACAACAGCATACGGATTTTTTTCGCGTTTTTCTACACTGATTACCAACTCATCGAATTTTCCATAATCCGAAAGCTGTTTTCGCACATATCTTCCAACCTGTTCATCAAGCATCGCTAACAATTCACTTTTGGTACGATTGGTGCGACGGTTGACAAATTGACCCGATTCTTTTGAGTGAACAATCTGCTTTTCAATCGCTTCAGCTAACTCGTTTATACCTTCACCACGATTTGCTATAACACGTTGAATCGGTGGACGCCACTCTATTTTATCCTGATTTAAGTCTAGCATCATTTCTAGCTCGGTGTGAAGGCGGTCAACCCCTTCATGATCTGCCTTATTAATGGCAAAAACATCACCAATTTCTAATATACCGGCTTTAATTGCCTGAATATCATCACCTAAACCAGGTACTAATACTACTAAAGTAGTATCAGCGGTTTTGACAATATCGACTTCTGACTGCCCTACACCAACGGTTTCAACAAGAACCACATCAAAACCAAAAGCATCTAAAATCTTAATCGCTTCCGATGTCTTACGGGATAAACCACCCAAACTGCCTCTAGTACCCATACTGCGAATGAAAACACCTTGATCCAAGGTTAGTTCATTCATGCGAATACGGTCACCTAAGATAGCTCCACCTGAAAAGGGGCTTGTAGGATCAATTGCAATAATACCTACGGTTTTCCCTTGACGGCGATATTCTTTAGCTAGTTTATCCGTTAATGTACTCTTGCCTGCGCCTGGTGGTCCAGTAATACCAATAATATGAGCATTACCAGTATGAGAATATAATGTTTGCATAATCGATACTGCATCATCATATTCATTCTCCACAGCCGTGATAGCCCTGGACAGGGCTAATCGAGAACCTTTTAATAATTCATCTGCAATATTCATTGGTTACACCACCTTATGCTACTGTAACACAGCCTGGGCTATATTATTTTTATTTCACATTTTCCTTGATGTAGTCAATGATAGTAGTTGTTGATGTACCTGGCGTAAACACTTCGGATATACCAGCTGCTTTAAGAACAGGTATATCAGCATCAGGTATAACTCCGCCACCAATTATTAATACATCCGTCATACCTTTTTCACGGATTAACTCAACAATACGTGGGAACAAGTGATTGTGAGCACCAGATAATAAACTTAAGGCAATTACATTTACGTCTTCTTGCAACGCAGCTTCTGCTATTTGCTCGGGAGTTTGGCGCAGACCCGTATAAATAACCTCAAAGCCAGCATCACGCAAAGCGCGAGCTACTACTTTCGCTCCCCGATCATGTCCATCCAAACCTGGTTTTGCAACTAATACTCTAACACGTTTTTCCATCGTTATTCCTCCTATCCTCTTACAGTGTTGCATGCGCTTGGTATTCACCAAAAACTTTACGCATTACGCCACAAATTTCACCAAGTGTTGCATAGGTTTTTACTGCTTCCAAGATGATTGGCATCAAATTAACGCTGTCATCACCGCAAGCTGCTTCTAGTTTTGCTAAAGCCGCAGTTACAGCAGCATTATCTCGTTTTGCTCTTAGATCAGCAAGCTTTTTCTTTTGCAATTCACCTACAGAAGCATCTACACGCAAGAGGCCTTCTACTGGTTTTTCTTCAATTTGGAATTTGTTCACACCAACAATCACTCGATCGTTGTTTTCTACTTCTTTTTGCCATTTATAAGCACTGTCTTGAATTTCTCGTTGGATATAACCTTCTTCAATCGCAACAACAGCACCGCCGATGTCATCAATTTTCTGAATGTATTTCAATGCTTCTGCTTCGATTTGGTTCGTCATTGCTTCTACATAGTAAGAACCAGCTAAAGGATCTACTACATCTGCTAAACCACTTTCATAGGCTACAATCTGCTGGGTACGAAGAGCAACACGTACGGAAGCTTCCGTTGGCAATGCCAATGCTTCATCTTTAGAGTTTGTGTGTAAGGACTGAGTACCACCCATAACGGCTGCTGCGGTCTGTAAGGCAACACGTACTACATTGTTATCAGGCTGTTGCGCAGTTAGCATGGATCCTGCTGTTTGTGTATGTACACGAAGCATCCAGGATTTAGGGTTTTTAGCACCAAAGCGTTCTTTCATGATTTTGGCCCATACACGACGAGAAGCACGGAATTTTGCTACTTCTTCTAATACATTATTGTGAGCATTCCAGAAGAAGGATAAACGACCAGCAAAGGCATCTACATCAAGTCCAGCTTTAATTGCGGCTTCGCAGTACGCAATACCATCTGCAATGGTGAAAGCAATTTCTTGCGCTGCAGTTGAACCAGCTTCACGAATGTGATAACCAGAGATGGAAATGGTATTCCAGTTCGGTACATTCTTTGAACAATATTCAAAGATATTGGTAATCAAACGCATGGAAGGCTTGGGAGGGAAAATGTAAGTACCGCGAGCTGCATACTCTTTCAAAATATCATTTTGAATGGTACCATTTAATTTTTCTGGTCCAATGCCATTTTTCTCAGCTACTGCAATATACATCGCAAGAAGTACAGATGCGGGTGCATTAATGGTCATCGAAGTGGATACTTTGGCCAAATCGATTTGGTCAAACAAAATTTCCATATCTGCCAAAGAGTCAATGGCTACCCCTACTTTACCGACTTCACCTTCGGAAATGATATCATCAGAGTCATAGCCGATTTGAGTAGGTAAGTCAAAGGCGCAAGATAGACCTGTACCACCAGATTCTAAGAGGTAACGATACCGTTTGTTAGATTCTTCAGCTGTTGAGAAGCCAGCATACATACGCATTGTCCAGAAACGACCGCGATACATAGTCGGCTGCACACCACGGGTAAATGGATAGGATCCTGGTAATCCTAAATCTTTTTCATAGTCTTGACCCTCAAGGTCTAGTGGAGTATACAATCGGTTATACTCCAGGTTTTTACGTTCTGGGAATTTGGCACTTGCTTTTTCTACTTTGGCAGTATACTCTGCCACTTTTAATTTTAAGCTTTCATTATCCATACTAATAATCCTCCTTTACTGCTTCTTCATGGTGCCGGTCTCTATAAACCGGGTATGCCATGAAAGTGCTTCTGTTAAAATATGTGGTGTTTGTGCGTATTTGGTCGCTTTTTCGGCTCTTTCCAGATAATCCATCAGCATAGGCTTATAGTCCGGATGAGCACAATTTTCTATAATTACCCGCGCCCGTTCTTTGGGACTAAGTCCACGGACGTCGGCCACACCCAATTCAGTTACAAATATATCAACATCATGTTCTGTATGATCCACATGAGAAACCATGGGAACAATGGATGAAATGGCTCCATTTTTGGCAGTGGAGGTACTAAAGAAGCAGGTTAGATACGCATTACGAGCAAAATCTCCTGAACCACCTATACCATTCATCATTTTTGTACCCATGATATGGGTCGAATTTACATTTCCATAAATATCAAGCTCAATGGCTGTATTCATGGCAATAACACCAATTCTTCTGGCAATTTCAGGACTATTTGCTATTTCCTGAGGACGCAGCATCATGATTTTACGATAGGTATCAATATTTTTGTAGAATCGTTCTAGTCCTGCAGGAGATGGGGAGAACGAAGTACCAGAAGCAGATTTTAACTTACCAGCATCCGCTAAATCCAACATTCCATCTTGAATAACTTCAGTGTAAACTTCTAAATCTGTAAAATCAGATTCAGCAAAGCCGCTTACTACTGCATTGGCAACGGAACCTACACCCGATTGCAACGGTAAGAGTCCTTTTGGCATACGGCCGGCTTTTATGTCTTTTTTCAAAAAGTCAATAAAAAGTGCGCTCATAGCTCTAGCATCATCATCAATGGCTGCTAAATCACGAACATCATCCCGAATATCACATGGAACGATGTAGGTTATTTTATCAAGACCGCATGGAATATAATTGGTTCCAATACGATCATCGGCTTTTACAATCGGAATTGGCAGACGATGAGGAGGATCCAGCGGAATATATACATCATGCATTCCTTCTAAGGCTAAGGGCTGGCTTGTATTGACTTCCACGATCACAATGTCGGCACTTTGCACAAAGGAGGCAGAGTTGCCCATGGATGTGGTCGGTATAATATGTCCTTCTTCGGTAATGGCACATGCTTCAACAATCGCTACATCCACCTTACCACCTAAAAATCCATATCGAGACATTTGAGCTGTGTGACTCAAATGTAAATCGCAGTATTTTACGCCACCTGAATTTAAGGATTTGCGAATCTCATTATTGGTCTGATAGGGTAATCGTTTATTAATCCCATTTACGGCGGCTAACGCACCATCTAATTCTTTTCCTACGGATGCACCAGTCCAAAGGTTAATTTGGAAATGTTCTTTTTTGATTCGTTCAGCTAATGCCAACGGTACGGCTTTTGGATAACCAGATGGCGTAAATCCACTGGTTCCGATATTCATTCCAGGCTTAATAACTGTCGCTGCTTCTTCCGCGCTCACGATTTTGGCATGAAGCGCTTTGTTACGCACACGATCTTTGATATCAATCATTTTAACACTTTCCTCCATACATTTGAGTGATTAATTTGTTGGTGTCTGCCGGGCTAAGTAGAAGGATAAGCTACTTAATCCTACTGACAAGTCTTCATTGATAACTCGAACAGCTTCAGGCACCTTAATTTTTCTCGGGGCAAAATTCCATATGCCCCGTACTCCAGCAGCAACTAATTGATCAGCTACTTCCTGAGCATACATTTCGGGCACGGCAATAATGCCAATATGAATTGTCCTTTCCTCCATCACCTCTTTTAAGCGGTCTAAATGAAAGACCTCTGTACCTTTTATACATTGCCCAATTTTATTGGGATCAACATCAAACATAGCTACTAAATTGAAACCTAGGGAATCAAAATTACGGTAATTAGCCAATGCCCAGCCTAAGTGTCCTACACCCACCACAGCAATGTGCCAATTGTAATCAAGTCCTAAGATTTCTCCTATATTGCGAATGAGTTCACTCACATAATAGCCAACACCCTTTTTACCAAATTGACCAAAAGAAGCTAAATCTTTACGAATTTGTTCCGGAGTCACTCCTAGACGTTGCCCCAGTTCTTCAGAAGAAATAATCTCCATACCTTCTTCCTGACTTAGCCTCAAGGTCCGAAAATACAATGGTAAACGATCTATCGTGGCCTTGGAAATGGAAATTTTGTCTTTACTGTCTTTCAAGCCAGAATCCTCCCTCGAATGTAAGTGGCGAATGAGCAGTTAACATTCTTTTCTCTATTTTCTCTCATTTCTCTAGTATGTACAATTTCTCACATAAACTAAAAAATCCTGCCTCTTATTAAGATATTATTTTATTTTTATTTAAATTTTTTAATTATTTTCAACTCATTCTTACTTTTTATGCCAAAAATACATTTTAATTCCTTCTATTCTATGTAATATGCAATTAACGCATAAACCGCATTCTTAAAGGCTTTGTTTTCCTTGATAGCAAAAATAGAGCACAATGGCTCTATTTTTTGTAACAATACTCTATATTACTTTTTTCAATCGATAATTCTGATCTTGCCGCTGAGAATTTTGCTGCCACACTACTACAATGAGTGCATTCAGCAACCAAAACAACATGGATAGCTGTATATTAAACATTACATAATCCGTAAATCCATTTACAATCAGACCAAATATCGCTCCCACAATTCCTAACATAATTCCGGATGACCATCGAATAGACTCTCTTACTGAAGATAAGGCTAAACGCAAGTGTCCACACATGATCGTTAAGAAAGTAATCAAACCTGGAATACCAATTTCAGCAGCAATATTTAAATACATATTATGAGCATGAAAAATCTTAGTATTCGGATTATTTATGAAAAAATCATAGTCGGGATATACCATCCAATAGGCTCCCCAACCAATGCCTAGAAATGGCTTATTCACAATCATAGCGATTGTGCTCTCCCATAGAGCCAACCGCAGCGTTGATGAAGTATCGGTAGGATTCATAATTGACATAAGCCGCTCTAGTAATGCATCATGAGCAAAAAATGCAATAACAGGCAATAACAACAGCAGCCAAAATACTTTACGATTGCACAACATACCATACATAGCCACAATGGCTAATACACTAAGCCAGGCACCTCGCGAATAGGTAAGAAGTAAACATCCCCCAAACAAGATTACTAACACAGAATATACTATTTTATACTTATTCTCCTGCGCTTTATATCCCATACCTGAAGCAATCGCCATCATGGTAACTAAAAACCCAGCCAACAAATTAGGATTTTCCAGAGTAGAAAAAACTCGCATCTTTAGATCTGGAAACTGCTCTCCATCTACCCACTCAAGAGCTGAGAGGGTAGCCCCAAAAAAATATTGATAAAAGCCATACATAGCAACCACTACCGCTGATGCTAACATACTCCATATAAGCCGCTTTACTTGACTGCTAGAACGCATATTATTGACAACCAAATAGTAAAGTAATATGTATCGTCCCATTAAGTTGTAATAGTTATAAAAACTAAAGTCTCTATCAGGGGATGCCAAAATAGAAGCTGCAGATAATAGAACCAATAAGGCTATACCAGCATCGAAAGGGGTCGCCTTAAAATCCAGTTTTTGTAGAACTATGATCTTTCCCAGCCATAACAAAGCACCTAGACCTAGAAAGACACTGCTCCATTTAAGAGACAATGGCAAAAAAAAGGTCACCGCCAGTATGCAGTGCTCAATCAAATATTCTAAAAAATACTGAGTATGGGTAGTTCTATATGTTATATACATAAATTCACCCGTCTAATAGCACTTACCATTTAGTATTTTCTACGTACTCATACTATTTAGTAATTGCCAAATTCAATACCATTTTTAATTATAGCTAAGAAAGAGTCATTTGTCTAGCTACATATTATTTTTCGGACAGCACCAATTAGATATAAGGAACCCGCAACACAGAGAATATCGTCTTCACCGGCTAATAATTTGGCACGTTTTACCCCCTCCTCAATGGAAGAAGCGACTTCTACATGTTCAGCCTTTATTTCCCGGGCAACTATTTCTGGTTTTCCTGCTCTTTCAGACATAGGGGCCACAACAACTACTTTATCTTGCGATCGTATTAATGTCATAACCATAGTCTTCACATCTTTATCTTGTAAAATTCCTAACAAGAAAACTATATTTTTCCCTTTACAAAATCGATCTAAATTTTCCCGCAGTGCTCTCATCCCATCAGGATTATGTGCACCATCAATAATCACAGTAGGTCTTCCAGGCATTACCTCAAACCGTCCAGGCCATCGTACTGTTAGTAGTCCCTTTTCGATTGCAGATAGATCAATACGTTTTTCATTTTTCCCCAGAACCATTGCAGTCATAACTGCTACTGCACAATTATCGACTTGATGTCCACCCAGAAGATTAACAAGAAAAGGAACTGCTTTTCTTTCGGTTCCAACCGCTACCATTATTCTTTGACATTCCCCTTCCATTTCAAGAAATGTTGCTGAAAAATCTTCTCTGTATACGTAACAAATCGCTGCGCTTTTTTGTGAGATATTTTTTATAACATCTAAAGCTTCTCCTTGGGCACCTGTAATCACCGGGACATTTTTTTTAATAATTCCTGATTTATGATGGGCAATTTCCCTTACGGTGTTGCCACATTTATCTGTATGGTCCAAAGTAACGTTAGTAATCACTGATATTTCAGGCATAATCACATTCGTTGAATCTAAAAGCCCGCCCAAACCAACTTCAATGACAGCATACTCCACGCCACAGGCTGCAAAATAATAAAACGCAGCTGCCGTTAGCACTTCAAATTCAGTTGGATGACCTAATCCTTGTGCTACTATTTTATCCATAAATCTACTTGTATACGCAATAGCCTCTCCAAATTGATCAGGAGTAATTTCTTTTCCATTCACAATCATACGTTCTGTATACGCAGATAAATGCGGCGATGTATACATACCTGTGTTTATTCCTGAAGCCCTTAGAATGGATGCTAACATTGCTGTCGTTGATCCTTTGCCATTAGTACCTGCTATATGAATGGTTTTAAATTTTCTTTCTGGATGGTCCATTAATTCTAATAGTTTTTCAATTCTAGCTAAACCTAAATTAATTCCAAACTTAGTTAGATTAGCTAAATAGGTTAGGGATTCTTCATATGTCATTGTTTTCACACCTTCCAAAATAAACTGACAAAGTAGAGTAAAATAATGGAACCACAAAAGTACAAAGGACACAAAGGAAACTATAATCAACTTCCTACATACCTACTTTATATGCCTTATATCGACACTGTACCTTTGTGGTTCACAAATCATACCACTATATTTATTACCTTATACTCTCTACAGCGTAGCCAAATAAGCCAAGCGTTCCCGAATTGCTGTTTGCTTTTCTTGATACTCTTCTGCTTTTGCTTTTTCTTTTGCAATCACTTCTGCTGGAGCCTTCGCTACAAAACCTTCATTGGAAAGCTTTCCTTCAATACGAGCAATTTCTTTCCCTAATATTGTTAATTCTTTATTTAATCGAAGAGATTCTTTTTCTATATCAATTAAACCTTTTAATGGCAGGTAAATTTCCACACCACTCACTACTGCAGTCATCGCATTATCTGGTTTGGCGTCATCGGCTCCTAATAATTGGACCGACTCTGCTGAAGCCAGAGTTTTTATATACTGTAAATTACTTGCAAACACCTGCTGAAATTCACTAGCTGTAATTTGCAAAATAACTTCACTCTTTTTCCCTGGTGGCACGTTCACTTCCGCTCTCATATTACGAATTGACTTAATGGTTTCCATCATTGTAACCATCTGTTGTTCCGTATCTTCATTAATGAGTGTTGCTGAACTGTCAGCAGGCCAATCAGCTACCATGATGCTCTGTCCATCATGAGGCAAATGCTGCCAAATACTTTCTGTAATAAATGGCATAAATGGATGCAATAGTTTTAACGTATTTTCTAATACATACCATAAGACATACTGAGCAGTATTCCGAGCCTCGACTGCTTCCTTGTTGTACAATCTGGCTTTTGCCATTTCAATGTACCAGTCGCAATATTCATTCCAAATAAATTCATATAACAGACGAGCTGCTTCTCCTAATTCAAAGCGTTCTAAATTACGAGTTACCTCACTCACCGTCTTAGCGTAACGACTTAAGATCCATTTATCTGCTAATGTAAAATAATCCATCTCCTTGGCTGTAGCACCATAACTTGCTAATTGTTCCACAGTGGTTACGTCTTCTAAATTCATCAATACAAAACGAGATGCATTCCAAAGCTTATTGGCAAAATTACGGCTAGACTCTACCCGCTCCCAATAAAAACGCATATCATTTCCCGGCGTATTACCAGTCACTAATGTAAAACGTAGAGTATCTGCACCATTTTTGTCAATAACCTCTAGTGGATCAATCCCATTTCCTAAGGATTTACTCATTTTACGTCCCTGTGAGTCACGCACCAAGCCATGAATAAATACATGTTTAAAAGGAATTTCCTTCTTAAATTCTAAACCCATCATAATCATTCTGGCTACCCAGAAGAAAATAATATCATAACCAGTTACCAGTACACTTGTAGGGTAAAACTGCTCTAATTCTTCTGTATCTTCTGGCCATCCCATGGTAGAAAAAGGCCATAAGCCGGAGCTAAACCAAGTATCTAATACATCCTCATCTTGTTCTATGTTATGACTACCACATTTAGGGCATGCAGTAACTGCTTCACGGGCTACAATGGTTTCTCCACATTCACAATACCAAGCTGGAATACGATGTCCCCACCAAAGCTGGCGAGAAATACACCAATCTCGAATATTCTCCATCCAATTAATATAAGTTTTAGTAAATCGTTCAGGCACAAACTGAATGGCACTTGTTGTCACAGCCTCAATCGCCGGTTCTGCTAATGACTGAATTTTAACAAACCACTGCTTAGATACTAATGGTTCCACAACAGTAGAACAACGCTGACAATGCCCTACAGCATGCATATGGTCATCCACTTTTACCAAAGAGCCTAATTCTTCTAAGTCAGCAACCAATATTTTACGACACTCATAACGATCCAGCCCTGTATATTTACCAGTATCCGCTGCCATTGTACCATCGTTAGCAATTACAACGATTTGGGGTAAATTATGACGCAACCCCATTTCAAAATCATTCGGATCATGAGCAGGCGTAATCTTAACAGCACCTGTACCAAAAGCAGGATCTACATATTCATCTGCAATAACTGGAATCAGTCGTCCTACTAAAGGCAATACTAATTGTTTCCCAATTAAATCACGATAACGAGCATCTTCTGGATTCACAGCTACTGCTGTATCACCCAGCATGGTTTCTGGCCGAGTCGTAGCCACCGTCACATATTCCCCTTGGCTTCCCTTTACCAGATAACGAACATGATATAAATTCCCTGGTTTTTCTTCATGTTCTACTTCAATATCGCTAAGTGCAGTATTACAACGAGGACACCAATTGGTAATGCGGTTGCCCTGATAAATAAGTCCCTTCTCGTATAATGAGACAAAAACCTCACGCACTGCTTCAGAACAGCCTTCATCCATGGTAAAGCGCTCTCTTTGCCAATCACAAGAAGCACCTAAACTTTTTAATTGTTTAATAATCCGATCCCCATACTGCTCTTTCCATTCCCAAACTTTTTCGATAAACTTCTCACGCCCCAGATCGTGGCGAGAGCTGCCTTCTTTAACCAACATTTCTTCTACTTTTATTTGCGTAGCAATACCAGCATGGTCGGTTCCTGGCATCCACAAGGTATTGTAGCCTTGCATACGGCGAAAACGAATTAGAATGTCCTGCAAGGCATTGTCTAAAGCATGGCCCATATGTAACTGCCCAGTTACATTAGGCGGGGGAATCACAATGCTAAAAGGTTTTTTGTCCTTATTTACGTCCTCATGAAAGAAACCATTATCTTCCCAATATTTATACCACTTTTCTTCCACTGCCTGTGGGTCATACACAGTTGGAATATTCTTTTCCATCTAGAGATCCTCCTACTATTTTAATCATATTAGAAAATATTTAGACGTTCTTTTAACCGCAGAGGTACAGAGAACGCAGAGAAAATAATAAAAAGCTCTTTCATCCTAAAAGGACGAAAGAGCATGCTTTCGTGGTACCACCTTGCTTCTTCGAGATAACTACTTCTAGCAGTCATTCGAACTCTAATGCCATAACGGGGCATACCGACTGCACCTACTATCAGTTCAATGCAATAGCTCCAGGACTACCTTCCGCTATCCCACTTCCGAGAGATCTTTCAGCCACGGATCTCCTCTCTATACGGCGGTAATAACGTACTCCTTCCTATCATAGCCTCTAAAAATATATACTATATACTATACCCATAGTATATAGTATTTGTCAAGAATACATACAAGATTCTATACTCTAGAAAATAAATATCTAGTCAATTAGCAGCTTATCTCATGCCTATAGTTATCCAAGATACCTTAAATAAATATAGATACTAGAAATCACAATTGATAGTATCATTAAAGGAAATGCCACTTTAAAGTATTTCATGAAAGAAATGCTATGACCATTTTGTGCGGCTAGCCCCACAACTATCACATTAGCGCTAGCTCCAATTAACGTTCCATTCCCTCCTAAACAAGCCCCCAGAGCTAAGCTCCACCAGAGAGGTTCAAGATTAGCAACGCCCATGGTTCCCATTTCTTTGATAAGGGGAATCATCGTAGCCACAAAGGGAATATTATCAACAAAAGCCGAAGCAATAGCACTCAGCCACAAGATCACCATTGCAGTAGCCACGGAATTACCTGCCGTTAATTTCATTAGATCTTGGGCTAATACGGAAATAATACCCGTCTCGACTAACCCAGAGACCAGGATAAACAAGCCAACGAAGAAGAAAATCGTTAACCATTCGATTTTGTGAAAAATTCTTTCCAGTTCATGTTCCGATTGGGCATAAGTCATTACTAATAATAGTACTGCTCCGGAAAGGGCAACCGTAGCCGACTCTAAATGAAGAACCTGATGGAAGCAGAAAGCACCGATAGTAATTGAAAGTACAAACAACGATTTTTTAAGCAGAGGAATATCTTGAAGTTGCTTTTTCTCATCCAGTTCCATTACTTTCGCTTTAAGTTCTTCCGTAGTCTTCAAACGATTGCGATAAATAAGCACCAATATCCCTAAGGTAATAATCAGAATGAAACATGAAATCAATGCTAAATTATTAACAAATGCTGCAAATGTTAACTCTTTCACGGCACTGCCAATCATAATATTCGGAGGATCACCAATCAGGGTTGCCGTACCGCCAATATTTGACGCTATGATTTCTGTGATTAAATACGGTATCGGCGTAACTTTCAGCTGAGCTGTTATGCTAAAAATAACAGGAGTCATTAAAAGCACCGTTGTTACGTTGTCTAAAAGTGCCGAACTTACAGCAGTTAAAATAGCAAGTGAAACTAAGAGTTTCACAGGATCAGCATTCACTTTTTTAGCTGCCCATATTGCTAAATAATTAAATAAGCCTGTTTGACTAACAATCGAAACCATAATCATCATCCCGATTAAAAGACCAATCGTATTGAAATCAATATGATGAAACGCGGTTTCTTGGCTAATTACCTGAAACAAAATTAATAAAACAGCCCCTCCTAAAGCAGTAACTGTACGATGGATCTTTTCTGAAATAATTAGGGCATATGCCACTAAAAAAACAATGACCGCAATGAGTGATTTTTCCATATAACGTCTCCTCTTATCTCCTAGTATTTGATAAAAATCTTATAAAGCTTATTCATTGCAATTTTGTTCCTAATCATTATTTCAACCCCTTTTCTCCCTTAGTCTTCCCCAAAAATGCAAAAAGAAGCCTGTCGGGTGACAGACTCCTCCATAAACGTTCCCATATGTACTTGTTCTAGGTATATACTCACACCATATAAATAACAATATCAGGTTACGTAAACTAAAAACATTTTACCACAAGATTACTTTTCATGTCCATTACACTCACATAAAATTTTTTACCGAAAGCTTTAGCAAATGCATCATCTGCAAAAAATTATTCGCTTTTAATTCCTGCCCGGCAAGCAGAGCGATTTGAGCACAAGTTCGAGCATCATGCAAAGCATTATGATGATCAAAATCGATCCGAAAACGCTGGGCCAGGGTATTTAACTTATAGTTTTCTCCACCTGGCCATGCTTTTTTGGCAATTTGAACCGTACAAGCATGCTTAAACGCAGGAACAGGTAAAGAATATTCTCGTAAGATACTTCGTAATACACTAATATCAAAGGTCGCATTGTGAGCGATCACGATCTTATTTTCAAGATGCGGCCGGATTCTTTCCCACAGTTGATCAAAGGTTGGTTTATTCAATACCTGTTCTGGATGTATGCCGTGAACTTGTATATTACGAAAATCAAACTTTAGCACAGGTGGTCGAATTAACGAATAAGCCGAGCGCACAATCTGTCCATTTTCTACTGTTACAGCCGCCATACTACATACACTCGATCGGCTGGCATTGGCCGTTTCAAAATCAATTGCAACAAAATCCATTATCCTTTGGCGCTAGGTGCGCGCTGCTCCTCTCTATAATAAAATATAGCTACTAAAAATAATTATACTTTGTAGTATATCATTATCTCCGTAAAGTTCACAGTCTAAATTCTTCTGCGCATCAAAAAATAGATGTAGGAATACCTCAACTTTTGCAAGATATTCTTACACCCATTTCTTAATGATTTCGATTGTCATACATGATTTCATATATCTTCGGTCGCAAGGTCTTCAGCTTATTCATAAATGTATCGCTGATTTTAAGGAGTAAACCACAGCTTTTTTCTTTTTCAGTAAATGTTAGCATTCGAGTAACTCTGCCATCAGCAGCCGAATATCGATGAACAAGGCGGCTTACGCCCTTACGCTTAAAGATATTTCCTTTATATTGATTACAATAGCTCTCCAGAGAGTCTAAACTGACTGTAAATGTACGAGAAGCATAGAGGAATTGACTTGTAATGATTAGCTCTTGATTGGTTAGCACATAGGTATAGCGTACAGCATAACGCCACAGTAATAATCCACAAAACAAACCAATATAGGCTATGCCAAGGAAACTGGGTTTCCCCGCAGTATAAGATTGAATCTCAATTCCCATCCATATAATAAGTGCAATGACAGATAGACCCATCCAGAAAAGTTTTTCTTTGCAAAATTGTGACGTTTCTTGATATTTTACCATAATACCTCCTGTGTTCCAGTCTTTTAGAATGCAAGACCCTTTTTCAAGAAAACTCTTATTATTATCATATCGTAAATACAATC
Organism: Pelosinus fermentans JBW45; assembly: GCF_000271665.2. Classification (GTDB taxonomy): domain Bacteria; phylum Bacillota; class Negativicutes; order DSM-13327; family DSM-13327; genus Pelosinus; species Pelosinus baikalensis. The sequence goes on along the minus strand of NZ_CP010978.1, from coordinate 2,000,731 downwards.
AAGGGAGCAAGCATCTTCTTGCCCCCTCGACAAAGGATTATCTTATTTCGGAAAAAATGGCCACACCATCGGAATAATAATAATGGAAACGATAAAGCAGACAAGAACAAGACCGCTCCCAGCTTTCACATAGTCCATAAATTTATATCCACCAGGACCAAGCACCAGCGTATTCGGCGGAGTTCCAACAGGAGTGGCAAAAGCGCAGGATGCAGCAACAGCAATCGCCATCAATACAGCATGGGGACTGGCCCCAATTCCTTTGGCAATGGAAATGCCAATCGGTGCTAACAAAGCAGTTGAAGCAGTATTAGACATAAACTGTGTCAAGCCGCAAGAAAGAATAAAGAGACTTGCAGTCACTACCATCGGTGATGGACTTCCTCCCATTGCATTTACAACAATATCGGCTATCATCTTGCCTGCCCCGCTCTTTTCCATAGCAGCAGCAATCGGCATCATACCTGCAAAGAGAAAAATAGTTACCCAATCAATACTATGATAGGCTTGTTTTTCCTTTAAGCAGCCCGTAAGTACAGCAAGAATCGCTCCAATAATAGCAGCAATCTCAAGAGGTATTGCTTTAAGATCAAGTCCCATAACAATAACTACAGCAAGCAGGATAATACCCGAAATCCACATTTTCTTGGGATCATTCACACTCACTTCAATCTCTTGTTCAATTTCTTGCTCTGTTGAAATTTCCATTTTAGGCAACAAATGTTTCCCAATAAACATCATGTATAACATGCCAGCAATCGTAAGGGGAATACCGATCCAAGCAAATTCGAAAAAACCAAAGGGCTCAAAACCAGCAGCTTTTAACGCACCAGCCGCAATAATATTAGGAGGCGTACCAACAAGGGTTATAATCCCTCCTAAGCCAGCAGCAAATGCCAAAGGCATAAGCTGACGAGAAGCTGAAATCTTAGCCACGGCGCAAATGCCGATAATTACGGGCATAAGCGCTGCTGTTGTACCAGTATTGGAGCTAACGGCTGATAAAACTGCAGTAATAAGCATCACAGCAAACATCAAACCATTTTCGCTCTTACCAGCATATTTCACGACGGTTTCCCCCATTTTTTGAGCAAGGCCCGTATGAAACATAGAACCGCCAATCACAAACATACCTGCAAATAGAATAACTGTGGAGTTAGAAAGCCCCGAGAATACTTGAGTTATAGGAATGACCCCCAGAATACCTAAGGCAATGGCTCCACCCATAGCTGCAATAGCCAAAGGTATCGCCTCTGTAACAAATAATAAAGCTACAATTCCCAACACAATAAGTGTTATGATCGCTGGCGACATATAATTCTCCTCCTATTTACAACAAACTCTCATTAAACTTTTATATTTGATATCTAGATTCTATAGTACATCACTCTTCATAAATACGGCTTTATTCACGGATTAGCTCTAACGAATGGTTTGAACTATGATTCAGATGAAGTAAAGACTTCATCCGAATCCATTTTATATTATTTGAGCATAGCCAGCATGGTACCAGCTGCAACAGCAGTACCAATTACACCAGCTACGTTGGGTCCCATGGCATGCATCAGTAGATAGTTGCCTGGATTGGATTGCTGACCAACCACCTGACTAACACGGGCAGCCATTGGCACTGCGGATACACCCGCAGATCCGATAAGCGGGTTAACCTTACCACCGCTGAAAAAGTTCATGACTTTCCCAAAGAGCACACCGCCAGCAGTTCCAGCGGCAAAGGCAACTAATCCCAGAGCAATGATCATCAGTGTCTGATAATTTAAGAAATTCTCAGCCTTCATTGTTAGACCAGTGCCCGTTGCCAAGAAAATAGTAACAATGTTGATCAACGCATTTTGGGACGTATCGGAAAGTCGATCCGTAACACCAGACTCACGAAATAGATTTCCTAGCATCAGCATTCCCATAAGAGATGCAATCGGAGGCAGTAATAAGCTGATAATGATCGTCGTGACTACCGGAAAGGCTAGTTTCTCAAACTTGGAAACAGGACGTAATTGATCCATGACAATTTCCCGTTCTTTTTTAGTAGTCAGCAATTTCATAATCGGTGGTTGAATCAAAGGAACCAACGACATATACGAATAAGCTGCAACTGCTATTGCACCAAGCAGATGAGGCGCTAACTTAATAGCCAGGTATATAGCAGTAGGGCCATCTGCACCACCAATAATGCCAATAGCAGCTGCTTCTTGCACATTAAAACCAAGAGCCATTGCACCCATTAATGCAACAAAAACACCTACTTGCGCTGCAGCGCCTAGTAAAAGTACAGAAGGCCGAGCAATGAGAGGACCAAAGTCAGTCATCGCACCTACCCCTAGGAAAATTAGAGGTGGAAAGACTTCATGAGAGATACCAAAACTAATCAATTGCATTAAACCAGGATCTGTTTCAAAACCGGTTTTCGGAAAGTTAGCCAAAATACAACCAAAAGCAATAGGAGATAAGAGCAGGGGCTCGAACCCTTTCGCAAAAGCTAAATATAGTAAAATCACACCAACAGCAATCATAATCGCATTGCCCGTTGTAAAAGCAGTAAACCCACTATCAGACCATACTGCCTGCAGAGAGACAATAAATGCATCCATTATTTTTCCTCCAATCTTCCTAATTGTTTATCGAACTAGCCAAGAACAGCCAAAACATCTCCAGTGGACACCGTTTGCCCAACTACTGCGTTAACTTTAGAAATTTTTCCATCCTGATTTGCCATAATTTCATTCTGCATTTTCATGGCTTCCAGAATAAAAATGACTTGACCACGTTTCACAGAATCCCCTGGTTTTATATTTACAGCCAAAATCTTACCTGGCATTGGCGCAATTACGGTTTGCGCACCAGCAGGAACTGCAGCGGGAGCAGCCTTCGGTGCTGGAGCTTGGGCTGCCACTGGCGCAGGAACGGGTGCGGATGCAGCCTTCTTTCCAGTAGAAGCTACACCGCTGATTTCTTCTACGTCTAACTCATATACTTGTCCTTTAAATGTAATTTGAAACTTTTTCATTTCTTAATCCCCCTTAAAATTCGATATATTTTATTTGCTACAATTAAAACATTTGATTACGAGAATTTACCGTTTCCATACGGGCAGCTTGGGACCAAGTATTGCTACTGACTGGTCTGATAGCAACAACTTTTGCATTTTTATATCCATAGGCTGCGATGGCTGCCGTAAATAAAATTATCATTTCATCATAATCTTCTTGCGGCAGACTTACAGGAGCGACTGCTGATTCCGCTTTTTCTGTAACATTAGCTTCCTCTTGCGCTACCTTTTTTTTTTGCGTAGGATCAATTACTTTTATTAATCTGACAACTAAGCTTAATCCATACAAAACGCAAAATACTACAGTCATATTGATTAGAGCAATTAAGACGGGGTTAGTTGTAATTGGTTGACTCATTGATTTCACCTCTTATTCTAATATCGCTTCCTCTGTCTTTACCTCTTTGAGATCATACAGGGAAATTACCATGACGCTTAGCAGGACGGCCTTCACGTTTAGAAGCCAACATACTAAATGCGCTGATTAGTATGGGACGTGTTTCTTGAGGCTCAATCACCATGTCAACAAATCCACGTTTGGCAGCCTGATAAGGAGTAGCAAAGTTCTTTACATACTCATCGGTTTTCGTCTTAATATCTGGATCTTTCTTAAAAATAATATTGGCTGCACCTGCAGGTCCCATAACAGCAATTTCAGCAGTTGGCCATGCAATGACCTGATCTGCCCCCAGATCCCGGGAACACATAGCCAGATAGGAACCGCCGTAAGCTTTGCGAACAACAAGGGTTACTTTCGGTACGGTAGCTTCGGAGTAAGCATACAGCATCTTAGCACCATGACGAATAATACCGCCATATTCCTGATTCGTCCCAGGCAAAAAGCCAGGAACATCAACAAGATTGAGTAAAGGAATATTGAACGCATCGCAAAAGCGAATGAATCGTGAGGATTTATCGGAAGCATTAATATCCAGGCACCCTGCCATTACCTTTGGCTGATTTGCAATAATACCAATGGTTTGACCATCCAAACGAGCAAAAGCCGTAATCAGATTGGCTGCATAGTAAGGCTGCACTTCGTAAAAATCCCCATTATCTACAATTTTAGTAATGATTTCTTTCATATCATAGGATTGATTGGAATGATCTGGAATGATTGTATTTAGCTCTTCTTCTGTGCGAGAAGGATCGTCACTACACTCTACAATCGGTGATCCATCTAAATTATTGCTAGGAAGAAAACTGATAAGCCTACGGATTTGCTCTAAGCAATCGGTGTCATTTTCCGCAATGAAATGAGCGACTCCCGACGTAGCATTATGAGTCATGGCTCCACCAAGTTCTTCTGCTGTTACTTCCTCACCAGTTACGGTTTTTATAACCTGTGGCCCGGTAATAAACATCTGACTGGTATTTCTCACCATATAGATAAAGTCAGTTAAAGCTGGAGAATACACAGCGCCGCCTGCGCAAGGTCCCATAATCACTGAGATTTGAGGAATGACGCCAGAAGCCAAGGTATTTTGATAGAAGATTTTACCGTAACCTGATAATGCATCTACCGCTTCCTGAATCCGAGCACCGCCCGAATCATTAATCCCAATGATTGGAACCCCCATCTTCATCGCCAGCTCTTGTACTTTACAAATTTTCGCTGCGTGCATCTCACCTAGTGAACCGCCAATTACTGTGAAATCCTGAGCGAATACATAGATTAGGCGATTATCGATGGTACCATAACCTGTTACAACACCTTCACCTGGAGCTTCTTCTTTCTCCATGCCAAAGTTAGTGCAGCGATGTTCTACAAACTGATCTAACTCTATAAAAGAGCCTTCATCAAGCAGAATAGCAATACGCTCACGGGCGGTCAATTTGCCCTTTGCATGCTGACTATCAATCCGTTTTTGGCCGCCACCCATTTTGATCTTTTTCTGACGTTGTTTTAACTCTTGTATTTTTTCCTTAACTGTTGTCATATTGCACCTCCATAAATTACTGCTTTTAAAAGATTATTTCCGTTCTGATAGCTCAAGCAAAATCCCGCCGGTTGCTTTCGGATGAACAAAAGCAATTGAGGCCCCGCCTGCACCGTAACGAGGTACTTCATCAATCATACGTACGCCTTTTGCTTTCAAATCAGCAATCGCAGCTTCGATATCATCCACACGCAACGCAAGATGCTGTATCCCCTCACCATTCTTATCAATATATTTAGCAATAGGACCATCAGGTGAAGTCGATTCCAAAAGTTCAATTTCGCTGTCACCGCAAGGATAAAAGCAAACTTTTACCTTTTGTTGTTCTACGGTCTCTTCCCCTAACGCTTCCATTCCAAGGACTTCGCTATAAAACTTTTTAGCCTGTTCTAAATCTTTTACGGCAATGCCAATATGATCAACCTTCAATGTTTTAAACATCTATACATCCTCCAATATCCAATTATTCTTCAATCCTCTTTCGATAGAGCACTTTTCTCTATTTCACATTTTCCTTGATGTAGTCAATGATAGTAGTTGTTGATGTACCTGGCGTAAACACTTCGGATATACCAGCTGCTTTAAGAACAGGTATATCAGCATCAGGTATAACTCCGCCACCAATTATTAATACATCCGTCATACCTTTTTCACGGATTAACTCAACAATACGTGGGAACAAGTGATTGTGAGCACCAGATAATAAACTTAAGGCAATTACATTTACGTCTTCTTGCAACGCAGCTTCTGCTATTTGCTCGGGAGTTTGACGCAAGCCCGTATAAATAACCTCAAAGCCAGCATCACGCAAAGCGCGAGCTACTACTTTCGCTCCCCGATCATGTCCATCTAAACCAGGTTTTGCAACTAATACTCTAACACGTTTTTCCATCGTTATTCCTCCTATCCTCTTACAGTGTTGCATGCGCTTGGTATTCACCAAAAACTTTACGCATTACGCCACAAATTTCACCAAGTGTTGCATAGGTTTTTACTGCTTCCAAGATGATTGGCATCAAATTAACGCTGTCATCACCGCAAGCTGCTTCTAGTTTTGCTAAAGCCGCAGTTACAGCAGCATTATCTCGTTTTGCTCTTAGATCAGCAAGCTTTTTCTTCTGCAATTCACCTACAGAAGCATCTACACGCAAGAGGCCTTCTACTGGTTTTTCTTCAATTTGGAATTTGTTCACACCAACAATCACTCGATCGTTGTTTTCTACTTCTTTTTGCCATTTATAAGCACTGTCTTGAATTTCTCGTTGGATATAACCTTCTTCAATCGCAACAACAGCACCGCCGATGTCATCAATTTTCTGAATGTATTTCAATGCTTCTGCTTCGATTTGGTTCGTTATTGCTTCTACATAGTAAGAACCAGCTAAAGGATCTACTACATCTGCTAAACCACTTTCATAGGCTACAATCTGCTGGGTACGAAGAGCAACACGTACGGAAGCTTCCGTTGGCAATGCCAATGCTTCATCTTTAGAGTTTGTGTGTAAGGACTGAGTACCACCCATAACGGCTGCTGCGGTCTGCAAGGCAACACGTACTACATTGTTATCAGGCTGTTGCGCAGTTAGCATGGATCCTGCTGTTTGTGTATGTACACGAAGCATCCAGGATTTAGGGTTTTTAGCACCAAAGCGTTCTTTCATGATTTTGGCCCATACACGACGAGAAGCACGGAATTTTGCTACTTCTTCTAATACATTATTGTGAGCATTCCAGAAGAAGGATAAACGACCAGCAAAGGCATCTACATCAAGTCCAGCTTTAATTGCGGCTTCGCAGTACGCAATACCATCTGCAATGGTGAAAGCAATTTCTTGCGCTGCAGTTGAACCAGCTTCACGAATGTGATAACCAGAGATGGAAATGGTATTCCAGTTCGGTACATTCTTTGAACAATATTCAAAGATATTGGTAATCAAACGCATGGAAGGCTTGGGAGGGAAAATGTAAGTACCGCGAGCTGCATACTCTTTCAAAATATCATTTTGAATGGTACCATTTAATTTTTCTGGTCCAATGCCATTTTTCTCAGCTACTGCAATATACATCGCAAGAAGTACAGATGCGGGTGCATTAATGGTCATCGAAGTGGATACTTTGGCCAAATCGATTTGGTCAAACAAAATTTCCATATCTGCCAAAGAGTCAATGGCTACCCCTACTTTACCGACTTCACCTTCGGAAATGATATCATCAGAGTCATAGCCGATTTGAGTAGGTAAGTCAAAGGCGCAAGATAGACCTGTACCACCAGATTCTAAGAGGTAACGATACCGTTTGTTAGATTCTTCAGCTGTTGAGAAGCCAGCATACATACGCATTGTCCAGAAACGACCGCGATACATAGTCGGCTGCACACCACGGGTAAATGGATAGGATCCTGGTAATCCTAAATCTTTTTCATAGTCTTGACCCTCAAGGTCTAGTGGAGTATACAATCGGTTATACTCCAGGTTCTTACGTTCTGGGAATTTGGCACTTGCTTTTTCTACTTTGGCAGTATACTCTGCCACTTTTAATTTTAAGCTTTCATTATCCATACTAATAATCCTCCTTTACTGCTTCTTCATGGTGCCGGTCTCTATAAACCGGGTATGCCATGAAAGTGCTTCTGTTAAAATATGTGGTGTTTGTGCGTATTTGGTCGCTTTTTCGGCTCTTTCCAGATAATCCATCAGCATAGGCTTATAGTCCGGATGAGCACAATTTTCTATAATTACCCGCGCCCGTTCTTTGGGACTAAGTCCACGGACGTCGGCCACACCCAATTCAGTTACAAATATATCAACATCATGTTCTGTATGATCCACATGAGAAACCATGGGAACAATGGATGAAATGGCTCCATTTTTGGCAGTGGAGGTACTAAAGAAGCAGGTTAGATACGCATTACGAGCAAAATCTCCTGAACCGCCTATACCATTCATCATTTTTGTACCCATGATATGGGTCGAATTTACATTTCCATAAATATCAAGCTCAATGGCTGTATTCATGGCAATAACACCAATTCTTCTGGCAATTTCAGGACTATTTGCTATTTCCTGAGGACGCAGCATCATGATTTTACGATAGGTATCAATATTTTTGTAGAATCGTTCTAGTCCTGCAGGAGATGGGGAGAACGAAGTACCAGAAGCAGATTTTAACTTACCAGCATCCGCTAAATCCAACATTCCATCTTGAATAACTTCAGTGTACACTTCTAAATCTGTAAAATCAGATTCAGCAAAGCCGCTTACTACTGCATTGGCAACGGAACCTACACCCGATTGCAGCGGTAAGAGTCCTTTTGGCATACGGCCGGCTTTTATGTCTTTTTTCAAAAAGTCAATAAAAAGTGCGCTCATAGCTCTTGCATCATCATCAATGGCTGCTAAATCACGAACATCATCCCGAATATCACATGGAACGATGTAGGTTATTTTATCAAGACCGCATGGAATATAATTGGTTCCAATACGATCATCGGCTTTTACAATCGGAATTGGCAGACGATGAGGAGGATCCAGCGGAATATATACATCATGCATTCCTTCTAAGGCTAAGGGCTGGCTTGTATTGACTTCCACGATCACAATGTCGGCACTTTGCACAAAGGAGGCAGAGTTGCCCATGGATGTGGTCGGTATAATATGTCCTTCTTCGGTAATGGCACATGCTTCAACAATCGCTACATCCACCTTACCACCTAAAAATCCATATCGAGACATTTGAGCTGTGTGACTCAAATGTAAATCGCAGTATTTTACGCCACCTGAATTTAAGGATTTGCGAATCTCATTATTGGTCTGATAGGGTAATCGTTTATTAATCCCATTTACGGCGGCTAACGCACCATCTAATTCTTTTCCTACGGATGCACCAGTCCAAAGGTTAATTTGGAAATGTTCTTTTTTGATTCGTTCAGCTAATGCCAACGGTACGGCTTTTGGATAACCAGATGGCGTAAATCCACTGGTTCCGATATTCATTCCAGGCTTAATAACTGTCGCTGCTTCTTCCGCGCTCACGATTTTGGCATGAAGTGCTTTGTTACGCACACGATCTTTGATATCCATACATTTACCCCCCTATTTCGTATTTTCGTTTATAATTACAGGTTGCTATCACCTCCCGTACTTCATCTTCCACTCACAGATTTATATTACTTTCCTCTATATAACATGCAAAAAAACATGGTAGTGCCTTGTTGACAGGCTCCACCATGTAATACACCTACGTTATATAGGAAAGGCCATTTTCAATTGTTAAAGGTTATACTGCAAAAATCATAAGATAGCTTACAACACCAATAATGCTAAACATCAAGAAACTAACAACAAATCCTTGCCACTTACATGGAACACCAAAATGCCATGTTTCACCTAAAACTCCTCTACGTGTAAAGATGGTAGACTTCGTTCGCTTTTTAAACCATATGGCCTTTCTTCTTTCACCAACCATCTTGGCTATAATGTAAATAATAACTAAGGCAGTAAAGAAAGCAGATAAAATTCGTACTACTTGATCTAATTCTGTCACCTTGCTAACCACCTTTCTATGCCCTTAACTTATTTAGGGAAAAATGGCCATACCATTGGAATGACAATAATGGATACGATAAAGCAAACAATGACAAGACCTGTACCAGCTTTCACATAATCCATAAATTTATAACCACCAGGTCCAAGTACCAAGGTATTCGGTGGCGTACCCACTGGAGTTGAAAATGCGCAAGACGATGCTACCGCTATCGCCATGAGGACTGCGTGAGGACTTGCTCCTAGACCTTTGGCAATGGAAATACCGATAGGTGCCAACAAAGCCGTACATGCAGTATTAGACATGATTTGGGTTAAACCACCGGAAAGTAAGAACAAAATTGCTGTTACAAACAATGGATTGGGATTACCGCCAAGAATACTCACGACTTGGTCAGCGATCAGTTTGCCTGCTCCACTGGTTTCCATAGCAGTAGCAATGGGCATCATACCAGCAAACAGAAAGATGGTCACCCAGTCAATTCCTGTATAGGCTTGCTTTTCTGTTAAGCATTTCGTGAGAACAAGAACCAAAGCTCCAATAACCGCTGCAATTTCAAGGGGCAGCTGTTTTAAATCAAGAGCCATTACAATAACAACTGCTAACAGAGTAAGGGCGGTAATCCACATCTTCTTAGGATCAGTAGAACCGGCTGTAGCCTCCTGTTTCGCCTCTTCATCAATTTCTAAGTCACCTGTAATATGAGCCTTAGGCAGTAAATACTTCCCGAGAAACATCATGTATGCAATACCAGCAATCGTCAGCGGAATGCCAATCCAGGCGAATTCAAAAAAGCCAAAAGGTTCAAGACCAGCTGCCTTCAACGCTCCTGCAGCAATAATATTAGGAGGTGTACCAACAAGGGTGATAATTCCGCCTAAACCTGCGCCAAAGGCTAATGGCATCAGTTGACGGGAGGCAGGAATTTCTGCCACTTTACAAATACCAACAATAACAGGCATTAAAGCAGCTGTAGTACCTGTATTAGAAGACACAGAGGAAATCGCCGCCGCAATGACCATGGTACCGAGCATTAAGCCATTCTCACTTTTTCCCGCAACACGCACCACGGATTCTCCAAGTTTTTGAGCTAAACCAGTGTGAAACATAGATGCACCAATGACGAACATACCTGCAAATAAAACTACTGTAGAATTGGATAACCCTGAAAAAACCATTTTCATTGGAATGATTCCAATAATACCGAGAACAATTGCCCCTCCAATAGCCGTAATGGCCAAAGGAATTACTTCCGTCACAAACAACAAGGCAACGAAAGCCAACACAATGAGTGTTACTACAGCAGGTGACATATAGTTTCCCTCCATTTTTTACTTATAAATTCTAGAAGAAAGTTATATTTGTATCACTACTTGAGCATTGCCAGCATGGTACCTGCTGCAACAGCAGTACCAATAACGCCAGCTACGTTTGGTCCCATAGCATGCATTAATAGATAGTTTCCAGGGTTTGCTTGCTGACCCACGACCTGACTGACACGGGCAGCCATAGGTACCGCCGAAACACCAGCAGAACCAATCAAAGGATTAATCTTGCCGCCGCTGAAGTAATTCATGATTTTTCCAAAGAGCACACCACCAGCCGTACCAAAAGCAAATGCTACCAAACCAAGACCAATGATCAATATGGTCTGTATGTTTAAGAAGTTTTCAGCCTTCATCGTAAGACCAGTGCCTGTTGCCAAGAAAATGGTGACAATATTAATAAGAGCATTCTCAGATGTTTCTGCAAGACGGGCTGTGACTCCAGATTCACGAAATAAATTTCCTAACATCAGCATTCCCATAAGGGATGCAATTGGAGGTAATAATAAACTGATAATAATAGTAGTAACTACGGGAAAAGCAAGTTTTTCAAACTTGGATACGGGACGCAATTGATCCATTACAATCTCCCGCTCTTTTTGTGTGGTCAACAATTTCATAATTGGCGGCTGAATCAATGGTACTAAGGACATATAAGAATAAGCGGCAACTGCAATAGCCCCTAAAAGATGCGGTGCTAATTTCATAGTTAAGTAAATAGCCGTTGGACCGTCTGCACCGCCAATAATACCAATTGAAGCAGCTTCCTGCACATTAAAACCTAGAGCCATAGCCCCCATTAAGGCAACAAATACCCCTACTTGTGCAGCAGCACCTAATAATAAAGTGGAAGGACGTGCAATCAAAGGACCGAAATCAGTCATTGCACCGACTCCTAAGAAAATCAGTGGTGGAAATACTTCATGGGAAATACCAAAGCTAATCAATTGCATTAATCCTGGATCTGTTTCAAAACCTGTCTTGGGAAAATTAGCCAAAATACATCCAAAAGCAATGGGAGACAAGAGCAAGGGCTCAAACCCTTTTGCAAAGGCTAAATATAGCAAAATGATTCCTACAGCAATCATAATTGCATTGCCAGAGGTAAAAGCGGTAAAACCGCTGTCAGACCATACTGCCTGCAAAGAGACAATGAATGCGTCCATTCTTTTTCCTCCTATGTTTCTTCTTATTATGTAATTTTACTAGCCAATAATAGCTAACACATCGCCAGTTGACACAGTTTGCCCCACGGTTACACTCACACTAGATATTTGACCATCTTGATTGGCCATAATTTCATTCTGCATTTTCATAGCTTCTAGAATAAAAATTACATCCCCTCGTTTTACAGCATCACCAGCCTTAATATTCACAGCCAAAATTTTCCCCGGCATAGGTGCAAGCACAGTTTGGCCACCCGCTTGAGCAGTAGGCTGCGCAGCTTTTGGTGTTGGAACCGTTACTGGAGCAACATTTGGTACAGGGGCTGGAGCAGATTTTTTTATGGTCGGAGTTGAGCTGCTAATTTCTTCAACATCCAATTCATAAACTTGCCCTTTAAATGTTATCTGAAACCTTTTCATCTATTTTCCTCCTTCATCTTCAATGTATTAGCTCATCTGATTTCGTGTATTTACCATTTCCATACGAGCAGCTTGCGACCAAGTACTGCCATTAGCCGTTCGAATTGAAACAACGCGCATATTATTATAGCCATAGGCTGCAATCGCTGCGGTAAATAATATAATCATTTCATCATAATCTTCTTGCAACACATTTGTTGCGATAACTGTCGCTGCCGTTTTAACTAAGGAGTTAGGCTCTGTTTCTTCCCTCTTTTTTTTTTGCGTAGGATCAATGACTTGAATTAACCTAACTACCAAACTGAGTCCATACAAAACAGCAAAAACCACTGTCATATTAATTAAAGCAATCAATATGGGATTTGTCGTAATTGGCTGGCCCACTGATGTCACCTCCATTTAGTTCATTTTTAAAGCAGCGTCAATTTTATACAGGAAAGTTACCATGACGCTTGGCAGGACGCCCTTCACGCTTAGAAGCAAGCATACTAAAAGTACTAATTAATACTGGACGTGTTTCTTGAGGTTCAATCACCATATCGACAAAACCACGTTTGGCAGCTTGATAAGGAGTGGCAAAATTCTTTACGTACTCATCCGTTTTCGTTTTTATATCCGGATCTTTTTTAAATATAATATTGGCTGCGCCAGCAGGTCCCATAACAGCAATTTCCGCTGTCGGCCACGCAATGACCTGATCCGCCCCTAGATCCCGAGAACACATAGCTAAATAGGAACCACCATAGGCTTTACGGACGACAAGTGTTACTTTGGGTACGGTCGCTTCGGAGTAAGCATACAGCATTTTTGCCCCATGACGAATGATACCACCGTATTCCTGATTCGTACCTGGTAAAAAACCTGGCACATCCACAAGATTTAGCAAGGGAATGTTAAATGCATCACAAAAGCGAATAAATCGGGAAGATTTATCAGAAGCGTTAATATCCAGACATCCTGCCATTACTTTGGGCTGATTGGCAATAATACCAATGGTCTGCCCATCTAGCCGTGCAAAGGCAGTAATTAAATTGGCTGCATAGTAAGGCTGCACTTCATAAAAATCTCCATGATCTACAATTTTAGTGATAATTTCTTTCATATCATAGGATTGATTGGAATTATCAGGAATAAGTGTATTTAGCTCATCTTCTGTACGAGAGGGATCGTCACTAGAATCTACAATGGGTGATCCATCTAAATTATTGCTGGGAAGAAAACTGATAAGCCTTCGAATTTGTTCTAAGCAATCCGTATCATTTTCTGCAAGAAAATGAGCTACTCCCGATGTAGCATTATGTGTCATAGCCCCGCCAAGCTCTTCTGCGCTTACTTCTTCACCGGTTACTGTTTTGATCACCTGAGGACCTGTAATAAACATTTGACTCGTGTTTTTAACCATATAAATAAAATCAGTTAAAGCAGGAGAATATACGGCACCTCCAGCACAAGGACCCATAATCGCTGAAATTTGCGGAATAACACCAGAAGCCAAGGTATTTTTATAGAAGATCTTACCGTAACCCGATAATGCATCTACAGCTTCTTGGATTCGTGCACCGCCTGAATCATTAATACCAATAATCGGTACTCCCATCTTCATAGCTAGCTCTTGTACTTTACAAATTTTTGCTGCATGCATTTCACCAAGAGATCCGCCAACTACGGTAAAATCTTGGGCAAATACATAGACTAAGCGGCCATCAATGGTACCATAGCCTGTTACAACACCTTCACCTGGAGCTTCTTCTTTCTCCATGCCAAAATTGGTACAACGATGTGTTACAAAACGATCAAGTTCCATAAAGGAATTAACATCAAGTAACTTTTCGATACGCTCACGAGCAGTCATTTTTCCTAAAGCATGCTGTTTATCAATACGTTTCGTACCACCGCCCGCCATAACTTTCTGGGTTCGTTTATTCATATCATCGAGCTTCTCAAGTGTTGTAGACAATGTTACACCTCCACATATCTTTTTACCTCTGAATACAAACAGCGACCCTCCTTTATTTTTACATTACAATGATTGCTATATTAATGAAGCAATTTAAATATACAAAATATAATGATAATTTCATATATAATCAAACTTTATAAACGACTTTGTAATTAAAGTAATTTTAGTAATTAAAGTAACCAAAAAACCGACCCTTCGGTCGGTTGTCATAAGAATGCAATAATCAAATTATCATTGCTAAATTTAGAGTATTGATTTAATCATTTAATAATTATAAGACAAATAATACCAGAATATGGAACTATAAATAGCGATGTATAAAATTATTCATCGTATGAATACATCTATATTTATAAATCGGTCTCCCAACTGTTCCATAGATAAGCTCCAGTTTTAAAGATCCAATTTGCTTTAAAAATTCTAAGTATTTGCGCATTGAAACTCGCGAAACGCCGATTTGATTAGCTATTTCTTCTGTTGAAAATGGACTCTGGCCTAATTCTTGTATTTTTTCCCATATAACATTTAGCGTGTTTCTGTCAACGCCTTTGGGCAATTTTGCAGAAACAGACTGCTCCTTATATAATATACACTGATCCAGCTCCACCTGATTGAGTACATCTTGTTCCATTAAGCCCACTAGCCCCTTATATCCCAATAATGCTGAATTTAAACGCTCAAACTGAAAAGGCTTGATTATATAATCAACGGCTCCAAATTGCAATGCTTTTTTGATATGATTGTTATCACAAGCAGCTGTGATAACAATCACATCAACACTTTTTCCCTGCTGTCTAAGGTTAATTAAGAAATCTAAGCCATTCATACCCGGCATAAAGATATCTAACATAATTAAGTCAATCTCAGTTTGGTCCAATACGCTAAATGCTTCATCTGCGGAATGAACTAACGCACATAAAGTAAATCCTTCTACTAATTCTAAATAGCATTTATTAAATTCTGCCACCATAGGATCATCTTCCACAATCATTACCTTAATCAATGTATCCCTCCTTACCCCAGTAAAGTACAGTCACTCTAAACAAAGTACCCTTATTTATATTTGAAATTACATTGATTTCCCCACCTAAACGTTCTAAGCTCCGTTGAATGAGGTATAAACCAAGTCCTCTATCTTCTCCCTTAGTAGAGTACCCTTTCATAAAGATATTTTGTTTCACTTCTTCATCCATTCCTAGCCCCGTATCACTTACTTCAATCGTCAAAACATTGTTCCCATGGGAAAAATCAATTCCAATCTCTTTTGTTGTTGATTTTTCTACCGCATCTAACGCATTATTGATTAGGTTGCCGATTATAGTAATTAATTCATGTACGATTTCAGGTTGATCCGGCTCAGGCAAAAAGCTAGTTTCAGATAATTTCATTTCTACACCTGCTTCTCTGGCTAAACTGAGCTTTCCTAATAAAAATCCTGCTAATACAGGATCTTTAATCTTCTTAACTACAAATCCGACTTCCAATTGATACTGATGAGCAATCCCGCTTACATATTGGGTCAATCGATCATAATAACCCATACGAATCATTCCGAGAATAACATGCAATTTATTCATAAATTCATGAGTCTGAGATCGTAATGCTTCAGCATAGATTCTAACACCTGTAAGTTTCTCTGCTAACTGCCGAATTTCTGTTTTATCACGAAAGGTGGCAATAGCTCCTACGATCTCGCCGTCTACTATTACGGGAATACGATTCGCCAAAATTATGGTTCCATTTAGATCCTGCTCCTGATCTAACTCTGCTTCTCCCGTTTTTAAAATATTTTGCAATCTTGTATTGGGAACATATTCATCCACCTTTTTGCCGATGGGGTCGCCCTTTATACCTGCTTGCTGAAAAAGCCTGATGGCCTCCTCATTGGCAATGGTCATGCGCGATTCTTGATCAACAGCTAATATCCCTTCACGCACAGATTGCAGCATCGCACTGCGTTCTTCAAATATTTTTGCAATAGCAGAAGGTTCCAAGCCAAATAAAATTTTCTTTATATTTCTAGCCAATAGTAATGCTCCCAGCACTCCTACTAACATTCCAACTCCAACACCAATATAGATACCCGCCCGGTTATCATCAATTGCAGCTTGCACACTTTCTACCATAATGCCTACAAGCACCACTCCTATCTGCCTGCCATCTTCATCAAATACAGGAGATAAAGCACGCAAAGAGGTTCCTAATGATCCTTGATTGATAGAAGTGTTTTCTTGCCCTTCAAACAC
Organism: Pelosinus fermentans JBW45; assembly: GCF_000271665.2. GTDB lineage: Bacteria > Bacillota > Negativicutes > DSM-13327 > DSM-13327 > Pelosinus > Pelosinus baikalensis. Next base: position 1,984,068 of record NZ_CP010978.1, on the reverse strand, counting down.
AGGATCTGCATCATCTTCTTCATAAAACTCTCCTATTTTACTTGCATTTGGATGAGATTTTCTCACCCTGTTCATATCCATCACAGTAATAAATCGAACATCACTAATACTAAGGGTTTTTTCGGTAAACACCTGGATCTGCTTTTCATCACGCTTCCCGCTTAGTCCCTCAATCACAACAGCAGAATTGGCAACAATTCGAGCAATTTCAATTGCTTCATTCGATGCCTCAGTTTGGGCATTCTCAGAAATTTTTGCATTAATAATAACATCTGCTACTAATAAAGCCAAAGCAACCACAATACATGCAAGCACTGCAATTTTGGTTTGCAAACTAAATAAAGACTTTTTCGTCCTCATAGTATCTTCACCCTTCCACTGTCTTTTCACAATTAATCAACATAAGGTGTAACTATTATTAGATTAACAACCATTTTTTGTAAAAAGACAAAAAAATAAAGTGAAGCCTGTTTTGACAGACTCCACCTTTAAACATCTATTCTACCTCTTATCAGTAAATAGACGGAACTATATTCTATTATAAACCCCAATCCATTAACTAGAGTTAAATTCTTACGATGTAGAATTTAACCCTTTAATAATCCAAATCATTTTATTACCTTACAATTAAATTATGATTTCTTATATGCTTCTATTACATATTATTAAATTCCTGCAAATATTTTAAAGTTAATAATAGCTTTTAAAATATTTTTTATAATTTTCAGAAAAGCATAGAGGATTTATTAGCGTAAATACGCTATATAAATATAAATATTTGAAATTAAAATAGATACAATCATGAGAGGAAAGGCAACCTTCATATAACCAATAAAAGATATAGGACGCCCATGAGCTGCTGCTAAACTGGATACCACCACATTGGCGGAAGCACCAATTAATGTGCCGTTCCCTCCAAGACAGGCTCCCAAAGATAAGGTCCACCATAAGGAAGTCACATCTATACTACCGATTTCCCCCATGGATTTTATCAAGGGGATCATAGTCGCCACAAAAGGAATGTTATCAACAAATGCTGATCCTATGGCAGATAACCAGAGAATAAGAACGTGCATTAAAAGGATATTTCCCTCAGTCACATTCATAGCCCAATGAGCTACTAGACTTATAATACCTGTAACTTCAAGTCCTCCTACTAATATAAATAAGCCAATAAAGAAGAAAATTGTATTCCATTCTATTTCTTTAAAAACCTCTTCTGGCTCCAGTCTTCCTACGATTAATAACACAGCAGCGCCAGCCATTGCTATCGTAGCTGAATTTAAATGAAGTATTTGATGTACTACAAATCCAATAATTGTTAAGCACATAATTGCAATACACTTTTTCATTAAGGGAATATCAACTAGAAATGATGATTCCTCTAAAGTCATGATACGTTGTTTCTGCTGCACAGAAATGTTCATCTGCTTTCGATATAACAAAAATAGTATGAAGCAAGTCACAATACCAATAATGAATGTCGGTACAAATAAGTTTACAGCAAATTCATTAAAGCCTAAACCAGTAGCACTTCCGATCATGATATTGGGCGGATCACCAATCAACGTCGCTGTACCGCCAATATTGGATGCTATTATTTCTGTGATAAGATAGGGAATCGGATTGATTTGCAATAAATCACTAATGGCAAAAGTAACACTGGTAAATAACAAGACGGTTGTTACATTATCCAAAAGAGCAGAACAAATTGCTGTAAGACCGAAGAAAACTACTAAAATCTTCAGTGGATCACCGCCCACCATTTTGGCAGACTTTACAGCCATATATTGAAATAGACCTGTTTTGCTGGTAATAGCAACAATGATCATCATTCCAACTAAAAGGCCTATTGTATTAAAATCAATACTCTTAATCGCTTCTTCTTGAGACATGATGTTAAAGAATAGAACGAGTATCCCACCCATAAGGGCAATTTTTGTTCTATGAATTTTCTCTGAAATAATAATTACATAAGCAATAAGAAATAAAATTAAAGCAATCCAGGCATGTTGTGATAACATCGTATCCTCCTCTTGTAACTAAGGATTCTTCCAGTCTTATAGCCTCACTCTTTATTAGAAATATACCTCATTGGAGTTCTTTATCCCTTAAAATCACTAAAAAGGCTAAAGGCTCGTTGCAAAACTTCCCTCTAGCCTTAAATGGTCATCCTCGAATTAAATATTCTAAAAGTAATTTCGTATCCTCTGGCTCAGACGCAATAATTTCAATTTCATCTATTTTTGCTTCACTAAAGATTTTCGATAATGCTAGATACTGGCACAATTTTGACTTTAAGTTTAAACGATCTCCCTCAGATGTTACTAATTCAATCTTTCCCTGGCATTTATCAAGGACTGCTAAAAACTTGTCTACATTGGTTATACCTATAATTTTCACAGTATATTACCTCCTCTTATAAATAGAGCTTTGTAGAACAAAGCATATTTCTCATTTCGCCATTATCCTAAATTTTCCTTCTAATCAGGCTGATGAAATAAAAAATCCTCTACTCAATTTAAGTAGAGGATTAAAAGGTGCTCCTATCCCTTTAACAGTTTATCTATCACATTTCTACTGGTTCATAATGAATCTCCCAACTCAAATTACCTTTACGATTTGAATCTTGGAAAATACGCCTTTCACGCACACTATACCCTACAACAGTGATTTGCTTTGCCCGTTTTTCAGGCGGGAAAATTCGATCCTTTGTTCCAGGATAAACAGTTTCAACTTCACCATTCTCCCATACAATGTTAATCTTTGATTTATCAGCATGCTCACCTGATGCTTGAAAATTAACAATAATTATTTTTTGTGCAAACTTTCCTGCTAAGGCTTGCCGTAATTCTATTTTGCCTTCAAAAGGTACTTCCTTTCCATAAATCACTCGTAAGGGCGTAATTGTTACTGCATCAAAAGGAATCGCGGCTTCTACTTGTTCAGTGACAGAGTGTGATGAAGTCTCTTTTGGACCTAAAGAAAATAAATAGCTGCCTGTCATAAGCAGAAGTACCAATATGGCTCCAGCTGTAAAAGACCTCCAGTGCATCATGATAATCTCCTTTTATAATGATCATACTATATGAAGTAACAAAATGATCCTGTTTACGAAGAAAGTATAAGCTCATCTTCTCATTTTGTCAAGAAATGCCCCCTTGAATCAAAACCCATTTTCATAATTTATCCAAAACCATGATTAAACATTCCATATATTACTTAGCATTGCAATATACATAAAGGAAAAACTATATTTTAAGGGGGTGTTATTATGTTTCGTCATCATTGGCATCACAATAGGAAATCCCATATGATGGAAGATATGATGGGATCAAAACTAGGTATGGCTTTGACTGCTGGCGCGCTTGTATATCTAGGTTCCAAACTAATTCGGCGTTTAAAATATCATTAACACCTAACCCTTTGCCCAAGCGACAAGCTTGGGCATTTTTCATATGGTATTTAAAATGAAAAAAGCCGCCTTCCCCTCAAAGAGGTGGTTGACGGCACAAGACTCAGCTGCTACAGATCGCCTACGCAGCTGTTTTGTTGCGAGTAAACAACCGCAATACCCATAGAAATACAACGGCTCCTATCGTACTTACAACAATAGAACCGATCATTCCATATGCAGATATACCCATCATGTTAAATAAGAACCCACCGACGTAAGCACCTACAATACCCGTTATTAAATCTCCCCACAAACCAAATCCGCCTCCTCGAGAAACCACACCAGCTAACCATCCAGAGACGATTCCGACAATTAAGAACCATATCATTTTTATCACCTTCTTATTTTAAAGATACTTCTACTGTATCCTTTTTCATTTTTAAATATACAATAACTGATGCTATTTTTTGCAAAATTAATATTATACACTAATAAAGAAAAATCGCTCCTCAAAGAGCAACTACATTATTTCATATTCAGCTTACACGAATAACTACTAAACAAAGTCACGAAATTTGGTAAAAGAGCACTAAAAATTTAATAATGAAAGGATTGAATTGCCTAGCGTATATAATACTAAAACTCCAGTAAAGAGTACAATCGGATGACCTTTCCATTCACTGTTATTCAATAAACTCACCTCACTCATTAATGTAAACCATTACCATAGACATTTTTATGGCAGCTTAAAATACATACAAAAAACAGTACCTAACGTGATAGCACCGATACAAAATGACCCATATACTATATCTAACAGCATTTGTATACCCCCTATATAAATAAAAGCAGTTAATTGTTCACTCATATATCAAGTCACAATTATTGCAATGTAATTTGAAATCATCCATAAAATAACACTGAGATTCCCATGACTATTTGCTTTTATTACATTATAAATGATAAATATGACAAACTTATGACTAGTCAGTCATTTTTGGGGGAATACATAAAAATAATCAGCAACACCTTAGGCGATTAATTCTAAGGTGTTCTGATTTAAATGCTACTATGATGAATTTTTCGTATCGGTTCAAAGAGCAATTATTTGAATGAGAAAACAATCAGGACGGCAACAATAGCAAGCAACATTCCTGGGGCAGTACGTTTGGCAATCTCCATCGGGTTTACCTGAAAGGAACAGTTGTTTATAAAATCAGATTCATGATATTTTTAGCTTTACTATACCTGCTGCAGAAGATTTCTATACTAAAATAATTATAAACCTGCTGAGAAAAAGTATATGCACTGTCATAAGAGGGGATATTTATAAAATACGAATTCGAATGTAGGGCTGCATAAACAAAAGGTTTTGTGTTTGATTCAGGAGGTATTCATGTTTGCAAAGAGAGTACGCCATATCAATCGGTATCGTGAAATTGCTACTGCACTGCTAAGCCAAGGGTTCGACTATATTGTAGAAGAAACAGGCTTAATGCAGAAGATCCCCTATTACCAGCGTGTTCGTCCAGTATTTACAAAGGAGAATACTGGAGGCGTAGCTGAACGAATTCGACTGGTTCTTGAGCAATTAGGTCCAACCTATGTCAAACTCGGCCAGATTGCCAGTACACGACCGGACCTTCTTCCCCCGGAGATTATTGATGAATTGGAAAAACTGCAGGATGCAGTTCCTGCTTTTTCCTTCACTGAAGTACGTTCTGTACTTCAAGAAGAGCTAGGAGGAACTCTGGAAATTTTTTTTCAGCATTTTGAACCAGAGCCGATAGCGGCAGCTTCCATCGGGCAAGTCCACCAAGCAGTTTTGAAAACAGGAACGACAGTTGCCGTAAAAATTCAGCGTCCCAGTATCGCTATTGATATCCAAACAGATTTGGAGATTCTTTATGAGCTGTCTAACTTGGTAGAACGACGTTTTCACTGGGCAAAATCGTATCAGCTCATGGATATGATTGATGAATTCTCAAAATCTCTTCGCAGTGAACTTGACTACACGAGTGAAGCCCGCAACGCAGAAAAAATTTCAAAACAATTTACAAAAAATCCTATGATCTATGTTCCCAAAATCTATTGGGACTACTCCACCCAAAAGGTACTAACAGCAGAATATATCGAAGGAATAAAAATAAGTAAGAAAGAAGATTTAAAAGAGAAAGGCTATAACCTTTCTCTTTTAGCGGAACGCTTCGCCAAAGGAATCTTTCATCAAATTTTTATGGAGGGATTCTTTCATGGAGATCCCCATCCTGGGAATGTGGTAGTATTGCCAGGAGAAATCATTGTCTTCTTGGATTTTGGAATGGTTGGCCGTCTCAGCTCCGAAATGAAATATAATCTATCCTCCTTAGTCATTGGCTTAATGCGTCAAGATTCAGATGAGTTAACGAAAGCGATTTTCCGTATGGGAATTGTACCTGATCATGTCAACAGAATTCAACTCAGAGAAGATATCGAGGTTTTGAAAGAAAAATACTATGGAATTCCGCTAAGCAAAGTAAGTCTTGGAGAGGCCGTGAGCAGTATATTCGCAGTCGCTTTAAAGCACAAAATTAAAATTCCTGCCGATCTGGTATTAGTTGGAAAGGCATTACTTACTATGGAAGGGATTGTTGAAAGGCTAGATCCACGCTTGAGCATTCTCGATGTTGCCGAACCATTCGGGCAAAAATTATTAATGGAACGCCTGCATCCAAAGAATCTAACGAAAACCCTGTGGCAAAGTCTTAGTGACTTGAGTGAGCTTTTCCTTCGTTTTCCTCAACACTTTAAAGAACTAAGTTCTGTTGTCAAACGCGGAAGACTATGTTTAGAGGTTGCAATTCCAGAAATCGAACTTATCTTAAAAACCCAAGACCGTATTAGCAATCGATTGTCTTTTAGCATTATCTTACTGGCATTTAGCATCATTATGGCAAGCATTATTGTTAGCTTAAGTATTGCGGGGCAATCTTCCTTGTTATGGAAAATTCCCATTGTTGAAATTGGCTTCGGAATTGCAATGGTAATGTTTATTTGGCTGCTTTATGCTATTATTCGGTCTGGCAGACTTTAACTCTCTCTAGTATGTTATTTCAAGTCTGGATATTCGAAATCTTAGACATTACCTGTCCCAAACGTGTTATTCTTATAGAAGCACTACTGAATAAAGTTGTGTACTAATGGAGGTTTCTGCATGAAAAAAATATTCCTTTTTCTACTCAGCCTTATGCTATTGTGGAATCCGGTTCTTTCCTATGCCGGACCAAAAGAAGAATATGAGGAAGCCTATTTATTATATATTGCAGCAGGGGCCAGTACAGCGGCTTACAGCGGTCGGGTTGGTAAATTAGCCACCCAGTATCTGGAACAGGACGGATGGCAAATTGATCACTATGTCCAACCTCAAGGTCACACTGGTATCCGCTTTCTTGTCGCAAAAAAAGATCTGGAAACAAATGTTCCGTTGTATGTTCTGGCAATTGTTGGGACAGAAAGCAATGGAGATATTAAGGCAAACCTAAAGTTTGATAAAGTATATTTTGCAGGTAGTAGTGACGAAGAATTCTCAGCCAATGCCGCAAAACAAAATGTTCCTAATAGTGAACCAAAAGTCCATAGAGGTTTTTACGAGTTTGTGCAAGCTGGTCCCTCTGCAACCTTACGAAATGCCCATCAGACACCATTTTCTCTACCAGATTTACTTCTGACTGACAGCAGAAGCAAGATTTACCTTACCGGTCATAGTTTGGGAGGCGCAGCCGCAACCTTAACTGGGGCAAGGCTGATCAGTATGGGAATCCGCCCTGAGCAAATCAGAGTCATCACCTTTGGCGCTCCTGCCGTGGGCAATGCTGCATTTGCTGCTAAATTCGAACCCCTTCTTCCTCTGACACGGGTAGTCAATTCCGGCGATCCGGTCACCGGAATCTTGCAAACTCTAGTAGGCGGCTATAAACAGTTTGGCCAAGAAATCAAATGGATCACGCCTGCCACTGTTAATGACCCTCACCTATTGATCGGCTACTTGGACTCCGCAATAAAAAATTATTATGATAAACGCCAGCAAGCTATAGCGGCCGGAATCCAACTGCCTGCTCCGACTGCTGTCGCCAAGCGAGCAAATCACGGACGCGTCTACATTGCCCCACTCCAAAATAATCTACCGGCAAGTTTGACAGCAGACTTCTGGTATATGAACGAAGCGTTATATGATGAATATCGGCAGACAATACCAGACTATACTTTATCGAAAGAATCTACATCTACTCCATGGCGAGAAGCAGCCACTACCTCCGGCTGCCAGTGGGCGATACTATCTGAAGTAAACGCCATGCGCGTAAAGCAAGAAAGAAACACCTATTACATAACAATAAGCCAGACAGTGTATAATGTCGCTACCGGCTCTGTCGCTGATACTACCATCTTTTCCACAGGAACTTACAACTTAACTCCTCTAGAGGCTTTTATCCATGCTTCCAAGGGAATGAATTCCCTTCAGCATACTTGGCTGCGTGATACAACCATACATGAATCTTCAAAAAATCAAGTATACGCCAATCAGCTATAGCAATAAAACGCTAAGAAGTCCGTGAATTCACCTTTAAAGAGGCGATCTACACGGACTTCTTAGTCTTTTATAGATTATGCTAATAGAAAAGCTCCAGAACTAATTCTGCGAAAGCAGAAAAGTTGCTTTCCTAATATTAAACGCTGACGAAGTTTGAAGATAGCAATTCGCTAAAGAAATGATCAAACTGTTTTAAATCCATTTGCTGTGCAGAATCAGATAGTGCTACAGCAGGGTCTGGATGAACTTCTGCCATGACTCCATCTGCTCCAATTGCCATTGCAGCTTTAGCGGCAGGCAATAATAAATCCCTTCGCCCTGTCGAATGAGTTACATCTACAAAGACCGGCAAGTGTGTTTCTTGTTTTAATATTGGAACAGCCGAGATATCTAACGTATTTCTAGTTGCGGTTTCGTAGGTCCTAATCCCTCGTTCGCAAAGAATAATTTGGTTATTTCCCTGTGACATTATATACTCTGCCGCGTTAATAAATTCTTCAATCGTAGCCGCTAAGCCTCTTTTTAGAAGTACAGGCTTGTTTATCCCTCCGGCAGCCTTTAATAGCTCGAAGTTTTGCATATTTCTAGATCCAATTTGAATGACATCAATGTAGTTCGCAGCCATTTTGAGGTCAGCAGCATTGACTATTTCACTGATTACTGCCATATCATATTCATCGGCAACACGTTTTAAAATTTTTAAGCCTTTAGCCCCGAGCCCCTGGAAATCATATGGAGAGGTTCGCGGTTTATAAGCTCCCCCCCTTAGAAGTCTTAAGCCCTTTTCCTTCATCGCTTTTGCCACTGCAGCTACTTGTTCATAGGATTCTACAGCACAAGGTCCAAATATGAAATGCTGCTTACCATCACCAATTTGTTCGCCTCGAAGGTTTATGATGGTATTTTCTGGCTTGTATTTACGTGAGACGAGCAGCGCCTTGCGGTGATCATCTTTATTAAGTTCTAATCCAGCTTTAAAAATTTCCTTAAAAATATGCTCAATGGTAGATTTTTCGAAAGGACCGTTATTATGTTCATGAATGTTATCCAGCATTTTTCTATCCCTGGCCGGATCGTAACGGTGAATTCCTTGGGTTTCCTTGGCTTTATCTATATCTTGAATCAGTTTACCTCTTTCATTAATTAACTTTAACAGCTCTAAATTTACATCGTCGACTCTTGTTTGCAATTGACGTAATTCGTTACTACTCATTATTGTTTCACCCTTTCGTCATTTGATTTAATTAATAGTTCTTGATCCTGCCAAAGAAATCTTTAAATCATTACATATCTTATTGAAAGAAACTAGAAAAGGTAATTTCGCAAAGTGATTCATATTATCATGATTTGCACAAACTGAAAGCCTATACTGAGTATTAATCTTATACTGTTTACACGTAAAATCAGTAATTGCTTTACCTGTGTTCATGTCAGTCAATGTTATAGTATCGGGGCTATGTTTTTTCACATTAATAGATTGTTACTATTTATGGCACATTACTCGCTTGCTTTTACGATTGACCCCATATCAGAGGTTTGAGCAGGAGATTGCTTTGGCACTGCCGCTGCAACATCTGCATTCCGAATTCCTAGGGCAAAAAATAGGCCCATCAATAGAAAAGCAGCAGAACCAAGCAATGTGAACTGATAAGCTGCTAAAAGAGGCTGTTCTATCCTATTTGCACCAGTAGTGCCAGTACCAAATGCTCCAAGAAGGCTGGCCAACAATACTACACCAAGGGCTGAAGCAATTCGATTTTGAACGTTGAACAATGTCGTTGCCCTCCCCATTGAAGCAGGAGTGATATTATTGAAGGTGAGGAATTGTACCGCAACCACAGCGTGGCCTAAGAAAAATCCGATGTCAAAAAATAAAAATCTAAGGAACCATGAATTTGTTTCTGGTCCAACCATACTTAACAGCACAAACACTACTATCGTGCAAAGTAATCCAATGGAAATAACTTGCCGCCCACCTAACTTTTTGTATGACCAAGGCATTAATCGGGATGCAAGCATCAACCCCAATGCTTCTGGAAAAATAATAAGCCCACTTTCTAACGCTGATGCATTTATTGTATTTTGGTACATCAAGGGAAAAATAAAGAGTATCCCTACTAAACCAGCAACTGCAAATAGTGAGATTATACTCATCGTGCGAAACAATCGATCAGATAATAAACGTAAATCGAGCATCGGTTTTTCCACACGTAGTTCGACCAAAACTAGAATGCAAACCATAATGAGACCACAAATTCCTGTGCCAAGGATAACTAGAGAACTCCATCCTTGAGAAGAACCTTGAATAAGTGCATACATCAACATAGAAAAACCCGGAGCTGATAGTAAGAAGCCCGGCAGGTCTAGACGACCTGCCCCAGGCTCTTTGTGTTCAATAAGAAACAGGAAACCAAACAGCAATGCTACAATCCCCAAAGGAAGATTGATGTAGAACACCCATCGCCAAGATAACTGTTCTACAAATATTCCACCAATGATTGGACCAAGAGCAGGTGCAATCGCAATGGGAAAAACAAGAGATTGAGATACTTTTGGTCGTTCTTCAGGAGAAAATATTCTAAACAACATTGCCATTCCCACTGGAGTAAGCAATCCTCCTCCAGCCCCCTGAAGTACGCGAAATAAATTCAAAGTCTGAAGATTATCAGCAAATCCACATAAGACTGATGCAAATGTAAATAGACTTAGTGCAATTAAAAAGATCCTCTTGGTTCCAAATCGATCCCCAAGCCATCCTGCCATTGGAAGAAACACAGCGATACTTACTAAGTATCCAACATTAATTCCACTGGTAGCCGTTGGAGGAATTTGAAATTCATTACTAATAGCAGGCAGGGCGACATTTACAATCGTCCCGTCCATTGCAGCCATAAACATAGCTGTTACATATACAATACTAACCACTAATTTAGGATTAAGCTGTATCCTCATTGTCACTCTCCTTACTAAGACTTGTGACAGACTTTAGACTATTGGGGCGCATATCGCACCATTGCGAGTTGATGTAGTCTAGGCATACCAGGCGACTTTCTTCTCCATATACAACAGCCCATCCAGCAGGTACATCCAGAAAAGCAGACCAGAGAGAATACTGACCTTCCTCATTCATCAATACAACGTAGGTACCGTTTTCGTTCTCAAAAGGATTGATCATCATTTATCTCCTCCTTCATTAGTTACTGCTACACACAGTTTGCTTGCAAGTATCTGCCCAATCGCAGCAAGTGGCCCGGGCTGGCACATATCCTTGTGACGACACTCAATATCATATTGCTCAATTTGTCCATCAATATAAGGCTTCCATGATTCTGGGTAAATGGGATCAAACCACTCGGGTATTATAGTAGATCTAAAAAACAAGATATCCCCATTAAATGGTTTAGGTCGGTATTGGCTCAAAATACGAACTGAATTTACATACGTTTCTTTAAGGTTCAAAATAGTCCTCTCTTCTAAACTCGCTAATGCGCTTCCATCTCGACGAAGTATTTCAATCGTACTAGCAACATCTAACGGTTTGTCTCCTAGACCTTCGGGATCATAACCACCTAAAGCAAGCAGGGCAATAAGTGATTCTTCCTCATCAGGAGCATCTTTAATCGGCAAAAAGTGACTTGGATAAGCGTCGAGCATGGCAACAAGATTGATTGTTTCCCCTTGATTTTGCAGCTGAGTTGCCATTGCCTGTATGATGTTTCCTCCGAGAGACCATCCGAGTAGATGGTAAGGACCGACTGGCTGAATGGTACGGATATGCTTGATATAATCAGCTGCCATTTCATCCAGTGTCTGGGGAAATTCTACTAATTCAGAAATACCCCGGGCTTGTAACCCATAGATTGGATAATCGGTTCCTAAGGATGTCATTAGTCCTGCATAGCACCAGCTAAGCCCTCCTGCTGGATGCACACAAAAGAGTGGGGGTTGTTCTCCATTAGGTCTAAGAGGCAACAGAACATCCAATGCACTTTGGCTAGTACCCATTTCAAGTCGTTCGGCAAGACCTGCAACCGTAGGAGCCTCAAATAAATTACCAATATTCAATTGAACTCCTAGGGAGTCACGAATTTTACTCATTAAATGCACAGCAAGCAGAGAATGACCTCCTAGGTCAAAGAAACCATCATCAATACCTACACGTGGCAAATCGAGAACTTCCATAAACAGATCACGCAGTACCTCTTCTTGAGGTGTTCTAGGTCCACGCCCTATTACTATTGCACCAAAATCAGGTTCTGGTAAGGCTTTGCAATCAAGCTTTCCATTCGATGTCAATGGTAAACCTGCAATTTCTACAAAAGCAGATGGAATCATGTAATCAGGAAGAACCTCGGCAACATGTCGCCGCAAACGAGCTGAATCAAAACTAATTTTTGCGGCAGATACGACATAAGCGACTAGACGCTTATCGCCTGGCTGGTCTTCACGAACGATCACCGCAACTTGTTCAACATTAGAATGCTTTGCAAGTACAGCCTCAATTTCCCCCAGTTCGACACGAAAGCCCCGAATCTTAATCTGATGATCAGCACGCCCCATATAATCTAAGGAACCATCTTCATGAAAGCGAGCTAAATCACCGGTACGATACATCCGAGTACCTGAGGAACTAAATGGATTCGCTACAAAACGTTGAGCCGTCAGACCAGGGCGCCCTAAATAGCCACGAGCGAGTCCAGCTCCAGCAACATATAGTTCCCCCACTACTCCAGGCGGAACTGGCTGTAAGTGAGCATCTAATACGTACACATCAAGATCTGTTATACCACAACCAACAAGACTGTTTCCTTTCCTATAAGCAATGCTCTTGTTAAGCGCAAGGTAGCTGACATGTACAGTCGTTTCCGTGATGCCATACATGTTGATAAGCGTTGGAGCATTTTCTGGATGCCTGCGATACCAATCTTCCAATCGACTAAGCTCAAGTGCTTCACCACCGAAAATCACGAAGCGCAAGGAAAGCTCCTGTCCAAGATCTGGATATTCTCGATCGGCCTGCATTAATTGATAAAATGCTGACGGGGTCTGGTTAAGAACAGTTACCTTTTCACTCACAAGCAGTTGTAGAAACTCTGCTGGTGATCGACTGATGGAAAGAGGTACGACAACGAGGCGACCTCCATGCAGCAGCGCCCCCCAAATCTCCCACACCGAGAAGTCAAATGCATAAGAATGAAACATTGTCCACACATCATCTGAATGAAAATGGAACCAGTGTTCAGTCCTACCAAAAAGTCTAACGACATTTTGATGGGGAATGACTACGCCTTTTGGCACACCCGTTGAACCAGAAGTATAAATAATATACGCTGAATTAAAAGGTGATAATGGTTGAACACGGTCAGCATCAACTGGATTGGCAGCTGGATACTGTTTTAATCCCTCTATTGTACCAACTTCATCAAGAACAATTTGCATTCCATTCTTTATCATGGGCAGCTTTGACTCTACATTCGAATTTGTAAAAATGCACGTAGGCAGCGCATCGCCAAGCATAAACGCGATCCGATCACTTGGATATTCTGGATCTATAGGAAGATATGCTGCACCTGCCTTGAGTACAGCAAGCAGACCCACGATCATTTCTAATGATCTAGGCAAGACCAACGCAACAAATTGTTCTGGTCCTACTCCCTTGGCAATCAGCAGATGGGCAAGTTGATTTGCTCTCATGTTTAGCTCTTCATAGGTAAATGCTGCATCCTCAAATACCACCGCAATTTCTTTAGGGCTTCGGGTAACTTGTTCCTCAAACAATGTCGTTAAACAATTTGATCGTGTTTCTTCTGAAGTTTGATTCCAATCGATAAGTATCTTTTGGCGCTCTTCTGAGGAAAGGATTTCTAAACGTCCAATCAGCTGGTCTGGATCAGAAGAGGCAGCTTCCAATAACCTCAGCATACGGTCGATAAGAAGCTTAACCGTGTCACGTTTAAATAAATCTGTACTATATTCGAGAAACCCATTCAGACCAGCCGGATGCCCCTCTTTAGTATGCAACTCTCGAAGTTCCATCGTAAGATCAAACTTTGCAGCACCTACACTATGAAGATGAAAATCACTTTGAAGATCAGACATTTCCAGATTAGGATCAGGCGTATTCTGTAATGCCAACATGATCTGAAACAAAGGATGTCGTGCTCTTGACCGAACTGGGTTAAGAGCCTCAACAAGCCGTTCAAAAGGTAAGTCTTGATGTTCATAAGCATTTAGATTAACCTTTCGGACTCTATTTAAAAGTTCACGGAAGCTAGGATCACCAGATGTATCTGTACGCAGCACTAAGGTATTAACGAACAATCCTACAAGATTACCTAAAGCATCATCGCTGCGCCCGGCAATTGGACTGCCAATAGGAATATCATTACCTGCACCAAGCCGGGTAAGCAATGCAGCAAGTCCAGATTGCAATACCATAAATAAGCTGGTACCACTCCCCTTCGCAAGAGCAAGTAAGCGACGGTGCAGTTCTGGATTGATGTGAAACTCCAGTGTTTCACCACGATAACTAGCCTCCTCTGGACGTTTGTAATCTGTAGGGTATTCTAACTGATCCGGCAGATTAGCGAGTGTCTCCTTCCAGAATTCAAGTTGTGTGTAAGCCAAACTATCCTCATTATTTTCATTGCCCAAAAGACCTTCCTGCCAAAGGGCGTAATCAGCATACTGTACCGGTAACGGCGACCACTTAGCAGTTGCACCAGCGCGACGTGCATTATAGGCTGTACTAAGATCACGTGTAAGTGGCGTTAGCGACCATCCATCTCCTACAATATGATGTACTAAAAGCAGCAAAATATGTTCATTTGGTCCTAGTATATAAAGTTGTGCGCGAATGGCTGGTTCTACTGCAAGATCAAAACTATATCGCACAGCATCAGTAAGCTCAGTCTGAAGTTCGGTCTTACTGATATTAGAAACAAGCAGTTCTACTTGTGCCTCAGCAGCATCTAAAACGTATTGATGGGAGATCCCCATCGTCTCTGGGAAGATGGTGCGCAAGATTTCATGACGTTCAACCACATCATTTAGAGCTCCCTGCAACGCACTTCGATCTAGTTTTCCAGACAAACGTACAACCATCGGAATATTATAGGTTGGACTAGGACCTTCCAGGCGGTAAAGGAACCATAATCGGCGCTGTGCGAAAGAAAGAGGAATCTTTGACCGTTTCGCAGCTTTGTGCACAGGTAATCGAGCACTCTTGCCGCCACTCAGCTGCTCTACAAGACCCGCAACAGTAGGCGATTCAAAAATTTTACCAATGCCTAGTTCGACACCAAAAGCGTCACGAATGCGAATCATCAGACTCGATGCAAGAAGAGAATGACCACCTAAATCAAAAAAGCTATCATCAATCCCAATATGAGGAAGCCTAAGAACCTCAGCAAACAAATCGCTTAAAATTTCTTCTTGGGGTGACCTAGGCCCGCGGCCAGTAACTATTGTAGAGAGATCGGGTGCCGGTAACTCTTTACGATTAATCTTGCCATTTGGCGTTAGCGGCAACTCACTCATTAGCACAAATGCGGAAGGTACCATATAATCTGGCAGATGACTCCCCAAATACTGACGAAGCTCGGCTGAATCTGGACTATCTTCCAAAACAGGAACGATATAGGCTACTAAGCGTTTATCTCCTGGCTGATCTTCACGAACAATAACCGTAACCTGGTCAATGCCAGAATGCTTCGCAAGTACAGCCTCAATTTCTCCAAGCTCTATACGAAAACCACGCATTTTAATTTGATGATCAGCGCGGCTAATGTAATCCAAAGAACCGTCAGGACTCCAACGAACAAGGTCGCCAGTTCGATACATCCGACTTCCCTTGGGGCCATAGGGATTCGCCACAAAGCGTTCAGCCGTCAAAGCTGGACGACCTAAATAGCCGCGAGCAAGTCCAGTTCCAGCAATATATAAATCTCCTGCAACTCCTGCAGGAACTGGCTGTAAACCAGAATCTAACACATACATCTGAGTATTCCAAATTGGCTTTCCGATAGAAGGTACCCCCGTCTGCCCAGGATCAAGGGTAACTGCGGATGACCAAATCGTCGTTTCAGTTGGTCCATATAGATTGGTAACTTCGCAGCCTAAACCATGCAAAGCAGCTGCAAGACTGATTGGAAGTGCTTCTCCTCCAACCAGAACTCTAAGTCCACGTAACGCATTTGAATAGGTTGTCACTAGGGCATGCCAAAGCGTTGGCGTAGCTTGCATAATCGTAATATTATTTTTTTCAAGCATATTTGTTAAGGCTAGAGGATCTTGAACGGTTTCCTTTTCAGCAATGATACAACTCGCTCCAGTGATAAGAGGAAGGAATATCTCCAAACCTGAAATATCAAAAGCGATAGTAGTTACGGCAAGAAGTCGATCTTGCTGAGTTAGTGAGAATTGGCTTTGCATTGATTGAAGAAAATTAATTAAACTTTCCGATGGAATGACAACACCTTTCGGTTTGCCCGTAGAGCCTGACGTATAAATCATATAGGCTGGATTAAGAGGTGAAATAAGCGCTTTACGCTGCGAGTTCGATACGTTAGCGTCAGGATAATTTTCAAGCGTCCTAGCAATCTCTACTGTATCAATTACAATCCTGAATTGTGCACTAGTTACAGGTACTTTTGATGCAACTGCTGTACTTGTAATCATACAAACAGGCTGGGCATCACTTAGCATAAATTCAATCCGGTCTGCTGGATAATTTGGATCTATGGGCAAATACGCAGCTCCCGTCTTAAGAACAGCTAGCATGGCGATAACCATATCTACTGAACGTGGTACTGCTAATGCTACAAATTTCTCAGGTCCCAGACCTTGATCAATCAGTAGATGAGCAAGACGATTTACCCTTTTATTTAACTCCTTATAATTAAGAACGGTGTCCCCACATACTAAGGCAGTCAACTCAGGATTTTCAGAAACTTGTCCCTCAAACAATGTTGGCAGGTCAACAGACGGTAATGTTTGGGCCGTTTGATTCCAATGAACCAATACCCGTTCACGTTCTTCAGGCAAGAGAAGTTCCATCTTTCCTATGGGTTGATCCTGCTTCGCAGTTGCAATTTTTTCAAGAAAGCCTAGAAAGCGTTTCTGGTGAATAGCTAAATCGTTGGGGCTGTAAACTTCAGGGTTAGCATCTAAGTCAAATCTTAATCCATTTCCATCAGACTTGTCATAAACGTTAATGGACAAGTCATCAACAGGACCTGTTGCTAACTTATGTGTGATCCCTTTATTTCCAGCAAAGTCCAGCCCATACTCAAAGGGCATTATATTAATTTGCGGACCGAATAATCTCTGATTCTCTCCAAGCAGCTTAAGATCACGCCGTAATTCCTCATGCCGATATTTTTGATGTTTCCCCGCACTGCGCATTTCTTTTGAAACTTGTTTCACCAGCTCAGTAAAGTCCATATCTGGTCGTACTAACAAACGAAGTGGCAGCAAATTCATTACCATACTAGGCGTATTTAGTGAAGCGGATCCTAATCGTCCCATCATTGGCAAACTAAGAATTACATCTTGTGACCCTGTCAAACGATGTACATAAACAGCTGTTGCTGCAATCAGCGTTTCATGCCAGCTTCCTTTAAATTTGTGCGCTGCAGTCTGCAAGGAATGTGTGATAGACGGTGATAAGTTCGCGGTCTGGCGAAAGACGCTCTTAGAAGTCCTCGGTGCTCGATTTGCTAGACTAATAACCTCCGGCCCATCTGCAAAACGTTCTAGCCAAAACTGACGATCTCGCAAAAAATTCTCTGAGGCACGATACGATAAGTCTTCTTCCAGAACCAAACGTAAGGGAGCAAAAGCACCTTCATCATGAGCAAGATTATTTATAAGTGCAGTGTAAAGACTAGCCACACGCTGCGAAATAAGAGAAAAACCAAATCCATCCATTACAATGTGATGAATACGCTGATACCAGAAAAATCGATTGGATGCAACTTTAAATAAAGCTTGGCAGAAAAGAGGATCCAGTCTGAGATCAATTGACCTTGCAAGGTCATCATTCATCCACATTTGCGCTGATTGCTGTGGGTGTTCCTCTGTACTGACATCGAAAAAATGTAAAGGAAAGTCAGAAGAAGGACGGATAACTTGCCATGGTCCCTGTTCATTTACACTAAATTTAACATGTAACGATTCTGTTTCCTTTACAGCCTGCCTCAGCGCTAGCTCAAAGCACTCCAAATCGATCTTTCCATTAATTTCTATATATTCACCAGCATTATAAATTGGATTTTCTGGCTCAAGTTGTTGAGCGAACCAGATACCAGATTGCGCGCCGGTCAAGCCCCAACGAGCCTCTTGACAATTTGGCATTTTTTCATTACCTCCTTCATAATTAGCATTTATGAGAAAAGCGTTTCTTATTTTGCAGATAATAGATTCCACCAAGCAGAAATCGTCGGTCCTGCAGCAAGCTTCACAAAAGTAACATCAGCCCCTTTACTGCGCCATGTCTCAACAAGACTCATAATTCTGATTGAATCTAAGCCCCTGTCAATTAAGTCCTCGTTGTCATCAATATCTGATGATGTTTCGCCAAGAAGTTCAGCAACTTGCTGGCGCACAAGCTGCTGCGTCAGACTGTGTAAGCTCGCTTTTGTTACTGCTTTGTTAGGTGATAGTTGAATGCTTTTCAATTGATCAAGCAGCAGCGTTGTTGAAGTGGTTACTGCACAACGATCAGCCGCATATGTCATCGCCATCTTATGATGGTCTGCAGAAAAATCTGCCACTGCATCGCACACAAAGAAGGTTTCCACATCTTGCATGAAGGCATCACATGCTGTTAAAAGACAACCAATATGGGCATAAACACCACAAATAATCAGTTGATCACGCCCTTGCTCTTGCATGATTTCCATAAGTTTGGTTCTCTTGAATGCACTGTATCGCCACTTTGTAAGCACAGTGTCGCTTGCGTTGGGTGTAATCTCGTCTATTACTTTCGTTTGAGAAGGATCATCAGCAAGTCCTGGTCCCCAGAAATCTTGGAGGAGTGCTCGATCTTCAGGTCTCTGATCGCCCGGCTGCGCCGTATAAACAACGGGTATACCAAGTTCTGTACATTGGGCTTTTAATAATTGTATATTCTCAATAAGCTGTATTATTGGTGATTCTCCTAAGGTATAAGCATTAAGAAAATACTGTTGCATATCATGAATGAGAAGGACCGAACGTTTTGGATTTGCTTTCCACGATACTTTATTTTGAGGAAAATCTGATGCCATAGGCATGGAATATGGTGAGATAGCCGGAATAGCCATCGAATCACTCCTTTATTTTTATATACCTTATCAATTTGCAGCAGCACGGACTATAAGTTTCTTAGCAATCAGCTGACGCAATTTTTTCTTACTTACTTTTCCTAATGGAGTATAAGGAAATGAATGGATAAATTCAATCCTGTCAGGAATCTTAAAAGCAGCAATTCCACGTTCCCTTAAAAATCTTTTAAGCTCACTCGCAGTTGGAGTTTGGTGGCGGGGTATCACAAAAGCACATGACCTTTCCCCAAGAAATTTGTCGGGCATTGAAACAATTGCTACATCAAGTACAGCATCATGAGCAAGGAGATGATTCTCAACCTCTTCCGCTGCAACTTTTTCACCACCGCGATTGATTTGATCCTTATCACGACCTTCCACGACTATATAACCAGACTCATTCACTCTTACTAAATCACCTGTTCGATAAAAGCCATCGGGAGTGAATGCCTTAGCATTATGTTCTTCAGCTTTATAATACCCGCGAATGGTATAGGGTCCTCTTGTTAATAATTGTCCAAGGCTGCCTGGCTCCACGTCAACATCGTCTTCATCCACTATCCGAATTTCATCATACTGTGACATGGGTCTCCCTTGCGTACTCACAATCGTTTCTTCAGAATCATCTAACCTTGTATAATTAACTAATCCTTCAGCCATGCCAAATACTTGCTGCAGCGTACAACCAAATGCAGGTTTTACTCGACGCGCCGCTTCCTCACTGAATTTAGCTCCACCTACTTGCAGCACTTTAAGACTAGACAAGTCATAATGGCGGGAGGATACAGCTTCAAGCCACATTAAAGCAAGAGGTGGAACAAGCGCCGTAATCGTAGCGCCTTCACGCTCAATAAGCGGAAATGCTTCATCCGGACTAGCCCCAGCTGCAAGAACAACTCTACCGCCTGCATACAACGTGCCAAGTACACCAGGTGAACTAAGGGGATAGTTATGAGCAACGGGAAGGACGGCAAGATACACACTATCCTGACCCATTTGACAAATCTCATCGCTGACTCTCAAGCTATATATATAGTCATCATGTGTTCGGGGAATCAACTTGGATAGTCCAGTACTCCCACCGGACAATTGAAGAAAAGCAACATCCCCAGGATTTACTTCTGGTTGCTCTGCAATAGTATCTGCATACAGATCTGTCAAAGATATAAATTCCTCGGGATCACCTGTCACAATTACATGCTGTAAGGTTGAAACTTTATTTTTAACCTCCCTGGCAAGTGTACGATAGTCAAACTCAGCGTAAGTATCCGGGATAACATAGGCAACAGCTTCAGTAAGCTCACAAAAATAGTTGATTTCACTGTTTCGGTGTGAAGGGAGAGCAAAGACAGGCAATGCACCTAACCTGAATAAAGCAAAAATAACTTCAAAGAACTCAATTGCATTAGGAAGGTGAATCACCACACGATCCCCCTTCTTAATGCCTAGTGTCTGAAATCCAGCAGCTAAACGGTCAGCCTCATTGTCTAATGCTGCGTA
Organism: Pelosinus fermentans JBW45; assembly: GCF_000271665.2. GTDB lineage: Bacteria > Bacillota > Negativicutes > DSM-13327 > DSM-13327 > Pelosinus > Pelosinus baikalensis. The sequence continues at coordinate 1,963,298 of NZ_CP010978.1, read as the reverse complement.
ACTGAGACTTATTTCTCCACTTGTAACGGCAATGCGCTCGCCTTGGCTCTTAGCACGTTCACGCAGCATTGTGCCAAATGTTTCCCCGCGCCAGCAGTTCTCCTTCCTGTAGAAATCAGCAAACTCTTTAGGCCAACAAGGGTATTTAGTTTGCATCATTTATATACCACATCCTTACTCAGTCCCATAGCAAACAGCATGGTACGAAACTTTGCTGACGTTTCTGTCAATTCTTCTTCTGGGGTTGATTCAGCAACCACTCCAGCTCCTGCGAACAACCGAAGCGAACGTGCCTCTACCTCTGCGCAGCGAATAGTAACTGCCCATTCACCATCACCATTTGCATCGCACCAACCAACCATTCCGGCGAAAAATCCTCGGTCAAATGGTTCAATTTCTCCAATTGCCTCTCGTGCTAGCTCCGTAGGAGACCCACAAACAGCAGGAGTCGGATGAAGAGCAATTGCCAGCTCTAAAGAAGAAGTTGAAGGACGTTTAATCTCCCCTTTTATCACTGTTGAAAGATGCCACATCGTCTCTGTATGCATTAATGAAGGCTCTTCCGGCACGTCCAATGTAAGACAATAAGGCCTAAGAGCAGCAGCAACTGCACTAACAACAACCTTATGTTCATGTAAATCCTTAGTAGATGAAAGTAACTCTGCAGCTAATCGTTGATCTTCCCCAGGATCTTCACTGCGAGGTCTAGATCCTGCCAGTGGATTAGCCATCAAATGTAATCCTGTTTTTGTAACAAGCAGTTCAGGGCTGGCTCCAATTAACGTTCTCCCTGTTGAGAAAGAAACATTTAAGCCAGATTTATCTGAAATATTCTTAGGCAAATCAACGGCGAAAGTATAACCAAGAGTATTATGCTGCGCTAGATTATGAAGCAATTGATGGATATCTACTGTTGTTGATGAAGTAAGGTGCAGCGATCTTGATAAAACAATCTTACTAAGATGACCAGTCTCTATATAATGAATTCCTTTTTCTACCCCTTCTTTATATTGAGCAGGTTCTGGTACAGATTTAATTTCATATGTAGATGCCATCGACGATTTTAATGGATTGATAGAATCGAATTGTGATGGAGTTGATAGCTTTATCGTTTCAGGTACAATCAATTGAACATTCTTTTTATAATCAAATGGCACTGCTCCTACTACTACTGGATTGCTATAGCCATGCTCTTTAGCATTTTCTAATGCAGCCAAAACACGTTCAGCAAGGCATTCCAATTGGTTCTCTTTTTCCTTGTCACTTGGGACCACAGCAAAAGAACCTTTTCCCAACAGCGTTCTCTTTGGTGAAGTGAAGAAAAAATCACCAACTTGATAGTCATTTAAAAGCTGTTTTTCTAATACTGCAGAATTACTCTGATGTTTCATATTTTTATTACCTCCCTTATTAATTAAATAAATGCCCTGCATTTCGAGAGATGGTTAAGTACTTTTTAGACTCCTAGAGTAGCTCCACCATCCACACACAAGTCAAGCATTGTAATATGATTGGCTCGATCAGAAGCCAAAAAGAGAACAGCATCTGCTATGTCAGAAGGTGCTGCTATTTTCTTTAACGGAATTCCTATTTTAAATGCTTCCGGTGTACCTGCAATAACAGCTCGTGCTCCATTCTCATCTTTCCACAGAGACCACTGCATTTCAGTATCCGTAGACCCAGGTGAAACTATATTACAACGAATGTTATACTGAGCCAGCTCTAAGCCTAAACATTTAGTAAACATGGTGGCAGCAGCCTTGGAAGCTGCATAAGCCGCCATTGATATTCGAGGAACTTTTGCGGCATTTGACCCAACAACTACAATTGATCCTTTTTGGCGAGGAATCATGTACTTACTCACAGAACGAGATACATTAAAAACCCCTCTTGAGTTAACTGCAAAAGTCTTCTCCCAATCCTGATCACTAAGTGAACTAATTAAGCCCATACGTAACACACCAGCGACATTGATTAAAATATCAATAGGACCAATATTACATTCAATTAAATCTACAACTGTATTAACAGCTTTACTATCACTGACATCTACAAGAAAAGCCTCTACATTGCATCCTTGTGACTTCAATTCGTTTACAAGACTATTAAGTTTTGCTGCATTATGATCTAACATAGCAACAACTGCACCGGCTTCAGTTAATGCCCGAACGATAGACTCTCCAATGCCTTGGGCACCTCCTGTAACAAGTGCAATCTTCCCTTTCATTTTTAAATAGTTCATCTTACCATTTCCTTTTTTTCAACTTTGACCGATAAACTAAAATATGACGCTATCCTCAAGAATAAAAACATAATTTGAGTTACTCATGATATTATTGCATATTATTATTTAATATCAGAAATTAATATAACTCTAATAAAGTTACAGTGATCGTCCCCCCATCTTCTATTATGAATACTTCTTTCAAACAACATATTGATAATAATTATCAATATCATTATTTACTATAATACCAATTTAGAAAATACCAGTAAATGGATATTTCCCCAAATATCAATGTATTTTTTTCGATAATATTCTCTAAGTAGAATTCTGCGGCGAATATGGAGTGTGAAATTTAACGTTATATTATATACCATATAATTCACCCCCTACTACAAAGAACTAGGCATGCAAATTTCCCCTAGTGACTGCATAAATTAGTCAAATTATGCAGTCAACTATTGAAAAAACAAAAAAGCAGGCAAAATAGCCTGCTAATTTTTTTATCTATTATTAAGTTATTTGGTGTTTGCTAAAAAAGACTCAGTTAACATAAAAAGGACTTGCATCTCTGCAAACCCTCGAAATTACTGGTGACACACCGGGGAATCCAAATAAAACCTGTTTAGCTTCTAATTTAATTTTCTAAATTCATTTAATACTTAATCCACTAATACATACTATCACGCCTATATAATAAAACCTCTTATGCCCCATGTATTGATTGCAACCGACTGGATAAACTACCTATATTCGAACATACAGGAGGACTCACTATGAGTAATCAAGTAATATTATGGAGTATGTTGATTGTGCCTTGGTTGACTTTATTCTTTATGGAGAGGAAAACCATAAAACAATTTATGCCTACCGCTTTATTCAGTGTAGTTACAAGCATATTAATGGTTGAAGCAGGTGAAACGTTCAATTGGTGGATCATTAGTGAAACAGCTTACCCTTTCCGAACAGTTTCGTATCTTTTTGGATTAAATCCTGTAACAACTATGTGGCTACTAAGGTCTACTTACGGACGATTCGGGCTATATCTAGCAGTGGATGTAGTATTGAATTTTGGATTTGTTTACTTGTTTTTGGATTATTTCCTTGTTGGTAGGGGAATATTTCAGCCTGTTGGTATCACTGCCTTACAAAATGTTTTACTCGCTAGTCTCCATGGTGTTGTAATATATGGTTTTCAACTATGGCAAGAGGGTATTTGGAGCCGCTCTGAAAGAAGGAGTTTTTCAACTAACTTACAACCGGCAGCAACCAAACTATTACCAAAAGACCAGGAAAATAAAATAGATAATGAGTGACTTTTTATAATAAGATTTTGGAGCAATAAAAAAAGGCAGGAGTTCCCCCTGCCTTACAAACCTTATTTAGCACCCATTATAGCTGTACTCCTTACACGATCTTCAACTATTTGCCCAATGCTAAGTTTTATTATCAAACTAACTGCTTCATCTGACGTGATCTGCCATTCGTTTGCCATAACTTCTATTTTCGCATTGAGTTGATGATTGTGCTTTTCTTACAAGTAATTCTAATTAAGCAGTAAACCACATAAAAAAGTGAGCAGACAATATGTAACGTTGATTACAGTATTGGCTGCCCACTATTGTTATTTAGTAAGATATTTAATCCAGTCTTTATATCATCATTGTTAGATATAGGTTGGTTCCCCTCTGTGCTGGCAATAATGATTTATTGGATAGAAACTATGTAAAATCAATTAGATTTATAATCTAACTGGTGGCTTTTTTCTTGAATAGTATACATTTTCCTATATAATAGAAAAAGGACAACCATTGTGAGTGGTTGCCCTAATTGAATACAGGAGGTGATTTACTATGCACTTTGAAACTAAGTCCTTCAAGATAACAGTTTCAGGTGGATTTGTATATGTGATCTATAAGATCATACATACACTTCTTAATTAGCCTCTAGTATCCCTATGTGCCAGAATGCTCCTGTTACCAGCAGGGGCGTTTTGGCGTTTTTAATTAGCTCTACCATTAATATAGTTGATAATTAAGCATATGTCAATTGAAATAGATGTCTTTAATAGTATATTCCCATGTGGAGGATTTTTATACTATTAATATTGGCTATTTCTTACTATTCACGTCAACATTAGTCATACCGTCACCAGTATTGTTTCGTATCTGCTATACGCTCATACCATAATCAGTAGTAATGTAAAAGCTTAATAAGATCTGCATTCCTTAAATTTATGCATATTAATTATTCTTTTCTAAGAATTGTTCTAATGCTACAACCATTTCATTATTAACTGATCGTCTATTTTTTTTGTGCTGATTCAACAATTTTTTCATAAATATCAGTAGGTACGCGAAACGTTATTCTAACTTCTTTATCTTGTTTTTTCATAGTACGTCTTTCTGTCGACGTGTAAAAAAATAATCACTTCCTTCCAGATGCAAATCTCTGAGCTAATTGCTCTACATAGGAATCCCATTGCTTTTTGTCGAATACTTACTTTAAAGAGGTGAAAATATGCTTAAAACTAAAAGCCCAGGGAAAAATATTAAAGAAGTTTTACGAAAACTTGGCAATAGATACACTATTAAAACAATTGACTTTGAAAATTGTATTTATCTTATGCTTGATAATGGTTATTTTTTTGAAGTAAGCGGTCTAGACAATGCAAAAAAATCATTTGATGCTACTATCTACGTTTGGGGCAATACTGAAGGATCAAAAACAATAGAAACAATTCCTAATATTGATTCTCTCGATATGTTGAAAGACTGTTTACAAGAGGCTGAGGGGAAATATTTAAAGCTTTAAAGTAGATACATAATCTCGTTGCTTTCCGTCACTATGATATGCTCCCCTTGCAATAGACAGTTGAAATAATAAAACTGTCTATTGCAAGGAAGGAGCATATTTAGCAATTTGCTTGACAAATAATTCACCTGGTGTACAATATAATCATAGAACATCAAAACATGACATATTACTAACGATATGAGGTTAAAACAATGGTGGAACAAAGAAAAGAAATGCTGGAATCTTTTTTCAGATTGTCAAGGAAATCGTTTGAGGCAATGAAACAGCCAAAAAAATTCGGCACAGACAAGCTCTTATACTCATCAGAAATTCATACCCTCGACATGATTGGCAAACATCCAGGCATAACCGTGACCGAACTGGCAGACCGACAAGGTATTTTCAAAAGCGCCCTGCCAAAGGTCATCCATAAACTCATCCAAAAAGATCTGGTCTACCGTTATCAGGAAACCGGCAATAAAAAAAATATTCTTTTGGAGTTGACAGACAAAGGCCGGATTGCCGTTCAACATCACTTTGAATTTCACGAAACCTTTGACAACGGCATTATGAAAAAAATTAATTCATTAACGCCGGAAGAATATTTGTTTCTCAGCGATATCTTGCAAGAGCTGGAGCAGTATATTGACCACATGGAGCAGCAGGAATAAAAAATTCGCTTTATAGTTTACCTGTTAGCCATATTGAAATTTAAATAACGAGATCTTCCGCAACAAATGCCGGCAAAATAAGCATTCTCCACCGGCATTCTTATTATTCTTTTATCGTTCACCTGGTTAACTTTATTAGAGAAATAAAATATTTCGCATTTAAAGCCCTTCCTATCCAACTTTCCCAACGCATGATTATCGAAGCCAATCATGCACTCACTATTTCTCTAATACCGAACTGCAACATCTATTTCCCTTTTAGCAAAAAACAATCTGGAGAAAGGAAGATTTACTAGTGAATACTTCTGAATTACGGGAAAAACTCGATGGTAGATATAAATTGACCCGGCAGAGGGAGCTTATTTTTCACATTCTCAACAATTACGCAAGCCACCATCTTAGTGCCAAAGATATCTATGAAATTGTCCATGAGCAATATCCGGAAATCGGCCTGCCTACTGTCTACCGAACCTTGGAATTGTTCAGTACCCTGGCTGTTGTGCAAAAGCTCAATATGGGTGATGGATGCCAGCGTTATGTACTGTACTCACTCCACCATCATCACCTGATTTGCACTGCCTGCGGCAAGGTTATTGAAATAAAAGGAAGCCTGGCAGATACATTGGATACCGCTATGAATGCTATGACGGACTTTTCAAGTCTAGACTTTCGGCTGTATATATATGGATACTGTAAGGATTGTCAATCCAAACGAAATCACTCAAGTCTTCCCCGCTCCCCTGATCAGAATACGACGTCACGCAGCAATGTGGTCTGATTGGCTCTTTGCCTATTCATTTATTTTATTGCCTGTAGTAAAATTACTCATTCACCTGGTGAGCAGCACCATATAATCAAATTAAGTTTATCTGGTTACAGCTAAAATACAATGCTTTAGCAACAAGAATATCCTTTGCGAAAATATGCGAACGACATCCTTATCTTTTAAAGTTATCGTTCACCTGGTGAACTTTTTATAAATAAATGCCCGCTGCTTCAACCAGGCTTCTCTGCCAACGATTTGTCTTTATATTTCGTTTCTCGCTACATACCGTAAATTATTCACCGCTTCAGCCAGAACGCTCTGTTTGATTTAAAATGGCATTACCCGGAAGAATGGGGCAGCATCATGGAGCTGCGCGAGAGCCAGTGGCAGAGAATTGCTGCCGCCATTAATTCGGGCATCACCAGCGGTCAGCTGCGCCCTGTCGATACCAGGCTAGTGCAAATAATGTCTGACGGAGTTATTGGACATTCTGCTGTTTGGCATCGCCCGGCGCGCACCGTAAATTCTCTTCCGAAAAAACAGATTATATACGATAAGGAGTGTTTCGATGTTCAACATGCGACTGAATCTCAGCCGAAAAAAACGTTATTATGCCCTGGCCGCCTTAGTGGTAGGATGCCTACTGGCCGGAGTCATGGCAAAAACACATTTTGCAAAAACAACCAGTATACCAGAAAGCCTTCCAGTGGTCCGTACCCAGGTCGTCCAGCCAGTAACTGCAGGGCAGGGTTATAGCTATGCCGGTGAAGTACGCGGCCGCTTGGAAAGCCAGCTGGCCTTCCAAGTTACCGGTAAGATCATCAAACGCAATGTGCAGCTAGGCAGCGTAGTCAATGCCGGCGATGTGCTGATGCAGATTGATGCTAAAGACATTCAGCAGACGGTAAGCAGTAATTCTGCTCAGGTATATTCCGCCCAATCACAACTTAGGCTGGCAGAAAGCAATTTGAACCGCTACCGGCAATTACTGGATAGCGGCGCGATCAGCCGCGCTCAGTATGACCAGTATGTCAATGCCTATGATGCAGCGGCGGCTGCTGTGCAACAGGCAGGGGCCCAGTATACGCAAGGCGCTAATCAGCTGGATTACACCTTATTGAAAGCCGATCAAGCAGGGGTTGTCTCCACAATCACCGCCGAGGCCGGCCAGGTTGTCAGCGCCGGCCAGACGGTTGTCACTGTTATCCAAGACGGAGAGCAGGAAATCGAAATCTATGTTCCTGAAAACCGGCTGGAAGAACTAAAAGCCGCCGAACAGCTCCACATTACCTTCTGGGCCTTGCCTAACGTGACACTGAATGGCTCCGTACGGGAAATCGCCCCTATGGCAGATCCGACGACTCGTACCTTCAAAGTGCGCGTCAGCCTGCTCAATCCGCCGCCATCTGTCAAACTGGGTATGACGGCCACCGTTTCCTTAGCCGGCGGCGCTGCCCATACTGCATTTTCCATTCCACTGTCTGCACTCTATCAGACTGGCGATACGCCCGCCGTCTGGGTTGTGAACGACAATATTCTGACACTGCGCTCCATCCAGACCGGGCCCTTCGGTAATGGCACTATCCAGGTACTGGCTGGACTGCAGCCAGGCGACCTGATTGTCAGCGCCGGCGTTCATAAATTGAAAGAAGGACAGAGGGTAAAAACAACCGGTGATGCCCTATGAGCCATTTTAACCTTACCGCCTGGTCATTAAACCACAAACAATTCATTTATTTCTTTATCATCCTCTTTTTTGTGGCCGGCCTCTTCTCCTATCAGAATGTGGGACGCATGGAAGACCCGGATTTTGCCATTAAACAAATGATTGTCAGCGTTGCCTGGTCAGGAGCCACCGCCAGCCAGATGGAAGAGCAGGTTACGGATAAAATTGAAAAGAAACTGCAGGACCTTCCTGGGCTTGACTATCTGAAAAGTTACTCTACACCGGGATATACGGTGATCTACGTCAATCTCAAAGATCAGGTGCCCGCCAAGGAGCTTCGGGCCAGATGGGTGGAAGCCCGCAATATGGTGAATGATATCAAAGGAACCTTCCCGGAAGGCGTTTCACAACCCAGCTTCAATGATCGGTTCGATGAAGTATATGGCGTGATCTATACGCTGACCGGCGATGGGTATACCTACGAGGAAATGCGGGAAAGAGCCGAAAAAATCCGCCGCGTTCTCTTAAGCGTTCCCAGCGTAAGCAAAGTCCAGCTCCTGGGGGTGCAAACCGAAAAAATCTATATTGAAATCGAAAATAGCAAACTGGCCCGTTTAGGTCTTGATCCGTCCGTAATTACAGCCGCCTTAAAGGAGCAAAATGCCATGGCCGCCGCCGGCATGCTGGAAACGGTATCGGACAATGCTTACTTACGAATTACCGGGATGTTTGAAAATCTGGAAGACATCCGCACTACGCCCATTCAGGCTGGTGGCCGCACCTTCCGTCTGGGAGACATAGCCAAGGTGACTCGCGCCTATGCCGAACCATCCAACCCGAAAATGTTCTATAACGGTCAGCTGGCCGTCGGCATTTCGCTGGCGATGGAACCCGGCGGCAACATTCTGACACTGGGTAAAAATCTTGATAGTACTCTCTCCCAAATAAAACAAGAACTGCCGGCCGGGCTGGAAATCAATCAAACTGTCAATCAGCCGAAGGTTGTGGAATCCTCCATCGGCGAATTTGTTGAATCCCTGGTCGAAGCAATCGTCATCGTCTTAATCGTAAGCTTTGCCAGTCTGGGTATGCGGTCCGGCGTGGTCGTGGCCCTAACCATTCCTTTGGTCATTGCCATTACCTTTACCTTAATGTACCTGACAGGCATCGCCCTGCAGAGCATATCGCTGGGGGCTCTCATCATTGCGCTAGGCTTGTTGGTCGATGATGCCATCATCGCCACTGAAATGATGATCGTCAAGCTGGAGCAAGGCTGGAGCCGCTTTGACGCTGCTTGTTTTTCCTATACCTCTACCGCCTATCCCCGTTTGACCGGCGCGTTAATAACCTGCGCGGGCTTTATTCCTATCGGTTTTTCCAAAGGGCTTGCCGCTGACTTTTGCGTCACTCTCTTTTGGGTTATATTCTTCGCCCTCATTGCTTCCTGGCTGGTTGCCGGAGCAGTCACGCCTTTGCTCGGGTACCTGTTTATTAAAATAAAACCGGCCCAGCAAACAACCGGTGAAAGCAATGCGCACCATGACCTTTATGACACCCCGTTTTATCGGCGATTTAAACGCTTGTTACTATGGTGCATGCGTCACCGCAAAACCGTACTAACAGCTACTGCCGCCGCATTTATCGGCTCTATCTTTCTTTTGGGATTGGTCAAACAGGAATTTTTTCCTGCTTCCAGCCGTCCTGAACTCGTCATCCAGCTCAAATTACAGGAAGGAGCTTCCCTGACCAACACCGAGGAAGTGGCCCGTCAGTTTGCTAAAGAATTGGACGGCGACCCGAATATTTCCTATTACACCTATCATGTAGGTGAAGGAGCTCCCCGCTTTGTGCTCAGTTTTGAACCAACCTTCAATAAATCGAATTTCGCTGAATTCATTGTAGTGGCCAAGGATGTTCAAGCCCGTAATACACTGGCCCAAAAAGCCGAGCAATTATTGAACACCGAATTTACAGGTGTTCGGGGGCATATAAAGTTATTATTCACCGGAACGGGACCCGATTATCCGGTGATGCTGCGGATAAAAGGCCCTGACCATGAAAAAGTTCGTGAAATCGCTGAACAAGTCCGCACCGTCATGGCTGCCCATCCGGCTACACAAAACGTAAACCTCAACTGGAATGAGAAAAGCAAAGTGCTCCACTTGGAGATTGACCAGGCAAAAGCAAAAGCTCTCGGACTCAGTTCCCATGAATTGGCTGCATCCCTCCAAACCCAGTTGTCTGGAGCACCTATTGCCGAATTTCGTGAGCATGATAAAACCGTCAGCATGGTTCTCCGTTTTGCGGAAGAGGACCGTAATAACCCGGAACGGATAAAAGACCTCAACATCCATATCGGCAACGGCAAATATGTCCCGCTTGACCAAATCGCCACCATCCGTTATGACGCCGAAGAAGGCTTAATTTACCGGCGCGACCTGCTACCCATGATTATGGTACAGGCGGAACTGAATCCCACGTCTAAACTTACCGGCTCGGACGTGACCAAGCAAGTTTACGGCAGCCTCCAGGAACTCAGAATCAGTCTGCCAGCCGGCTATTTCATTGAATTTGACGGTGCAACGGAACGCAGCATTAAGAGCAGCAAGTTCCTGGCGGAACCCATCCCAGCCATGATGATTGTAATTATGATTCTGCTCATGACGCAGCTGCAAAGTATACCGAAAATGCTGTTAACCCTCTTAACAGCGCCGCTTGGTATTATCGGTGTATCCATCAGTCTCCTCCTCACCGGAAGTCCTATGGGATTTGTGGTCCAATTGGGAATTCTGGCCTTGTTCGGTATTATTATGCGCAATGCCGTTATATTGATGGACCAGATTGAACAATATCTGGTGGCCGGCGACTCGCTATGGGACGCTATTGTGGAAGCGACAATCAGCCGCTTTCGCCCTATTTTGCTAACAGCCGCAGCCGCTATACTAGGCATGATTCCGCTGATATCCAGTACTTTGTGGGGCTCCATGGCGATTGCCATCGGCGGCGGTTTACTGGGAGCAACCATCTTGACTTTGCTGGTGCTGCCGGTTATGTATGCTGCCTGGTATAAGGCACAACCAGATGCCGGTACAAAAAATAATTCCTTAAATGATGAAGGAAAGTCAATGTCTCAGTAACATGGAGCAAATTGCGCTGGAAGCCAGCGAATTCCTCTAGTTTGTTAGGTCACCGATACATTTAATAAGGAGTTGCTTATCATGGAGGTTTTGTATAAAAAAATTTTAGTCCCCGTAGACGGTTCTGTCCATTCACGCAAGGCATTGTCTCATGCAGTAGCGTTAGCCCGTTCCTTTGCTGCCGAAATCGGGATTCTTTACGTATCAGTTTTATCGCAGCAAGTCCCTTTATATGACCAAGTCAAGGGATCCAAAATCCCGCCAAACGCATCTACAGATCCAGTAAACTTTGCTAAAGCAAATAATTTTTATCTCAACTAAAACCGCGGCAGTCTTTTTATGATTAGCTGACAGCGGCGAATGCAGCGTAATGACAGACATTTGTTTAGCTTACTGCATTCCCCTGTCACTCTGCTGCTTTGCATAAAAGATCTTTGGCATAGCAATATAAAATTAAAATATTCCAATCGAAAGGAGACAACTGTGAAAACATCCTATTTTTGTATAAAAACGCTCTTCGTACCAATTCTTGCGTCCACTCTATTTTGTCAAACTGCCCTGGCAGCGCCGTTAGAACTCTCGCTTGATGCCAGTATTGCTCTGACTTATAAGAATAATCCGGCATTGCAGATTGTAGAAGCGCGCACAGACCAGACCGTCTGGGCGCTGAGAGAGGCTCAGACCAATAAAGCTGTATCCATTGATTATACCCATACGGATATGCGTTCCAATTCTCCCCCCACCTGGTCACCCTCTTCGGCAGCTGTCTCCCCCTATAACTATTTCAGCAACCAAATAACTGCCAGCCTCCCGCTCTACACTGGCGGCAAAGCGGAAAACGCAATTGAACAAGCGAAACTCAGTCACAGGGTGTCTCAGCTTGAAATCGCAGCCACCAAACAGCATCTCAAGTTAGAGGCCAGTACAGGTTATTATAATATGCTGCAAAACCAGACCCTATTAGAAATTGCCAAACAAACGGTGAATGATTTTAGCGCTCATCTTACTCGTGTCCGGAAAATGTACGATACCGGCGTGGCACCCTGGCATGACGTACTGCAAACCAAGGTCCGGCTGGCAAATGGGGAAAACGATTTAGTAAAAGCGCAAAACAATTATGATTTAGCCGTCTACAGCCTAAATAAAACGATGGGTTTACCCCTTCGCAGCGAAATTACGCTGACAGAACCGCTTATCTATCAAGAATATGCTTTGGCTCTTGACGACGTTACCGCCTATGGATTGACGCATCGTCCGGAGATGGCTCAACAGCAGGCGAATATTAAAATAGAAGAAGCACAAATCAAAATTGCCCAAAGCGGGCAACATCCCAAGGTTATACTGACCGGGACCATGGCCTGGGATAATGACGACTTTGCAGGCACGGCGAACAGAGATTGGACCGCTATGTTGGTAACCCAATTTAACCTATTTGACTCCGGCAATACCAAAGCCAAAATCAGGCAGGCACAATCAGGTGAGTTAGCCACACGAAAACAAGCGCAACAAACACAGGATAACATTTCCTTGGAAATCAGCGATGCTTATTTGAGTATGATGGAAGCAGAAAAACGAATAAGCACCAACAAGGTAGCTGTTGAAGAAGCCAGTGTGAATTTTGCTATTGCGCAAAGAGCTTATAGTGCTGGTGTCGGTACCAATTTAGATGTTATGGATGCCGAACTGGCACTAAACCAGGCAAAAACCAACTATACTAACTCATTATTTGACTATAACATCAGCAAAGCCCGACTCGACAAGGCGATAGGCAGCGAATAAACCACTAAGGAGATATGCTGCCAGTGCATGAACAATGTGAAAAAAACATGTATGGATGGTCTGGGCTATTAGAGCCACAAGTATAACTGTTCCCATCAGTCGGACGATGGCGACCGTAAAGGCGGTGTCAAGCATGTTGGAATGGCTCGACAGTGTATCTCCATGGTGGTATGCGGCCGGCATAGTATTTTCCATTTTTATCTATCAATCACGTCATCTATAATTCAATCATGATTTGTAATCAATTAAGAATATTGAGCACTGAAAGGACACTGTACACCCATGCTAAAACACAAGAATGTATTACTTGTTTTAGGAATTATCTTTATTGCTTCTAATTTAAGAACTCCGCTGACAGCAGTAGGACCGCTCGTTAGCGATATACGGTCTGATCTTGGTATTTCAAACGGTATGACTGGCTTCCTTACGACACTGCCATTGCTTACCTTTGCCGGACTTTCGCTGCTTTCTTCTAAATTAGGCACCAAAATAGGCAATGAACTTGCCATATTTCTTGGCCTTATTGTATTAATTGCCGGCATACTACTGCGCTCTGCAGGAGGAAGTGCCGCCTTGTTCGCCGGAACATTTCTGATTGGTATGGGAATTGTGGTCGGGAATGTTCTAATCCCCAGTATTATAAAACAAAAATTCCCCGAAAAAGTGGGGTTAATGACTAGTATTTTTTCAATTGCCATGTCTCTCTCGGCGGGAATTTCATCTGGCATGAGCGTGCCGCTTGCCAACGATCTCCACTGGGGATGGCGTCAGTCCCTGCTGGTATGGATCTTGGTTGCTGTAGCAGCCATCATCTTTTGGCTGCCTCAACTTTATCATCGCGAAAGAGCAGTGAAAGTCGCAAGACCAGCTTCCACCGCTAACGCTGTTTGGCATTCTTCTCTGGCCTGGCAAGTGGCCTTCTTTATGGGGCTGCAGTCATTTCTTTTTTATTGTTTCATTGCCTGGTTTCCTGCAGTTCTCCAAAGCCATGGCTTAAGTATGGCAACTGCCGGCTGGCTACTGTCTTTTTTCCAGATCATTGCCATCCCTGCCTCTTTTATCGTACCAATATTAGCTGATCGCCTCAACGACCAACGTGGTATTACGGCAATTTTCTGCCTGGTCTATTTTATGGGACTGCTTGGACTTCTGCTGAGTAAAAATATACTACTGCTCACTACATCAGTTGCCTTGATGGGAGTTGGCGGAGGTGCCTGCATCAGCTTAGCATTTACTTTTATCGGGCTACGCAGCAGCAATGGCGCCCAAGCTGCAGAGTTATCGGGAATGGCTCAGTCTGTGGGCTATTTGTTAGCGGCCGCAGGTCCGATTATAATTGGTTATCTATTTGATTACACGCAAACCTGGGCTTCTTCTATTGTCGTATGGCTAATTATCACGTTACTTCTTCTATATGCCGGTCTTGGTGCCGGGCGAAGCCGATACATTTTCCCAATAGACGAGCCCAAACAAAGCCCTAATTAAGACAAGCAGAGGTTAGACGTGCGATTAACCTGCCAATGGCAATCGGTCATCAAGGAATGACTGCCTTTGTGAGGCGAACAACAATAAAAAAGCCCGTGAATTTATCCTCCAAAGAGGCGATATTCACGGGCTTTTTCTATGGCATTGTTGTAGGGTTGTTGTAGAAACAAAAAAGCCTTCCAGAACTAAGTCTGCGAAGGCTATAATTTACTGGTGACACACCGGGGAATCGAACCCCGAACCTACTGATTAAGAGTCAGTTGCTCTGCCAGTTGAGCTAGTGAGTCGTATTAATTTCAGCAACATTTATATGATATACTATAATGCTATAATTGTCAACTATTTTATTCGATCATCAGCCACCCTAAACTCTCTTTCTACAACTGGAAGTTAAGAAGATCTCTATAATCTACTTAACTTCAGATGGATTTTGAATTCCACCTGAATTTTTTTTTCTTGTTTTCTTTTCTTGCAGGTAGCTGTTAATGGCTGCTGCCGCCTTCTTTCCTGCCCCCATGGCCAAAACATTTATACGGGGAATATTCAAAATATAATTTGATTACCAATGTCTGGTAGATAGGAATTTTTTATAAAATGCAGAATATTGAAAATATGATACCTTTAAATGGGGGAGCAAAATATGACTAAATCCAAAGAGCTAGTAATGGATCAAGAACATCAACTAAGAGAACAGCTGGCAATCGCTGAACAAAAATTATTATTATATGAAACAATCTTAAATAGCTTAGATGTAGGTATTCAGGTAATTGATAAGCAAGAGACAACAATTGTATATAATAGTATGATGGCAAAATTAGAAGGCGAAGACGTCAACAATGTACTAGGTAAGAAATTGTTAAACACAATGCCTTATCTGCAAGCAGAAGACAGTACCCTCATTACTGCGTTAAAATTGGGGAGACCTTTAAATGACCGACGGCAAACTTATATTACTGCTCAAAATAAAAGAGTCATCACAGTAAACAGCACTACACCGATATACTTTAACAATAAATTGGTTGGAGCTCTGGAAATCGCCAAAGATATCACCTTTATTCAGATGCTCGCCGAAAAAATCATTGACTTGCAACAAAACCTATCTGCCCAGAAGAATGCGCTGAATGTAGCACAACCTTTTCGCACCCGTTATACTTTTTCTGATATCATTGGAAACTCTGATACATTAAAAACCGTGAAGGTACAAGCAAATCGGGTGGCACGTTCCTCATCAAATATACTATTGTATGGTGAAACAGGAACAGGAAAGGAGTTGTTTGCACAAAGCATTCATAATGCCAGCCTTCGCAAGCAAGGTCCATTTGTTGCAATAAACTGTGCGGCTCTGCCAGAACATCTGCTAGAAGGATTGCTTTTCGGAACTGCCAAAGGGGGATTCACCGGTGCCCTTGACCGACCGGGTTTTTTTGAGCAAGCTCAAGGTGGAACTTTGCTCCTCGATGAAATTAACTCCATGAACATTAATCTACAGGCTAAACTATTGAGAGTACTCCAAGAATACTCCATTCGCAGAGTGGGAGCAACAAATGAAATAGCTATTAATGTCCGAGTTATTTCCGCAATAAACGTGAATCCTTTTGATGCAATAGCCCAAAAACAACTACGGGAAGATCTCTATTATCGTCTTGGCACTGTAACCCTTCACATACCCCCTCTGCGCGAACATAAAGAGGACATTCCAATTTACATCGATCACTTTATTGAAAAATATAATCAGAGTTTGGAATTGGATATAAAGAAAGTTTCAGCCACAGTGTTAGACGCTTTTTACCAGCATTCATGGCCAGGCAATATACGAGAACTTCAGCATGCAATCGAAGGAGCCATGAACCTTGTATCGACAGAACAGGAACTACAAATGCACCACCTACCGGCATTATTCTTGTCTAATCTACTAACGGTATCAAAATCTTTGCATGCAGCCAATATAAATTGTACCGAACCCACAAAATTAATCGAACATCGAGAGACCATCGAAAAAGAACTAATCTGCGCCGCGTTCAACAAGTCAAACGGCAATATTACATGGGCGGCAAAGTCCTTAGGACTTACTCGCCAGCTTTTACAGTACAAACTTAAAAAATATAACCTAAAATAAAGATGTTTCAGATGGAGTTTTAACTCCACCTGAATCTTAGTCGCACTTATCCAAGAACTAAACCGTTCTAAGACTCCCACTTGTAGAAAATGGGAGTCTTAGAACGGTTTAGTCATCGGATAAAAGATAAAGGAAAAATTGGTTTGCCCAAGCACAATTCTTGCTTTATAATAGCCGTTCCTCCAACTTTTACTTCGCAAATTTTATTTTTATCTATCTTTAGCCGAACTAATATTTCAGAGGGTTTCTGCATGGAATATCCCTGTTCAAATATAAGTTCAGAGGATTGTTCTTTATTAACAATCCCATAATTATACAAATAACAAGCTAAAGCTCCATTTGATGTGCCCGTAGCAGACTCTTCATTTATATTATAAAGAGGTGCAAAATTTCTACAGTGTGCAGTAGAATCAAATTTAGTTTCTAACGAAAAAACATGAAAACCACTTACATTATACTTCTTGCTTAAAGCAGTTATTTTTTCAAGATCTGGTTTTATCGCTAATAACCTATCCAAGCTTTTGATAGGAATCATTATATCTTTTAGCCCAGTAGAAACTATCTGAACAGGCAAGTGAGAAATAAAATCATTCTGAGTAATATTTAAACTATCTGCAATCTCATTTTTATCAATGATATTAAAATACTCTGGGGTATTTTGGTTCATGTAAATTTTATCATTATAAACTTCAATATTTAAAATGCCCGCTTTTGTTTCTTGGCACAGAATTCCATCTCCAATAATTTTTTTAATTTTTAACAAGGTAAACGTTGCAATTGTCGCGTGACCGCATAAATCCACCTCAGAATTAGGAGTAAAAAAACGTACTTTATAATTTGCTTCCTCTGACTCTTGCACAAATGCTGTCTCAGAAAAGCCAACTTGCTGTGCAATACTTAACATTTCTTCATCTGAAAGACCATCTGCTTGTAATACAACACCTGCAGGATTTCCTCCATCTTCTGTTTTTGCAAAAGAATTTAATGTATATATTATTAAATCCATCTGAAATTTCCTCCCACATTATCAATGTATCTCTCGGAAACCCGAGATGTTAGATAAAAAGACTTGATTCAGATGAAGTTTAACTCCACCTGAATCTTAGCCGCTCTTAACTCCCACTTATATAAGTGAGCCTTGGGTCTAGAGACCCTTAGAGCGAACTTACTTCGAGTTCTACAGACTGTTATCCTGCTGACCAGAGGGAAGGGGATTACATTCTGTTAACGAGATAGAAGATGGGGAGTCTTAGAGCAGTTTAGTCATCGGATAAACTTTGCCGCAAGATACCCAAAGCAGCCTGGGGATACTTCTGGGCTAACATTCCAGCAGATGCCATAATATAATGCCGATCAAGCAGAGCGTGCCCCTGCCGTGGCAGCAACAAATTACTACTAGACGGCGCGTTAATATTTGTCAAAATATCCAGTCCCACCGGCAAACGAGTCAATGCCCCACCTGTGCCGATGATCCATTTAACTCCAGTTAAGTCTTTACCTCTAGCAACTGTTAACCTTCCGGTTGGACCATAAATATGCTCAATATTACCAACATGCCGATTTACGGCTGTCTGTACAGCCATATCCGTCAAATAACCTGCAAATAATTTTTCTTTATCAGTAGCCGGCAGTGGTGTCCGTAAAATAGTCAATTCTTGTGGTGTACAGTCCAGCTGTTTACAAAGCTTACTATTGTCACAAAGTGCCAGTACATTATCAGCGTTTACATAGACTCCCAAATCGCCTTCTACCGTGCGTTTGGCAAATGGCTCCGGACCAACCAGCATGGCTGTGATTTCCGGATCACCTTCTGTTACAGAGTGAACATCGGTTGTCGCTCCGCCCACATCTAAGACCATTAAATCCCCGATACTTTTACGTAGCAATTGGGCAGCCTTCATGACAGCTCCTGGTGTTGGAATGATACTTCCATTCACCAATTCCCTAATTTTTTGCATACCAGGAGCTTCGACGATGTGTTTTTCAAACACATCGTGAATCTCCCGGCGTGTTGGTTCAATATTCAACTGATCAATCCGCGGATAAACATTTTCGACTATCGTCACTGGTATATTACCTGCAGTCAGTATCTGCCGTACTTCATCGCTAACTGCCCTATTACCAGCATAGATAATCGGTATTGGACAAGTCAGATGACTCAAACGCCTGGCATTAGCAATTACTGTCGCTTTTTCACCATAATCTACCCCGCCAGCCAATAAGATAATATTCGGCTTAGTGCGTTCAATCGTGTCAATATCAGCATCACTCAGTTCGCCGGCTGTCACCCAATAAATGTTCGCACCAGCCCCTAGAGCCGCTTCCTGCGCCGCTTTCACAGTCATATCATAAACTAGACCATGTACCGTCATCCTAAGACCACCAGCTGCACTACTGGAAGCCACCATCTCCTGCCAAGCGAGCTGAGTCCCCAGCCTTTTTTCCAAACAAGCAATTGCCTGATATAAACCAATAGTGACATCACCTGCCAATGCGGTCGTAGCTGCCTGCCCCTGCCCAACAAAAATCGGCGCATCTGTATCAATACTATGAAAGGCATTTACAACAGTCGTCGTGCTGCCAATTTCGGCAACCAACATATCAACAGTTTTCATCCTATTCACCCTTTCTTGTTTGCGCGATGCTGATCGACTAAAAAGCTAGCTACATGAACGCCTTTCGTACCACGACCAAAGCCAGCATCCATGCCTTCTTCCTTGGCCATTTCATTCGTAATTTGTGTTCCACCACAAACAACGATCAGATCTTGTCGAATGCCTTTTTCCTGGCAATATTGATGTAGTCGCCGCATGTTGATGCGATGAATATCAGAATGGGAGATAATTGCACTAGCCAAAATCGCGTCTGCGCCAATTTCCACCGCCGCATCTGCTAGTTTTTCTACCGATACGGATGTTCCCAGATAATTACATTCGATGCCAAATTTCTCAATCCCACCATGCTTAATATCAAGGATTTCCTTTAGACCAACAGAATGCTCATCTTCCCCTACTGTGGCTGCCACGATTTTCAACTTATTCTCACTAACGTATTGCCTGATTGCCTCTTCACTTAGAGGTTCAACTAAAGGCGGAATCACTAATTTTGCCGGATCGATACCGAATGGTACCTTACCTTTTACTTCAATTAGTGCTCCCTCTGAAGGATGCATGGCTTGTTTGTGAATAACTTCAACATCTTCTAATCCCAATCGTTCCGCAATATCCTTTGCAGCAAATTCTGCCACACGTTCTGCTGCCGGCAAGAACATGGTCATACAAACGATACCGTCACCATGCCACTGTACTTCTGGCCGTAATAACCCTTCTTTACGTTCTGTTTCATTCTGAGCCAACCGCTTATATACATTATCTTCTGGATCCAGTTCATCAATCCACTGGATTTTTTCTGAATGGCATAAGGTACAACCGTCAATCAAATCACATGGTTCGGTAACACTACAATCTGCTGGCAACTTATTATAACCAAAGTGATCACAAACCGGTGCCATATAGTCTTTATCCCGGGGAACTATGGTGCCTGCTCCAACGCCGCCATTCATTTGCCTCGCAATACCATCTCCACCTCGTTCTGGATAGAAACCTGAATCTACGAAGAACCCTTGGCTGACTGCCGTAAAGTAACCGCCGGATGCCACAATTTCTTCCATGAATAAACAAGCTCGTTCTTTTAATTCACGAACTTTTTCACCCAGAGGTCCGTCAAAATTGAGAGTGACGTAATCCATAATACCATCTAGCCCAAGCAGCGCTTGTTTCGCGGTATTTACACCATGAATGTTATTATAATGCCAAGGAACATTGCGGCCCTCATCTGGTGTAATCGTGCTTTGAATATCGGCACTGGTCAATCTTGACAGCAACGTATTCAGCACATGGGTAGTTGTAACTTCCCGTGTGCAGGATTCCATATACTTAGTATTCATTTGTGCGCGAAATCTATAACCCTTGAACAGTTGGCGCAATGCTACAGCATAGGGCAGATCCAAGCTAATACACGGAGCTGGCGGCGCAGTTGGCGGCACGGTAGACAAACAAATCTTGTCCTTGAGCATCCCTACCATTACAGAATATTGACAATTGATAGCATGCTGCACCATCAATTCTGGCATTACTTTCCACGCTTCACGCGCCGTAGCATTAGCATTGTGTGCACCATCAATTTGGGCCATACCACTTGTTGCCATCATTTTCTTGGCAACAGCAGCATCAACAAAGGAACGGTACATATTGATATTGCGGTACAATACATTATATTGTGGGTCTTGGTGCGCTCCATTTACTCCTTCTTCAGAAAACAACACGGCAACTTCTGGGCCTGCTACACCACTTACATAAGAGTGAAAATTAATCGGGCGACCGACTTCCTCTTCAATATAGTCTAGTGCTTTGCGGGTTGCGCGAAGTTGTTTGCGCGTAATCGGCACACCGCCCACACCTTCAGGAGTGCCTTCAATTAAGCCATCAAAGTGGCTTTGTCCTGCCGTACGAATAACCATAAGATGATCCGCACCGTGCCAAGCTGCCATACGCATCCGGCGAATATCGTCCTCAAATCGTCCTGAGGCTATTTCAGTAGTAATAACACAATCAGGCTGGGGATCAATACTATTGAAATATTTGGATGCGGGTAATCCTCCAGACGCTTGAAGGGATTCCGATGTCTGCTTATAGGTAAAAGGACCGATTTTCCCAGTTGCATGGGGTTTGCGCCACGTCCAGCCTTTGCGTTTGGGACGATATGTCTGTAGATCTGTTAATATTGCTTCCAACGAAATCTTATCTTCATGATTCAATATCATTAGGCTCCCCCCTTTGCCCAAAACTGCGCTAATTTCTCCCAACCTTGACCTTTACCTAACTGCAAGCCAGCTTCACGATAGTCTATCTTTTTTAATGCAGCTAGCCGCCATACAGCATGACCAGCCCCCTTGCCCAGAAGTCCTTGTTCCTCACAATGCTGAACAATTTCTTTGGCTTCCATACTAGAAAATCCCATGCGTAACAATACCGAACGCTCCACCGACGGCGAAGTATGTGTATCTGCCAGTTCAACCAGCGGCTCAACTAGTTGTTTTGCCAATTCCCAAAAACGATCCTTTAATTCTTCATCCGTCAAAGGTGCTAGATGAACTCTTCGCTGTAAATAATCATCATTTCTCTGCATATAATTCCCAGAAATATCTGGGATCACCCCCTAAAACCAAATTGTAACCAATGAATTAGCCTGTCGAACATCACAGGTTCGCTTGTATCTCACGGACTTTTTTCTCAACGATTGCTGCTTCCAGCCTAGTTTCAGCTGCCAAGAATTCAATATCCTGAGGATGCAGTGCTCCAGTACCGACACTACCTAGCGCATTACGAAGATAAGATTGACGTACTCTGTCCAAATTAATGTCTTTGATATTGATTTGCCCAGGATGTTCAGGGATAATGATCGCTTTGCCTGGCACATTTTCGATTGGATTACCGCGACGCACTTCAATCCCATTCTTTTTGGCAAATGAAAGCTGTGGAGAAGGATGTTTCCCAGCACCCGTATATTCCGTTTCTTGCACAACAATAACCTCATCACATTCCATATGCTGAGCCATCACAAACGCAGCGGTCAATGACGTATTACCAGCTGGTCCACGTTCCAAACCTTCCAGCATAGCCAACATTTCAGTTACATAAAATACTTCGCCTTGCGTAATCGTTACATAGCGATCCATATAGCGTAATGGTCGTGCCGCATTCCGCGGTACATCCGCACGATCAGGGGAAGTCGCAAACGGCATGCCAAAACCAGTGTGTCCGGTAGTAAACGATTTACGGTTAAAATCAATGTCACTGGCCATATGCAGACCTTTCAAGTCAACGCTAGCAGCAACAATCTGGGTGCTTTCACAACCAGCCCGTTGCAAGCCTCGCGCTGTACCAGTCACATTCCCGCCACCAGCATGGGTTACAACAACGGCATCTGGCTTTCGCCCTGTCGCCAATAACGTCTGTTCTGCGATTTCGGTTCCTAATGTTTCAATGCCGCAAATACTAAATGGAGTATATAAAGATGCATTGAAATAGCCTGTTTGTTCCAGCACAAGAAGGAATTGATAAAAAAGTTCTGGACCAACAGTCATTTGAATAACCTCAGCACCATATGCTTCACAGGCTCTTCCTTTTTCCAATATTTCCGGCTGTCCAATGCCACGGCTGTCAAACACTTCTTGAACAATAATGCTTTTTAAGCCACGCATGGCAGCTTGGGAAGCAATTGCTGCACCAAAATTACCACTAGTTGCAGCAACAACCCCTTTATACCCATGCTGTTTAGCATGATAAACGGATACCGAAGCCCGCCGTGCTTTAAAGCTGCCTGACGGATTGCAGGCTTCATCTTTGATAAAAATCCTGGCACCCTTTCCTGGACCAGCTAGCTGTCTCGCCAAAGCCGTAATATTTTTTAGTTCCAGTAACGGCGTATTGCCAACTCCGGTTTCCTGTTGTATTTGACGAATCTTATTCAAACTATATGCCACCTGGCTCATCATGCGCTCATAATCAAACCCAATCTCACCACTTTCAAATGCAGCATAATCAATATTCGTTGCTTTTTTGATAATTTCCGGTTTCCGAGCAATTACCGCTTGGTAGCTAGTATTAGACATTACCATTCCCCTCCAATATCGCCCTTAATTCAACACCAATCGTTAACAATTCTGGTTGAGGAAAGCCATAGTTAACCTCATAATCGGGTTTTATAGCTACCAACTGTCCCTGTAGTAAGCGACCAGCCAGTGAACGAATAGTTACATCAGTACCCACTTGTGCTTGTTCTTCCTCTAAAAATCCTTTCACCCACATCTCCAAAGGAACACCTGCTGTTTCTGCTGGCACCTGTGGTGCACGTTCGCCCACCGGTAAAATCACCTGATATATTTGTACCCAATCACCTTTCTGTGCTTGCGACATAGTAACTCTCCCTTCTTTTGTGAATATTCAGAAATCATGCTTGATTATCTGTGCGTTCTGCCTTCTCCATCTGAATCAATCCCCGACGCGGTGAAACAACCTTATAATAATATATCATAACAATGATAATAAACGGTACGCTAGCATAAATCGCAATACGCTGACTATCATCAAACCATAATCCGATTACAATGAGGGCATTGAGAAAAAAACCTAAAGCTGGAACTAGGGGGAATAAAGGAACTTTATATTTCAAATTCTCTACATTTCCTCCATTACCAACAAATTGCTTTCGGAAGCAATATTGGGAAGCACATATACCCATCCAACCTAGCACACCTGCTAACCCACAAATCGAAATCAGCCAAAGGTATACTGTATCTGCGGCAAACACACTGCATAACAAAGACATGCCAGAAACAGCCATAGTCAAAATCAACGCATTCATAGGAACCTGATGACTATTTAATTTGCTTAAAGCAGACGGCGCCATACCATCTTTAGACATTGCCCACAAAATACGGGTGGCACTATAAGCCCATGAATTGCCACAAGAAAGTGCCGAAGTAATAACCACTAATGTCATAATCGTGTAGGCACCAGGGATGCCTGCATATTGAAAAACTTCAGCAAAAATGCTGTCTTTTACGCCGGCTTCTCTCCAAGGAACAATAGCTGCAACAACAATCATCGATAGAACATAAAACAATAGCGTTCTAAATGCAGTGGCATTCACCGCTTTGGGAATAGTTTTTTCTGGATTTTGGCTTTCGCCAGCAGCAATCCCAATAATTTCTGTCCCATTAAAAGCAAATGCAACCGTGAGCATAGCTATTAAAATTGCACCTACACCATTAGGAAATATGCCATCTGTAAAATAATTATTAAAGCCAATTGGTTCATGACCGCCAATATATCCCATCATTGACAAACCACCCACTATAATACAGGCAATGATGGCTGCTACTTTTATACCAGCAAACCAAAATTCAGATTCACCAAAAACCCCTACCCGCAAGGAATTCAAAGCAAATAATACACCACCAAATATGAGTACCCAAATCCATTCAGAAATTCCTGTCAAATTATTTAGGAGCATACCTGCTGCCACGAGGTCAATTCCAATCGTTGTCGCCCCGTTTAACCAGAATAGCCAGCCTAATAAGTAACCAATAGAAGGCGAAATAAACATGCTCGCATAGGTTTGAAACGCACCGGATACAGGCATTGCCACAGCGAGTTCACCCAAACACATCATGACCATATACATGATAAAGCCGCCAATCATATAGGCTATTACACTACCAAGCGGTCCAGCTTGATTTATTGTGGAACCAGAAGCTAGAAATAATCCGGTTCCAATAACGCCCCCCAGCGTAATCATAAATAAATGTCGACTCTTCATCCCCCGATCCAAACCTGACTGCTGCGCTATAGCCTGCTCAATTTTTCCATTAAATTTTTCATTCATTATTAGTCCCCCTCGTTTATTTTCCAGTGATTACACTCTGCCTACTATCCTCCTTCATTTGTACATTTTTCCCTTGTACTCCTACTTAAAAAGCAACAATCCTAATCCATAAGGAAACCCAAAAAGGCAGTTCTGAATCATATTATCAATTAGGGGTATTGTCTATAACAGGGGGATGTAAATTACATCCCTTTTTTTATCTTGTTACTAGTTTTCGTACATCACCCATTAGAGCAGTAATCACAGGTAATTCTGGCATAGTCAATAAGCCTGCCCTGGCATTAATTACTTGCGGAATCATATTCACAGCAGTGGCCATTGTACCAATTCCTCCAGGAATTTCTTGTTCATCAGCAAACTTGATTGTCGGTGTACCTTCAATTGTAATGTAGTCGCCGGTTTTTATCCCTTCTAACTCTGGATGTATTTGCTGTGGATGCTCTAACGTAATAATCTCCTGATCATTATATAAACCGCGTGCAACATGACGGCAGCCAGCAACCATACCAGCTTGAACCTGAACATGAGGTGTTTCACGATAAACCTTAGTAATAATAGGTTCGCGGCTTTCTACCACTTTGTCCAGCTTCCAGCCAAGGGAATTAGCAATTAAGTAAATGGACTGTTGGAAACCAATATGTCCGACGATCGTGCCATTCTCTACACCTTTATTAAACTCTTCCAAAGTAGTGCCAACTCCCTGGCTCTTCATCACTGTCGGGCCAAAAGGGGAAAGATCATTAATTCTGGCTGCCCAAATTTTGTTGACAACTTGACAAGCACCAGTCAATGTTAAAATCAATGTATCTAGCACAAAACCAGGGTTAACGCCAGTTCCCAAAATAGTCACATTATGCTTTTTAGCAAGTGCATCCATCTCTTTTGCCAAGTCAGGTGTTTCCACTTGCGGTGCTGACATTTCCTCTGCAATCGTGATAACGTTTTTGCCAGATTCCACAATCAGCTTAATCTCTGGAAATACCTCTTTGGTAAGCGACTGAGTAGAAAGCAGTACCACGTCCGCCTTCGTATTATTCAATACTTCTCCAGGGCTTTTAGATATTATAACTCCCAGTTTTTTTTCGAGTCCCAAGACATCCCCTAGGTCTTTTCCAATTTTTTGAGGATTTTGCCCAATGGCACCAACAATTTCAATTCCTTTCTTGTTCTGTACAATGTCTCTGACCATACCGCTTCCCATTGCACCCAAGCCCCATAGAATTACTTTTACTGTTTCCATATAATAAAACCTCCCCAATTTTTGCAAGCACATTTATCAACTTGCTTACTAACTGCATATTGCAACATTCATGCCAATCTAAGCTAGTACAATATAATTTTTTTCATCTCATTTAATTTTCTAAATTATCAAATATCTATTTTCAATATAATCGTAGGTTAGTAAAATATCAGGAGGGTGTTGGTAACGGCATATGTCACTTCCCTGGCTCGTTATTACTCTATATAACTCTCTTAAATATAACGACATCTGCAAAAAAATTTGCACCATCTGCAAATATAAATTTGCTATTCGATAATTTATAGACATATACCTCCCTTTATAAGTGAGCAAATTTATTTGCAGCATTTGGCACCTTACCTAGCTTACTATAAATGGACCTTGGGTCGTCCCCTCTTAGAGCGAACTGAAATGCATTCAACTCTTCGCATACCTTTTCTGTGCAAGCGCAGGTATTTGTGGCAAAAACATTCCTACTATCATGAATATGCATCCTAGGATCTCTTGTAATCCCAGCAACTCACCAAGCAATAAATAACCTCCAAATGCTGCAAAAACCGTCTGCATACTAAGGATAGTAGCAGTATGAGAAGGAAAGGTATATTTCTGACCAATAATTTGCAAGGTATGCCCAATGCCAACAGAAAAAATCCCACCGTATAAAATTGGTATGCCGGCTTGTAAAAGCGCCCTAATAGTGACCGTTTCTTGTACTAGGGCGCTCCCTAAGCTAAGTAAGGCGCAAGTCATAAACTGAAAAAAAGCTAACTTAAATGCTTCAATTCTTCGGGCAAAATGATCAATTAATAAAATATGCGCTGTCCAGAAAAAAGTTCCTATTAGCTGAAGAAAATCACCATATGAAATAATAAAGCCTTCTTTAACACATAAGAGATACAGTCCAATTACAGCAAATATAGAGCCAAACCAGGTACTGATGGTAATATATTTCTTTAAAAACACTCCCATAATTGGAACGAGTACAATATATAAACATGTTATAAATGCGGCTTTTCCAGCCGTCGTGTACTTCAATCCGACTTGCTGAAAAGAGACCGCTATAAAAAGGATTAAACCCGCTAAAAGACCGACCTGCCAACTCTTTCTCGCCTCATTACCTGCCTCATTTTTATTTCTAAATTTATTATTATAAAAAATAAATGGCAGTAAAAAAAGACTGCCTAATGCAAATCGTATAGCGGTAAAGGTAAATGGACCTATATACTCTACACCTACCCGAAGTGCTACAAATGCAAATCCCCAGATGGCCGCAGTAAGTAAAAGTAATAGATTTGCCTTAAATTTCATATGAAAAATTCCCCCAAGTAAGGATGATATATCTGCTTAAACAATGACATGCATTATTTAATATTGCCGTGTTTGTAAACGCGAGATACATAGGGCGAAACCATGGCATGAGCCAAAGCTCCATACCGCAAATAAAAACAAACCTCACTGCCGACAGCAATATCTTCAGCAGCATCACTGACATCAAGAATCAAATGATCACTGCTACCGCCTAAAATATCAATTCCTGTTAATATTGGCGTTAAATTATCGATTTCAACATCTTGGCGACCAATGGCTGCAATCGCTCGTTTTCGGATACCTCGGTCAATAAGTACCGGTATATTCCCGAAAGCGTCTTGGGCAATTTCTCCTGACGGCACTGATGGTTTTTCCTGCACCTCGACAATCTCAGCATGTAGAATTAAAGAATTCTGGTAAGCCCCCGGAATAGGATTCCGCTTTAGTGTTTCCCGCCCGAGTAAAATACCTTCTCCAATTCGTAATTGAGTAATTCCCGCTGGCATGGCACTAGTCATTAGTAAGTCAATAGTAGCAGAATTACCACCAGAAATAATGGGTAATGTCAAATCAAACGCATCTCGAACTTGCTGAGTTAACGCAACAAGTTTTTCAAGAATTTCCTGTGTAGGAATTTTGCCTGAATAACAAGCAAAATTTGCGCCAAGTCCTTGCAAACGTATTCCCGATAACAAAAGGATCTGCTGAACCAGAGGCAAAATTTTTTGCGGCATAACTCCTTCTCTTAAATCTCCCATGTCCACCATTAGGATTACGTCATGAATAACTCCAGCCTTGATGGCAGCCTGGCTCAGCTGACTGATCGTTGAAAGCTCAGAAACTAAGCTACAGTCAGCAATTTTCACCACTTCATCCACTTCACTCGGCATTGGAATCCTTAGCAGCAGCAGCGGAACATCAATACCAGCCGTTCGAAGCCTGCGAAGGTTTTGAACCCGTGAATCCCCTAGCATAGGCACTCCACCAGCTAACATAGCCTTAGCTACATCGATATCCGCACACACAGCTTTAGCCACACCGACAATCTGGATATTATGAGCATTACACATGTTAACGATCAAACGAGCATTAGCAGTAATTTTATCAAGATCAATTTCAATAAAAGGATAACCCATAGTACCTACCTCCATCTTTTACGAAGCTTTGCACTCTTGCTATATTTAATAGCTTGCCAATCTGGCACCCTATTGCCACTACTTACCTTCTTTTAATGCAATAATGATGCCAACGCAAATAACCTTCAATTCCCCGCATTATTGCATATTAGTTTAATGATTTCCGGAAAATACCGCCAATTTTTTTGCAGCTGCAAAGATTAATCTTAGAGTTTGTCTGAAATAAAGAGAGCAACCTCAATAGATTTTCTCTATAATCGATAATAAAAAAGAGATTCTAGCACATATTACTATTATCGATTTGACATTTCATCATATACGATGTTATGATGATTTCGAATTATAGAATTATCTGCAATTATTGAATTAAATACTATTGAAATAGGTGCCCGCAAGGGCTTAATAGGGAAGACCGGTGTGATACCGGCGCGGTCCCGCCACTGTAATGGGGAGCAAACTCAATGAATACTACTGAGACGAACATCTTGGGAAGGTTTGGGTAAGCGATGAACTAGAGCCAGGAGAACTGCCTATTTGACAGTCACCATTTGACCCACGAGCGATGGGGAGGGGATTAAGTACACATGTATCAAACTGTACTTTTATCCCGGCGTTTTTGCGCCGGGATTTGTATTTGTTATACATGTTACTTTATAAAAGATGCCTCCCAGCTATAAAACTGGGAGGCATCTTTTTATAAAGTAACATGACCAAATCAGATGCCGATTCATATAACCTCTTGGTTTTTCGAGAAATCTGGACTTTGATATGGAGGAACGATAAATGACAAAATCTAAAAAAATAATAATGGATCAGGAGTATAAACTAAGAGAGCAATTGGCAATAGCTGAACAAAAATTAATATTATATGAAACATTCTTAAATAGCTTGGATATAGGTATTCAGGTAATTGATAAACATGAGACAGCAATTCTATATAATACGATGAAGACTCAATTGGAAGATGAAAACTCAAAAAAAATCACTGACTTGCAGCAAAACCTTTCTGCCCAGAAGAACCCGCTGAATGTAACACAACCTTTTAGCGCCCGCTATACTTTTTCTGATATCATTGGAAACTCTGATGCATTAAAAACCGTGAAGATACAAGCAAATCGAGCGGCACGAACCTCATCAAATATATTACTGTATGGTGAAACAGGAACAGGAAAAGAGCTGTTTGCACAAAGCATTCATAATGCTAGCCTTTGTAAGCAAGGTCCATTTGTTGCAATAAACTGTGCGGCTCTGCCAGAGCATCTGCTAGAAGGATTGCTTTTCGGAACTGTTAAAGGGGGGTTCACTGATGCCCTCGACCGACCGGGCTTTTTTGAACAAGCGCAAGGTGGAACCTTGCTCCTCGATGAAATTAATTCGATGAACATTAATCTACAGGCAAAGCTATTGCGAGTTCTCCGAGAGCACTCTATTCGCAGAGTGGGAGCAACGAATGAAACGGCCATTAGTGTCCGAATTATTTCCACAATCGATGTGAATCCTTTTGACGCCATTGCCCAAAAACAATTAAGAGAAGATCTATATTACTGTCTTGACACTGTGGCTCTTCACATACCTCCTTTGCGCGAACACAAAGATGACATTCCAATTTACATCGATCACTTTATTGAAAAGTATAATTCAAGTATGGAATTGGATATAAAAAGAGTCTCAGCCGCAGTATTAGACGCTTTTCAGCAGTATTCCTGGCCCGGAAATATACGAGAACTTCAGCATGCAATTGAAGGAGCAATGAATCTTGTAGCCTCTGAGCAAGAAATACAAATGCACCACCTACCATCACTATTTCAGTCTAATCTTCTAGCAATGTCAAAATCTACGCAAACAGCCAACATGAGTCGTGCCGAATCAGCAAAACCTATCGAACTGCGGGATACAATGGAAAAAGAGTTAATTTGCGCCGCCTTCAATAAATCAAATGGCAATGTTACACGGACAGCAAAATCCTTGGGACTTACTCGCCAACTTTTACAATACAAGCTAAAAAAATATAACCTAAAATAATTTTTTTCAGCACGCTCACCTCACATCATTTTACATATAAGAGATTTGCCCAAAGGCATAATACCGCAAAAAAATTTGCTTTGCCCTTGGGATAACGCTCTTATAACCAACGTATAACATACTTTCACTGTCCGAGCATCACTGTGTCGCTATGCCGAATACATCATAAGAAAAGCCTTCGCATACCTGCGAAGGCTTTTCTTATGATGGCATACAGAGGAATTAACCCTTACCCTACTTGTCCTTAGGGAAAATATCTCTAAGCTATACATTCTATTTTATTATTTTGCTTTCTTGTCCTGCAAATAACTGTCAATAGCCGCTGCAGCTTTTTTGCCTGCGCCCATGGCTAGTATAACCGTGGCTGCACCAGTTACAATATCACCACCAGCAAATACACCTGGTTTACTGGTAACGCCAGTTTCTTCGTGAGCAGCAATATTGCCCTTTTTATTCGTATCTAATCCTTTTGTAGTAGATTGTACTAAAGGATTAGGACCTTGACCAATGGCGATAATGACAGTGTCTACCTCTAATACAAATTCAGAATTTGGAATTTCAATAGGACGGCGACGTCCAGAGGCATCGGGTTCACCCAGCTCCATTCGTACGCATTGAAGGCCTGTGACCCAGCCATCCTTATTGCCGATTACAGCAGTAGGAGCTGTGAGAAATTGAAAATCAATGCCTTCTTCTTTTGCATGATGAATCTCTTCTAATCTTGCTGGTAACTCAGCTTCCGAACGACGATACACGATATAGGAACGATCTGCCCCTAAGCGCAGAGCAGTTCTTGCTCCATCCATGGCTACGTTGCCACCACCGACAACCGCTACTTTTTTTCCTACATGAATGGGTGTACCGCATTCCGGGAAACGATAGGCTTTCATCAGATTGCAGCGAGTCAAAAATTCATTTGCAGAATAAACACCATTCAGATTTTCTCCTGGAACTCCCATAAAGTAAGGAAGTCCTGCTCCTGTACCAATAAATACAGCATCAAAGCCTTCTTCTTCCATGAGTTCATCAACGGTAAAGGTGCTGCCAATTACAGCATTCACAACAATTTCTACGCCAAGCTTGCGTAAATTGTTAATCTCTACTTGAACTACCTCGTCCTTTGGCAAACGAAATTCGGGAATACCATACATTAAGACACCACCTGGCAAATGTAAGGCTTCAAAGATCGTAACTTTATACCCCTTTTTCGCTAAATCACCTGCTACTGCCAGGCCTGCCGGTCCAGAACCAATGACAGCTACTTTCTGTGCATCAGGGGCATAATCAATTGCAGCGATACTTTCTCCTTTATTGCGGGCAGTATCTGCCACATAGCGTTCTAGACGACCAATACCTACTGCTTCCCCTCTTTTAGCCAAGACACAGTATTTTTCGCATTGCTCTTCTTGAGGACATACCCTGCCACAAACTGCTGGAAGGCTATTCACTTCTTTTATTTTTGCAATGGCTACATCCATATTTCCTTCTTTTACCTCTTTAATAAAAGCAGGAATATCAACTTGTACGGGGCAGCCCTTACGGCAAGGTGCTGCTTTGCATTGCAGGCAGCGTGCTGCTTCTGCTTTCGCTAGCTCTTCCGTATAACCAAGGCTTACCTCAGCAAAATTCTTTGCCCGTACCTTAGGTTCTTGCTCTGGCATTGGATTTTTATTTAGTGAGAGTGACATTTACAGCCCTCCTCTCTTTTACCAGCAATGTACTCACTATGCTGTTTTTCATGAGGTTTATACATACGCTGACGCGCCATTAGGCTTTCAAAGTCAACTTTATGGGCATCAAATTCGGGACCGTCAACACAGGCAAATTTATTCTCCTGACCGACGGAAACTCTACAGCCGCCGCACATGCCAGTACCATCCACCATGATAGGGTTCAGGCTAACCACTGTAGGAACCCCATAAGGTCTGGTTGTTTCTGCAACGAATTTCATCATAATAACAGGACCAATCGCCACTACTAGACTGATGGTTTTATCGGAATCTAATAATTCTTTTAGTGGCTGGGTAACCAAAGCTTTAATTCCCTTTGAACCATCATCTGTTGTAATGATCAATTCATCGCTGACTGCTGCCATTTCTTCTTCATAAATCAAAATATCCTCCGAACGGGCCCCAATAATTGAAATCACTTCATTACCTGCTTCTTTCAGACCACGAGCGATAGGATATACCGGTGCTATACCGATACCACCACCTACGCAGACAACCGTACCAAACTTTTCAATATGAGTAGGCTTACCCAAAGGACCAACTAAATCTAATAAGAACTCGCCTTGCTGTAAGCGACCTAACTCAACTGTAGAAGCACCTACTTCTTGGAAAATAAGGGTAACACTGCCCTTTTCCCGATTAAAATCGGCAATGGTTAGAGGAATACGCTCCCCTTGATCATTTACACGTAAAATAACAAATTGCCCGGGTTTTGCTTTTTTAGCAATCAGAGGCGCCTCCACCTCAAAAAGTTGAACACTTGGCGCCAACTGCTGTTTTACAAGAATTTTATACACAAGAAACCTCCTTTAATTAAGGAAAGGTAAACCCCTTACCTATTTCACCTTCCCAGAAACTTCTCGAATCGTAATGTAAATAATAGTCCAATTTTTATTAGTAATATGTCTCTAATTTTATCCCTTTCTCATGATAAGTCAATACTTTATCAATGCGATTCACCATTTATAATGAAACCTGTCCTAATTCTTGCTTATACTTAAAACAAGCCAACAATTTTTCCAACATTATCAATATCCATTTTTTCTGCCGCTGGACGTTTAGGCAGCCCTGGCATGGTCATCACTTCACCTGTCAGTGCTACTAAGAATCCAGCTCCTGCTGCTACTCGAATTTCACGCACAGTGATGGTAAAGCCAGTAGGTCTTCCTAATTGGGTCATATCATCACTCAAAGAGTATTGAGTTTTAGCCATACATATAGGTGTTTTATCAAAACCTAACGCTGTAAGCTCCTTAATTGTCTTTTCCGCTTGAGGAGTATAACTAACCCCTTCGGCACCATATATTTCCCTGGCAATAGTTGCGATCTTATCCTTGATCGACGCATTCACATCATATAGATAGTTGAAATTGCCAGGCTGCTCACAAGCTGCGAGAACTTTTTGGGCCAGTTCTATGCCACCTTGACTACCTTTAGCCCATACTTCTGATAAAGCAACCTCAGCACCCAACTCCACACATTTTTGTCTTACAAATTCAAGTTCTTGGGAACTATCTATAGGAAACGCATTAATAGCAACGATTGCTGGCAAACCAAATTTCTGCATATTTTCAATATGTTTTGTCAAATTCGCCAAGCCTTTTTCTAAAGCTGGCATATTTTCTCCCACTAACTCTGTTTTAGGTACGCCACCATGCATTTTAAGAGCGCGAACAGTAGCGACAATTACCACTGCATCTGGCTTGATCCCCGCAAACCGACACTTAATATCTAAAAATTTCTCAGCACCAAGGTCAGCACCAAAACCAGCTTCTGTAACACAAATATCAGCCAGTTTTAATGCAAATTTAGTCGCCATTACACTATTGCAGCCATGGGCAATATTAGCAAAAGGTCCGCCATGGACAAAAGCCGGAGTATGTTCTAATGTCTGCACTAAATTAGGCTTTATAGCGTCTTTAAACAATAACGTCAAAGCTCCCGTGACATGTAATGCTTCAGCAGTAATGGGTTCATTTCCGTAGGTATAACCAATAATAATCTTACCGATACGAGCCTTCATGTCATCTAAATCACTGGCTAAACATAAAATAGCCATCATTTCTGAAGCAACCGTAATATCAAAACCGCTTTCCCGGGGTATACCATTTATTTTCCCGCCTAGTCCGCAAATAATCGAGCGTAGTGAACGTTCATTTAAATCCATCACACGGCGCCAGGTAATACGCCTAGGATCTAAGCCTAATTCATTTCCTTGATGAATATGATTGTCAATGATAGCGGCTAATAAATTATGAGCCGTTGTAATTGCATGAAAATCTCCAGTAAAATGTAAATTAATATCTTCCATCGGCACTACTTGCGCATATCCACCACCAGCAGCACCACCTTTCATGCCAAAACAGGGTCCTAGGGATGGCTCACGCAGCGCTATGGCCACTTTTTTTCCAATTTGATGTAACGCATCGCCAAGACCGACTGTAGTCGTTGTTTTACCTTCCCCTGCCGCTGTCGGGTTAATAGCGGTAACCAATACTAACTTACCATCAGGGCGAGTTTTAATATTTTCCCAAGTCTGTAATGATACCTTCCCTTTATATTTTCCATAAAGTTCAAGATCATCTTGCGTAATGCCAAGTTGACTGGCAACTTCTTCAATATGTATCATATGGGCCTCTTGCGCAATTTCAACATCACTTTTCATTTTATATACCTCCTTATATAACTACAGCCAAAGTGAATTCTTGATACAATCGCTTTGTTTCAAGTATCATTTGGCTGTAACACTACCGAATGAATTGGTCTATTTATGTTCTTTATGACACTGCAACTGGGCAGCTTTTACCGTATTACTAAGTAACATCGCAATGGTCAAAAGGCCAACGCCGCCTGGTACGGGGGTAATGGCCCCTGCCACTTCTTTTACATCTTCAAAGTTAACGTCACCCACTAATTTTTTATCTGCAAGGCGATTGATTCCCACGTCAATTACTACAGCACCTGGTTTTACCATATCTTTAGTCACAAAATGAGCTTTGCCAATTGCAACTATTAAGATATCAGCTTGGGAAGTGATGCTGGGTAAATTGGCAGTCCGAGAGTGACATATAGTTACTGTAGCATGACGGGACAATAATAAATTTGCCATTGGTTTACCAACAATATTGCTCCGCCCAATGATTACTGCATGTTTACCCGCAATTTCTACATTGGCAAGTTCTAAAATTTTGATACAGCCAGCAGGTGTGCACGGTACAAGATGCTCTTGACCGATTGCTAATTTACCCACATTTACAGGATGAAATCCGTCCACATCTTTATCAGGGTGGATTGCTTTTAAAAGCTCTGCTTCATCATGTTTTAAAGCATCAGGCAATGGTAATTGTAATAAAATACCGTGAATGGTAGTACTTTCATTCAAGACACGAATCTGTTCTAATAATTCTTGCTTAGTGACACTTGCCGGCATACGTATCACTTCTGAATAAATGCCTAATTCTTCACAAGCCTTATGCTTATTGGCTACGTATACTTTTGAGGCAGCATTCTCCCCAACAATGATTACTGCCAGTCCAGGCATAATCCCCTGTGACTTTATAAACTTTTCAACATCCTTGTGCACACTCTTTTTTATTTCTGCTGCAAAAACTTTACCTTCTAATAATGTTGCTGTCATATAACATCCCCCCATGCTGTTTTTCTCTCTGGCGTAGAAAAAATATTATTTCTGCCTTAATCCAATCTTCTTTATGCCAGAATACTAATTACAGTAAATACTAATAAAGCAATACTTACTAAGCCATTACGCATAAAATAAGCTTGAGTCACCAAGCGAAAATCAGTAGGGGTGACAATGGAATGCTGATAAATTAATACCAATGCAGCAAGTACTACACCCGCATAATATATTCCATGCATGTTCATGAGCTGTCCTACTAAATAAAAGCCCATAATACTAATCACATGCATTGCTTTACATATAGCCAATGTTCTTGGTATGCCAAAGCGTACTGGCATGGAATGCAACCCATGCTTTTTATCGAAAGCAACATCTTGACAGCCATAAATAGCATCAAAACCAGCAATCCATACCCCAACAGCTAACCCAAGCAGGAGGATAGGCATGGTAATATCTCCCCGTATCGCTACCCAAGAGCCAATGGGTGCAATGGATAAAGCCAAACCCAGAACTAAATGACAAGTCCAGGAAAATCGTTTCATATAGGGATAGATGACTAAAGGGAGTATTGCCAAGGGAGCCAATTGTAAGCATAAAGGATGTAAATTGGCTGCTGCCCAGACAAATAGCCCCAAGCTGGCCAATGTTAAAAGTATTGCCTCCCAAGGCTTAACCGCCCCGGTTACCATGGGGCGATTTGCAAACCTTGGCTGTAATTTGTCATATTTTAAATCAATACAGTTATTTAATGCCATAGCTGCACTGCGTGCGCCCACCATAGCCAAAGTAATCCAGAAGAATTCTCTGCCTGTAGGTATACCGCCAGCTGCTAATATAGCACCAATATAGGAAAAAGGTAAGGCAAATACAGTATGCGACAATACGATATTATCAAGATGTGCTTTAATTTTACTCAAGACCCAATCCCTTCCATTTCTTGTCAACCATCTCTTTTATTTCTGCTGACATTTCAATTTCATCCGGCCATTCTCGGGTATAGCCTTCGGCAGCCCAGGCTTTTGTGGCATCAATCCCCACTTTGGTCCCCCAGTTTGGCATCGGCGAAGAATGATCCAGTACATCCAGTGGTCCATCCACCATCACAATATCACGGCGAGCATCAATGTTATTATACACGCGCCACCATACTTCATTCATATCCTGCACATTAACGTGTTCATCCACGACAATAACCATTTTAGTAAACATCATTTGCCCCATACCCCAAATCGCATGCATTACTTTTTTGGCTTGCTGGGGATAGGTTTTCTTTATCGATACTACGGCACAATTATGAAAAACACCTTCCAGAGGCAGGTTCAAATCAATGATTTCTGGTAAATTCATTTGCAATACAGGCAGGAAAATACGTTCTGTAGCCTTTGCTAAGAAACAATCTTCCATTGGCGGTTTGCCTACGATGGTAGCTGGATAAATAGGATCTTTACGATGAGTAATACAAGTAATATGAAACACAGGATAATCATCAGCAAGGGAATAATAACCCGTATGGTCACCAAAAGGTCCTTCCCTTCTCAATTCATCAATCATCACATACCCTTCCAGGACAATTTCCGAATGAGCTGGTACTTCCACATCCACCGTCTCACACTTAATCATTTCTACGGATTTTTTACGCAAAAATCCTGCAAATACCATTTCATCAATATCTTTCGGCAATGGAGCCGTAGCCGCATATGTAAGAGTTGGATCAGTACCAATAGCTACAGCCACCTCAATACGATCTTTACCTAATGTCTGATGAGCCCGATAATTTTCTGCCCCATTTTTATGAATATGCCAATGCATACCTGTCGTTTGTCCATCATACACTTGCAAACGATACATTCCCACATTTCGCTTACCATTCAAAGGATTTTTAGTAAATACTAAAGGCAATGTAATAAATTTGCCAGCATCACCAGGCCAGCATTTTAAAATAGGAAATTTATCTAACGAAGGCTGATCTTTAATAATCACTTCTTTACATGGTCCGCTCTTTACATACTTAGGGAAGTTTATCGCCCGCTTAGCGGTAGGAATAATTTTCAGCAAATCTAATTTATTCTGTACAGAAATATAAGGTAATTTGAAGATTTCTTTTACTTCTGCTGCAATATCATCAAGTTTGTCTACGCCTAAAGCCAGCGCCATACGCTCCATACTGCCAAAAGCATTCATGAGCACAGGCATATTGTAGCCTCTTACATTTTCAAAAAGTAAGGCTACATTTTTCTCACCAGACATTTTAGATACCCGATCAGTGATCTCTGTAATCTCCAGGTCACAATTTACCTCTTCTTGAATGCGCTTCAACCAGCCTCGCTCTTCTAGAGCATGAATGAATTCACGTAAATCAGTAAATGCCATATATAACTTCCTTTCATTGGCTTTTCACGAATATTATTTCTTTAAAAGGTATTTTACAATCAAAATACTAAGTTCATATAATACAATTACAGGCACAGCCACCATAGTCTGAGAAAAAATATCTGGAGTAGGTGAAATAACAGCACCTATCACAAATGATAACACTAAAACATGTTTACGCTTGCCAGTTAAAAAGCTCGAACTTATGAGGCCAAATTTAGCCATAACGATGATAAATAACGGTAACTCAAAGATAAAACCAAAGGGCAGTAAAAAGGAGATGACAAAAGATAAATACTCGCCTAAAGATAGCAAAGGCTGAAGATTTTCTGTAGCAAATCCCATAAAAAATTTAATTCCCGCTGGTAATACAAGAGCATAGGAAAAGGCAAGTCCTATAAAAAATAACAGTACAGAGGAAGGCACTAAAATAAGAGAAGCCATATGCTCCTTCTTCGTTAATGCTGGCACGACAAACGCCCAAATTTGATACAGCACAATCGGCAACACTAATAGAAAACCAGCAAAAACAGATACTCTTATATAAGTAAAAAAGGCTTCCGCCGGACTCATATAATACAACTTACCAGCAGGAGCCGTAATATACTGTACTAACTCGGCAGCATAAAAATAACTAATCAGACTCCCCGCAGCTACAGCTATAATAATAATAATCAGCCTGCGTCGTAATTCTTGCAGATGTTCCACTAAAGACATTCCGTTGTCAATAGCACCATCCTCAAGCTGATCATCATCCTTATCCGTACTTATTATATCCGACATTGAGTATTCCTCACTTTTTTTCTTCTGTCTTACTCTCTTCTTTTATTATAGGATCTTGCTTTATCTCTCCAGTTGTAGCCTTTTTAAATTCCTGAATACCTCTACCTAAAGCTTTACCGACTTCTGGAAGTTTGCCAGGGCCAAA
The DNA here is from genome assembly GCF_000271665.2 of Pelosinus fermentans JBW45. Lineage (GTDB taxonomy): Bacteria > Bacillota > Negativicutes > DSM-13327 > DSM-13327 > Pelosinus > Pelosinus baikalensis. The sequence goes on along the minus strand of NZ_CP010978.1, from coordinate 1,923,836 downwards.
AACAACAAGTGCGATTACTAATATTAATACTAATTCAGGCATGCTGAAACTAAACATCGATACATAACCCCTTTCTAAGTAGAACTTATTTACCTATTATACCTAAAATCCTCTAAAAAGAAAAGACTTGGCCCGCACCAAGTCTTCTGCATTTATAACAAAAACTTTCACAATAAATGTTATCTATATACTACCCATAAAATTTAATAATTACGCAAACCTACAAAATCAGCTACTGCAATAAATGCTTCCCTATGTTCTCCCAATATGTTGACAGGTATAACATTACGTGAATATTTTAAATAATCTGCAACACGGCTGTAGGAATACTCGATTGCATCTGTTTCATGAAGAATCGCCAAGCCACGTTTAATTTTCTCTTCCGACATATTCTTAGTTTGGACAATCTCTCGTAACTCATCCTTATGTGAGCTATGCTCCAAAGCATAAATGATAGGCAATGTTACAATCCCTTGCCTTAAATCATTACCGACAGGTTTACCAATTTGTTCTGAAGATGCAGTAACATCTAAAATATCATCTGTGATTTGAAAAGCCATTCCTAATGAGTATCCATATTCCCGTAAGGCTTTCGTTTCTTCAGCAGACAGTCCCACTGCCAAACCACCTAACTCACAGCTAGCAGCAATAAAATTCGCAGTTTTCTGTTCAATACGTCCTAAATAATCACTTTCTTTTTGATCTGCATGAAAGGTACTTCGATTCTGATTAATTTCACCTTCACACATAGAACAGATAACATCTGTCAATACTTTAAGCATTTCGTTACTAACCTTATTTGCCACTAGGGAAAAAGCTTTAGCAAATAAATAATCACCAATTAATACCGATGAATGATTGCCCCAACAAGAGTTAGCAGTTGCTTTCCCGCGACGAGTTGCTGCATTATCAATTACATCATCATGAACCAAAGTAGCCATGTGGATTAATTCAATAGCAACTGCCATTGGCATTATTTTTTCCATATCAGCTACTCGGCCTTTGGTGCACATAAAGTACAAAGCAGGACGTAATCGTTTACCACCAGCTTCTACTAAATGTTTGCTAATATCCGTTATTAATTTTTCGGGAGAGTGTATAACAGAAAGTAATTCCGTTTCCAATAACATCAAATCACTTTTTACAACATCAAACATCGAATTTTTATTCACTATTTTAATCACCTACACGCAAAGTCTGTTACTATAATACACTATTATCTGTCTTTACGTCTATTGCTTTTTTAAATTTTTATGACAACCTTCGAGAATTCTTTTTAACGCAATATGTCAAATTATCATATGAAATGGCAAATTCTCTTGCTAAATTCACTATACTACCATAAAAATACTGGGTGGAGAAAACTCTCAACCCAGTATCTTTTCGTTTCGTATACTTTAAAAGATTAAGGGATCATCCAATTGAGCCAATAAGCCTGTACATAGGTTATGAGACCTACAATCACAGCCAAGACTAGAGAATGTTTTACTGTAAAGCTAAACAAGTCGCCTTCTTTGCCAACTAATCCTGTAGCTGCGGTTGCCACAGCAATACTTTGTGGAGAAATCATCTTGCCGCAAACACCACCTGATGAATTTCCCGCTACTGTTAAGATCGGATCAACACCAATCTGCTGCCCAGTAACAGATTGTAAATTGCCGAATAAAGCATTGGCAGAAGTATCGGACCCTGTTAAAAATACTCCTAGCCACCCTAGGAACGGAGAGAAGAATGGAAATAGCGAACCTGAACCCGCAAGGAATAGACCTAGAGTAGAGCTCATTCCTGAGTAATTCATAACATAAGCTAAACCTAGAACACAAGGAATGGTGATCAAAGGTTTCAATAACTGGTTGAAGGTTTTTGCAAAAACAGCAATAAATCGGCTAGGACCAACACCTAGAACAGCAGCTGTAAGAATACTTGCAATAAATAATGCTGTACCTGCAGCACTTAACCAATTGATTTTATAAAGAGCCGCTAAAGCTACTGGTTGTTTTGCAATAGGTGCAACCTGTGTAACAAGTTTATCAAGACCCGGCACTATCCAATTAATAGTTACAGTATTTAATGATGCTACCACCGGTTTTAATCCCCATAAAATGACCATTACTGTTAAAATTATAAATGGAGACCATGCTTTTAGAACTTTGCCAAGAGTCAAAGCAGCTCTGTCAGCAACAAGAGTCGGTGCTGGTTCATTTTCAAATCGCCAGATGTTTGCTGGCTTCCAATATTTTAGGAATATTGTTAAAGCAACGATGCAAGCAAGTGAAGATAAAATATCGGGGAGTTCTGGCCCAATATAGTTAGATGAAAACCATTGTACGCCAGCAAAGGATATACCCGCCACTAAGCACGCAGGCAATACTTCTTTTGCAGCCTTCCAGCCCGACATTAATACCACTAACCAAATCGGAATAATAATGGATAAAAACGGAAGCTGTCTTCCTACCATGGCACTAATTTTCATAGTATCGAGTCCTGTAACTTGACCAGCAACAATGATAGGAATACCAATGCCGCCAAAAGCTACTGGAGCAGTATTGGCAATCAAACATAATCCTGCAGCATATAAAGGATTAAAGCCAAGCCCCACCAACATACCAGCAGAAATCGCCACAGGGGTTCCAAATCCTGCTGCCCCTTCCAAGAAAGCACCAAAACCAAAAGCAATTAAGAGAGCTTGCAGACGCCGATCATCCGTAATCGTCGCAATAGAGTCTTTGACAATTTGAAATTGTCCCGTCTCTACTGTAAGGTTATAAATAAAGATAGCCGTAATTACGATCCAGAAGATAGGAAATATTCCATATAAAGCTCCCATAGCAGCCGAGGTAATCGCTAACCCTGGAGGCATTTGATAAACAAAAATAGCTACTAATATAGCAGAAACTAACGCTAAGGCGCCAGCAATTTGTCCAGGAGACCGTCGAATAGCCAATAAATAAAAAATTACGATAATAGGAATAGCTGCCAGTAATGATGAAAGAGCAAGATTCTGCATAGGATCATATACTTGCGTCCAATTCATTCAGTAACACCCCTTTCTTTTTACCTTATTAACTATTAGATGAAGGATATAATAATGCCTTATGAGCTTCAAGTAATATTACTATCACCTCCTCATCCCCCGTTTAGTTTTATATAAATCATTACAAGTTATGCACCTCCTAAATAAATAATGTCTATTTATCAATTCCAAGAAAATTATCTCAAAATACAGAATTTTTACTCTATTTATTCTCCAAATTTCTACACCTACTAATCAATCCCTCTTTTTTTACTGTTCAATAATAAATTACTTTTTTCACTATATTAAATACTAAAATACTCAAAATAAGTAGCAGCACATGTACAATCCATGTGCTGCTACTACCGCTTATCATTGATGATTAGTCTTTAAAATATTGCATACTAATTTTTTTCCATTCTTTTGTGCTAAATAACATGACATATTCCTGCAATCCTGTGCGCTTAGCGATATCTTCCGCTAGCACCTTACAGTCCTTACGAGTATGAGCATGAAGCATCGTGTAAAAATTATAGGGCCAGCCAGGTTGGGATATCCTCGCATAGCAATGGGATACTACTGCATCTTTTGCCAACATTTTTCCGATTTCAACAATACGCTCCTCAGGAACAATCCACGCACATAATGCATTGGCTGCATAACCAACTTCCCGATGTCTAAGAACAGCTCCCATTTTACGAATCTTGCCCGATTGACGATATCCTTTCAATCTTCCTAAAAGTTCATCTTCATGAATCCCTAATCTTTCTGCTATTTGCCGATAAGGTTCAGCTACTAAGGGAAAGTCTTCCTGCATAATCACGATAATCTTTTTATCTAATTCATCCAGCATAAGTCACCTCTTTTCCAGCTTATTTGAAGTCCACTCTCACATTTTCTAGGTTAAAGAAAACTGTACACTCACTTTAAACTTCTGAGTAGCTGGCAAATTTAGCAACCGCACGACACCATCAAGATTACGAATGGTTTCTAATATTTCATCTTGTTTCAAAAGGTTTGGACTTAATAGCGTAAACCACAGATTTAAATCTGCTTCACGTTCATAGTTATGAGTAACCCCATAATAAGAATTAATAACGCCCGCCACTTGGGCAAGACACTCCTCTTTTACCTCCAATGCCACTAAGGTGCCAATATAACCGAGTTTGGTAGAATCAAAAAAAGGACCGATGCGGCGAATGAAACCTTGCGCTTTTAAAAACTTTAGTCTTTCAATGACGATTGCTTCCGTTGTTTCTAGTTTTTTTGCCACTAACGCGAAAGGACGCTTCTCAAAAGATAAATCTGTTTGAATAATATTCAATAAACTCTTATCAAATGCAGTAAGCATAAACAACTCCTTTTTATTTATTTTGTACCAAATACCCTATGAAACAGTCAGAATGCCATAACATGGTAAGTGTAACGGCGCTTAGTAATAAATAACATTCTGATTATATACAAAGTAAATGTATCCATCGAAGCCATTCTATATACTTTAAAAGAAAAGAACCTGGATTGCACCAAGTCCACTCCTTTGCTCAAAATCAGCAGTGAATTGTTAGTTATTCCATCAAAAAGGAGAACAGCCGATGCTATTCTCCTTTGCATTTATATTTCATTTTAACAGAATCTGCCCAATTACGTCAAGTAACTCTGGACGACCTAAACCTTTTTCTGAAGAATAGGCAATAATATGATCACCTTTCATTCCTAATCCTTTACGAATTGCTTCCACATTCTTTTTTACAGCCATTCGATTGAGTTTATCGGCTTTGGTTGCAATCACTTGTACTGGCACATCATTTTCAATTAACCACTTATAGGCACTGATATCACTATCCATCGGATCATGGCGGATATCAATTAACTGACAGACCAGTTGCAGCCTGGGAGATTTTAATAAATATTCTTCAATAAATTTTGCCCACTGCTGCCGATTGGATTTACCTGTACGAGCATAGCCATATCCAGGTAAATCTACCAGAAAAAAATCACGTTTATCCGTATCACTGAGTTTAGCCATCAACTTATAGAAGTTAAGGGTTTGGGTTTTCCCTGGGCTGCCACTTGTACGCGCTAACCCATTACGCCTTGATAATGAATTGATCAATGAAGATTTACCTACATTGGAGCGCCCCATAAATGCAATTTCATGTAGTTCACCTTCGGGGTACTGATCAATTTTTACAGCTGAAGCGATATATTGGCCACTGGTAATATTCATATCTTTCTTTATTACTTCACTACTCACTTTTGCTCACCAATGCCGCTTTTAGCACCTCATCCATGTGTTCCACCAATACGAATTCTAAGTGTTTTTTTACATTTGCAGGTATCTCGTCTATATCTCGTTTATTTTCCTTCGGCATGATGATCGTCTTAATACCAACACGATGAGCAGCTAATACTTTCTCTTTAATGCCACCTACAGGCAGAACTCGTCCTCGTAAGGTGATTTCTCCCGTCATTGCAACATCACTCCGCACAGCCCTGTTAGTCAACGCTGAGACCACTGCTGTGGACATACTAATGCCTGCTGAAGGTCCATCTTTAGGGATACCACCTTCTGGTAAGTGAATATGGATATCTGTTTCTTCTTGGAAATTCCCATCAATGCCCAATTCCTGAGCACGAGTGCGAATGTAGCTAAAGCCTGCTTGTGCTGATTCTCTCATGACCTCACCCAGCTGACCTGTCAGCAGTAATTTACCCTTGCCCTTCATAACAGAAACCTCAATTGCAAGAACATCTCCGCCGACTTCAGTCCAAGCCAGTCCTGTACTTACTCCTACCTGGGGCTGACGCTCAGCCTGGGTATGGCGATATCTAGGGGCACCTAAATAGGTGTGCAAGTTTTGTGCCGTTACTTTCACATTCGTACGTTTTTCTTGCACAATTTGACGCGCTACTTTACGGCATAACGTAGCGATATTTCGTTCCAAGCCACGCACACCTGATTCTCGAGTATAATCACCAATGATTTTTTGTAAGGTAGTATCAGAGAAAACAATCTGTTTATCTGTTAAGCCATGGTCCCGAACTTGTTTAGGGACTAAATAGCGCTTTGAAATCTCGACTTTTTCTTCTTCCGTATAACCAGGAATATTAATAATTTCTATACGATCGAGCAGCGGTCGAGGAATGGTATGCATCACATTCGCAGTTACTACCCATAAAACCCTGGAAAGATCATAAGGCACTTCTACGTAATGATCACTAAATGTATTATTTTGCTCCGGATCTAAAACCTCTAATAACGCAGCAGACGGGTCACCTCTAAAGTCCGCACTCATTTTATCAATTTCATCTAACAAAAATACTGGATTTTTTGAACCAGCAGTACGTATCCCTTGAATAATTCGACCAGGCAGGGCTCCAACATAAGTACGGCGATGGCCGCGAATTTCAGCTTCATCTCTTACACCACCTAAAGAGACTCGGACAAATTTTCGATCCATTGCCTTAGCAATCGAACGAGCCAGAGACGTTTTACCTACACCGGGAGGTCCCACAAGGCAAAGAATTGGTCCTTTCATGGTTTCTGTCAATTTCCGAATCGATAAATATTCTAAAATACGTTCTTTTACTTTTTCTAGACCATAATGATCTTCATTCAATATTTTTTCAGCGTTATTAACATCCAGCATGTCTTCAGTCTCTTTGGTCCAAGGCAGTGCTAATAAGCAATCAAGATAGGTACGGATAACAGCGCTTTCTGCCACCATCGCCGGCATTTTTTCAAGACGTTCAATTTCTTTATTAATTTTTTCTGCAACTTCCTTAGGAACCTCTTGCTCTTTGAGTTTATTTCTGTATTCTTCCACTTCAGCTGCCCGATCGTCTTTTTCACCTAATTCTTTTTGAATTGCCTTTAACTGCTCACGCAAATAATATTCTTTTTGTGTTTTTTCCATTTGTTTACGCACGCGAACACTGATTTTCTTTTCCAATTCGAGAATTTCCATCTCACGCCCAAGAATTTCGCATAATTTCTCCAAGCGTTCTTTTACATCAACAGCATCAAGCAATGCTTGTTTGTCTTCAATTTTAAGAGATAAATGGCTGGCAATTAGGTCTGTTAAACGACCTGGTTCTTCTACGACTACAACCGAAACCAGAGTTTCCGGTGGGATCTTTTTACTCAGCTTTACCCATTGCTCAAAATGGGCAATAGCTGTACGAGTTAAGGCTTCTATTTCCAGAGTACGTGTTTCTGGCTCATCAAATTCCTTAACTTCTACTTGATAAAAGTTTTCCGAATCCGTATACTTTATTACTTCAGCACGGTGCAATCCTTCTACTAGTACTCGAATCGTACCACCAGGCAGCTTTAATAATTGCTTCACCTCAGCTACGGTTCCAAATGTAAAGATCTCCTCTGGCGTTGGTGCATCATTCTGCGCATCTTTTTGTGTAGCAAGCATAATGAAGCGATCATTTACCATGGCTTCTTCCAATGCACTAATCGATTTTTCACGACCAACATCAAGATGGATAATCATATATGGGAAAACTAAGATGCCTCTAAGGGGCAGCAGCGGTATGGTGCGTACTTTATTCAGCATAAAATTAATCTCCTTTAAATTGTCCTTATCCTATTACTATTATTTTCATCCTTAACATTTATAAATATTCTTATTTACCCTGCAAAAATCCTTTTTGTAGAAAATAAAAAACATAGAAAATAGTAGAATTTTACCTTTTACACCATTTGTAATCAATAGTATAATATATTATGTTAACTAGATAGGTTTTATTCATTGATTTAGTACAAGAGCTAAGTCAAGATTTTCTTTTAGGAAAGTGACGTTTTCACAGGGCAAGACTTCTTGATCATGGTATTTGAGAGGGGAAAATATATGAATTGGCAAAAATACAACTGGTCAATTATTATCATCAGTGTCCTATTCACCTTCGCTGCTGCCAGCAGCAGCTATTATTTTTGGCAACAGCACACAATGACTAAACCATTAACATTGGCCTTAGAAGAAATCGAAGGTGTGGAAGCTGTAACTTTAAACAACCAAGACAAAGCTCAAACCGTTTTAGAAATTCATGTGACCCTTAGCAATATCAATAATCTGCAAACAACTTACGAGAGTATCAATCACACCATTAAGACGAACATCGGGACCAAACGATATAAACTCATCCTCCATGACCATAAGACCCCCGCCTTGGAAGAGTTTTATTATTCCATTCATCATCAAATTTTTGAAGGGCTCACTACAGGAAACTTTAGCACCATGTATAACAGCATTCAAGAAAAGGCCATTGCTGCTGATATAAAAGTACAAGTATATATAGATACTAATTATCTATATCTTCAGCTCACCACTGCAACGGGGAATCTCTATCAGGTAATCCCCAGACAATTAGATGATAAAGAGGTGAGATAAATGTATTTAACAGAGTTGTGTATAGGTACAGTCGCAGGCCTTCTCCTTTTTATGCTTTGGCAGGGATTTGACGGTATCCTAGTATTTTTTGTTGCAGCGCTCATCATTACTGGGATCTACTTTTATTATGCTAACGCTACAAAGAGGTCCTTTGCTGTGAATAAGAAGGGACTATCTGCCTCTTCCCTCATCCAATTTGATGACATTGGCGGCCAAGAAGTGGCAAAGCAAGAATTACGAGAAGCCGTAGAATTTATAAAAGATTCAACTCGTCTTAGCCATCTAGGCATCCGTCCATTAAAGGGCGTTTTATTAAATGGTCCGCCAGGAACGGGGAAGACCCTTTTAGCAAAGGCAGCAGCTCAATTTACAGATTCCGTTTTCCTTTCGGCTAGTGGCTCAGAATTTGTAGAAATGTATGTCGGAGTTGGTGCACAGCGTGTACGTCAATTGTTCCAATCTGCCAAATCCCTCGCCAAGCAGCAACGTAAAGATAGTGCAATTCTTTTCATTGATGAATTAGATATTCTGGGAGGAAAACGGGGGCAAAATGCAGGTAATACCGAATATGACCAAACCCTAAATGAACTTTTGGTACAAATGGATGGTCTCTCTTTTGATGACAGCGTTAAGATATTAATTATTGGCGCTACCAATCGCATCGACATCCTTGATTCAGCCTTACTGCGCCCAGGACGTTTCGATAGACATGTAAAAGTAGAACTGCCTGATAAAAAAGGACGTTTGCATATCCTTAGCCTGCATACTAAAAATAAACCATTAGCAGCAGATGTCTCATTAGAAACACTTGCCGCAAATACCTTTGGCTTTTCAGGAGCCCATTTAGAAAGCTTAACCAATGAAGCAGCAATTCTGGCTCTGCGTGAAGAAATGGTAACCATCACATCTAAGCACTTTCAAAGTGCGATTGATAAAGTAATCATGGGTGAAAAATTAGATAGAAGACCGAACACACTGGAGAAACAACGTATTGCTATCCATGAAGCAGGACATGCATTAGTAAGTGAAATCACACGACCTGGTTCTGTGGCAACAATTAACATTGCTTCTCGCAGTAATGCCTTAGGTTATGTAAGACAAACAACATTAGATGATACGTATTTATATACATTGGATGTCATTAAAAATAAAATTGCAGTAGCACTCGCTGGAGCCATCGCTGAAGAAATAAACTTAGGCAATCGCAGTACAGGTGCATCCAATGACTTTAAGCAGGCAATCGACTTAGCAAAAGAGATTATTCATAATGGTATGTCAACATTAGGCATCATATCCTTAGAAGATCTCACAAAGGATCTTTTACATGCTACTATAACATCCATTATAAAGGAAACGGAGCAGTATGTTTATACCATTCTCTCTAATCGTCAAGATACCCTTCAAGCGGCAGTCGCCTTATTGTTAGAAAAAGAATGCCTGGATGGTGATGAATTCAGAGTATTATTAAAAACATTTTAATTTTTAATAGCAAGATAGCCTTCTTTATGTAGAAGGCTATCTTGCTAACCTGCAATATCTTATGCTGACCTTCTACCTCTATTTAAAAAGCTGATGGACCAGATGCCTGATAAGCCCACTAATACATAGATAATACGACTTAAGAAAGAAGTTTGCCCGCCAAAAATCGTGGCTACTAAATCGAATTTAAATAGCCCCACTAAAAGCCAATTTAGAGCCCCTACAATGACCAGTATTAAAGCAATTCTATCCATAACCTTACCACCTTTATAAACTTAAATTTCCATACCTGCTGCTGCTAAAATTTCAGGCTGAGGTATTATAGTATCTTTGTGAAGTATATCGACTGTTTTTATTAAAGCGTTTTCGATAGCTTCCTCAAGAGATTCAATTGCGATGACTTGAACGGACAGCCCCTGATAGGACTCTTGCCAATTGTCTTTTGGTATCAAAACCCGGCACGCTCCAGCTTGCTCCGCTGCATAGATCTTGGCGCTTACCCCACCTACGGGACGAATTAAACCACGAATGGAAAGCTCTCCTGTCATAGCTACTTTATTATCAACGGGAATTCCCTTAATGGCAGAATAGATTGCTACTGCCATTGTCACTCCTGCTGAAGGACCATCCACAGGACCTCCACCTGGAAAATTCACATGGATATCATAACTATGTATATCCATTTTAAAACAATTGGAAAGTACAGTCATAACATTTTCCAAAGAACATTTCGCCATGCTTTTACGGCGTATGGTACGACCTGGCACATCTAATTCTTCTTCATCAACCACGCCAGTTATGGTAAGTTTCCCAGTGCCTGAAACAGCCGTTACCTCAATTTCCGTAATTGCCCCTATATCAGCTCCATGTACTGCCAATCCATTGACGAAGCCAACTTGAGGGGCATCAGGAACTTTCTTTTCCGGTCGTCTGCTATAGTGTCCAAAATTTATGACCCATTCTACATCTTTACAAGTGATGGACTGCCTAGACTCATTAATCGCAACGCTTGCAGCAATTTGCACAATATTGACACCATCACGACCATTGGTAGAGTATTGTTTAATCACTTCAACGGCTTTGTCCTCAATCGGAAAATTAAGTTTTTTAGCAGCATTATACACAATCCTGCTCACTTCATCGGCTAATATGGGACGGAAAAATATTTCTACACATCGCGAACGAATAGCAGGAGGAATATCCTGAGGCATACGAGTCGTCGCCCCCACTAAACGAAAATCAGCTGGCAAACCATTCTGGAAGATATCATGGATATGACTTGGAATATTGGTATCCTCACTATTGTAATAGGAGCTCTCTAAAAACACTTTACGATCCTCTAATACTTTTAGCAGCTTGTTCATTTGTATATGATGCAACTCACCAATTTCATCAATAAATAACAATCCACCATGAGCCTTCGTAACCGCTCCAGCTTTTGGCTGAGGAATGCCAGCCACCCCTAAAGGACCTGCTCCTTGGTAAATGGGGTCATGCACTGTACCAATTAAAGGGTCTGCAATTCCACGTTCATCAAAACGAGCTGTCGTAGCATCCATTTCAATAAACTTTGCATTCGATGAGAAAGGCGATAAACTATTGCGCTTAGCCTCTTCTAGTATCAGTCTTGCTGCTGCTGTCTTACCAACCCCTGGCGGTCCATACACTAAAACATGCTGAGGATTAGGTCCGCATAAAGCTGCTCTTAATGCTTTTAAACCGTCTTCTTGCCCAACAATTTCAGCAAAAGTCGTGGGTCGAGTTTTTTCTGATAAAGGTTCCGTTAATGAGATTGATCTTAGTTTCTGCAATTTGTCAATTTCTTTTTTTGATTCTCGTTCAACTGCTACCCGGTTTCCTTGTTGTGATCGCAGTAAATTCCAAAAATACAATCCGATGACAACTGCAAAAAAGAATTGTATTACTGTAACAATATTTATCGCATAATCCACTGATCCAAAACCTCCTCCCCAACAATTCTGATTCTGAATTTAGTATAGGCAAACAACTTGATTTTATCCTGTAAAAAACAGTAAATAAAAAAGGAGAGACAATGTCTCTCCTTTTCCATTAGTCGTCTTTATGCCGACTCTTCTTTTTTCTTAGATTTACGATCAACTGTAACTAATATAGGCTCTTCTTTACTTAAGACCACTTCTTTTGTTACAGTACATTTTGCTACATCTGCACGAGATGGTACTTCGTACATCACATTGCACATAATACCTTCAATAATCGCTCTAAGCCCCCGTGCTCCTGTATTACGCTTCAACGCTTCTTTAGCGATGGCATCTAATGCATCTTCTTTAAATTCAAGTTGCACATTATCAATCTCTAAGAATTTTTGATATTGCTTTACTAGAGCATTTTTAGGCTCTAACAGTATGCGCACCAAAGCTTGTTCGTCTAGAGCATCTAAAGTTACCACTACTGGTAAACGACCGACAAACTCTGGAATAAGACCAAACTTTAAAAGATCTTCCGGCAGAATTTGTTGTAACAAATCGCCAATATTCTTTTTACCTTTACTTCTGATTTCAGCACCAAAACCCATGTTCTTCTTGCCTGTACGAGCGCTGATCAATTTATCAATACCATCAAACGCACCACCGCAAATAAACAGGATATTGGTTGTATCAATTTGAATAAACTCTTGATGAGGATGCTTGCGTCCTCCCTGAGGGGGCACACTCGCTACAGTACCTTCAAGAATTTTTAGAAGTGCCTGCTGCACACCTTCCCCAGATACATCACGAGTAATTGACGGATTCTCCGATTTACGGGCAATTTTGTCAATTTCATCAATGTAGACAATGCCTTTTTCTGCTTTCTCCACATCATAATCAGCCGCTTGGATGAGTTTTAGCAAGATATTTTCCACATCTTCTCCAACATATCCAGCCTCTGTAAGTGATGTTGCATCGGCAATAGCAAAAGGTACATTTAGCAGTTTGGCTAAAGTCTGAGCCAGCAGCGTTTTACCACTACCAGTTGGTCCAAGCATTACAATGTTGGACTTTTGTAATTCCACATCGTCCATTTTACTGCCAAAATTAACACGCTTATAATGGTTATACACCGCTACAGCCAATGTTTTTTTAGCAGCATCCTGACCAATTACATATTGATCAAGAATATCTTTTATTTCTTTAGGCTTTGGAACATCACGAAGCTCGATATCAATCTCTCCGCTTAGTTCTTCCTCAATAATCTCATTACAAAGCTCAATACATTCATCACAAATGTATACACCAGGACCAGCTACCAATTTTTTAACTTGTTCCTGTAACTTACCGCAAAAAGAACATTTGAGTTGACCTTTGTCATCCCCAAATTTTAACATACTTATATCACCTCTTTATTTGGGACTTTCATGACGTTTTTCTCCACGGGCGACTACAGCATCAATAAGACCATATTCCTTAGCCTGTTCGGAAGACATAAAGAAATCACGTTCCGTATCGTGCTCAAGTTTTTCCCGCGACTGCCCGGTATGAGTTGCAAGAATTCCATTCAGGAGTTCTCTTAGTCTCAATATTTCTCGTGCATGAATTTCAATATCTGTCGCCTGCCCTTGAGTTCCCCCCAGAGGCTGATGAATCATAATGCGAGCAAAAGGCAATGCATAACGCTTTCCTTTTGCGCCTGCACTTAACAAGAATGCTGCCGCGCTGGCCGCTGAACCCATGCAAATTGTGGAAACATCCGGCTTAATATACTGCATGGTGTCATAAATTGCTAAAGCTGCCGTCACTACACCCCCCGGACTGTTAATGTACATATGAATATCCTTCTCAGGATCTTCAGACTCCAAAAACAACAGTTGAGCAATGACTACATTTGCCACATTATCATCAATGGGGCCACCAATAAATATAATTCGATCTTTTAGGAGTCTGGAAAAAATATCATAGGACCGTTCCCCACGACTTGATTGCTCTACTACTATTGGTACAAAATTCATAGCATAACACCTCTATTGATTTATTATTCTATTACTCTTTTTCTACACTGTCAATAATCAGTTGAGCTGCTTTTTTACGCAATATGGAATCAAATACAGTAGACATTTTTCCTTGTCCGTTGATAATCGCTTTTACATCTTCGATTTCAGCGCCGTATCCTTTAGCAATCGTAGCAATTTCAGCATCAACTTCTTCAGTACTTACTTCTAGTGCTTCAGCTTTTACAACAGCTTCCAGCAGTAAATCAGTTTTAACATTCGCTACAGCTGATTCATGATAGTTTTGACGTAATGCTGTTATGTCTGTGTTCATGTATTTCATATAGTCATCAAGCTTCATTCCGCGACTTTCTAAGTTGGCACCTAAATCTTCGATCATTTTTGAAATACGGTCTTCCACCATAACCTCTGGAATCTCCACTGTGGCATTTTCCACAGCTTGCTTAATAGCTTCATTACGGAAATCACGATCCGCTTTTTCACTAGCAGCCTTTTCTAATTTATTCTTAATGTCGGCCTTTAATTCCTCTACGGTATTAAAATCGCTTACATCTTTAACAAATTCATCATCTAACGTTGGCAGTTCTTTGCGTTTTACATCGTGAACTTTTACTTTAAATACAGCTTCTTTGCCTGCCAAATCAGCAGCGTGATACTCCGCAGGGAAGGTTACATTTACATCAATTTCAGAACCGGCTTTTGCACCAATTACTTGTTCTTCAAAGCCAGGGATGAACGTGTTTGAACCAATTTGCAACGGATAGGCTTTGCCATCTCCGCCAGGGAAAGCTACACCATCTACAAATCCTTCAAAATCAATAATAGCAAAATCACCATCTTCAATAACTGCATCTTCTGCTACTACCATTTTGGCATGACTATTGCGCATCGTTTCCACTTCTGCGTTGATTTTTTCTTCTGTAACTTCTTCTACTGCTGCAGCAATCTTCAATCCTTTATATTGTCCCAAAGCAATTTCTGGTTTTGCCACTACAGTAGCTTTAAAGAGTAAATCTTTATCTTCCGCTAAGGTAACAACATCAATATGAGGGCGGCTTACTGGTTCAATTTTATTATCTTCAAGAGCTTGAGCATACGCAGGGCTAGCCATGATTTCAAAAGCTTCATCCAATAGTGCTTCTTTACCAATATGCATTTCTAAAATGCGACGAGGTGTTTTTCCTTTACGGAACCCCGGAATATTTACTTTATTAGATAATTTACGATATGCCTTTTCAACTGCTTTTGCTACTTCTACTTGAGGCACTTCAATTTCAAAGACCACTTTATGATTGTCTATTTTCTCCATTGTTGCTTTCATTTTGTATTGTATCCTCCCTATGTAATTAGTTGGCGACATTATGTGTAACGCCAAAAATAGTATTACCATTTTTAACATGTTTTCTATGTTAGTTCAAATAAATTCCTTACTTTAGACATAAATCACTACACTTTAGAATGTCATACCCCATATGATACCATAAGTAAATAACAAAAACAAGATATATGCAAAAAACCCAGCAATAACTGCCGAGTTCAATATTTTCTATGGAGCGGAAGACGAGATTCGAACTCGCGACCCTCGCCTTGGCAAGGCGATGCTCTACCACTGAGCTACTTCCGCATATTATAATTTACTATCATCAATAACCTTATTAATTATATATGCAATTTTATTTTTTGTCAACATCCGATTGTTTTTTTGAAAGATGGCACACACCAAGATACCGTTTTTTGCATATTATGTAATAAATCCACCATAAAAGGAGGCTGATCTGTTGTATTATAACTTACAA
Source organism: Pelosinus fermentans JBW45 (assembly GCF_000271665.2). Classification (GTDB taxonomy): domain Bacteria; phylum Bacillota; class Negativicutes; order DSM-13327; family DSM-13327; genus Pelosinus; species Pelosinus baikalensis. The sequence goes on along the minus strand of NZ_CP010978.1, from coordinate 1,908,182 downwards.
AAACACTGCAAATTAGTGAAAGGTGCTGCTCGTGGTGCAATCTACGACTTTAAAACAGGAAAGGTTCATTCCATTAACCAAAGTGCAGCTGGGCTACTCAGCGCCTGCCAAAGCAACGCCTTGGAGGATCTTTGGGATATGTCATCTACTGAAAGCACGCAATACATGAATTTCTTAAATAAGCTAGAACAAAAAGATTTAGGATTTTTTCATGAAACATCTTCTGCTTCTATTCCAGAGCGCTCCTTACCAGACTGCCCTGCAAAACTTGAGTTTCTGTGGTTAGAACTAACAGCAGCCTGCAACAGCAAGTGTCTACACTGTTACTCAGAAAGTGGCCCTTCACGCAAGGAATTGGATCTCGTACCTCATCACCGCTGGCTCTCCCTTATAGAAGAGGCAAAAGCAGCAGGAGCTACTGATATTCAATTTATTGGCGGTGAGCCATTACTGTACCCTAAGTGGCGTGACCTAGTCATCAAGGCTCATGAAATCGGCTATGAATATATCGAAATCTTTACAAACGGTACATTAGTTGATGATAGCTGTATCGATTTCTTTAAACAATATAATGTAAATATCGCTACAACCATTTATGCTAATAACGCCTCCGTCCATGACAGCGTAACCTTGCATCCTAATAGCTTTACGAAAACCATGACTGCCATCAAGAAAGTATTAGAAGCTAAGATTCCTTTACGCATTGCTTCTATTATTATGAAAGCCAACGAACACGAAGTACCCAATATTCTTAAGCTTTATGAAGAATTGGGCATGCCCGATGCGTATCCCGATGTGATTCGCCCCACCGGCAGAGGAGATGATCAACATTTACTTCCAACTACTTTTACCAAGCCGCCTATTAAACCGCCCTTTTACACTGACGAAGCTTCTTTTACGGCTTCTCAGACTTACTGCCAATGCCTAGCAGGAAAACTTGCGATTACCTCCACAGGTGATGTCATACCTTGCATCTTTGCAAGAAATCAAGTATGCGGCAATATTCTTACGCATTCATTAGCTGATGTACTTACGGATCACCCACTACAACAATGCTGGCATACGACCAAAAATCAAATCCAAAAATGTAAGGACTGTGAATATCGCTATGCTTGCACGGATTGTCGCCCGTTAGCCCAAGGCAACGATTCCAATAAGTCATGGCTGGCCCCTCCTGCTGCCTGTTCCTATAATCCTTATACAGGTGAGTGGTAACCTCGATATAGCGAGTATCGTTAGACTAAAAAGGAGGATAAAAATATGTATTATGACGATGATGATGATTATTATGATAATAGCGAACAAAGACCTAAGTGGGATCGACCAGAAATGACTGACTGGGATGACGATGACGATGATGAACGAGTCGTTATTGTAGGGTGCGGTCCGTCATCTTCTTGCTGGCCCCGTCAACAACAGTGCTGGCCCGTCAACAACAGTGCTGGCCTCGTCAGCAATGCTGGCCTCGTCAGCAATGCTGGCCTCGTCAACAATGCTGGCCCCGTCAACAGTGCTGGCCCCGTCAACAGTGCTGGCCTCGTCAACAGTGCTGGCCTCGTCGCGATTAAAACCTCTTATGCAAAGCTTCCCCTCTACCCTTAAGTATAAGCATATACACTCTAAAGGCACCGGATACTTCCGGTGCCTTTTAAATTAAACGTTTATAACTTTTCTACATTCTACTCCCCTATTTGCAACAATTATGATGATAATTGTTGCAAATAGATCTAAATAGAAGAAAATAGTCTTAATCACAAGGATATTGATGATAGATATTTTTATTTGGTATAAATTATTGTTATTTATTGCTAAATGGTTTAAAATCGCCCTTTCCTTTTACTATAACTACTGTATAATTGATTTTATGCCAAATGGTCTATCATCCCTTAGCCAGCTAAAATCAAGAATCTTATGGCATCATTATCAAGAAGACTAAGATTTCAGATGGAAGTTTAATTCCACCTGAATTTTATTCGCATTTATCCTTCGGACTTAGCCGCTTTAACTCCCGCTTATAGAAGATAGGAGTCTTAGAGCGGTTTAATCATCGGATAAAACACATTTCACAATAAATATCGGAGGTAGATTCAACTATGATGCGATTCGTTCGACGAATCCTTATTGGCAAACCGTTACACAATCAAGAGATACATAATGAAAAACTCCCCAAATGGAAGGCTCTGTCAATTTTTTCTTCTGATGCTTTATCCTCTGTAGCTTATGGTCCAGAACAAATTATGCTCATGCTAACTCTTCCTGGTATGTTAACTTACAGCTATTTGGCACCCATATCTCTGGCTATCCTGGCCCTATTGGCAATCGTTACCATTTCATATGTACAAGTAGCTAAGGTTAATCCAGGAGGAGGAGGTTCGTATTCTGTTGCCATTAGGAATTTAGGAGAAATGCCAGCACTCACCGCAGCAGCTGCCTTGTTTGCCGATTATACACTTACGGTTGCTGTAAGTGTATCTGCTGGAACCGCTGCTATTATCTCAGCTTTCCCCCATTTTGCTCAACACGAAGTTGCAATGGATTTATTTATTCTATTCGGAGTCCTGATGCTAGTAAATTTACGCGGCATCCGCGAATCTTCCACCGCATTTGTATTTCCTACCTACGGCTTTATTCTTGGCATTATCGCATTAATCGGCACAGGAATATATCAAGCACTTACGAATCAAGCACCCATTTTTCCTCCTGAATCACTAGTAAAACAAATGGATTGGACGATTCTAGTTCTCGTCCTTCGGGCCTTTGCAAATGGCTGCAGCTCCATGACAGGTCTTGAAGCAATTTCCAATGGGGTCCCTATGTTTCGTTCTCCAGGAGCACGCAATGCTACAATCACTACCTATTGGATGTCAGGAATCCTTGGCATTATGTTTATTGGCACTTCATTTTTAACTATGCATTTTCATATTTTACCTTTGCATGATATAACAGCCTTATCTCAAATTGCCGAACTCACTTTTGGACGCGGCTGGGCGTATTATTATATACAAATTACCACTATGTTAGTCCTCTACCTGGCTGCCAACACCTCTTTTAACGGATTGCCTCTTTTATTATCCATCCTTGCTAGAGACGGCTATATGCCTCGTTATCTGGGAGTAAGAGGAGAACGATTAAATTTTTCTAATGGCATTGTATTACTGAGTATTGTTGCTGGCATTTTAATCCTAATTTATCAAGGAAATACGGAACATTTGATCTCATTATATGCCATCGGTGTTTTTCTTTCCTTTACGATTGCACAAATAGGCATGGTAGTTCATTGGAGAAAAGAAAGAACTTCTGGCTGGCGTCTACGCGCCACTGTAAATACCGTCGGTGCCACCGTTACCGGTATCGTTGTTTTGATTATTGCAATCACTAAGTTTTTTCATGGTGCATGGCTTGTCCTAGTATTTATTCCTATTATGATTTGTATTTTCAAAAAAATTCGCTCTCATTATAATGATATGGCTGAACAATTACATCTTCCCTTAGAAGATTTCAATCCAAATATTAAAGCCAATCTAAAAACAGGCAGGAATGTGGTAATCGTCCCCATCGCTACCCCCACCAGTGTCGTAGCTGAAACACTTAAGTATGCTAAAAGCATTAGCAATGATGTGGTAGCCTTACATATTGCCACAGACGAAGAAATTGGCAGAAAAGTCGAAGAAAAATGGCGTGGCTGGAATCCTGGAATTGAACTCGTAACTGTATATTCCCCCTATCGTTTGGTAATCCAGCCTATTCTAGACTACATTATCAATTTGGAACATCAAAAAAATCCCGAAGATTATATTACAATTCTGATTCCTGAGTTTCAAACAAAGAAATGGTGGCATCGCCTACTGCATAACCAAACAGGTTGGATCCTTCGCACCTTATTAATTTTAAGAGAAAATGTTATTGTAACCACCATCCCATTTCATTTGCAAAAATAAATAAAAATTATAAGATATAACTAACCTCCTTTTACAATCATGAATAAAATTCAAGTTATGAAACAAAATAGTAGCAGGAGGTGATATATATGACGCTACAATTAACCCCAAAAGAAAAATCTTTATTGGAAGATCAAAAAAAGCATGAGCAGATCTGTATAGAGAAGTACCAGTCTTATGCTAATCAAGCCCAAGATCCAGCTCTAAAGCAGTTGTTTAACTCCTACGCTGGACAAGAGCAGCAGCACCTAAATACTGTCAACCAAATGCTAAACGGTCAAATTCCCAATATGACTTCACAGCAAAACCAGCAATCCGGGCAAAGCAACTCAACTACAACTTCATCATCCTCTCAGGGAGCTATTGCAAGTCAAAGTGACAGTACTCTCTGTACGGATATGCTAATGACTGAAAAATTTGTCTCCGGAGCCTATGATACGGCGATCTTCGAATTTGCTGATCCTAATGCACGTCAAGCTCTTAACCACATACAAAAAGAAGAACAAGGACATGGTCAAGGGATCTTCCAATACATGCAAAGCAAAGGTATGTATAATACACAATCCTGATACCATAAGCTACATAAAAGGGGCTGTCTCAAAATAAAATTTAATTTGAGACAGCCCCTTTTGATCTAATTCATTAGCATTTCTTTACCATTTATCTGATTAAGTCTACTAATTTTTCGCCTTTTATTTCTTCGCCTTTCCATGGAATTATAGCAAAGTTTCCTTGTGATATTTCATCCACTTTATTGATCCAGGGAATTTCATTTAAGGATTTTGTTTTTAATAATGGACTTTGAGTGTTCGTCATGAGTAAACTTGAATTAATAACCCACCATTTGTTATTAATACCTGCTCTTTTTAGATCTTCTTGTAATCGCATTGCTTCATATACAGGAGTGGCCTCTGGGAGGGTTACAATGACTACTTCTGTTTCTTTTTCATCTCGCAATCTTGGCAATAAGTTTTTCACGGCTTGTGGTATATCGCCTTGGGATTTTTGTATTTCTTTATGATAACTTTGTGTAGCATCTAATAGTAACAATGTGTGACCGGTGGGTGCCGTATCAATCACCACAATCTCATCATCCGCATTATCTACAATCTCAGCAAACGCACGGAATACGGCGATTTCTTGTGTGCAGGGAGAGCGAAGATCTTCTTCTACATACGCAATGTCTTCTTCTGCCATTGTTTCTCTTGCCTTTGCCAAAACGGTTTCGGTGTAATTACGAAGCTCATCCTTCTCATCAATCTTACTTAACCGAATCCCATGACCTTCTTCTACTACAAATTTCAGATGGTCTGCTGGATCGGTAGTTGTCAAATGTACTTTTACCCCTTTCTCAGCAAGACCGATGGCTATCGCCGCTGCTAAGGTAGTTTTCCCAACCCCACCTTTTCCCATAGTGAAGATTACTCTTTTTTTTGATGCGTAAAGGTCCTCAATTAAAGCTTTGACTTTAGGCAATTCTTCTTTATTTAGCTTATAATTTTGACTTTCTAAATAATCTTCTTTTAACAGCATTCTGATATTTTTAATTCCTGTTATATTATAGGCGCGTAATGGAATTTTATAGGTCGGAGTTTCACGTAAAGATTCAGGTATATTCCGTAATGCCTCTTGTTGCTTAGCATATAGTTTATCTGCTATTTGATCATTCTCAATATCTAATTCCAGGACACCATTCACAACTAATAGTTGATTATGAACCCCTAATTCCTTCAATTCTCTAGAAGCTCGCTCTGCTTCCTGCAGCGGGGAATATTCAGGTCTAGAGATTAAAATCAAGGTCGTCAATTTGCCATCTGCTAGAGTACTAACAGCATTCTTATATACTTCTTTCTTGCTTTCCAGGCCTGACAATTGCCCCAGACAAGATGCTCCATGGGTGCTTTCGCTAATAAAATTACTCCATGCAGATGGTAGTTGCAGCATCCGTAAGGTATGACCCGTTGGTGCCGTATCAAATAGAATGTGGTCATATTCTATTTGTGTTTTTTCATCGGTAATAAAATTAGAAAACTCATTAAAGGCTGCAATCTCCACGGTACAAGACCCGGAAAGCTGCTCCTCCATGTTTTGTAAAACACTTGCTGGAAGCTTACCTTTATAAGGTGCAATTACTGATTCTTTATAAGCCTTAGCTGCTTCTTCCGGATTCAGATTAGCTACCACAAGATTAGGTACTTCTTGAATGGGAGTTCCTTTACTTGTAAGGCTGATACCGAAAACATCCTGCAAATTTGATGCTGGATCGGTGCTGACTAATAAAACCTTTTTACCTTGATCTGCTAAAGTAATGGCAGTAGCGCAGGCTGACGAAGTTTTCCCTACCCCACCTTTGCCAGTGAAAAATAAATACTTTGTCAATTTTATATTATCTGGATTAAACAATTTATACATGTAATAGCCTCCTACTTTGACTTAGCAACATCCACCTTCATCACAACCACAGCCATTCTCTTTTTCAGCAGCCGCAGCGGCTATTTCATCTTTCGATACGCCTGACCACTGAGCAAATTCATCCGCTGTAGGATAGCTCCTGGTCTTAACCACTTCTCCATCTACGATTGTAATCGGTAGAACTTCCACTTCTTCCTTCATCAAATACTCATTTACCTTCTTATTATCGACAAAGGCTTGTGGCTCACTAGAAAGACCATAGCGAATGATCGTAACGCCCTTCTTAGTAAGAGTATTCACAGTCGTAGCCACTCTTAAAAGCTCTTGATCTATACCCGGTCCACAAATTCCTGTTGCACAACACATTGCTGGATCAAAAATTTCAATTTTACTCATTTTTATCGCCCCTTTAATTTATTGACTTACGATAAGCATATATTCCTATATCAAATTATACTCATATAGTATTTAATAATTACAAGTGTTAAGCACTTGTAATTATTAACGGCCCGCATTCAAAGTTCTGTTCACGATACGTTCTCAGGGTAGCTATATCATGTTGATATTGAAGATGTTTGGCAAAATCTTCATCTAATAAAGTTTTTATAAAGGAATGCTCTTTTATTATATCTACGTTAATGCCATAGTATACCCACTGTGATTTTTTCTCACTATAAATAATACCCGCATCGCGAAGTTTTGCCAAATGCCTAGACACGTTAGACTGACTACTTTGGAGTATGGCTTCAATCTCGCATACACATAAATTTTCAACTCGTAATAAATTCACAATCCTAAGTCTGGTTCCATCCCCTAATGCTTTTACGATTCGTGTTATACTCAATGTGACTACCTCCTTTATAAATCAAGTGTTAGCACCCTTAGTATATGTCTATATTCACTTTTAATCATATATTAGGGCTTTCATTTTGTCAATATGATCCCATATGCATTTCTTAGTCACATAAAGAGCCAGACCATTACTATAGTTTATTTTTAACCTTCTTATTGAGAAATCAATTGCGTTAGGAGCAATGCTACGTTTGAAATAGCAGGTTCCAGTTTCATCCGATCCTCAGATATTGCCAAACAGTCTTTTCGCCTTCCTCTCTTCTGTCTCATTAGGGCTAAAGAATACTACACAGTTTTAGAACCACTTACTATTCTGGAATAACATCTAGGCTTTTTCTGTTGTTGACTTTGATTCTAAACCAAACCAGTGCTGAGTCCGATTGCAGAAGCTGCATACTGACAACATGACTGGCACTTCCACCAATACGCCGACAACAGTGGCCAGTGTCGCACCTGACGTTAAGCCGAATAAGGAAATAGTAACCGCAACCGCCAATTCAAAAAAATTGCTAGCCCCGATAAGTGCCGCAGGCGAGGCAATATTATGTGGCACTTTAAAATACCTGGCTAAACCATAGGCTAAGGAGGAATTAAAGTAAACTTGAATGATAATTGGGATGGCAATCAGAATAATACTAAACCAATTATTGGTAATGACTTCTCCTTGGAAAGCAAAGATAATAACCAAGGTTACCAGCAAGGCAATAATGGTTACTGGTTTTAAGGGAGTCAATATTTTGTCATTAAACCATTCTTCACCACGGGAAGGAATCAAGACACGTCTGGTAATATAACCCGCTACTAACGGAATGACAATATACAACAATACAGACATAAACAAGACATCTTTAGGAACGATAATATCGGAAACCCCTAATAAGAACATAACAATCGGTGCAAATAAAACCAGCATGAGCAAATCATTGATGGCCACCTGGACCAATGTATAGGCAGGATCACCATCCGTCAGATAGCTCCACACAAAAACCATAGCGGTACAAGGTGCCGCCGCTAGAATAATAGTGCCAGCAAGGTATTCATTGGCCATTTGCTCACCGATCAAACCAATAAAAACATATTTAAAAAAGAACCAGCCTAACAGTGCCATGCTGAAAGGTTTTACTAACCAATTGACAAACAAAGTGATGAATAGTCCTTTCGGTCTGTCGCCTACCTTCAAGATAGCGGAAAAATCAATTTTCAGCATCATGGGATAAATCATCAGCCAGATTAAAATAGCAATAGGTAAATTCACATGACTGATTTCTATTTTACTCAGTGAATCAACCACCCCAGGGAACACCTTGCCAAAACCAATACCAATCACAATACATAGTGCCACCCATAAACTTAAATACCTTTCAAAAAAATCCAATCTTTTTTCTGTAGACATAGAAATAAACCTCCTCATAATGTAAACATATGTTTGAGATACAAAACATTTTACTTTATTATATATGAATATAATCGAATTCATGCATGTACTCACTAAAAAAATTCACTCGCCATCAATTTCGACAGTGGGCTCTTAATTATCATCCATGCTCTGTGAGCTTTATCAGCCTAACAAAGTCTTTTGTCATTGCTTATTTCTTTCCAGTTCCTAGCCATTCTTTTAAAACCGCCTCTCGTATATGAGTATATTTGATTTTACTCATGAATGTCAACAAATAATTTAGCGTTCATTTTTAAACTTACTCGCATTAGAGAGCAATCCCGTGGCATAGCAGCAATCGATAACTAAAAATTATCCTGTCCTTATTGCATTTTAATTAGGGCTACAAGTCCTATATCGTTCATTCGTTGCCGTTTTACACAACTGCAGAAAGACCTCAACCTGATTGAATGCTTCGGGATTCAATTGGTAATAAACCCATTTGCCGTCACGTTTATCCACTACAATGCCGGATTGCTTTAAGACCTTTAGATGATGTGAAATGGCCGGCTGTGATTTATCGAAAGCCGCTAAAATATCACAAACGCAAAGTTCCTTATCAATCAGCATCTTTACAATTTCCAGGCGAATATCATCCCCCAATGCTTTAAAAATCAACGCTACGCCCTCCATGAAGCTCCCCTCCCCTTTCTCACATTTCTACTTTTTCGTCTGAGGAGGATAGGGAGTGATTAGCTCCCTCCTTTTTACCTCTGTATCGGTTACTAGATGATGTTTAAACCACCTGCATTATTTTTTGCTATTCTTGCTATAATTCTTATAGCCACCCGACAAGTTATATACGTTCTTAAAACCATGATTGATTAGAATATTTTGAGCGGCATTCCCTGTAACCCCTTTGTTACAATAAGTAACTGTAACCATTTCTTTATCAAGGGAATCCAGTGCTTTACGAATATTCTCCTGTGGGATATTCACTGCACCCTCGACATGGGCTTTTTCGTATTGCTTGGTCACCCTAGCATCGATAATCTTCACTTCTTCGCCATTTTTTATTTTTTCCTGTAGCTCAGCCGGAGTCATCAGCTCTCTGCCGCGCCTGATGGCATTATCCAAAATCATTCCAGTATACATCACCGGGTCTTTAGTAGTCGAAAATGGTGGTGCATAGGCTAAATCCAGGTGAAATAAGTCTTCTGCTTTCGCACCGAAAGTAATGGCGGTCACAAAGACATCCATTCGTTTATCGACACCAGATTTTCCGACAATCTGCACCCCCAAAACCTTGCCAGTGTTTTTATCGGCAACCGCCTTAATGACCATCTCACTGCCGTGATAATATTCAGGCTTATCTGGTTTGATATTATGACAGACAACAACCTCATAGCCTTCTTTTTTTGCTTCCTTTTCCGTAAGACCAGTCTGACCTACTGCCATATCAAACACTTTAAATATACCTGTCCCCAAAATTCCCCGGAACTCCAAATCACCGCCGGTTATCTGATCACCAGTAATTCGTCCCATTTTATTGGCAGTAGAACCTAACGGCCGATACAAAGGTTTGCCAGTCATTAAAGAATAACTTTCCGCGCAGTCACCGCAGGCATAAATCTCATCCAGATTGGTTTGCATCTTCCGATTGACCTTGATGGCTCCTGTTGGCCCGAGTTCAATACCTGCCTTTTGAGCCAAATCTACATTGGGTCTTACCCCGACAGCCATGATCACAAAATCCGCGTCGATTTCTTTGCCGCTTTTCAATATCACTTTACTGACGGAAGGTTCTCCTTCCAGGCGAATCACTGAATCGTTGACGATTACCTGTACGCCCTTCTCAACCAGATGATCGGCTACGTATACCGCCATATCTGGATCTAACGCAGGCATAACGTGCCCTGCCATTTCCACAACACTAACAGCGATTCCTCTGGCTGTTAAGTTTTCCGCCATTTCAAGACCGATAAATCCAGACCCGACAATTACAGCCGATTTGGGATTGGCTGTTAGCACTTGTTCACGGATACGGTCGGCATTGATTACATTCCGTAAATAAAATACATTGGGCTTATTGCCCCCCTCTATAGCAGGCACAACGGATTTTGCACCAGTAGCAACAACCAGTTTATCATACCTTTCCTGAAAGATTTCTTGCGTAACTAAATTTTGCACCGTGAGTACTTTACTTTGCGGCTGAATTTCTAACACTTGATGTCTGGTGTACACATCCACATTATATTTCTGTTTGAAGAATGCGGCATCCCTTGGAACCAATTGCTCCCGGTCTTCCACTTCAGTTCCAATAAAGTATGGCAAGCCGCATCCTGAATAGGATACATCACTGTCTGCATCAAATAATGTAATTTGAGCATTTTCATTGTTTCTTCTTGCTTTGGCTGCTGCAGAAGTACCAGCCGCTACCCCACCAATGATAATAATTTTCATAATAACCCCCCTCATGAAACCACCAAATTTTGCCTACTGGTGACAATTTTATTTTAGATGATCCTGCTGACCACGGTAGTCCTGTAACCACTCCTTGACCTTCTCTTCAATTTCATCACGCACCTGCCGGAACTTTTGCCGCGTTTCTTCTTCTGTTCCCTCAAAAGCAGCCGGATCATCAAAGGGCCAGGATATCAACTGTCGTGCTCCTGGAAAGATCACGGGGCACTTGCCTTCAGCCTTTTTACAAACAGCAATGACGTAGCCAAATGACATTTTCCCTAAAAACTCCCGAACACCTTTGGAATGCTGGCCGCTAATGTCAATGCCAATCTCTTTCATGACCTGCACCGCATATGGATTCACTTCCTTAGGCTCAAAACCTGCACTGTGAACCTCCAGCATATCATCACCATATTTTTTGAAAAAGGCTTCTGCCATTTGGCTGCGTGCGCTGTTTTGCGTACATATAATCACCAATTTCGCTTTCTTCATGATGCCCACTCCTCGTTATGTTTATTATGGTCTTGTTACCTCTAACCGTCTGCCGTATTTTTGCCTTAGCACATCATATTTAAATTCTTGAATATGTTTTCATCATACCTTACGATTGTTTTTTTAGTCAACGCACCCTTTGTTAACATTGTGTTAATTTTAGCTAGATACTACCTAACTGCAAAATTTATGCTGGCACGTACAAGCCGATAGCGACCATAATAAACATTTTGCGACGGTAATATGTTCTGCAATCGCGATAATATATAACTATGTAAAGCAATAGAACCGTACTACAAAAGGATATCCCTTTTCCAATACAGTTCTATTTCGCAAATAACTAACTCATTATTGTACCATGATCCGGTTTCTCCCAAAAAGCCTACGTATTGATTTTGTCATAGGGAATCCAGATTTGAAGTAAATTAATCAGAACACTGATTCCTATAAATAATACGGATAGTTCCAAAATAAGCATAGCAAAAGTATTCAAAATTTGATTGTTCGATCAAATGGTAGAGGATAGATATAGCAACAGTGATGATCAAAACTGCATCATTTTTATTTCAATCATATAATCGTTACAATATTTATTCGTCCTCCATTTTCACCCTTGTCTCACAACAGCCGCCCTGCCTTTGGTATTTCGTGAGCCGTACAAAGTCTTTTTGACAATGCGGCTGCTGTTCCAGTTCTTTGGCTAGTAACTCCCGCACAAAGGGATACCGCTCCAGGCTGGTTTTATCCACCCTGTAATAGACCCACTGGGCTTGTTTGTCACTGACAATCAGCCCAGCATGTTTGAGTTTAATCAGATGACGCGAAGCATTGGACTGGCTGAGATTCAGCACTGCTTCCAAATCACAGACACATAAGGTTTCCTTGTACAATAAGTGCAAAATTCGCAGCCGAGTCCCATCACCCAGTGCTTTTAATATTTCGACTACATCCATCACTGCCACCTCAATCATTATTTGTCCTATCCTTGTTATGATATGATGATATGCAATCTTCCATTCATGTATGTTAAGAGAATTGTGTACAGCCCTATTCCTGATTGCACTGTATAATCTCTTTATGAACCTCTCTATTACATACAGCCGACGACAAGATTTGTAGTGAAATGGAGGGGGCGATCGGCGGGAGTCTGCCTCCGGTCTGATAGGGGAATAAAAAAACCGGAATCACCCGGCTTTTAAAATAATCATTCAGGCTATCTTTTGTGACAGCAGCCTGCCCTCTTGAAGCTGCTGAAATTCAATGTTGTTTAAGCTTGTCTAGTCTTGCATAGATAATTTTTCTAAACTCTTCAAATGAAACGTCCTGAACGATTTCAGTCACATGGCCGATCAGTGAAAGATTATAGATAGCCTTTTCTTCTTGCGTCTTGATCATCACATATTCATTTCCATCAACATCCGTAATCAATGTAAGTTTAATATCAGCGCTCTCAGCTTCCTCACCCATAATCGTTTCGTTTGTTGTTCTGTAGGTTTTAAACATGTGCATTATCCTTTCGTGCGCTTATACCTTCACTACTAATGCACGCTGGCGCGCTGCTTTGGCAGCCCTGACTTTTACCTTTTGTCTTTCCTTGTACTGAACCCAATTTATATCCCCCCATCTTCATCCTGTAGGAGGTTTCTTCTATCCGAAATGCTGATAGAAGAAACCAGCATACAGTTTGTTTCAGGGGAAACTAAAAAAGAGCATGCGAGGTCTTTTCAACCTACACATGCGCTTTGCTTCGTCTTGATTGCATGCAGACGCTAAGCTTCTGCCAAAACTTCAATTGTATTATGCCGAAACGTAACATCCCTTGTTTTCAAGGGAAAAGCACGGTATAATAAATTGTCGTCGTAGACAGCTAGCTGTTACGTGTAGGTGCTCCGACACCTGCTCGTGCCTGGGAGTGTTCCACCACTCTCAGGACACGGCGACTTTTTTAATTTCCACCTATTTCTAATTATATTACTTTTTGGTACGATTGCAAGTAAATGAGCCACGAAATTTTTTTCTGCCCATTATTTTTGTTGAAATAAACACAATATTTGTTATAGAACCATAAATTAAGAAGCTATTGACAACTGCACTCCGCAGTATTCAATGGCTTCTTGTATTTAGATTAAGACACCTAACATAAATGTACACATTCGAAATCACGATGGATAATAACATTAATGCCAAATGCAACTCCCATCGTCCCCATTGCTTTGATAAGTGGAATCATCATAGCCACAAAAGATTTTTTTCAAAAGATTGCATTTAATTTTCATTATTCTACTTCTTTCAGAAAAAACTATTATATTGTATTCTGTAAATAATCTATGTATAATGATCTCTATTGAATATCGGACATCGTCTTTTCTGAAAGTGGAAAGTCACTAGGTATATTTAAAACAAAAACAGGAGGACTATTTTCATTGAAACTACAACTAAATAAATCTTGGTTTTCCAACACTCGCATTGATATTCTGGCAGGCATAACGGTAGCCTTTGCCTTAATTCCTGAAGCCATTGCATTTTCTATTATTGCTGGGGTAAGCCCCATGACTGGTCTCTATGCTTCTTTTTGCATCGCGGTTGTCATTTCCATTGTTGGCGGAAGACCAGGTATGATTTCTGCCGCTACAGGCGCTATGGCGCTACTTATGGTGACGTTGGTTAAGGATCACGGCGTAGAATACTTATTTGCCGCAACCATATTGGCGGGAATTTTACAATATGCCATGGGCATTCTAAAACTGGGACGCTTCATCACCTTTGTACCCCATTCCGTAATGACAGGATTCGTTAACTCCCTAGCCATACTGATTTTTTTAGCACAATTGCCCCATTTTATTGGACAAAGCTGGATCATGTATGCACTAGTAGCCTTTACACTGGCTATCATTTATCTTTTACCATTGATTACAAAAGCTGTTCCCTCTGCATTAGTAGCAATTATTATAGTATCCATAACTACGATTGGCTTAGGACTGCATGTGAATACTGTCGGGGACATGGGGACCATTACAAATTCCCTCCCCATCTTTCATTTACCTCAAGTATTGTTTAGTATGGATACTCTCTTAATTATTTTTCCCTATTCCCTGTCCCTTGCTCTTGTAGGTATCTTAGAATCGCTGCTAACAGCAACGATCGTTGATGAAATGACAGATACCAAAAGCAATAAGAATAAAGAAATTCGCGGACAAGGTTTTGCGAATGTCATTGCAGGTTTTTTTGGCGGCATGGCAGGTTGTGCGATGATTGGTCAATCGGTCATTAATGTGAAGTCCGGCGGTCGTACACGCCTATCCACCTTCGTAGCCGGCATTTTCTTGCTGTTCTTAATTATTGTCTTGGGTAATGTGGTAAAACAAATTCCCATGGCTGCCCTCGTCGGGGTAATGGTCATGGTCTCCATAGGCACATTTGACTGGAGTTCTTTGCAGAATATAAAAAAAATCCCCACTGGGGATGTAATCGTTATGCTTACTACCGTAGCAATTGTCGTCACGACTCATGATCTTTCGAAAGGTGTCATGGCGGGAGTGTTGTTAAGTGCTTTGATCTTTGCCTGGAAAATAGCGGAGCTTCGCACTGCTTCTTCTATACAAGTAGACGGTAGTAAATGTTATACGGTCTTTGGTCAGATGTTCTTTGGTACTACCTCTGATTTTGCCAGCCAGTTTACTTACAATGAAGATCCCAACGTAGTTATCATTGACTTTGCTAATTCACATGTATGGGATCATTCCGCTGTAAATGCCATTGCAAAAGTGATTCTCAAATACCAGCAACTAGACAAAAAAATAACCATTATTGGCTGAATGAGGAAAGCGAAATGCTTGTGGAAAGAATCGGGCTCTATGAACCAAGCGGACACTAATAGTAAAAAATTCACTACTCCATTATCTGGGGTAGTGAATTTTTATTTGATGATCATGACGGGGCATTTAACTACATGAACAATTTTTTTACTCACGCTTCCTATAACAAATTCTTGCAATTTATTTAATCCACGACTACCAACAATCAGTAGATCATAGCCTTCTGTTTCTGCCTTCTTAACGATTTCCTCCGCAGGATCACCAAGGCCAACTGCCAAATTATATGGAATTTTCTCTTGCTTAAAAAGAAGTTCTGTTTTTATTATGGCCAAACGTGCCTCTTTCTCAAGGAGTGATCGAATATCAAAATTGGCTTGAATCAAACTGTTTCTGGATGAAATTTCAGGCGAGACGTGAAAAAGTGTAATCACTACATTTCCTAACTGTAATGCAAGCTCCACCGTCTTTTCTGCGGCACGATGGGCATGCTTGGACCCATCTGTGGCTAACAGTATTTTCTTAAACAGACTCTATCAACTCCTAAGTCATAACAGTTATAAACATCGTTTTTTTTTGCATGGGATCCGGATTTAAATGTAATATATAATTCCAAATACTATGAAGGTATGCTTTCACTGAGCAAAAATCAGCTTCTATTTCTTGTTTTGTTTCTTCACAAGACGCTTTCCATCTTTGTAGTGCTTGTCGCCTGTATTTGGTTTCAAGAATCATAGTAATACCTCCATTATTTTCACCCATATAATAAAAACACTTTCAATGATTTTTATTATATGCTGAAACTCAATAAATGTATATATAATATTCTGAAAACATTTTCATTACCCCTGTATTCATTATGAGTACTGAAAGAGGCTAGTTAAATATCCTCCCTTTAGACACCAACTTGCTACATTCGACCTAATAGATGATTCATGACAGTGATCTAACGCATGCCCCAAATAAAGGATCTTTGTTGATAATTTTATGTTTTCAATATTTTATTTCAATTTAAAATGTAAGGGGGCTGTCGCGCTAAGACAACCCTAAAAAACAAAAGACGGCAACCAGCAGTAGCTGGAAGCCGTCTTTTGTTGTAAAATCAAGTTTGTGAAATCTAAGAAATTACAACTAGATTATACAGTAGACTCAAATGTATATCAACTAGTAATACCGATGGACATTGGCGAAATGATTCCGGCAGATGATTCGGTGCGGTTGCTCAACGCGGTGCTAGAAAGGATGAATTACAGCAAATTGTACGCTGCGTACTCCCGAATGGGGAGAATCGAGATGTCACCGAAATGTCTGTTCAAGATACTTGTATATGGATACATGAACGGCATCTATTCGAGCCGCAAGCTCGAGCAGGCATGCCGGCGGGACGTCAACTTCATGTATCTGCTAGGCCGGAGAAAAGCACCAGATCACGCGACGATCGCACGGTTTCGCAGCGAACGGCTGGCAGAGGTCGTGGACGATCTGTTTGCCCAGCTTGTGCAACTGTTGACCGATGCGGGAGAACTGTCGCTGTCAAGCGTTTTCATAGACGGAACCAAATTGGAGGCCAATGCGAACCGATACAGCTTTGTCTGGAAGAAATCGACGCAAAAAAATGAAGAGAAGATGCAGAAGAAGATGAAAGAAGAGTTGCCGGCGCTAGCAGCGGAGTTTGGGATTCGCTTTTATGTCGGCCAGGTGATAAAGCCCAAAGACCTAAAAAAGCTGCGCAAACGGCTAAAAGCACTGCAAGCTGAACGCCGTATTGTTTTTGTTCACGGCAAAGGACAGCGTAAGACTTCGCTGCAGCGGGCGCTTCAAACGGTAGACCAATACCTTGCTCGGCAGAAAAAGTATAATGACTATAATCATAGCTTTGGAGAACGCAACAGCTTTTCCAAGACGGACAGAGACGCCACCTTCATGCGGATGAAAGAAGATCATATGAAAAATGGTCAGCTTAAACCGGGCTACAACGCGATACTGGCGGTGGACGCGGAATATATAGTATCCACAATGATCGGTCAGGACCGAAGCGACAGCCAAATGTTGATCCCGATGTTGGAGACGCTCAAGGGACTGGGGTATACAAAACCCGTAGCGGATGCGGGCTTTGAGAGTGAGGAAAATTACACATGGTGCGAGCAAAACAACCAAATCGCATTTATAAAGCCCGCGAATTATGAGAAGGCCAAGACGAAGAAATATAGGGCAGACATCGGCAAGCGAGAGAACATGCACTACAATGCAAAGACCGATAGCTACCTATGTCACATGGGGCGCCCGATCCAGGCAGCTTATGAAAAAAAGACCCGATCTAAGGCCGGATATCCCATCGTGACAACCGTATACACCTGTCCAGATTGTGCCGGCTGTCCGCATAAGGCCCAATGCATCAAGGGAGCGAGCAAGACTCCCCTCGAAGAACGAAGCAAGAACCTGTATGTATCCAAAACCTTTTTGCGTCAACGTGAAGAAATGCAGGCACGTATCAAGGGTGAGGAGGGTGTTATGCTTCGGATGAACCGCTCCATTCAGGTGGAGGGAGCTTTCGGGGTGCTCAAACAGGACATGGGATTTCGGCGATTTCTGATGAGGGGCCGCGTAAAGGTGCAAACCGAGTTTCTATTACTATGCATGGGGTATAACGTAAACAAGCTCCATAACAAAATCCAAAGCGACCGGTGTGGGACCTACTTGCATATTCCAAAAGCATCCTGACCAATTCATATCGAGTTTTTCTTAGGGGAAGAGGCTTCCTCTATTTTGTTGTGTCCATAAACTGGCTCTTGTCTCCTTTTTTTCATTCTTCCTACTGTTTTTCCTTCCTTTTTGCTCAAAAAAGGCGTGTCGCATTGCGTTTTTTCAAAAAACGTTTTGCGACACGCCCCTTCAGAAGGTTCTCATACATATATACTTACAGACTACCTGTTCAATAAATTCTTTCAGCCTATACTTCCATAATGATTGGTAAAATGATAGGGCGTCGGCGAGTCTTTTCGTAAATAAATTTACCCAGTGCATCACGGATACTACTCTTAATCGCAGCCCACTCCGTAACTTGGCCGGCCTCGCATTTATCTAGGGCCTGCTTAACCTGTTGCTTGGCTTCTCCCATTAAGGAGCCGGATTCACGTACATAGACAAAACCACGAGAAACCAGATCCGGTCCAGCTACAATGCCACCTGATCCTTTATCCATCGTAACGACAACAATAAGAACCCCATCCTGAGATAGCATTTGACGGTCACGAAGAACAATGTTACCAACATCACCTACACCCAACCCATCAACGAAAACCTTGCCTGCGGTTACTTTCCCAGCTAACTTTCCGGTTACCCCACCGACGCCTTGCTCAAATTCAAAAACCTGTCCATTTGTACCAATAAAGATATTCTCTTTCGGGATTCCCAGGTCTTGTGCAAGCTTACCATGAGTGATCAGCATGCGATGCTCTCCATGTACTGGGATTAAAAATTGAGGCCGAACCAGAGTTAACATTAGCTTTAATTCTTCTTGGCTGGCGTGACCAGAAACATGAATCCCCATGGAACGTTCATGAATGACTTCTGCACCCAAACGTAATAAGGCATCAATTGTTTTCGATACTGACTTTTCGTTGCCAGGGATTGGTGTAGCTGAAATGATGATTGTATCACTTGGAGTAATCGCTACTTTTCGGTGATCGCTCAACGCCATTCGCGTCAATGCAGACATCGGTTCCCCTTGGCTGCCAGTCGTCAAAATTAAGATCTGGTTATCGGGATAGTTTTTTATCTCATCTATATCAATTATTGTTCCTTCAGGGACGAGTAGGTATTCAAGTTCTCTAGCAATGTTTACAACGTTTATCATACTGCGGCCGATAATTGCCACTTTTCGGCCATTCTTACAAGAAGAATTGATCGCCTGCTGGACACGCAATACGTTTGATGCAAAAGTTGCTAAAAGAATTCGACCTTTCGCACCGTTAAATGCCTCATCTAAAGCAGCACCAACGGTACGCTCTGATTTGGTAAAGCCGGGACGTTCCGCATTGGTACTGTCTGACATTAAGACAAGTACACCTTCATTTCCGAGTTGCGCAAATTTAGGAAGATCAATTACTTTGCCATCTACTGGTGTATAATCAATTTTAAAGTCACCTGTGTGAACAATCGTACCTACTGGCGTACGAAAATATAGTCCTACCACATCAGGAATGGAATGATTTCCTTGAATAAACCCTACCTGAATACTGCCAAAGGTCAGTTCATCACCTGGTTTTATTGGAATCAAGGTATAATTCGCTACATTATTTTCTTTTAGCCGAACTTCGGCTATGCCCATCGCCAGCCGCGTACCATACACTGGTACATCAATTTGTTTTAAGAAATAGGATAAGGATCCAATATGGTCCTCATGACCGTGGGTGATCACAACTGCCCGTATTTTATCCTGGTTTTCAAGAAGATAGGTAATGTCGGGTATCACTAAGTCAATCCCTAACATTTCATCTTCGGGGAATGCTAAACCACAGTCAAGTACGACGATGTCATCGCCATAGCGAATCACTGTCATGTTTTTGCCGATTTCGCCGAGTCCACCTAGTGGAATGATGGCGAGCTTATTTTGTTTTTCCAAGAAAATACCTCCATTATTTGAGTTTATATATTAATTTACATATTCACCAATAAGATGTCCCGCAAATCAACCAATTCCTAAAAGATGGGTGATTTCATCTCAATGCTCATAACTCCAAATATCCGCTCATAACTATTGTTTATTATTATACTGTATATTGATTCAATATACAAGTTTTCACTATACAACGGCATCTATACTCGATATTTTCTTAGGGATGTACAAATAAAATATTATACTGTAAAGTCCGTATCTCTTCAAATAATTATGAAAGCGAAATGACAATCTCCCCCCTCGCCTTTATTCCCAAAAAGAGTGTGAGTCACGAGCATTAAGCCACTTTTTCCTGTCAATTAAACAGTTCTACCAAAAGTCATTAAAAAAAATAGAGTTCATAATACAACAATACTTTTTTCTCGCGTTGCTGTACAAATGTTATATAGTAATAAAAAAAGACCTTCAGGTAAAATCCTGAAAGCCTTGTATTTCTTGTGGTGCGGGAGAGGAGACTTGAACTCCTACACCTTGCGGCGCCAGATCCTAAGTCTGGTGCGTCTGCCATTCCGCCACTCCCGCATAATTAAGTTAAATGGTGGCTCACCCGCGGCTCGAACGCGGGACACCCTGATTAAAAGTCAGGTGCTCTACCAACTGAGCTAGTGAACCATAATGGCAGGGGTAGCTGGACTCGAACCAACGGATGCGGGAGTCAAAGTCCCGTGCCTTACCAACTTGGCTATACCCCTATATCGTTATTACTAGAGTTAATGAATGGGGTGGCTGAAGGGGATCGAACCCTCGAATAACGGAACCACAATCCGCCGTGTTGACCGCTTCACCACAGCCACCATATTATCTGCGATGTTTTCTCTCAACATCCCCTAGCGACAAGATTTATTGTATCATGTCCACCTTGTTATGTCAAGCACTTTTTAAAAAGTTATTTTCTTTCAATCAATTAATTCCTTCATCGCCTCGCAACAACTTTATTAGTATACCAAATATTATTTATATATACAATATCCATATTTGGACATTTCATATAATTATTTCATACAAAAGTCTTTTATTCTTTCTAATTCTCTATTTTACACTAAATATCTTCTACAACAACTTCATTAAACTAATCTTACGATATCTTACTAAGGGATACGTGATTGATACGATAAAGGCACAACACAGCCATAATAGCAGCGTTGTACCTTACCAATCTTATACTTTAAATTTATGCACTACTTCTTGTAACTCACTAGCCATTGTTGCTAAACCAGAAACAGCTGTTACGATTTCATGCACAGAGGCATTTTGTTCTTCACTCGCTGCTGCTACTTCTTGAGAGCTAGCAGCATTGGTTCTCGATGCATCGGCAATGCCAGTAATGGATTGACCAACTTGTCCACTTCCAGTTAACTGAGAATCCATCAGTGCTAAAATACTATCTACTTGCCTTCGCATTTCCTTTACGTCTACATAAATTTCCTCAAATGCTACTTTTGAAGCAGAAACCACCTTAACGCCTTCTCCTACTTCTTTACTGCCTTTATCCATTGCATCTACCGCTTGCACTGTCTCACTTTGGATTGCACCGATAATCTCAGCAATTTCTTTTGCAGCTTCTTGGGATTGTTCAGCCAGTTTTCGCACTTCATCTGCTACCACTGCAAAACCGCGTCCTTGTTCTCCTGCTCTTGCAGCTTCAATCGCAGCATTTAACGCCAACAGATTGGTTTGTCCTGCAATATTTGTAATCACTTCAACGATTTGTCCAATCTGCCTTGACTTCTCACCAAGAATATTTATTTTTTCTGCTGCATCACCCACATCTTGACGAATATTATTCATCAACTGAACAGCATGATTCACTTGCTTAAGACCACCTTCAGCTGACTGTTCACTTCTTTCTGAAACGCCAGCCACTTCACAGGCCGCTTGAACAGCATCCGCAATACCCGCTTGCATTTCTATCATAATAGTAGAAGATTCATCAGATAAGCGCACTTGGGTGGTAGCACTTTGAGCTACATCCTGAATTGTGGCTGTTACTTCTTCTGAGGCTCTTCCTACTTCAGTAGCAGATGCCGTCAACTCTTCCGCAGAGGCAGCTACTGATTCGGCAACTGAAGCTGCATGCAAAATAATTTTCCGCAAAGCAACCGTCATCTGATTAACACCTTGCACTAACTGATTCACTTCCAAAACTCCGTCTGCAACTAATGTGTGTGATAAATCCCCTCCCGCTACTAATTCAACTGAATGAACTACTTTCTGCAGCGGAGTAACAATACTGCGAGCTATATAAAACGCTGTGACCGCAGCCAAAGCTAGAGAAATTAGTAAGATCCCAATGATAATATATGACGCTGTGATAGCCCCATCATAAACATCTTTTAGCGGTTCATTTACAATGACTCCCCATTGATATTTAGGTACTGGAGTAAAAGCACTAATCGTCTTGTCACCACGACTTGAAATAGCTTCTATTGATCCTGTTTGACCTTCTATTACTTTTTTTACATATTCAATTGCTGCAAAGCTTTCTTTTTTCAGGACCTTTTCATGATCTGGATAAGCAATCACTACACCATTGTGATCAACGATTTCAACATAACCATTTTTTCCCACCTTAACATTATCGGCAATTGCCCAGAGGCTTTGTAAACCAATATCAGCAGCAAACACCCCCAGAATTGTTCCTGCTGAATTCTTAATTGGCACAGATATTGTTATACTAGGAGCATTAGTAAAAGAAGATATGTAAATATCGGTGAAAAACGTACTCCCCTTCATAGCTTCTTTAAAATAAGGCCGATCTGCACGATTCGCTAACGTACCAGCTGTTCTTGCAACCTGCATACCGCTTGCATCCATTACATAGATCAATTCAAACTGAGGATTTTTTTGTTGAAAATTTATAATCATATCGCGTAAAACAGCGCCATCCAAAGAACGAGCCGTAGGGCTAGCTGCCAGTCCTTCTGTCATCCCTTTTGAGTCATCTAACATAATTTCAATTTGTTTTGCAATCTGTGAAGCAGTATTATTATTGCTATTTACCGCTACCTCCTTAGTAGTAATTATATTTTTATATATGCTGATTGCTCCACCAACAGCCGCAGGAATAACGGCAAATAAAATAAAAAATATAACTAATTTTGTTCTTAAACTATTTCCCCCAAACATAAATGATCCTCCTCTTTACATTTCCAACTTATTTAATGATAATTCTTCTATAATGAGAGCTTTATAACCATTAACTATTATTCTAATAAATTCTTAAATTCCCTTCTTTTTACAATAAAGAAAACTACACTTTACCAATTTTTAATATTGCTTGTTATTATAACATATACATTTTAACAAAACTACAGAAAGCAACAATAATAGTCTTTTAATTCAGAATTATATTTCAATTCCTAAATGACCAACTTTTGCAGATAGATATAGCCATTGCCGTATGATAGCATAATATTTTTGATCGACTAATAAATAACAAGGTATAAGAACATCTGAGCACTCCCTGAATAATATAGATTGAGTAACAATACTGAACCTATTGTTTATTCACGCACCTACACACAAGAAAGTGTAGGAACTTTTTCTTAAAGGTTGTGAAAATAGTATGAGAAAGGTACTGATCTTGGGAGGGTCGGGGATGCTAGGGCATGCCTTGTTTCGCTTTCTTTCCGAGGCTGTGAATCTTGATGTCTATACTACAGTCCGCTCTGCGCATGAATTATCGCGTTGGCTTCCTCCGGATATGATGAAGAAGGTACGCAGTAATGTAGATGTGCAGCAAATAGAGAGTCTTGTAAATGTTTTTGCTGAAGTGAAGCCAGACATCCTGGTGAATTGCATTGGCATCATTAAACAAGTGCCGGAGGCCAAAGATCCGCTCACAACAATTACCGTTAATGCATTACTTCCGCACCGTATTGCTTTGCTGTGCGGCGCGACTGGTACGCGCATGATTCATATCAGTACGGATTGCGTTTTCAATGGAGAAAAAGGAGTTTATACGGAACAGGATGTTTCCAATGCCGATGATCTTTATGGGCGAACAAAATATCTTGGTGAAGTAACTTACCCGCATTGTATTACCCTGCGCACTTCTATAATCGGGCATGAATTGAAAGGAAAATACGGATTAGTCGAATGGTTCCTGAGCCAAAAAGAAAAGGTGCGTGGTTTTAGAAAGGTCCTTTATTCCGGCTTCCCAACCATTGAACTTTCACGCATTATCAGGGATTACATCATTCCTCGTCCGGAACTGACGGGGCTTTACCACCTATCCGCCAATCCAATCTCAAAATATGAGTTGCTAAAACTCATCAGTGTCCAGTACGAAAAGAAAATTACCATTGAACCGGAGGACAGTATTCGACTTGATCGTTCATTGGACTCTTCGACGTTCCTCTCCCTCACGGGCTATAACCCGCCAACTTGGCCGGAACTGGTACGTGACATGTATAACGATTATTCGCAAAAATCCAAACGAAAAGATACGGCCAAGGGGGAATAAACATGACGCTATTCGATAATAAAGTGATTGTCATTACCGGTGGTACGGGTTCACTGGGTAAAGTGTTAACTCATCGGCTCTTACAAAAGGAACTCGGTTCCCCTCGGAAGATTATCATCTTCTCGCGGGATGAAGCGAAACAGCACGCTATGCGAGTAGAATACCAACACAAAAGTACGGCTACCGATGAGGTGATCTATGACAATTTTGCCCGACTAATTGAGTTCAGAATTGGGGACATCCGTGAGTATCATTCCGTTTGCTCCGTTTTAAGGGACGCGGACATTGTCATAAATGCCGCCGCCCTCAAACAGGTGCCTTCTTGTGAGTACTTTCCCTATGAAGCGGTATTGACCAATGTGCTTGGCGCGGAAAATATCATCCGGGCGATACGTGAACATAAGCTTTCCATAGAAACGGTGGTTGGAGTCTCTACGGATAAAGCCTGCAAGCCGGTGAATGCCATGGGTATCTCCAAGGCCCTCCAAGAGCGGCTATTTATTGCTGCCAATGTGACCATTCCCCAGACGAGGTTTATTTGTGTACGCTATGGCAATGTGCTAGCCTCCAGGGGTTCTGTAATTCCCCTGTTCCATGAGCAAATCAAGCATGGCGGCCCTGTTACAATTACGATCAAGGAAATGACCAGGTTCTTATTGCCTCTGGAAAGTGCGGTTGATACCATTTTTGCCGCCCTCGAAGGAGCTCAGCCCGGTGAAATATATATACCGAAAATTCCCGCGGCCCGTATTGTCGATGTGGCCAAAGCCATGATGAGAGACAGAAATATATCCATAAAATATACTGGCATTCGTCCGGGAGAAAAGGTGCATGAAATTCTCGTTTCGGAAGAAGAGGCCTGGCGGACCTATGATCGTGGCAATTATTACGCAATCAAGCCGATGCTTCCCGAACTGATTAAAACAGATCCGGGGCTACAGGCGTTATCAAAAGAATATAGCTCCGGTGATTTTGTCATGACTTCTGCAGAAACCTTGGCCTTATTGACAAAACACCGTTTGTTGATTGGTCAGGAGGATAAAACAGATGGAGAATTTTTGCGATGAAAAAATATAAGATCGTATGTATTTGCCAGATCTATAATGAGATGTGTAAAGGTAACTTGGAGCGGTTTGCAGCGTATGTAAAACCCCTAGTGGATGATTTAGTCGTCTATGATGACGGCAGTACCGACGGCAGCTTTGAATATATGTTGCAGCAAACCCCCTATGTCCTGCGCGCTGCAAATAATGATTTTGTTAATGAGCAAAACCATAAACAGTTCCTGCTGCAGGAGGCCCTAAAGCTGAACCCGGATTTCATCTTATGGCTGGATGCGGACGAAGTTTTGACTGCCGATGCCGCAAATTGTCTGCAAAACTGGTGTAAAACCTGTGAAGAACGACAGCTGGATGGCGTGTGCTTTCATGAACTGAATCTGTGGCGCAGTCATTCCTGGCGACGTTTAGACAGTTTATTTGACTTGGGCTGGTTTTGCCGTCTATGGAGGGTCGTCCCCGGCATTTGCTTTAGTGAACCAAAACCGGGGCTCCATCAAAAACCTCATCCTGTGACAATTCAACACATGGCCTGGGCGGAAGACATTCAGGTACTGCATTACGGATTCGCTTCGCAGCAGCACTTGGCCTATAAATATCTGGTTTACAGATCTCACGGACAACGCGGCTATGATATGCTTGACCGTTTGATCAGTGAAGAAAGCCTGACGCTGGCAAAGGTTCCCTGTGAGCTATTCCCGGAAGGTTTGTGGATCGATGATGAAGCGCCAAAACCTTTGAAATTTATTGAGGCCCTGACCTATGTAGAACAATACCGTAAAGAAGTGTTTAAGCCAAAATTCTCCATCGTATGTTTAGTCTATAAAAGCGTTGAGTGGTTGGATTTCGTTTATGAACAGGTCTTAAGATATACGGACATGACTGACAAGGAGTTTTTCTTTGTCGCCAATGACGCCAACGATGCCGTGCTTAGTCATTTGCGGGATAACTATATACCGCACTATATTTATACGAACACTCCCGAGCAACAAGAGGAGTGGTACGTCAATAATGTTTACCGGGCCTATAATTTTGCTGCCGACAAGGCCCTAGGAGATTTCGTCGTTTTCATTAACTCCGACATGGCCTTTACTCCAGGTTGGTTTGATCATCTATGGCAGGCTTATAACGGAGCAAACTGCGTCGTCTCCCGCCTGGTGGAATCTGGAAGATTGCCCAGTGGTCAATACGGTGTGGAAAGGAACTTTGGCCGGGATTATTCGTCTTATCAAGAAAGCCAGTTTCAACAGTATGCCCGTGAATTGGCAGAAGCCAAAATAGCGGACGGCGGCCTGTTTATGCCTCTCTTGATCCGTAAGGAGCATTTTCAGCGGGTCGGAGGCTACCCAGAAGGACAGGTGCTTTTGGGCAGCGATCTTTATCAGCCGGTCATTGCCCAGCGGGGAGAAGCGTGCATCGCCGGCGATACGGTCTTGATGCTGAAACTCCAGGCCGTTGGAATCAAACATCAAACAGCCTTTGACAGCATTGTTTATCATTTCCAGTGGGGCGAATTGGGTAGTCTGGAAACCTTGGAAACTACACCAAGCCAAGTAAAAGTTGCCCTTGTCATGGGATCAATAGCAGCACAAGACTTTGGAGGTGCCCTGCTGAAGGCCTTGCCTTCTTCTGTTGCTCTTGACGCACCTCTGGCTGGCATCCAGGACCATTATGCCGCCCATTCCAAAAACTATCTGGAGGAACATTATCCGGAAGTGGAAGTCATTATTCAAAACGCCACGCATATGGATATCATTGATCCCAATCGCTATACCATCGCTTTTTTGCAGGATGATCTCCGGTCAGCGGGTGCAGCAACCGACCAACAGGAGGCGACTTTGCAGCAAGCAAGCAAACTTGTGACCAACTCCTTGCAAACCGCACATTCCTATGCGGAGTATGATTTTGACGTAATTCCCGATACACCGGATGCCATGGAAAAATGGCACCGGTTGCTGACCGCGGTCTTTCAGGAACGCAGGATGACCGAACAAAACCGGAAAAGAAAAATAACCCGGCCTAAAATATCCATAATTATGACTACATTTCAAAGAGTGCACTTGTTAAGATGGGGTTTATGGTCCTTAACCCGCCAGACCATACCCTTTGATTTTGAAGTCATTGTGGTTAATGATGGATTACAGGATGAGACCGAAGAGGTTTGTAACGAGTTTAAGGAAAAACTTAATTTGAAGTATGTATTTACCGGGCACAGAAATCTAAACGGCAAGATGGTATGGCGGGTACCCGGTTTTGCGATGAATATTGGCGTAAAGCATTCTTCCGGGGATATTTTGATCATCGGCTGCGCGGAAATGTTTCATAACAATGATACTATCGCCAAACTTGTGCCGCCCATCTTAGATAATCCCAAATTACTGGGTATTCCAGTGGGCAAAGATGACCGTGATGGAGCTTTTCTGGAATATATAAATAACAATGATGGAACCTCTGACCCTGATATCTATGACAAATGCATTGACTTAAATGTCAAGCTGCCATTCTTAATGGCCTTACATCGCAGCCAGTATTTTACGATTGGGGGATACGATGAGGATTTTGTAGGCATGGCCTATGATGACAATGATTTTATCCAACGCTTATTAAGCAACGGCTGCAATTATTGTCAGACTGATGCGTCCACGGTGCACTTGTACCACCCCCGGCCAGACGGCTATTATGTGAATGGTGGTCCGCCCGAATGGGAATATAACAAAAACCTCTATTTTTCCCGTATTGGTCAAATCGTTAGAAATGAAGGCCGAGAATGGGGCATTATAAAATATGAGCAAGTCAAGGAGGCTGAAAAATTCGTGAAATTAAACTGGCATGAAGACTTTATTGTTCATTTGGCCGGCGTCATACAGCCGAAGGTCTACGTGGAGCTTGGGTTATACCGGTGTTATCTTTTTAACCGCATTATCCCTTTTGCGGAGCAATTAGTTGGCGTGGATATCAGCACAGAAGCCGGGCAAGCCATGCAACAATCTTCAAAAACTCGCTTTTTTAAGGGGACAACGCAGGACTT
Organism: Pelosinus fermentans JBW45; assembly: GCF_000271665.2. Lineage (GTDB taxonomy): Bacteria > Bacillota > Negativicutes > DSM-13327 > DSM-13327 > Pelosinus > Pelosinus baikalensis. The sequence continues at coordinate 1,879,606 of NZ_CP010978.1, read as the reverse complement.
TGCCAGGGAATTAGCGGTAAAGCCTCTGCAGATTGATATGCTATTCATCGATGCCGATCATTCGCAGGCGGCGGTGTTGCAGGACTTTCTGAATTTTTTCCCTTTTGTGGCTCCCCATGGTCTCATTTTGCTGCACGATACTCATCCGAAAGACGAGGCTATGATGGATCCCAATTGGTGCGGAACCGCTTGTCAGGCGATAGAAATCTTGGCACAGGACACCCGCGCCTATGAATTAATGACGATTCCCGTTGCTCCTGGTTTAACAATTTGCCGCAAACGGCAGGCACAATTATCCTGGCGGGAAAAGTAAAATTTATCCAAAAGTAATAAAGAGGAAGGGTTCAATGAAAGTTCTGCTAGCAAAACTTTCATTGAACCCCCTCAAAACTTAATCCAATAGACTGGTTTGCATAATCATGTCTTTCAATCTAAAATTGTACGGTAACAAAATTGATTTGTCGAACTCAGTGAAGTTTATGTTTTTTAATGGACCTATATCATATTTGTAATCTTCCTCGGCCACCTGCCTTGTTGTCACATTTCCTTCCTCTCTCCATTTTCCAAAGAAATGATTTTTAGCAATATTAGTTTTTTCATAATGCCAGGATGTGGGCAAATAAATATAGTCAATTTCCTCGCTTTCATAATAACTAATGTTTGCCTCTTTCAGCCTTCTGATACAATCATTATCCTCATAACCTCCGCCAATAAACCGTTCATCAAAAAAACCAATTTTCCTGATCAAATCCTTTTTGAAACCAAAAAAACCAAACCGATAAAGCCCCACCAAACCCCAGCCATCTTTCAACATAGCCAGAATTTTTTCTACAGCCGCATGTGTTGGCCGGGCTTTATCATTACATATGATAATTTCCTCATATAAACTTGACGTTATCGCATCATTAACAATTTTTGAAAACGAAGGGTAATTTGTGCCATCAAATATCCTGCTATTCAAGCCCGCTAAACATGATTGCGCCCCCTGGCTAAGGTGAGGTCTGTTTGATATGATAACGATTTCATAATCCATAGTTTTAATTCCCCCATGGTTGAAATTTAATCTTAATTATAGTGTATGTAATTGCTGTCGCAATGGTGCGAAAATTGCTTTCTAAATGATTAAAATATGGTATAAAACTAATTCTCTTGTTGACTGTATCTGCATAATCTAAAAAAAAAAACGTAAAGCACTTAGATTGTGAAGTGCTTTTAATGGAGATCATAGACAGTAAAAAAAATAGAAGGGGGTTGCTGTAATGAAGATTATGACCGTTTTGGGTACACGTCCGGAAATTATTCGCTTAAGCCGGATTATTCCTCTCCTGGACGACCTTTGTGAGCATATTCTTGTGCATACCGGCCAAAATTTTGACCGGACCTTGAGTGATATATTTTTCACTGAACTAAAGCTGCGTCCTCCGGATTACTTGCTGGACTGTCAAGCGCAGACCGCGATGGGCCAAATAGGCGAGATACTCCGCGGTTGTGAACAGGTAATGTTAAAGGAAAGACCCGATCGCCTACTGATACTGGGAGATACCAACAGCGCCTTAGCGGCGCTGGTTGCCAAACGGCTGCGCATTCCGGTTTACCACATGGAGGCAGGCAACCGTTGTTATGATGACCGGGTACCGGAAGAAATCAACCGCCGGATTGTCGATCATTGCAGCGATATTCTGTTGCCTTACACGGAACGAAGCCGGGCTAATTTACTGCGGGAAGGCATCGACGGCAATCGTATTTATGTTACGGGCAATCCCATTGGGGAGGTTCTCAGCCATTACGCAGACAATATTTTACAAAGCCAGGTGCTTCAGGCGATGGGTGTTGCCGCCCAAGGTTATTTTCTCGTAACCCTGCACCGGACGGAAAATGTTGACGATGGAGATCGTCTAGAGAAATTCATCACAGCCCTTCATAGACTCTATGCGGAATATGGGCTGCCGCTGATTTGCACTCTGCATCCCCGCACCCGCTCCCAGCTGGTAAAACAGAAAAGAACCTTTATAGGAACAGGCATCCAGATCGTGGAACCATTAGGTCTGTTTGATTTCGTATTGTTGGAGCAAAACGCCTACTGTGTGTTGAGTGATAGCGGCACTGTTCAGGAGGAGTGCTGTCTTTATAAAACACCGAATGTGACGCTGCGGGATGTGACCGAACGACCGGAAACCTTGGAAGCTGGCAGCAATCTGCTTGCCGGCTGTGACCCCGCGGCAATCTTACGGGCTGTGCAAACAGTGTTACATCAAGGCCGGAACTGGCAGCCTCCGCGGGAATATCTTGTCGCAAATGTAAGCCAGAAAGTTCTTAAAATCCTACTGGGCATATAGAACCCATTGACAGCGGTTGGTTGCCCCGTTCCTTGAGGCTCGTGCTTTGTTTTCCATTCCCCGTAAGTCCGGATGCGAGCGCGAGTTTAGGAAGGCAGTTCGGCCGCGTTGTTGTCAAACTGCTATAAAAACGAAAAAGGCCTTACGAAAAGTCGTAAAACCTTTGAAATAGCTATGGTGACCCCGGCAGGATTCGAACCTGCGGCCTTTTGATTCGTAGTCAAACGCTCTATCCAGCTGGGCTACGGAGTCATTGTGTAATTGCCTTACTTAAATAGTATAATGGTTTTAACCAATTATGTCAACAGTTTTTATTTTATATTTTTATCCATAAAATCTGCAAGTGTTAGTTTCATTACTAACCGATTCTCCCCCGTCCCATATTCATTCTCTCTACGTTCTATAATCTGAAATCCAAGTTTTTTTTCATATATCGCGACTGCTGCAACGTTATTCGGATCTACTGTTAATTCAATTTCTGTAATATTTTCTTGATGCAAGCTTTTAAAACTCTCTTGTAGAAGTCTGGTTCCCAGCCCTTGCCCCCGACAATTTTTATCCGTGGATACGCCAACCATATATGCTTTTTGAGGGCACCCCCAATCTAACATGTATTGGATCAAACCAACAATCTCTCGATCCTTGCGAATAATAAAAACACGTCCATGCCTGATGAATGGAACCAAATGCCATTTATTTAATCCACCGTCGCCAAAGGCGCTTATTTCTAGCTCTACTAATCGCTTTATCAAAGCCGGTTCAACATTTTGCACCAACTCAATCATAATATCCCCCTTTTGAATTTTTTCGTAACGTAACTAGAATCACTCACTGAAAGCAATCCAGAATAAGATAAGGAAAACTCAACATCGTCCCCTACCTTTATTTGCTCCTCACAATCTGTAATATCAAGAATTAGATGATCACTACTTGCCCCCATAATTTTTATACTTTCCTTGACTGGAACAATCCCTTCTACATCCACATCTTGTTTGCCTAAAGCTAAAATCGCTCGATTCCGTACTCCTTTATCGATGAATTGAGGTATATTCCCAAATGCATCTCTACCAATATCCCCAGTCGGAACAGAAGGCTTACATTTTACCTCAATCACCTCAGCTCTAAGCAGAAAGGCATCCTGCAGCAACCAAGGTATTTTGCGATTATGAGTTGTATCCGTACCTAATAAAATACCCTCACCAATACGCAATTGATTAATTCCCACCGGAACATTATTCTTCTCTACCAATGATAAACTGGAAGTTCCACCTCCTGAAATTACTTCTAACTTGATTCCTACCTTTTTCTCTATCACATTTACTAATGTAACTAATACCCCTAGATTTTCTGGACTGGGTAAGATTCCACCAAAACATCCCATATTGGTCCCCAAGCCTAATAAACGTACTCCTTTTAGACTAGAGATTTGCATCACAGCATCAAGAACTTGATCAATCATTAATCCTTCCCGAAGATCTCCTACATCTACCATTAAAATTATATTATGTCTCTTTCCTAAACTTTCGGCAGTTTCCGATAGAGCCTGGATTACTGTCATTTCCGAATTAATACTCGTATCGGCGTATCGAATAATCGTTTCAACATTACTTAACCGTGGAAGCCTTAATAAGGTTATTTCCTGGTTAAAATTTCGTTTGCGAAGTTCTATGATATTCTCAAGCCTAGCATCCGCTAAGCCATCAACGCCTCCTTCCACCATAGCTGATACAATCTGGTGCATAGCGCTAAACCCTTTAGTTACTCCCAATACTGAGATTCCCAAACGATGACATCTTTCTACGACTTGAGAAGTATTATATATAATTTTATCCAAATCAACTTCCAGAATTGTAGTATCATCCATATTCTCCCCTCCGCTAGTACATCATTACGCGCGCCCCGCAATAAATTAAATCATGAATACATCTATTTATAGTTTCTTACATTTTTAGTTTTTTATCTCACCTGCGCAAAATCAAAATAAAAATTATGCTTCTGTTTATCCTTTGTAGAAATTGATAATATAACAGGTTTATCATAGACTATATTTTTTTCTAAAAAATATACATAGCATTGTAGTCTATATGTAGGTTTTTCAGTACTTTTTGCCATCTTTTCTGCTCTAGGAGGTACGACAACCTGATATGCTTTTATGGAGGCATCACCTTGCTTTAAAGTAACAATAGCGTTCTGACCAAACTTCTCCTGAGAACCATACAAAGTCACGCTAAAGGTCAGATAACCATTATAATTTGTTAAGATATCTTCACTGTCCTCTAACTGAGGGCTTACTCCTTTCAAACGTTTCTCTCTCGCATCAGTGGCAATTAATAAAAACTTTGTATATAAATACGCCTTTTCGGAAAATTCATTAAGCCTTGGCGTTTTTTCTTCATAAGAAACCCATGGCAATAAGAACTCTTCCCATTCCATATGAGCATGCTTCTCCCCATAATGCTGTGCTGCTTTAATTTCATCTCTATTAATAAGAGATATGGCAAAAGCCTGATTGCATACCAATGCCAGCAATACGAAAATGGACCCTAGTATTCTCATAATAGTACCTCCTAATGTTTCGATATAATATCTTTCCGCCCAAAAAGCCTTGTACAATAGACATGCCACTGTCTTTACTATGCTTTCGTTTAAACAAAAAGGCAGAGCCTTCTATACAGACTCCACCTTCCTTTCTTTATCTATATAGATTACTAAGATCTAAAGATATATCCAAGGATATAATATAAAATTCAATATACATCTCTTCTAAATAGCCGCTTATAAATGTACTAACATTATATAGAATATTCAATATAAAATCAATAGAACAGAATAGAGCAATTGCGAAATACAGCAACGAGCATTCATATTTACTAGGAAATTAAGATACTTTAGCTTTCCTAATATGATTCTCCACTACTCTCTTCTAATAACCAGAGTTCATCTTCTGGAACAACAATCAATTTTTTATCATTGCCGCATTCTACTAAATATATCCAGTTATAATTCAAGAATCGATAACTAACAATAACTCCTTTCACTAAAGAGCTTCCAAATAATGTTCGCTTCTCAAAAGATACTTTATCGTTGTTTTTATATCTGTTAATTTTGTTATCCACTAGCATTCCCTCCTTGCTCGCTATTAATCTGTACCAGGCTGTAAAAAACAACTTACTTACAAGCATCAAAAAGCTGTTAATGTCATTATCAAACTTCCATTTACAGATATAGTTATTATGACCACTACATAAAAGAAATATGACCTTCCAATATAGAAGTCTAATTAAATTTAAATTCAAACGCTGCATCTTCGAGGTGTTCTATTGCACTTTTAGACAATAAAAAAAAGCTTGCACAGTATGCAAACTTTCAACTAAGGTTGTCCAGTGATTTTTCCTTTCTATATAAATGTCCCACTGTGGTGGCTTACTGAATGATTTAAGTTTTGTGGGTAAGCATCTATCCACTACCTATCTCATACCTTTTTTTACGCCTATAACGCCTAGAGAGGACATCAATCCATTGACTTGTCTAGGTTCGCGGTCTAGGTGCAATGTAAAATCCAACACCTAGGAACGTCTAGGAACACCTACAAAACAACTAAAATCCTTGATTTATTTGGGATTTAAACGCCTAGATTTTTTCCTATATAGATTAGGTATTAAAAACCACTTATTCTTTCTATGCTAAAGTACATAAAAATATGAGTCCTTTCCTTCGGAAAAATAGTTTATCATAAATTCTTGAACAGATTTTTTGACTTCGATAATCTTGTACTACTTTTGAACTAGGATTTATATTTAGATGTATGTAATTTAACTGGTATTTTCTTATCTTAAAAATATTTATTCAAAAAAATTATTTCAGCATAAAATCCTTTATAAGTTTCTTTCTAGAAAAGTCGAGTTCCAAAGTAAGCCAAAGAAATCCGAGTCCGCTTTAAATATCGCGCTCGGGTTTTCAACCAAAGTTAAAACATTTGATTTTTTGCCCACCTTTCCACTATTAAAACCACAGATATTGAATGAACTTATTTATTTTTCAATATCTATTTTATCAATAGTATCAATGTATATAAATACTATCTGATCTGAATCGTCGTGGCATACTTTATAAAGACTCTTTTGTCTAAAGTAGTCCAAGATCATATACTCGTTACCGTTATATTCAATTAACAGATATTTGTTAAATTTAACTTCTGCTAATTCCATCGTACGATTAGAAGTATGGACTGTTATCATGGTTCCTTTTTTTGTAATAGAAATCTCTCCTTTCTATTCTACGTAACGGTAGAATAACTAAAATCCTATCCCCCGTTGTCTTCAGAACGGCGTTTATCAAATATACCAGATTGCACAACTTCAATTATGGAATGGTATGATTTCGCGGCCCCCTCGTAATATAGATTGCCGCGATGGAGATTCATTCCCTCTTCCATCACCACCAACCAACGGATCAGTGATTGAGCATCGATTATTCTATTATCACCCGTCATTCTTAGAACTCCTTTCCCTCCCGTGGGTGGTTTAAAATAACCGGAATATTATCCTTTCGTGAATTTAATCTGTAATCTCCCCTATGATTCAAAGAAGCTACATCTAATATACAATTTTTCCCACAGTTAGAATACTGTCATATTTTATCACCCCAAATAAAAAGGTGGGGTTACAAAATATAACCCCACCTTTTTATATTTATTTATCAAGGAAATCTTCAAAAATGCCATTAAACTTTACTTTTTTTACAGCTTCTTTACTCGAACTTACATCTAATTTGCTTAGTATTTTTTTGATTTGCGTTTTTAAGGTGTTTTTCGTTTTGAACAACTTTTCGCCAATCTGCGACCGTGTATATCCCTGTTCAATTAAATCAAAGACTTCTCTTTCTGAGAAAGTCAATTTGTGAAGCTGCTCTTCTTTTTTTAACTGTAAATATTTTTTTGCTAAGACCTCAACAGGCGAGAATGAGTTACTGTGTATGGTGCGAATTACTTTTGGAATATCTTCATAATCTTCTTTAGAAATGAAATGTACTGCTCCTACTGCAAAAGAATCTGCAACAATTTTTTCATCTTTCACACAGGAAAGCATAATAATTTTGCATTGAGTAACTTCCAATATTTCAACTGCTGCATATATACCATCATGCTTGTTTTCCATTAAGTTAATATCTACCAAAAATATATCAACCTGTAAATTCTTAGCTAAGTTTATTCCATCATTTTTATTCATTGCAGTACCAACAATAAGTATATCGTCTTCATTATTTAGAAAGCTCACCATAGCTTTTAACCATCCTAGATCATCCTCTATTAGTGCAATCCTGATTTTATCGCCCACTCTATAGCACCTCTTTTATATACGCGAAACCGTTAATATCCTTTCTTTTGGGAATATTAACAATACAATCGTTCCAATATTTTCCTTACTCCGAATTTCCAAATTTCCTCTATGATGTTGCATCACATTGTAAGAATAAGACATACCTAATCCAAAATTCATCGACGAGCGTTTAGTCGAAAAGAATGGATCAAAAACATATTTTACATTTTCTTTTGATATGCCAATTCCATTATCCTTAACTTCTATAACAACTACCGTTCCCTTTGGATATATCGTTATCTCTAATTTTCCATTTTTTAACATTGCTTCTACCGCATTTTTTATAATATTATTCAATACTTCCGTTATATGTATCTGATCACACTTGACAATAAAACCTTGACTATAGTTTTTCACAACTGTTATATTCTCTAGACAATATTGTTGCATTTCAATCGCTTTACCTACTATCTCAGCCAAATCGACGCTGCTCTCCATCAAAATAATTTCTTTCATTTGGTCTTGAATTCTTTTCATCATTGCTGTTAAATGATCGGTAGCATCTAATACCGTTTGGATATTTCCATCTACATCATCTATATCAAGTTTATTCTTATGTACAGATTTTCTTATATTTTTCATACACATTGATATTTTGAAAATTTCGTTTTTTATTGAATGATTCAGTATTGCCGTTCCTGAAGTCATGGCTTTTATTGTACTATCTAAACGTTCCCTTTCAAATTTGATCCGAATACCCAAGATACCATATTTTAGAGCAAACATTAGGATTAGCAACAAAATCATGATATCACTAAACAAATTATATATAAAAGGATGGGTACGAAAAAATAGCGGCACTAAATATGCACTAGTCATTAAAATCATCATAGGAAGCATTAAAATACATGTTAATAATTTTTGCTGTTTGAACCGTTGTGATTTTTCTTTAGTATAAGATAAAACCATTAAAGTATCAGTAATTAAACCATACGGCACAGCCCAAATCACTATTGTCCAAAAGAACGGGCTATAGTCTGGGAAGACTGTAATAAAACTAGCTTCTGGGTATATAAAATCAACAATAAATCCTAAAATAACTGGTAGGAATAAAACTATACTAATTTTCATTTTCCTTTTATCTTGATAATACATTGCGACCCCGGCTAAAATTCCAAAATAGGGGCTTAGTCGATAACTCAACGCTGAAAGAAAGCGTGCAATTAGTTCTAATATTTCTCTGTTAATTGTTATGGGAACTATGTTATTTCTGATAATTTCACAAAGTAATCCTAATGAAACAGAAAATATTAGCCCCGAATACCAATAGTTAAATTTATTTTCAACATCATTGTATAAAATAATTATTGCTACTATTCCCCACAGTAATAATAGAACCAAAACCAGCATCATTTTTGCGCCTCTACATCAGATCTTACAACCGAAACCCCGTCTGATTTTATAACAAAAAATAATCGCCAAACTATATTAGTAATAGTATGAATAATTGCCGAGGCTAATAGGTTTCCTGTAAGCATATATATTAAACCATAAAAGAAACCAGCTATAGAAGAAAGTACAAACATTCTTTTGCCACCAAAGCTAATATGGTGACACCCAAATAATAAAGTTGTTAATACCAGTGGTATCCAATCTCCTCCACCTGTGAACTGTCGTAGATAATTATAGATAAATCCTCTATAGATAATTTCTTCTGCTATTGCTATATGAAAAAAATTGAAGATAGTTAATATTATTAAATTTTTAATCTCAATTTTTTTAAAATTAAAACAAAGATAGTTTAATTTTACTCCAATTAGAATCGCGAAAAAACAACACAAAAAACTAACTGCCAAGGTTAATCCCCATGCATCCATTGTATTAATGAAAAATGGATTGATATTAATTTTCCTATACCCCAGAAAAATAAACAAAATTAAAAGATGAGATGTAGTAGATAATCCATAGAATTCAATTGTGTTTTCTTGGTATAACATTGGTGCTTTACTAAAACGTGATTGATTTATTCCAAGAATTAAAGCAAGAACTAATATATCAATTAAGTGAAATTGATTATTATCGGCTTGGAACGAAAAACACAATACTATCGGAATCATTATAAACAAAATAATTTTAAATAGCCTATCTAAATCCAATTTTAGATTAATATACCTATCGACCATTGATAAATATAGTATTAAAATTAATGCTACAAAAAATAGGGGTAATTTAAAAGAATTATTTACAATTAATCCATACTGAATAATGAAAAAATACAATGAAGAATAAGCGCACATAAACAATGTCGTAATTATTCTATTACGATAAAATGAAGTAGTAGGAAGCAATGAAAGCATAATAAATGTTGATACTATTCCGATTAAAAAAAACATATGAACCACCTCTTTATTCAATTAGTGTAATAGCCCATAATACTATTGTATTAATGATTATTTTAGCAAACCTCACCCAATACATTTTTTTTAATAAACTCTAAGGAATTATTCGCTATGCTTCTTTTACACAATGCAATTCCTGCATGACCACAATGATAAAGTTTTCTCTCCGGTCTCTCCCATGTTTCCCAAAGCTTATCGGCATCTTTAAAATCTATATACTTATCATAGAGTGCTGAAAGAATAAGCACTTTTTCCTTTGGTATCTTAGTCGCAAAGTTGCTAGTATTTGTTATGTCCCAACATTTTTTTAACTGGCAATAGGTAAAAGCATTCTCCTGGAGATCTATCTTAATATACTTCCCAGGAATAGTATTCCATATAGTATGGGAAAGCTCATTTGGTGCAAAAACAGATATACTACCGTCTATGTTTTCCTCTACTGTAGTCGTCACCATTAGTCCTCCAAGACTGATTCCAACTAATACAACCTTGTCCCCCGTACTCTTTAACCAGTTAATTAAGGCCCTCATATCTACAACAGCCTGTCTTATAGAGGATAACGTTCTTTCTATATTAGCGCTTAGCATAAGCTCTCCGTTATATAACGAGTTATGACCTTGCCTTTCTGTATGATACGGCAAAGTTATAAAATACATATTATAACTTTGTTCCATAAAAGGCTTTAAATAGATTGCTTCAATTCGCTCGTTGTCTTGTTTCCATCCATGTACTAAAACGACATTTAGTGGAGTTCTATCTTTGTTTTCATAAAATACACCTCTTGCGTATTCATTGCACTTTCCATTTTCAATTTCACTTTTGTACTTGAAAGTGCCTGTTTTATAATTAGCATATTCTTGCATATTTTCAACGATTACATCCGGATTCTGTGGCTTAATATAAAAGAGATTAGGCTCTTCCAGCACCGGAATGACTCCAATATTACTAAATGCGATCCCGCACTTCTTTCTCTATGGAATTGATATAATGCATATTTATCAATAACTTCTGCCAGCACCTAAATTTAATTACCCCATTTGCTGTTTCACTACAACGTTAAAATAATTATCATAATTCCCTGAGGGAATATTACCATTAATTGATTTTAACGGAAGAAGTGATGAATCTACTGATACGTCACTTCCATAACGAGTAATAACTTCTGTTTTGCCTAATTTATAATCAGTGAATAGCCCTTTAAAAGAACCGTCATATACTAAACCATTAAGCACCGTAGCATTTATGCCTTGCCTACAACGCATATGTTCCCCCCAAAATTTTACTGGATACATATGTCTCACTTAATTTCAAATCATTTTGACTTTGTGCCGTATAATCAGACCGATTAAGGTCTGATAAATTCTGAATACGTACGTTATACGACCATCGGTCATCAACAACTCCATTAACATAAAGGCGAGTGCGGTTTGGAATTTGCGTAGTAAGTGTTGTTTTACCATTATGATTGGATTGGTTTTGTGTATATTTTATGTAAGTATCGCCGTATATTTTTAGTTTGTCCAATTTTTTTTCAATATTATTAATACGAAGTCCCTGGTTCCGTCGCAAATTCAGCCTGAAGTTTATCGATAATCGATTTTCTTCTAACTTATCCTCTATAATAAGGCATAAGCAACTATAAAGCAGGGATCGCCACGGTTAAACTGCAAGAATATTTTTTGAGAAAAGGCATTTCCAACTTGCTCAATAATTAAATTCATATTAAATACATAATACTCCTTTTTTAACATAATTGTACATTAAATTCCATTTTTATTCCACTTCATTTTTTACAAATAACAACATAATTATCATTTTATCCTAATTTTAGATCTCGCCAGTAAGACGTATACTGGGGATTGGAACTAGGACCTATGCCATTTCAAAAACATACATACCAACCTAGCCCCTCCGTTCCCATCCAAGCCTCCCCTCCCACCACCAATAGGGTATAGGTAGGCCAACTGGAGAATTCGAACAATATTTACCTTTATATATTCAAAGCTTTCTTAGTTGGAAGCAATCGGAAACCAGAAAAGGTTTTAGTGTTCTTGAATCAAGACAGATCCCGATGGAAAAATTACAGTAAAGAAAGTATTGGAATAGAAAGTTGGATTTTCATTTTCGATAAGTAAAAAACACCTGAAACCCTATTTAAAAGGGTTTCAGGTGTTTTAAGTTCCCCCGCAGGAGTAATCCTGTTGAGGGTTAAATATAGAGCTTGCCACAAAATTTTTTTCTTTTTTAAGTAATGCTATATTACACCTTATTGCCTTCCTAATCTAAAAAAATAAGAAAAGCCTTCAAGGTTTATGTCCTTGAAGGCTTGATTTTCAATGGTGTGCCTGGCACGATTCGAACGTGCGACCCACGGCTTAGAAGAGCGATTAATAAAGCTATAAAATCGACCAATATATTGGATTTATTAGCTTTGCATATTTAGAAAATCACTAAAAAGTATCAAAAATACCCTAAATTTGCACACCATTGCACACTTATTGCACACCAAAAATAATGTCTATAAATATATTTTAATAAGTTTCCTTCCTTATTATATAGCATATTTTAATAATTACTTGCCCAGCCATTGCGCTGGGCTGTTTTATTGCAACATTTACTAGTTCAGAACAATCACCATTTATGATATAATAATAACTATTATTATGTAAACTTAATTATAGAAAGGATGTGGGTTTATGCGTCCAGTATGGAAAGGTATGCTGTCTTTTGGTCTTGTCAATGTACCTGTGACTCTTTACAAGGCTACCCGCTCCAAAACTATTAGTTTTAACCAGCTACGGAAAAGTGACTTTAGCAGAATACAATATAAAAGGGTTGCTGGGGATGGCGCAGAAGTTCCAGCAAGCGAGATCGTTAAGGGTTATAAATTATCCGAAGATAGGTATGTAGTTATTTCTGACACAGATTTAGAATCAATAGCTCCTAAAGCAAGTAGGCAAATCGAGATATCAGATTTTGTGAAATTAGATGAAATCGACAACCGTTATTATGATAGCTCTTACTACCTTGTACCCGACCAGGGAGCAGGAAAAGCCTACGCTCTATTATTACAAGGTATGACGGAAGCGAATGTAGTAGGTATAGCTAAATTTGTACTACGCAATAAAGAATATTTAGCAGCTATACGCCCGGCAGATAATATTATTACTCTATCGACAATGCTTTTCGCAGATGAAATTGTTTCTGCCAAGGAACTTGAAAACGATTTACCTTCTAATGTTGATCTATCTGAAAAAGAGCTTAATATGGCTAAAACACTTATAGATTCATTAATAACGAGCTTCGATCCCTCTAAATATCAAAACGAATATCACAAGCAGGTAATGGCAATGATCGAAACTAAGGCCGGAAACGAAATGACTGTTTCAACACCTGTTGACACTTCACCATATTTTGCAGACCTTATGTCAGCACTAGAGGCAAGCATGGCAGCCATAAAGAAAACCGAAGCCAAGAAGAAATCTACTAGAAAACCAAAATCAAAGTCAGCATAAAGAAACTCCCTACTAATTTAGGGAGTTTCTCTTATTTGCGTTCGACAAACTACTTGCTTATTGCGAATACTCATTTATACAAACTTTGTATAAATAATCGGTCCATTTTGAGATAGCTTCACTTTTTACAAGCTAAGAATTGGTACTAATCTAATTTTGTTTAATGTGCTATTTTAAATTTAAATATGGATGGTCAAGAATTTTAATGCGTCTTGTCTCTGGTAAATTACAAACAACTTTCTGTCCCATTCCATGTGCTTTTTTTATAGAGGATAATAATTGATTGGATTGATACGGAGAGTATACATATCTTGCTGCAGATCGTATGGTTCGCCAATTAATCAATTGATTTAATTCACGAGATGCAACCAATGTAGAAATTTTACAAGAAAACCCTTGCTTCGGAAAAGGAGTAATAATTATAGCCAATCTTTCTCCAAGAGGAATAGAAATTTCGCTTAAGGGGTGCGACGGCCCCATATTCATTCCATACGATGAGTATGGGAAATCAAATGAAACCGGATTATCCGACGTTACGTAATAGGAATTAGCTTGCGCGCGCAAAAGAAACCAGCATTTTTTCATCATTGATAAAGCAATCTGCTCCGCCATAATAACCATAGGACGCAAACTTACTTCAGCAAATATCTCTAATCGAATTTTTTCCATAATATCAGGACTAAGACCTTCAGGTAAGGGGGGATACTTACCTTGATCCTGTAATATTTTAGAAAGTATTTCAGCTGCAGTTCCGTAAGACTGGTTGATTCCATCTCTAACACATGGATTACGAGTTAGTAGGAATGCCAGAAAGAAGGCTAAAATATCTTGTCGTTCTGCTGTAATTTCTATTGATTGATTTTGCGGAACTGACAACATTCGATTAATAATATTAAGCCCTTTTGTATCGACTTTTTCTGTTTCTTTCTCAATGGTTATATGATCAATATTCCCTTCTTCATCGTGTTGATAATAATAATACTCATGCTGGCAAACGCTCTTAGAACTAACAGGCTTCTTAGGTGATAATTTCTGTTCTTTCTTATCGTACTGCCACAAGGTTCCTTTCCTTGAAATTGAAAAATTATTCAAGTATCCTTTTGGAACAAAATGTTGTTTTTGTCGTTCATTATTTTTTTCTCCCATAGGTACCTCCCGACAATTTAACATATATTATCTCACAGAGTAAGGCAGCTTTCGTGTATATTACTCATTTTCTTTCCATGAACCATTTTCCCATATCATCAAATAAATAGACCTGTTTACCCATGATCTTACAGGTATAGCGTATGCCTACACCGCCACCTTTTAATGATGCAGCTTGGCACACATCAATAAGGCGATCCACTTCAAAAACTCTGCCATCCTCCCATTTAATTGATAAGGGACGAACGTTGCCGTGTATGTCATGTTTAGTTATGACCTCAATAAATACCTTGTAATCACTCATATTCTCACCTCTATACAGAACGTATGTTTGGTTAGATTATATGATTTTAAAAGATTAAAATCAACTAGAAATCACTGGTAAATATTGCAGCAATTCTTTTAACAATTTTTCTATCCTTATTTAAAGTATTTTTAATTAAAACACCTTTGGCACTATTTATATTATTATAAAAGTATGCTTGTTGGTTATAAACTAAATTATATAGATCCTTAAGTTCTTTATTTCGTTCATCTAACACCCTACATTTAGCATCATAATTAATATCTAAAATTAATGGTAAACTTCGGCGAAAGCGAACAGTTTCTTGCCATTGTTCTGATAATACCTTCAATGTATCAACATATGCTTTGCAGAATATATAAGATCCAACTATTATTAAGGCGTCTTCTTTATTAAAAACCCCAATTTTGTCTGTATTACCATCAAATATAGCAAAATAATTAGAATCAATTTTCACTATATCCAGAGGTGGTGATGCTTCATATTCCCAAGGCTTAAGTTCAACTAATTTATACATATTTTCAATTGCTAGTAATTCAGCAATCAATGAACCTGCCAATGCTTTTCTTTGATTACTCTTTTTTATAAGCTCCAGATATATATTCCATCCAATAGAAACCGTTGATGCAATAGCAGCATAACCAGCAATTATATCTCTAATTTCCAAAATACGCCTCCATTAACAAGTGTATACTAATTATAATACATCAATAGAAATAAAAAAAGCCGCCAAACTCAAAGAGTAAGGCGGCTTTTTGTGTATAAAAAATTGTGATAATTTTAATCTCTATTAAAACGAAGCTATCCCTAATCCATTAAGGCCTAGGGTATTTCTTATTTTTTTATACAAGTAGACTTTGCTTATTTTCAATAATTTTGTTTATGTAAAAAACTATAAGTAAGGAACTGCTAAATATATAACTATTTTTCTAGTGCGCTTGCTGTCTCAAGCATACAATTTGGCAACAATTTAGAATATCTCTCCTGCAAATACTTAATGCCCTCATTATTTGTAACGGAAGCACTGAGTTTTTCTTCTAAAAATTTATATCTTGCATGGGCCTCACTAATTATTTGCCCCCAATCTTTTACTATAACACGAATATTTTGATCATCTATACTAACCCCAGCTATATTATTAATTTCTCGTAAACCAAAACGTGCAAACTTATCTATATCACTACTAACTAGTAAGAACGTCCAATTGGTCTTCTCTTTGGGGAATCTAGGATTATCAGCTACAGTTAATGCATATCTTTTTATTTGAGCAATCTCTACATCACTAATAACAACCGACGGTCGCTTTAACTCAATAACTAAATTCTCAACTGTATCTGCCCTGCCTAGTGAATATTGCTGCCATAAACAAATATCAGGGATGTCACTCATGGACTGCACTTCTTCAGGCAATAAATCCATAGCAAGCTCTTCACGATTTAAAAATTTAGCATAATCTTTTAATGCATTATAAAGTTTTTGGTCACTAACTCCAAGAGCATACTGTTCCCCAAATATCCAGAGTTCATTAAGCAGTATTTTGTGTAACTGACTACGCTCTCTAACATATTTGGAATATTCCTTAGAGTATATCATCTGCTCTAAACCATTTAAAAATTTTAGACGATCTCCTATCATTTTAGTTGTACTAATAATAGAGTTTAAAGTTGTCTTCTCTAGTATGTCAACCAGGTCACCTAAATCTCTTTCTGATAAATTTAGAACTTCTTTAAGTACTTTTTTTAGATTAGTAGGATTTTGGTGGAGAGCTTCTTTAATCAATCCCATTGTCAAACTTTTCGCCGCTTTTGGCATACTAAATATATCTGGCTTTGCTTCATTAAGATTAACCAAGCAAATATCAAAAACTTGCCTTTCAGCAAGGTCTAATTCTGTTTTTGGAGCGCCTTTATAAGGATAGGTTCCTTCTTCTTTTAGTTTATTTACAGTCTGAATTGCATTACACGAAACCCAATTACGATAATATTCTTTTATTTTACCCTTCATTCCATTGCAAAGAAGTTCATATCCTGTATCCATAATCAAATTGTTATCATATATTCTTTCGATATACTCAGAACACAGATAAGCAGTGATTGGCATTCTTCCCGTATCTACATTAAGCGATATTGTATCATAAGGAACGCCAGCTAACGAGCAAGCGTAGAATGTTTTTACGTTGTTATTTTTCCATCGTATGATCTTTATTTGCCCAGAAATTAGATCGTCATTTTCATTTTTAACCATAAGACCAATAGTTACATTATCTTCTATCATTTTTTCCGGTTGCAACTGTAGTCCATCAACAACAATTTTAATTCCAGTAAAAGTAAGTAAATACGGAGCAAATGTTTTATTTAATTCTAAGAGCAGTTTTTCTCTATTGTTTAATTGGTTAGAGACGCTTTCTCGGATGCAAGTAATCACAACAGCTACACCTGTATGTGCATCCGTGGGGTTCTCGTCTGATATGTTAAAAATATTAGGATTATCAGCATCACAATTAATCTCAAAGCGGTAATTCTGACCATCTTCTTTTCTGTATACACTCTGCCAAGTGATGTTGCGACCAATTGATAGTGCTAAATAACGGCCAGATCCTTTTTTCCCATGCATTGCTCTTCCAGTTTGAGTTTTACATTGTTGTTGTTTTTTAGATCCACCTAAAAAACCAAATGTTTGATTTACTGTGCTGAAATCGATACCATGCCCGTTATCTTTTATAATTACTTGCTCTATTGCTCCCATAGATGTAGCTTCATAACTAATATCTACAATACTAGCATCGGCATCAAGACCATTCCACAATAATTCATTTAGTGCAGAAATAGGTGAAGCTTTTATTCTATTTAAAAAATCATCAGTAACAACAACTGGAAGTTGAAAAGACATGTGAAACACTCCTTATTACCATGTGGACTAATTATACTTATGATACCCTAAATATACCATTTTTGTAAAGCAGCCTAAAAATACAAGAGCCGTCCACCTAAATAAGGTAGACGGCTGTAATTCTAACGTGTCAGTAAATATCCTCCTGCAGCAGTCCCAAGTATCCATCCAATACGTTCCTTCTTGCGGGAGGATTTTTCTTTTTTCATTTCCTCAGCATTTATTTTAGCCTGTTTTTCTAGTTCTTGGTTAGCAATCAGTCTTGCCTGAGCATTTGCCATGTCGGTAACATCTATTTTAGTAGTAGATGACGTTGAAAATCTAAGCTCTCCATTCTCGCCTATCTTTACGTCAGGCTGACCGGATACGTTTGGAACCTCGATCTCTTGACCATTTACTATAGCAATTACCTTACCTTGTCGCTCTACGAATTGGAGAATAGCCCCCTCCTGGCTTGGAGCTTGTACAGCAACCTCTCTGATTGTTTCTGTACTAGTGTTTATCACTTGAGTCGGCAATGTAACAACTGTTTGAGTATTTGCTTTCTGCGCTTGATCAATGATGTGCTGCTTCCACTGCTGGTATTCTTGCCGGCCCCAAAACAAAAGGGCCAGTATAACGACTAGCCCCATGAAATATTTCCAGTTATTTGCGATAAACGACTTGCTTACATCTAGATTAATCATCTTTATAAACCTCCTACATAATCAGTGATACCTCGCGCAATAGCTCTAGCATACCGATCCTGCCAAGTTGGATTTGCCAACAATTGTCCCTCGTCCTCATTGGAGATGAATGCCGTCTCAACTAAGCAAGCAGGTGCATCTGTATACATGAGCACGTAGAATCGACTTTCTTTGTCTGGATCACCATCACTGTAATCAGTTCGACCTACTCGATCCGGAAACTCATTTGCAATCTGGTTAAATATTTTTGTTGCTAAAATATCTCCCTGGGTCTGCCCTGGTGATGTCCAAACTTCGTAGCCTTTAGCCGATGAACTACCTGCACTATTGCAGTGCAGACTAATAAATAAGTCAGCTCCCCAAGAGTTTGCTAAGTTAGTGCGATAGCTTAAATCATCGGTTTCTGGCTGCTCATCCTGGGTCCTGGTCAACAAAACTTCATATCCTACCGCTTGCAGATAGCGCTGGACCATAAACGCCATTGATAGAACAACATCGGATTCTCTTAATCCTGTAAAGGGCGATACAGCCCCCGGATCTGTCAATCTCCCTGCATGACCTGGATCAATTACAATACGCATAATAAATTCCTCCAATTTTATTTTTGCTTAAATCTCTCCACTAATACAGCCAACCGGCTCCGCAAAAAGTCAAGCAGGCCGTTAGCTTGCTCAACTCCTGCATCTCTTAAGTTCTCCAACACGCTAATGGCTTCTGTTGCTGCCAGGTACACCCAAGTTACTTTCAGTATCAATGCCGTTTCACCTGAGAGCTGCAGCAGTTCATCCGTTTTCACAGCCATAAAGGTTAGTACTATGTAGACAATGATTTTACCAACAAATCGATGTTTCATGGCATTGCTATTGATATACCCCGCCTTAAACGCCTTTGGAATGTCCAGAATACAACTCAATAAATCATTCTCCATCCCGCAATCCTTTAAATGCGTGTAGCATAAAGCAATCCACCGAGTTAGCAAATCAATAAATACCAGCGTAGCAAATGCGATTAATGCACTTCCATGTACACTAGTAACAGTGCTTATTACTAACGCTACCACCATTTTAAACAACCAGGCATCAGCAAGGCTTTGCCCTGCCTTTATAACTGCTTTTAATAAGTTTTCAAAATCCATCCTCTCACCTCTCCCTAAAAATAAACATAAAAAATACTGACCATAAGTCAGCAAGGTTCACGCGATCTATTCATAATCACCTCATAAAAAATAGAGCCTCACCTGGCTCCTACATTAATAAACGGTACTATCTAAAAACACCCTATTGCTTGAGGTATTAACAAGTTAGCAGTTGGCTCTGGTAAAGGATCTCCCAACATCTCCAGTTTACATATCCATAAAGTGTTAGTTGTATTTGATGCAGTCACATTTAGTTGATATTTTAGATATTTTTCAGTATTGGTAAACAAATATCTATTTGGTGTAGTAGTAGACCATGCTGTTATATTTGTCCGAGTATGTAAAACTTTCCAAGCAGTCCCTGTCCATCCTTCAAATGTCCAGTTCTTAGGTGCCCAACCAACCAAGATCCAAGATAAAATTGTATACCCATAAATTCTTGCCGGCTCTACAAACTCATAGCCAAGCTTCCAAGGTGGTGGCGTTAATGGAGACTGTTTAGGATACCAAGCAGTTCCTAAATTATTATTATATGCTGCTGCTGCCACATTAGCGGCCCCCTCTGAGCTAGCAAAGGCTACACCTCTAGGCGTAGTATTGCTAGTCATGATAGGCACTATATTATTCGGTTCACGTACCCACGCCATTATCGATTCACCTGCATAATACTAACGCTAATCCCTTTTGTCAGCCCTGTAGTATTACTTACAAACGCTTGTACTTTTTGTTCTCCTGTAATACTCAATGCTACATTTAAGGAAGTCTCATCTTGGATAATTGCAGGAGAGGTATAAAGTAAGGCGCCATCGTGATAGATAGTAAGCACTAAAGATGTAGGTGTTTCCCCATGACAATCTACAAAAATCTTATTGTAGGTCTTATTACGCCCTGCTCGCGTTATAGGGCTAAAAGTAGATCCCGCAGAGATGAATAAAGTCCCTATATCAGCTTGTGTCCACAATGTTTCTAAGGATGCAGATGGAGGCAATATACCCGTTGATTTACCAGTAATCAGTTTAAACATACTATAAATGTTTGTTAGGTGACCAAGTAATGTAGATGTTAAACTAGTGGGAGGCGTGGCATCTGCAGCCGTGCGATTACCGATTTTAGCATCAGTTACACTATCATCGACAGGAACCCTTTCATCAGTAAGTCTACTATCATCAGTAGCGACTATGGCTTTGCCATTTATCGTTGGCGTACCTGTTAATGAAGGAGAATCTACACTAGCCTTCTTCGTGTCCAACTCATATATTGCATCCTGAACATTTTCCGACGATATATTACCAGCTGGAGTATTAGATACATCCGCTGCCGACGATGCACCACCACCTCCCCCAGTAATAACTGTATGTTTATACTGATCCAGCGCAGTATCCCATACTAGAGATGCACCATTTACTCTACTGGCTTCATCCACTTTCTTACTGCCCACTTTACCCACATTATCGTTTAATGTGGCTATATTCGTTCTAACCGTCGTTAGCTCATTCTCTAGGCGTAAGGAATTGGCATTGATTAAATCCTGATTGACTAGATCTGTATCTTCAATGAGTTTCAGTTTTATATTCGGTGTTTCTGTAGCCATTGTAAATCACCTGCCTTTAAAAATTCGGTATGCTAATTTGATTAAAAATAGATCCATTGTATTGATACGCGATCAGGGATCCCAGCTCGTCCGGATTCAAATAACTGAGAGCAATGTAGCCATTCGATAAAGGTATCACATCATAGGCAGTAGCTCCTGTAATCGCTACTGCCATGCCGTTTGGTACCACCCATTTGCCATTTTGGGCTAGTATTGCATCTTCCTGTTCCGTTTCATAAACAGTACCTAACAGGATTAACGGCATCGAAGTAACAGGAATTGTTTTATTGAGTGTAGCATCATCAAAGACCACTGTTACATTCCCGTTGCTGTAAATACGAGCTATAATTCCCCTCGCCTCTTCTTCCGTAGCGCAGGCATCCACAATATAGGGAGGCTTCCACGCAAAAGTCCGGCTATGGCTTTGATAGGACTCTAACCCATCTAATTTGGATCCAATGGTGATCGTGGTATCTTGTGTAAAGTCCATACGATATAAGCAACGCTGCGCCCAGGTGTAAGTGCCGGTCGTTGGAGTCACAGGATCAATTTCCCCTTCGCCTGCTGCTGTCTGAGACAATATTTCAGTGTGAATCAGCGTGCTTCCAAGGTAAGCCCTTACCACTGTCTCTAACCCTTCCGGAGCATGAAATCCTTGTCCAGAATAGTAATCCGTTAGATCATCCTGTGACACACACCCATGGGATGCTGTTTTATTGCGCACTGCCCAGGATATGGTTACATCGCCAGCCGCTTTTATCAGTCTAGGGACGGATGCCTGTAAATGACTGGTCATGCGAATACGCCCTGGCGGAGCAGGTCGTTCTGAGCGTCTAACGGTGACAAGCCTTGTATTTCTAGCACTATTAAAGGCTTCTTCCTTATAAGCAGTAGCGGTAGTAATGTTATACTGCTCGTTTACGGTATAACCAGCAGCACACACAGGACCGCCAGTAGTCACATTGCCATAATACCCATAATCCAAGAAATATACGATAGAGCCAGGTGTGTGAACAGCTGGCACGGTATCATACGTCGCACGGATAATATTAGATATTTTAAAGTTACCATTCGCAAGCTGTGATATGGTTCCCCAGCCCATGATCTCATTGTCAATCATGATGATTCTGGATCCATTGCGTGCTAATTGGATACCTGACTCGGTACTGCGCCGTGCTAAATCCAGCATTCCCCCTAAGTTGATTACCTCAAAACCAACGACATCTTCCACCTCACCCTCTTCTGCAAGGGTTCCAACTAGCTGCCCTGCTGGTGTCCATTTGGTCATGCCGTTTGTTTTGAGCCATGAGGAATCCTTATACCGCCATAGATTCCACTTTTCCGTAAGACTATCGGGCAATACAGCTGCAGCATACACATAGCTTTCTTTGGATTGTAAGAGCTCCCAAGGTGCTTCAAAATATCGAAAGTGTTGCACTCCTGTAGGGTATGTTGGCGGTTTTGTCCAGGACGTCGTGTCATTGGATCCATACGTTGTTTTGCCAACACCAAAGACATCCTCTATGGCTTCTAGGGTGATTTCGCCGGTAATAAAATCGCCTAAATCAATATCACTCACCCTCATAATCAAATTGGATATGCCGTAAGGCTTCCAATTGAGTTTAAATACATCGCCAGGGCGATAGGCTGCTGCTTTGCGATTGCAAACCAATTTTACGGAGGCAAGAGGAAAGCCTTGTTGCTTGAGCTCCCTGTTTGCTGCCCATGCTGCATTCTTTGCCGTAGTAAAGTAGGTAAAATCGATATCCTGAGAATTTCGATCGCCATTGTTGGCTTCAATGATGGCAGGGTCGTTTTCCATTACCGTACTGGTATTATACAGAGAAGAGCTATCCGAATATTTAGCAACAATTTCACCTGCAGAGCTTGACCATACAACCCGGGTAAAATCAATGGAGCTACACATGGTTTCATCAATCATGGATAAGTTATCAATCGCATAATCATCCCGAATGAGCTTAAAGGTCAACTTCCCTGTCATGGGATCCGCGTATCGTACCATATCTAAATGCTCACAGATGTTATCAATGAGCGTTTTTACCTCTGTCTTGCTGGTGATTTTAACGGTGATTCCTAACCCTTCTGTTTTTAATACTGCACCAATTGCCTTAAGGGAATTAACGTCTAACAATTCCGGTGATTTTCCAAGCCCCCATTCATTATTAACATGCATTTCATAAATTACTTCTGCTGGATTCGCGTCATTATCTCCGATTCCCCCTAACCCTAAACGGTTTGGTATCCATTGCACATCAACCCATGTTGTAGGGATTGACGCTTGTTTACCGATGTATGCAACAGGGACAACCAGGCTTACAAATGGTCGATAGGCAGGAGTAAGACCGCGCAATTCTTCCTGCACCGAATCCGCACTCATTTGTTCGATCATCCAGGGATCAGTGGGTTGATCTGCACCGCCTAAATAAATTCTTACATCACCTACAAAGCCACCATTTTCATCCACCCCACCGAATAGCTCCTCTTTATCAACTCTAATTACATAGGGTGCAGTCAAATGATCTTCTCGCGATATATTGCCAGTCCATACGGCTCCGTTATTATCGTATTCACTGTTCGCATCGTAGCCAATGTACAAGCCCCGTAATCGAATATCGGTGCCAGATACGCAGCATAGCATTTGATAGCCTAGATAGTACTTGAATCCTTTTTGAATTGTTGTTTTTAAGTTACGTCCATTAATGAGCCAGTTTAGCAACCAAGTTACAAATAGCATCAATATTTGCGGACCAACACTTTCCTTATTCCCGTGCTTGTGCTCTCCTGGAGGTGGTGCATAGGATCCATGACTATGAGGTGTACCTGTAATAGATGCTCCTGTAATCGCAGAAGACGCCCATACAGCCAATGCTGATAATATGATCGGCCATGCTGAAAAGTTAGCATGTGCGGAATAGGTTTCGGTATAGGCCCTTGATTTAAAACCACCATAATAAATCGTTAAAGGGCTTTTAAGTATCGATCTTCCCATAATTACTGGTACGGGAGTGCCAAGTTCTGAAGCCTCCGCGCTTAATTCAGCGGGTTCACTGCTTGATGAAGAGCTGTTGTTACTCTTATTTAAAAAATAGGATAAGAGCGTCGTTACGCCCCATCCTACATACGGATTCATAGCCATAATTTATCATCTCCTACATGGAAATAGTCCCAACATATCCATCGGTATCACGTTTTACAACGGATGAGTCTACCCAGTATACGCCATTGCCTACCTTAGCATCATTACTTTTCTGTGGTGGAACATAAGGGCAACCGGAGAAATTAAGAGTGTTATGAAATCTTGCCGCACAGGTTTTAAATAGACCATCGCAGCCAGGGTATATGGTAACGGTCCCTAATGGTGTTGTGGGGAACGGATATCTCAATGTTAATTTTGTACCCACATTGCTGCTGATCATGCGGACATCCTCGCCATAATACATCAATCCACCAGCAAAATACTGATCGCCATAACTTGCTAAATTGGCAGAGGTGACCGTTAAAGCAATCACACTATCAATGTATATTTCTTTGGCGTAATCAGCCTTATGCAAACGACAAGAAGCATCATAAATAATATTGCAGCAAAAAAACTGCCTCATAAAGTTAGGCAGCTTACGGGATAACCAGTTTTCTATTTTTACGGTTAGCGTACACTCAGAATCTTGAAAAGCAGCTTGCGTGATTTCACCAACAAAGACTTTGTCATATACAGAATGATCTTGATCATGCAAACGCATTACCGTTAGCATGACGGGTTTACTAGGTGGTGATCCTTTAAACAAAGCAGCAACAGCGTTATCTTTATCCACGGTGATGGTGACTGCTGAATCCCCGCCTTGACTGGATGGCTTGATTCCGTTGCGCTTGATATAGTTTGCAGTATAGTGTTCCGTACTGGTTAACCCATTCGTCACCACCTGTAAGGATACATCAAACCGGTCTGAGGTATATAGATACGTAGTGCTGCCATACACAAATTTATAGCACTCCAAAGGAATGCCGTCTTGCATTGAATTTTCATATGCTGTTATATTACTATCTGCCATTGTTATATCGTCACCTCCGTAAGAACCGTTGAAATCGTGGCAGTCCCTGTGGTATCATACTCCGTTGTCAGTGTGTCACTATCAAATCGATATCTGCACAGAAAGGATATCATCACAACATCTTTTTTAAGTAGTTCTGCACTGATTGGCGAATCTAAATATACCTTGCCAAACTTGCCTGTTTCATCGGTAGAGTATCCAGCAATTCGTATTGTCCTTACGCTTCCTGATTTTAAAAATACAACGATCAGTTTCCGCCGTACCATGCTTGTGTAATACTTCCAGTACAAAGACCAGTCTACCATCATATAGGATTGGCCTTTCGGCACATCTTCCACCAGCACCATATCACTTAGCCAGGTAGGTGCATAAAAAGACTTCCAGCGACCTTTACATTTTGTAAAAAAACGCTGGAAGTTATTAATTTCCGACCTGGTGGCAAGAACATATTCAATTTCTTTGTTTTCCGATCCGTTTATACTTTTTAAGTCGTATTTTACAATCCCGCTCGTATTATCCAGCATAGTAGCGTTCCTAGTAAAATTGGATGATAAATCTTTGGTCCATGACGGGGCAAGTGGAAACAGGTCTACTCCAGCGTAACTTGCAGGAATTTCATTTTGAAAAGGTGTTTTTGTTCCCCAAATTTCAAAATGATTTTCGTCTAATGATGTTGGCAAATAAATCTTTGCATAATCCGATTGCAAGTCAACGTTTAATTGCATCGTTACATGTGAATCCGTATAGGAAGAGTAATCATCTTCTGGTTTTAAATACCCATAGGATACAGGCAGGATAGCAATCTGTTTACTCAGATAATTCCGTTCGATGACTTCCGTTAACTGAATGGATCCGTCACCATGTATCGCATTGGTAAAATATCGCTCTCCACCACTTGTATCATTATGCCAAAAGATTATCCCGCTGCAGCCTCTAAATTGCCACAGGTCTTGGGGCGTTACATGCAGGATGGAGTGATTAGCATAAGCATTTTCGGTTAACCTGCAGGCAGCTTGCCATAAGGGGATTTCTATTTGTTCATTTTGTTTCGCATAGGATAAGGCACGTAAATACTGACTTTGGGATGCCGTCATTCCATAATAATCATAGGATACGGATCGCCTTGGATATTTCCGCAACGCCATACGCTGCTCGATGTTTTCCCATGATCTATGGATTTGGGTTTTAAACTCAAGGGTTTCAGATATTTGTGTAGCCAAACTTTCTCACCACCTTGGAGATAAATCAAAGATTTGCCTGTTATTCGTTGCAACATGGACCGTGTTAAAATACCACTGAAACGTAGCGTATAGCATCCACGGTTCATAAATGATTTTACTGTCTGAACTTAATAGCTGCTGAGCGAACAATGCTATCATTAGCCAATGTCCCTCATTAAATTTGGTTCCATGTTTCTTGTTTTCGGATCTTTCAGGATGCATATCCAAGGTCCCCTCTGTTATATCCAACGGGTACCTGTTACTAACTTGCAGTCCTGCCATATCTGGAATGAGTATGGTTTCTAACATAATTTCTCCATGAAGCTCTTCCATTTGCGTGTTCATTTCTGATGCATAAGCCGTATCGTAGTCTGAAAGCCGATTAAAGATAGCGTGTTGACTACTATCTTCTAAGTAATCGTTATACATGAGGTTACCGATTGACTCAAAGTAAGAATCCCTTTTCGCATCATCTCTCAAAGCCTTTAGAAACAGGTCCTCAATTTTAATGCGGCGTTTCATAAACTGTATGCTAGTTAGCACTCCCCAGGAAACTTGTAACTCTTTGATGGTGTGAATCGGGGAGAGTTCCGTTACTGCACCCGTATTATCGGTTACGATAAAAGAGGATGCTTCAATATCCCAAAAATAGTCGTATGCGGGATTGGTATACAGTAAAGGCTTTGTTTCTCCCCAAGTCTTGTTACTGTATTTTAATGATCCCCAGGTAAAGTTATTGTTAGTAATGATGGACTGATTGGCATTATAAAACAGCCTTGTAAGATCGGCAGCCCCCGTATCTCCTTTTAAAGAGGCGCTGCCGCTAGTCGTAAGTGTCGGGTCTGAGTACATAAACGAGATGGTATCAGCCATTGCAATGCCTCCTTACTGCTTGATCGCCAATCCATCATACCCAAGAGTTCCTCCCCTTTTCGTCTGGGGCAATGCTTGATAATTCACTCCAGAGGATGGATAGTCTACACTATAGATACTGCCAGGAGCCACATTGCGAGTGGATATGCAGTACACTCCTGGAATGTATCCGCATTGGCTATAGTTTTCCAACCCATCCGGATCACGCAGTACATAAACGGCAATTGGCAGATTTACAGAAATACAATTTAGCGTATTTACATTTCTGCCATAGTCCGTTGCTGATTGGGACTGTAGATAGCCGTAATGGGGAATTTTAGGAACTGTTGTTAAGGCGTTACGATTGACAACTGATAAAGCAATACGTTTACCCGTATAGCCAAATCCTGCAGCAGGAGCGCATCCAGCCCACAATACTTCTGGAGTCCGTAAGGGAGCTGCATCGATATTCGCCCGTAAAAAGGTATTAGCATCCGTGTTAACGCCAAATAAATGACCGCAGGTAGCTTCGATGGTTCCCTGAGCAAGAGCAGTTGGAAACATCTTCGAACTGCTGCAGCTGGCACTATAGATTGTACCGCCTGTCCATGATCCAATCTTTTGCAGTTCTCCTACAGCGATATGTTGAAATAATCCAGGATACAACTCCACCGAGGCTATGATCAGCTCTGCAGGAGCTGCAATGTGGTTAAAATACACATCACATGCAATCCCGGTATGCAATGGAATTCCTACGCCAATTACTTCGCTGGAGGCGCTTTTAGTTACCCCTGGCTGATCATACCATTTACCGCTTGCCGGGATTTCCGTAAACCCTGCAGAACACGTTAAACCAACACCGTACATATGCCCGGCTGTCGTGTGGGTATTAAATATCTTTTTGCCGTTTGCAGCTCTAAAGTGTGCATACGTTTCACCGCTAGGACTTTTCATCACAAGGCGTTTACCGTCGGTTGTCGCTGTGCCGTCAATAGGGAGGTCATCAGCTTCCACTAGTGTCGTCCAGCCATTCGCAACAGCAAAGGCTCTTAAAGCTAGCAAGAATTCGTTAGGATTATTGATAGTAACTTTAGAATAGGCCATGTTTATTCCTCCAATCGTATTAGCATTTTAAATTGTTTCCCGTATTTGATGATCTCCTTGCTTGTCGCTAATAGGTTTTCTGGGGTTTCGAATTTATTAAAGGAAGGCAAATGCCATGCTCGTTCTTCCCAGCAGTTTGGCAATAGCAAATAGGGCTGATTGTTTATTTCTACTTCACCGTACCGATTGTATGGATCCCCAGGCCAATACATATTCCATATTCTTCCTAACATATTAGTGCTTCCTTGGCTAGTATTCTCTTGAAAGAGTTCAAGAGGTTCTATTGTGATCGTGGTATCATCGCCTAAAATCGTTGACACTTGCGTTAGATCTTTACGGGTCGGTTTTAGCATATTACCAGTTACCGTTCTCACGGGTCTTTCATAGGTAAAATAAGTACCACTACTGCTATTTGTTTTAAATTCTTGTGTCCAATTACTAAAAAAATTCCATTTTCCATCCGGCAAACAAAGACTAAGTTGTGAATGTTCTGGTGTTTTTGTGCCTGTATTTATGCATGGAGCGCAAGGCATGCTTCTAGACATATCATTACTATTGTAAGAGTAGTCGATTTTACTCCCTTTCGTAACACCACTAACATCTGAAGATCCAACCGTTCGTAAGCCAGTGCACGATCCTGCAGCAATGGCAGGAAAGGCATACTGCATATTAGCGTGAAACGGAATCAGCATTCCAGCATGGCCCATATCCCACTGTTCTCTGTTTTTAATTACAATCGTTATTCGGCTTGCGTCTTTTGTTAACCAATAATCAAAATATCCACTTAAAGGTTCACCGCTGGGCATTCCAAATCCAGGGTAACCAACGCCTGGATAAAGGGGAGGAGCTACGTTTGTATGACCACCCGTAATGGAATAGTACATCGGGTATTGTCCCAGGTCACCAAATTCAATGCACCCAGGCTGTTCATGCCAATCTAAGCCGTCATTGTACTGCTTAAATACTCCAAAGGCGAGAGAGGTTCCACTGGTGTTTACGATATCAATGTCATATAACTTATAATTGTTTCTTCCCTTAGTAGCATCTAGTTTATCTTTCAGAACATCAAAGTTATCTGCACCATTGGTGTGAATGATTGCAGATGTGTCTAAAAAAAGTGAGGGTATCGTTACAAAGTGTCTTAACAGGTTTTTCGTCTGTAGTAGCCAATTACGATACGATTCTCCCTTGACGTGGGTCACTAGCATGATTCCAATATAGCAGCTGTTGATTCCATTGACGCCCTTCGCCTTAAAGATCGTGCCTCTCGGCCAAGGATCATTCCTCACCAATTCCCAAGCATCGTCACCGTGGATTTCAGTATCGGTTGCCCACGCAACGGTTTTGTCCAGTAAATCCTGTAAACTGGTTGCCTTACCTTTAATGTATGGCATAATGTCACCACCTTTAAAACCACTCTATGGTAAAGTAGGAATCGTTGTCCCGGCGCTGAATGTTGTTGAATACTTTATAGGTCTTGCCATTATAAATGACGCCGTCTTTGGTCGCTAAGTCTTCCCGATTGCCAATCCAGTACACGCCATCAAATTGACCAATCATGCCAATGGGGTTATTCTCGTATAGATAAAGGGGGTACATGATAACATTTTCTAACGTAAGTACATCATCAAATACGGTAAGGGTTCTGACGGGCGCAATATTGGTGGGCCAGACGCATAAATCTCCAAGGGTTTGGTTTTTACCCAGCCGCCAAGAGCCGTCTGGTCTTCGGATGGCTAAGGATGTATAGGTACCTGCTCCGGGGCAGATGAAAGAACTATGGTTTGTACTGGTATCGGTCCATAGCACCCCTTCATAAGCACTGCCACCAATGACTAAGGGATATGGGTACTGATTTTCAATGGCGATCGGCTTCATGAGGCCTAAATAGGCTGATTCATATTGAGTGGATAATTCGATTACTAGGATGAACCTGCTTGAATTTGCGCTTAACCAAAAGGTCATGAAGGTATTCGATACCAGCGGTATGGTTGGTAAGCTCGTCTGGGTAATAGCACCAGGTTGTTCTCTCCATGCAAGACCAGCGTCATATCCAGCAAAACCATTTAGTACAATGTCAATTTGTGTTCCTGTGGTGACAAGTTTCATGCCTACGTAAATTTCATCTGCACCATCTCCTGCACCTTTTAGAATGACTTCCTGCAGGGTGTCAATGTTAGCAAGTGTTACAGGGGACATGAGTGTCCATGCTTTCCCAGCATCAAAGTTAGCCGGATCCGTTAAAAAAGCAACAACGCCCTTGAGTAGTTCAAGGACGCTGTTTGCTGTACCGTTATAGGTTGCCATTGGATCACCTCCGTATATATTATGGGCATAGCAAAACCCCCAGAATTGTCCGAGGGTTGTTACTTGTTTATTTATTTTGTTAACGACTTGCTGCCACTTAGATTATAAGTAGAATTATCTTTAAATGTTTTTAAAGGCTAATTTCAAATACACTTCAGTCTGTCCAATCTAATTAAATGTACGCCAAACTAAAGATCTTACCCATCCAGCAATTGTCTTAACTTCTATGAACCATGCCAACACTACAATTACTAAACCCCATAACAATATGCTATTTATCCAATAAACATAGGGTAATCTTTTCTTGATCTTAGTTCCTAAACCGCAAGCTTCCTCACATTGACCATCAATACAATCACCATTATTACATTGAGAATAAATATTTCTTTTTGTCATTCTTGAAACAATATACATCAGGCAAAGAATGGTATTAAAAAATGTGAATCCACAAATAACAGAAATAAATGCAACTTTATATATAGAGGACTGATGCATACTAGTTAATGTTGCACTTGTAAAATTCATTCCACCTACAAATGCAAGCATGATAGCTGCAAATATGCCGATTATGGTAACTACCTCTGTTTTTAAATTTTCGGTTTCCTCTATGGTTTTATCCAAACTAGCTTTAGCAGTTTCCAGCTTCTTTGATTCATCATCAAGCTTTTGAGTACCTCTTTCGAGTTTTGTTTGGCTGTCTCTGATTCCTGTTTCCAAGTCACTTTGTTTGCCACTTAAAATTCCAATATAGTTCAAACGAGAAATTTCTAGCATAACATGATCATACAATTTACTCAGAGGCGTTGCTTTTTTGTTAAAGTCATCATGTTTAATTACAATATTTTTAAATGATTGAATATTATCTGATAAGTAATCCAATGAAACAGAAGACTGATTATGACTATTCTCTGCTTGCTTTTTTATATCAAAAATAACTCCAAGGATTTGAGAGTATGAATGTCTAAATTTACCATCGTAAATGCTCAATAAAATGCGTGATTTATCAATAAGCTTCTCATCGTTATATGAATCAGCAGATAAATCACGCAGGTAATTATTTAATTCATTTTGCTTCTTCTCTTCTTCCTCCTCGTTCATGCTTAGTTAGTACCTGTCGCATAAAAATAATCAAAAATCAAGTTTTTGGGTATGACTGACCGATTACCTTTTTTATTGTAAATTTCATACCAGGGGGTATCAACAGCATGCGTTTCCTCAACCAACTTCCATGTAGGTGTCTTTACTTTGGCTTTAATAACTGAATTAATGAGCTGTTTGTCTTCGGATCCGATTTCAGTTGTATATGAATTTAAAATAGGTGTTCCTGCATAAACGCAAAATTCATAATAAACATCTGGAACCACTGGACCGAATTGCCATGCTGAGATATCTTCTGTAAATAAAGGTTCTCCTTTTTCTTTATAGAATTCTCCTTGCACAAAGTATAAGAGTTTCTGTAATTTTAAATTACTGATAGGAGTGTCAGCCTTAAAACAATACGTTAGTATATATTTTGCAACTTCTAATGCACTATACTTCATTTCCAGAACCTCCTTTTCCTTTTATTATTATTATATACGAAAATAATCAAAAAAGTAAGACGAAATGAACTTTTGGGGATTTATATTTATACATAATATTACAATGTCCATTTGTTTGCTGCTTCAATTCAGATACCAGCGTTACTTTTCGGTGTTGATTACTTGCTGCCATTCGGCTAGCACGGGATCGGGGAGGACGTAGACGTATGATCCTGCGGCAGTTTGAA
The DNA here is from genome assembly GCF_000271665.2 of Pelosinus fermentans JBW45. Classification (GTDB taxonomy): domain Bacteria; phylum Bacillota; class Negativicutes; order DSM-13327; family DSM-13327; genus Pelosinus; species Pelosinus baikalensis. Next base: position 1,846,969 of record NZ_CP010978.1, on the reverse strand, counting down.
ATCTCAATGCAATACGTTTTGCAGACGTAATTTCTTGAACTATACCGTTTGGCACTGAAACGATAATATTTGAATATATATCGTTCTTGTTAACCAAGGACATTTTTTTTGCTTCTTTAACAGCTATCTTTTGAACAGAATAATTGTCAATATTTATTTCCATAAAAGTATCTAAAAAAATGAAATCTTTTAAATTTATCCTAGTTGCCTGAATTTCATAATCTACCACTGCATTAGGCTGAATAATTTTACTGAAATAAAGCGACTTTAGGTTTGTAGGATCTGCATTAATTCCACTATTAATAGTCACTCCTTCAGTAAAAGTATCTATTCCTCTTGTTATTTCTGCACTAACCACAGTCACTCCCCATAACATAATCAAACTCAAAATGAGCGCGACTTTCCTCAAATCAATCACCCTTTTTGACTACAATATACCATTATTTGCCGTTTTAAGTCAATTAGCCTCGTATGTTTAAGATTTGGCGGACCATGCCAGAATTATTTTTCATAAAGTTCACCATTACTTTTTCTCCATTGCGGCTTTGAAGATAGCGACCAACTTCATTAGGATCTGTTACATTGACAACCTTTAGAGGTACACTAACATCTCCAGACTGCAATGAAGCAGCAATATCTTGTGGTCCTGCCATAGAAGCTACCGAATTTCCCATCAAACTTCCACCAGTAGCATATGATTTAAATATCCGGCGCGGATCAACACCATTGTTTAATGCATTCAGTGCGGATACGCCTAACGATTTAACCGCTGCACCTTTCATAACAAACTCACCATCTGATATGTTCAAGAACTTTCCAAAATTAGATGCATAGGCTAATATGCTATCGCTTATGCTAGTCCCTGGTCCCTTAACTAAACCGCTATCCATTGAACCACCTTCAGCAAAAGCAGGTACCGTTTGGGTAGGCATCGTAAATGTAGGGGTTGCCGAATTTACATCGCCTAACCCCAACATACTCATAATATTTTTAGTTACTGCCTCGGCATAAATCTTTTGAATTGACTGTAGAACAGAGTTAGCTAAATTACGAAAGGCTTCCCCAAGAGAATTACATTGCGTTATACCATCCGTGAGGAACGTAAGTAAGCCATCTTCAAAAGCCTGCTTGCTGGATTGGTGAATTTTATCAAGAAGAGTTGGAGTCTCGGCAAGTCTGCGATTTAATTCAGCAGATTTTTCAAGATCAATAATAGTAGTAGCGTTATAATTGGTGCCAACTCTTCTATCAGCATCGCGGAGTTCATCCGCCTTCTTTTTCTGTTCGTCCGCCTTCTTAGCATATGCCACCCTCGTCACCGCATCAATGGCATCCGACTTCTGCATACTAGTCAAGCCGCGATCAGCGTTGATCATCGAAATCTCATTTTGCAGCTCGGCATCAATACGCTGGATCACAGCATCAAAAAACGTACTTAACTTATCGCTAATCCCGCGAATAGTGGCACGGATTTTATTGGCAAGTTCCCGGTCATCACCAGCAGTAGCCAACTGCCGCTGCAACTCAGCAAGGATAGCTTGCGTTTTACCATTATACTGCTTGGCATATTCATCGCTCACCTGAGACGCGGACTTCGTACCATCGGCCATATTATTCAACAGATCAATCTGGACAGTAACCATTTCCTCGTTGGCGATTTCTAGGTTTTTCTGTGCTTGAGCAAAATCAAGCTTTGCAAACTCAGAATCCTTCAACTCCTGTGTCATTTTAGCTAAATTATCCATGCTATTTAATTTGAACTTTGTGATTTGTTCATCATATTTTGCAGCAAGTTCCGCTTTTTGCCTGCTGGAAACATCGCCGTGTACCTCTGCAAGTTGTTTAGCTATATCATCAGCTTGAGCAAATAGAGCTAATATATCTTTTTGATATTCTAATCCACTCTTCGTTAAGATCGGTTCAAATTTAGCTTTTGCTTGGGCAACAAAGGTAGTAGTAAAATCCTTTGCATTAAAGTCTAAATGTCCAGCAGTTGCTCTTTCGGAAGGATCAGCATATTCGTCAAGGACTTGCAGGCCAATTGATTTTGCATATGCGATCATCCTATCACGAATACCATTTTTATTATCTTCTAAATCTCTAGAAACAAAATCATCAACAACATCAAACTTGGTGCCACTTACGTGACCACCCCAGTCTCTAAGACCAGAGGAAACGGTCATTTGCTTACCTGTTTCTTTTTGGAACCAGGCACCCAGCATATCAATTGCACTTTTGGCATTATCTTTTAGACCTTCAATATTGACATTCCCAACTTCACGTGACCAAGCATTCCCCTCACCAGATACAGTTGATACAGCGGTTTCCACATCCGTTAGCGTAGCTCCAAACCTTTCTAATGCTGCGGTAGCTACTTTAATTTGCTCGTTTAACGAGCCTTGCTTTTCACGCTGTGTTTTATCATCTTTGTACATCGTACCATTTACGACTTCTAAGATTCTCTGCAATGACTCCTGGTCAACCTGTAATAGTTTATAGTCAAGAGCCGCTTTCTTTGTAGCGTAATCGGCTTCACTTATTAAAGTACCTTGTTGATGTAAGGAATCCAATCGAGCAGCATCGGCTTTAATCTGGGCTTTAGCCATTTCTGCATCGGCCTTGATTTGTGCTTCAGCTAATTTAAGAGCTTCCTGAGATTCTGCTAACGCCTTAGTGGCATTCTCATGCCTAGCTTTTAATTTATCAGCTTCAGCTTTCTCGTACTTTTTACGATCATCTTCAGTAGCCGGTATTGCCCTGATACCTTCTAACGCTGTGTTAGGGTGACTTAAAGATGATCCATCAGATGCTACCGTTTTCTTTCTTCCAGATATAATACGCCAAGCTTCTGCCATAATGTCGGACGCTTCTCGCAAGTCATGCAGGAGGTCTTTTATTCCCTGCCCGAAAAAGCTACTTAATACGTCAATACCTAATAAGTTTTCTATGGAAGTTTCTAAATCCACCATAGAAGAAATAATATTTTTTATAGTTTTGTATATATCAGATAGTCCTTGAAGAATTTCAGAGTCTGTCATCATTTGGTTCTTATATAATTGATTTAAAATATCTAACCAGTCTTTAAGCTCGTTGCGAACATCACGTATGCCCGTTAATAAAGCTGGATTTAGTTCAAGTTCACCTGTCTGCGTATTTAAATCTCCAAAAAGTCCTGTGATGTAAGATAAAGCATATTTAAAGTCCTCTTCAAAAGCTTCCGTTATCTTAGAACTAGCTATTACAGCTACTTCTTGTAGATTATCTATCTTCCCTTGTAACGTATCTGGAAAAGCATTTGATACATCTTGGAACCCTTTCAGTTTATCATACAAGAATGCATATAGACCCTCAGTGGAATTCTTAGCTTTTTTTATGTCTGCGTCAGTGATTCCTAAAGAAGTTGCTAATGTAGAAGAAGCAGGTTGTATACCGCCTTGTACTAAGTCTCTTACCTCCTGTACCATTTGCAATTGTGCGGCACCGTTTCCTGGTACAATTGCTTTAACTGCATTAGCCCCTAAGGTTGTTATCGTCTGTATTTCATCCAAACTCATGTCTGCGCCTAGTCCTGGAGCGAGTACAGCTCTATAAACAGTTACAAGTTCTTTTAAAGTGGCACCAGTTCTAATGGCATCTTTTTGCAATTTAGCAACACGGTCAGCAGATATTTCCATTGCCTTACTGAAAGATACAGCTTCTCCATTAAGGAGTGTCATGGATTGTATGATACCGGCAATACCCAGCTCATTAGCTTCCATTTCTTTAGTAAAGTCGAAACCAGGCATGACAATGGACATAGCCGCGTCCGCTACCTGTTTTAGCGCATACACTACTATAGCGCACTTGGCAATCGTTTCCCCTAAAGAAGAGTTCAGGCGTGAAATTTCTGAACTAGCATTACTCGGTCCACCAGATCCTCCCGAACCTCCTGATCCACCAGAACCCCCAGAACCGTTGCGCCTATTTCCTAAGTTGTTTAGAGAGGCACTGGCACGGTCAGCATTTTGGCGGAGTTCGTTAAGTCTAATGTTCATGCTGTTAACTTGCGCGGCAAAGTCTTGCAATCCTTTTAGTCCGCCAGCTAATGAATTGAGAAGATCTTGGTTATCTCCTGTGATCCTTACCCTAACATTCTTTGCCATTAGCTTTCCTCCTTTGCAATGCTAACCAGAACCTTAGCAATCTTTTCAAATTCTTTTCCATCTGCCCATACCGCCGCTCTTACGTCATAAATAAAATCTGCACGTCTTGCAGCCTCTAGTTTAGTCGCCTCACTATAGAAAAGGACTAGCTGATCTTTTGTATATTCAGCTATGTCCTCCATGGCGTGTCCCGATTCAATTAATCTTTGGGTAACTGCTCCCCAGGTAACTCCGCTGTCTTTCGACTCTTCATCACAGTCTTTAGCATTGGGGCCACCTTCTTGGTAAAAAAATCTTTATTCACCGCAATGGTTCCGATAAGAAGTTTTATACCGTCCTCGCCTTCTAACTCGTTTACCCAAGCACGATCCTTCCGAGCGCTTATAGCGAGTATATCGTATAATTCTTCTCCGCCTTCCATAACGATCTCACTAACAACTGTAAATAGGTCAGCACTTGCTTCAATCCCAGCATCACTTAGGTTAATATCTAACGTCTCTTCGCCACGTTCGCTCAGAACTTTTAAAAATGTTTTTACTATGCTAACGGATTTAGCAATAACCTCCGGCCATTTTCCAAAAACAAAAGGGCGGAGATTTATTTTCTCTCCGCCAATATCATCAAAGTTTAGGGGAAACAGTATATCCAATGACTCTTTTTCCTGTTTCATTATGCAGTCACTCCTTAATTCAATTTAATCAATCGGTATAAAGGTTCGTCAGGATGGTTTTCCCTATCATCTAGAACAGATACGGTTACTTGAAAAGATCCCGTATCATCTCCAATAAAACCAAGAGCACCATTTGGCGTAATATTAACGTGCCACATGTCTGCATTATAAGCAGGTCCCTTTGTAGGATCACCCGCAAAGAGCAGATACCCTTCTACGCTGCCTACCGTTGCCATTGCAATTTTAGGGTATGCCCCTGCTGGTCTATCATAACTCACTTTAACAGCTTGCCCCTCAGTAATACTTGATGTTGCAGGGATGGTGATTAAGCCGGCACGGAGCATAGATGCTTCCGTTTTAAAATCTTTACCCTCTACATACTCAGTCATTGGAGCCATTGCAACTATTTTATACATATCTCCGACTACAAATGTTTGAGATCCCGTTACTGCTAGCAGGACTTTAACGCCAAGCTCTAACGTAGCAGCAGTAGCTCCTGCGGTCACATCAATACTATAAGCCCCGGCCAATTCTTTTTTCCACTGAAACGTACATCCCGCAATCGTTCCTGCCACTGTAGGCGCTGCAGTGATGCGAATATAGTAATTTGCATCTTCTGTTCCTGAATAGGTCCCAGAGGAAGTTACAGTACCATTACTGGTATTGGTTGTACCATACGCCTCCGCTGGTGAAATCGACGCTACTTGTGTTGATGCAGGCTTAATACTTACCTTTGACACGTTGTAAGCGTCTTTTAATTGTATGATTCTTCCTGGACTTGCAATATAGGCTTCATCAGATACAGATTCATCGGTTTGCAGTAACACGCCTTCCTCACCCAGAAAAGCCATCGCAAGGTTTTCTGGTGTAAACTCTTCCAACGTGATGTTAGCTGTTGATTTAATCTCACTAACTACCTCTAAATAGGTTGTTTTGGCAGCATACATGGACTGCTTTTTTGTTATTTTAGTTACTTCCTCGTTAAGTTCAAAAGTCGGTACATTCCCAAGATGTCGAATCCCAGTAGGGTTCCCATCATTATCCCAGCGATCAAAAAATACTTTACCTGCACCAAGCAGCATATTCTTTGCGCTTGGCGTTGCTGTTTTTGCCATCTAATCACACCTCTTCCAATTTATTTTTAGTACCATTCGGCTGCCGCATAGTGGCCGATTGCTTTCGCCATCAGACACGATTCCATTTAGTTCGAGATTAATAAACATGTTCATTTCTTCCATAACCGCATCTGTCCAGCGTACAATGACTTCACATGCTTTTTCTTGCATGGCACATAATTCCTCATATCCCGCTGCTGGGTCTTTATCAGAGTTCTTTATCCAGCAGTCACACCAAATTGTAAGTTCGCCTTCCTTAGTCTTATATAGGTTCTGCGCGTCCTCATCATCCCAAATAAACTCTACACATGGATAAGGGTCTTTCGGCTTCTTTGCTCCTGCTCTTACGTCAATGCCAGTCATTTCCGGCTGCAGTTTGGCAAAGTCTCGCAAATGTTTTAAAAGTGTCCACCAAATTAAATAGCTCATGATCGATAAATAGGAACGCTCATAGGATAAGTTACTTTCGTTGCTAACCCACCGCCTAGACCGTCTTTCCCACCTGTTAACGCATCTGCTGTGATTAATCCTTCCAGCCTTTCCACTTCCTTCGCCCAATAAACACGTTTCAGTTCATAAGCGTCTCTCCCGTCTTCCCCTTCACTATTCATTAAAGATCGGTCTCGCGCAATATCACGATATGTCAACGCTATTGATAACCGCTTCACAATATTAGGACAAGGGATTGGTATTTTCGAAGGAAACACACTTAATGAAATGGCAAGATCGTTTATATAGGCATCTGAATCAGAAATATAATCTTCATCGACAAAATCTTTTAATAATTCATCCTTATAATTACTAACTACGCTATAGCTCACGATAAACCACTCTCCATAATCGTTCGTTGTGCATATCTGTCAAAGATAGCATCTATACGAGCCGCACAATCATCTAAGGCATTGTACAGGAACGGATCTGCCTTAGTCCCGGGATGTCTCACGCTTGTAGCAAAAGCAAATCCACCTGCCGTAACCCACCGTAACGACTTCTTATTTTTTGCTCTAATCATATGAGGCTTAGTGCCCTCATGCATAAACATAGCATGTAAGGCTACATTATTGTTCAGCCTGACAAAACCAACATCTAATCCTAGTTTAGAGACAAACTGAGTTTCAATGGCACTCTCGGCCGCCCCAGTTCTAGTTCTAAATTTATGTTTTGCTCTGGCTTGCCTTTGGACAACAACGGATGCTGTCTTTATTGCCAGCCTATTATTACGGATAAAGGCATTGCTCAGATTGAGTAATGCCTCCTCCGTTTCTCTCGTACTAGCGTCCATTACGCAACCGTAGCAATTAGAACTTTATCGCCTTGCTCGAAACTAGGCAATACAATTTCAGAAACGACAGTGTTGGTATTAACAGGATGAACTTCTTGATACGTAGTAATTGCGATACCGGTATTAACGATTCGTACAGCAGCTGCATTATTGCCGGTCATCAAATCCGATTCCTCTGGAGTTGTACCAAAATACGTATTGCCCAGATTGCCGGAGGGAATCAATGTAAACACATTGTCTGGGAAATAGGACTTGCTAGTGTCATTATCAATACGGAATTTCTTGCTGTATACAGATACAGAAATACCAACCTTGTCGAATAGGTAATTACGTAAAATACTGTCGGTAACTACGGTAGTGCCATTCGTTTGAATATCTAATCGGATCTGTTTGTTAGACAACAGGTATCCCCATGTTTTACGTGTGCAAATCGCTCGAATCGGTCTAACCCCTGTTAGCTCTTCCATATTATCCTGCCACCCAATAATATCAGTAACTGGTGTAGCGGTATCAACAGCAGACCATTTAGACTCAGCCACTGTGATTGCCTTTTTCTGAGCTGCCTTAAGCTTGTAATCATAATCATATGTCAAAGCATTTACAGCAGATGCAATAGAGATTTTTCCAGTAGACAACAGTTGCATGATCATGCGCTCAGGAACAACAATAGCACCACGAATCAATTCAGCAGCATCGTCATATATTTTGCGTACAATTGGCTCTAACAGTGCTGAATTAGCAGCAGATAACATGATATTAATATCTTGACGATCACGTTCTTTAATGCTCATAGCTTCACGGAAGAACGGCATTTCGGTTTCAATCTTACTTACGCCGATTCTGTCACGTATAGGCGCTTTCGCATCAAAAGCGGCAGGTGCCAAAGATACAGGCAGTCCACTCGCTCCTTTAATCCAAGACAATTGTAATCCTAGTTGTTTTCTTGCTGGGAACAATGCGGCTCCCAAGAATGGATCTGTATTACCGCCAGTTTCCTGCAGTGTATCCCAATACGATCCGATTTGTTCGGCATTTACGATATCAGATAAAATCATTTATTAGTTTCCCCCTCTTATTTTTAGGTATAAAAAAATACGACTACTTATAGTCGCTCAATTTGATTTGCTATTATAAATTATACTAAGAACTTTATACCTCTAAGTGCAGTAACTGCAGCAACATCTGGCGCAGCAGGCAACTTAGCCTTTGATATAAATCCATGAATTACGGCTGCTCCTGGGGCATCCCCATAAGTAACATCAACATCATAGAGCAGTACGCCCTCGGCATCGGCATCATTTTGAGTTGTTGCTTTTGCTGTCAGGCTAGACAAAAATCCACCGCCAATTATGGTACCAGCAGGGAGTATCTTTTTGCCATCAACATTTACCACGATGGCAGCGTCCGTACTATCTACCATTACGGGTACTGCAACGTAGTGGTCCGTAAACGCCAGGATATTTATCCTGTTTGAGTAACTTGTTTCAGTAAATTTCATTTTTTTATTTCCTCCAATTATTTTTATTGACCATTCCCACCAAAGAAATGAGTCTGAGCGTCAAACGCAACCTTAGAATTATCTGCAGTTTGTTTAGCAAGAGCAGCTCCCAGACTAAGTGGTTTACCGTCAGCACCTTTAGCGGTACTTAACGGATTTGTATTTGATCCACCACCAGGTAATTGACCATTACTGACAAACTCAGGGCGAGAAGCTAACCAGCCTTTTACTCCATCAGCAATCTTAACGGCAACGCCCTTCTCATCAGTAAATGTTAGAGAATCATCATCACCAATCTCAACTTTACCGAATAAAATATCCACCAAATCTTCTGGACGTGCAGCCTTATTTTCGGTTAAAGCTTTTAATAACTCTTGCCGCTTGGTAGCATTATGACGCTTACCGCGTTCTTCACCTAACAGCCGATCAGACTCTTCCTTTTCTGCCTTACGTGCTTTTTCCAACTTATCCAGGCGCTTCTGTAAAGCGTCATCGCTCTTGCCCTTAGTTGCTTTACCAGCCTCAGCAAGGGCGGTTTCAAGGTCATCATCTTCATCAATGCCCAGAATATCAAACACTTTGGATAGCTTTTCTTCTGTGGTTTTAAGCTTCTTTTCAAGCTCTTTTTGTGCTTTGCTTCCAGTTTTATTTTTAGTGGAAGCAGCGGCAATCTCCGCCTCTTTAGCAGCTATTAACGCTTTTAAACCCTCAGCAAGTTTAGAACCTTCTGGAGTATTAGCCAATGCCGCCAATAATTCTTCTAATGTCATAGTACGATTCCTCTCTTTTTAAGTTCTTCACGGCATTCCTCATCGGTCATGCCCATTATTTTTTCAGTGCGAGATACTAAACCTGGTAGCATTTTCTCTATGGCCTTATTACTAGCATTCAAGGTTGCTAAAATGCTATCATCCGTAATCTCACGATTGAACAGCTCGGATAGATATTCTTCATTATTCGTCATAGCTATTGAGGATACTTACGCATCCAGACCACCACCCCTTTATTTTAATCTAGTTGTTGGCGTCTCATGTCCCGCCCATAATCGCAATGAATTCTGCCATGATCCATCCCTTTCAAAGTCTTTCAATCCATCAGCTCCTAACAATGATAATTGTTGTTTTCTTGTAGCTCCGTCAATGTACTTAGCAATTGCATTCGGATTAAATTTAGCATTTTGGAGTAGCATAGCTTCCTGAACTCCGTCGATATCCAGGTTGCCAATATACACAGGAGTAACAGGACACAGACAGTGTGGATGTGCAGGACGCCTTGGAAACTTATCTTTAGGATAAACCCCCTTACCAAGACCATAACAATCGACTTTGGCATGTATGTCGCATATGTCATATACAGGGTGCCTGCTGCTTAAATCCCACCGAAAAGCAATCACGTCAGGATCTTCTAAGTGTTCCGCAAAAAAGCCATCACCCCAAGCCCTGGATATCTCTGTCCTGGCTATACGATCAGCAATATATCTGGATTTTTCCTCTACCGCCACAGACACAGCTTTATCAATTGCCTTATCATTCAAATCCTTTGCAGCATCAAGCAAGTTTTTAAAAGATTGTTTCATCGCTCTTGTAGGAGCACCGTCCTGTGATAACCTGCTGATTTGATATTCAGCTTTAGCAACGGCCTTGTTATATTCCCTCAACGCTGCTTTGTCTTCGGCAAGGATTCTCTTCGCTTGCTTGACTAGATCGGTAAGATATTCGGGCAATTCCGCTTTTTTAGTGATATGTCCAGCATTATAGCCATCATACAAGGCCCGTGATGTTTTTACCCAGGTTTCACCTTGCTTAATGGATTTTGAAACTGTGTCCACAATCGTTTGACGTATCTCTGCTTCATTACCATGTAGACGAGTAGAAAGATTCATTTTATCCGGCGCCCAGGCTTCATTTAGTATGATACTGCGAGTTTCAGCAACATTAACAGTATTTATTGCCTTACCTGTTTTCTGCTGGACGTCCACATAAACCTCAACATCACCCACCCTAGAGCTGGTTATTGTTTTGGTTGTACTGGCGGCATCATTCGTAACCATTTTGCCAAGAAGTGAAGCGGAAACGGCAGCATCAGTAATGTAATTTTTAAGCTCCAGGAAGAACTTTTCATCTCCTAAAGCAAGACTGATTGCCTTTTCAGGCGTATATCCATCTGCAAGGTATTTTTTAATACGCTCGGCGGTCTTAGAGGCTAATACTCCATATTTTTTCTGATACAGTGCAAGAAGCAATAACAATTCATCGTTTTGACTCATGATCCAGCAGCTCCTTGGCAACCACCTCATCAATAAAAGCTTGCTTAAGTAGCACCTTCACCGCCCATTTAAGCAACTTGTGTCGTAGTTGCTGGTACAGGTGTTTGATTCGTTGCATTCGCCTCACCCCCTAAACCGATAACCTTTTCTTGCGCTGCCAGCAAGGACTTAGCTATTTCTTCTGTCATACCAAAAAACGCCTGCATCATTATTACAGCCGCTTCAGGAGCTATTGCTTTACTTGCCACCGCCGTTAATATCTCTACAGCAGATGTAACGGAATCACCATCAAATTTATAAGTCTCATCCTTGGCCGTTGCATCGATATCATCAACAACAGCGTCAAATTCATCTTCGGGCAAATCATTTAAGTACACATCAACAGCCTTTTTCTTAACTGCTGTATTAAACCGGCCGCCAATGTTAAGGTCAAGTGCCTTGCCAACACCATCTAATTCACTAACAATATCAACAATACCAAAATCATCAGAGTACTTGGATTGATAATAAACCTCTGCTTTGGTCCATAATCCAAATAACTCCGCTATGCCATATTCAGCAGCTTCACAATTATTTGCAAAATCAGCTAGTGTCTGATTGGTCTGCTCAAAGTCCCAGGATTTAGCCACCCCAGACGCTTTGGTTTCAACGCCTGTAACGTGGGATTGTTGCGCCATGCGGTATATCTCTTGGACGAGTTCCTTGCGTTCTAAGCGTAGCTGCTCCAGAGGCGCACTGTCAGGAGATATATAAGCAGGCGAGTTACTTACGGTACCATCGTAACAAACAGCATTCTCGGTACCAGTAAGCATTTCCTTGACTTTGTCTTGATCTGCGCTAGGCCCCATCGGATAGGTAAGGATGCTAAATGTCTGCTTGGTAATAATCTCATCAATTTCAGAACAGAGGTTATAGATCCGCTTATTTGTCTTAGCAATACTATAAAACTCAGATTGAGGCTTTAATTCTCCTGGATCTGCCTCAGCGCCAAGCAACACAACGACAGGCACTTTATGAATCAAATTAGGACCTGTTTTCTCAGTGGTATCTTGACCGCTACATTTCCAGGTTGATTGCGTCCACGTCCAAACCTCTTTCGACTTCCCATTGCTGCCAGAATTATCTCCTGCAATGGTGTAGGTTATGCTTGTAAGCGCACCCGCTTTGTTTACGGTGTAGTCAGTCACCTGGTGAGGTTTAACGATATACGCATACGGAAATGCTCTCGTTTTCAACACCTCCGCCATTGATCCAGGCTGATCACTGACATTATCAACAACAATAAAAGCCGCTCCGTGTAGCTTTGCTATACGTGCAGCTCTCTTCATGAACTTAGGTAGTTTCGTTTTAACCGTATCAACATTTTCATAAAACAAAGAAAACAGATTCGAACCATTGTTTTCTTTACGCCCGCCCCAGTCTCTAGATGCATCTGTGCGAAATATAGGGTTTACATGCGAGTCAATAACAGGTTTCACATAGTTTAGATAATAGCTTAGCTGTTTACGAACATTATAATTGTCAACTGACTCGCGTGGACGTTTAACAATGTATTCGCCATCCTTAAAACCGCCTGTGGCATAGTAGGAATCTTCCAAGAATCTATAATCAGGATTTGCGATTAAATCTACAATCAATGTGCTGTCCCTCCTTTCTATTTTTATCCTAAAATTTTACATGTCAATATTCGATAACTGGTTCTTATTGGACGTTGAGAAAAGTTATTTTTTACATCTGGAATGCCATATTCATAGTCGGTGGTACGTATATCGCCAACGCCAATGCATCACCTAAATCTGGTGATTTTAAGCCGCGTTTTTTCATTTCCTCTTTACGCTCTAGTTCAATATCACCATCAGAGTTCACTCTGTATTTACGGTTACTAAGTTGGCTAATTTGAGAATTGTTATACCAAAGAGTCAGTTTGTTATATCTCAATAACTCTCTGATCGTGCCCCACATCATGCCTGTACTGTTAGAGTACCGCACAGGATCGGAAGTAAACAACTTACCACCAGCCCCGCCAAAATGACCTTCAATCACTGTTACATGTGTCATGTTCCGCTGCTTAACAACTTCTTTAACCCTGTCATATACACCAACGCCAAGACCATCACAGTCAACACGTACTGACATTGGGATACGTCCGTATTTATCCGTATATCGATCAAGCATTTGAATGACACGCCCTGCCAGTTGCATCGTGTCGTTGTGGTTATATATTTCTGGTTCTTGCTGATGCTGGCGATTAAACACAGGACATAATACGGATTGATCATCACCAAATCTTGCAACATCAACCCCAATATCAATCCTGTGTGGTTTAATTATTAACAGCTTTTTAACGCTGTTACGCTCTACCCAATCGAGAGGTATAAAGCTATCTGGCATAGCCTTGGGGAAATTACCCTCGACACGTACACGAAATACATCGCTATCCTCACCAAACATATCAATGATCATTTTAATATATTCTTTGGTTACCCTCGGTGAATTGCGACCATCTACGTGGAAGGGGTTATAAATCTCTCTATTGTCATTGTGACTGTCGTAAAACCAGCCTGCAAGGTTTGTAGGATTACCACACGCCAATAGCCTGGCTCCTGCAGTCGATAGCGAACCCAAAACAGGTTCAAAAATCTTATCAGCAACGCCGGACGCTTCGTCTATGATATAAAGAATGTGGTCAGCATGGAATCCTTGCAAAGCGTCTGGTTTAACCGCTGTACGAGGAACTGCGAACCACTCTTCTCTATGTGCCTTATGATAAAATCGTTCGTCTGTCCACTCGAACAAGTCGCCGTCAGCCGATTGACGATTCCATTTATTTAGTTCTGCCCAAAGAATATCATGCAGTTGGTGCCTTGTTGGAGCCGTACAGGGTATTTTGGGAAACGGGCGGGAGTACATAAACCACTTAACAGTCCACGATTCAAGAGCGGATTTTCCAATACCATGACCGGATCTGACAGAAGTTAGCTGGTTATTGGCAACGCTTAGTAATATTTCCGCTTGGATATCGTCAGGCGTTACCCCAACTACTTCTTTAACATAGTCAAGGATATTATCAGCATAATACGTAATAACATGAGGCTGTAGCAGTATGGGTTCAACGCTAATCATCGGTTAGCCCATGCATCTTGCACACGTTTAGCATGATCTTTGATTACGCTATTATTTTCAACGTCTTCTACTTTATCCAGTCCCTCTGCAATCCGCTGGCCCTTTTGTATTCTCTCAAGAGCTGCAGTTAAATAGTTTAATCCTTGACGGTCAATAATACCGCTGACAATATCTTTCGTTTCTTCCTCAACGATCACTTCCTTGGATGGTTTCTTGGCAGCAGGATCATAGGTAATCGTTTTAGTTTTAACTTTATTAGTAACAATATAATTTTCTAGCTGCTCGACTGCTTTTTCTATTTTATCAGCCAGCTTATCCGATATATTAAGTATCCTTGCATTGCGGTCAGATTCTTTCTCAGCAATCTTCTCAATTGTTTTAGTCACAATTTTTGTGACTTTAGTGCGACTTGTTTGTGACTTTTCAACTTGCCACTTACTAGCCTTGCGCCTTAGAACGTCATAATTAATACTCTCCTTCTCGGCAAAGTCTCTGAGATTCTTATAGCTACCACTTAAATACTTAGCTTTAATTTTGTCCCAATCATATTTTTCTCGTGCCATCACCTCACCTACTATCTTATTTTATATTTTACCAACATGATTACTCACCCACTTACCATTGCTTTTACGGCAATTCGGATTATCTACCCGCATAAGGTCTTTATAGTTATCACGCCTATCTTTAAACGTACGACACAAACGATTCACATAGTAAACGACTGTAGCACCACACAGCAGTTTATCTGGATCGTTATATTCACAGAGTTTATTGTTACAGCGTAGTTGCATGTGTGGTGTACACCTCCTTGGTTTTAGGTATAAAAGAAAACCGCCCTATTCGGACGGTTAGCTGTGCGACATACTTATTTTTAGAAAGCAGAATTTTTAAAGTCTACTAGCAATGCGCATTCCCATGATTACTAGGGCTAATAATACACCGCCCTTTATAACTTCCCAATGTTGTCCCAAGTTTTCTATCATATTTGCATCACCTTTCCTTAATCTAAATTTTTATATACTTAAATTCGGCAAAAGGCAACATTTTCCTCTAAGATTTGACTGAGTAATACTTGTGATATCAATCTTTGATAATTGTAGCTTCTAAATATTCTTCTAGATGTGGTAATTCAACTGGCGAATATAAGAATGTAGTTCCATTATTCGATTGCTTGATTATTATTATAAAAAATGCATTTGCATAATCTACGTCAGGAAGTCCCGAAACATAAACCCTCCCGTCTCCTTCCCATAAAGTATGCTTACGAAAACATTCTTTAGCTGTTTCTACTAATTTTAATATAGTTTGCTTCGCTCCCTCTACTTGTTCGACCCAAACTTCTTTCTCGACATCTGTAATAATCTGTTCAAGTGTCTTGAAAGGAACAAAATAATCTATTGGCGGCATTTCATAAATATACGCTTTCTCCATTTACACCATCTCCTCATTATCATTTTCTACACATTTCGATAAAAAGGTAAAAAGTTCCTCTATTTACATATAGCAAAACCGCCTACATATGTAGGCGGTTTCGATTCGTTATATTTATTTCATATTACCATATTATCACGGCAGAAATCCTACGTCAATTTCCTCTTTGTCGCATTGCTGAAAGCCCGTCAGCCCCGAATATTAAAGCACTTAACATCTCTGAACTCTCGCGGTTGTCTCGATAATAGGTGCTTCTGTCAATATTTTCGGCTTCACATATGTCAGCAATTTTAACTTTATCAAAATAATTGGCATGTAAGATTCTATATCTTCTTTCATCCTCCGCTTTACCTGAAGTCTCACAATAAATTTTATACAATTTTAACATTGCTTCCACATGGGCCATGATAGTAATCGTTCTTATTGTGCTGCTCTTAATAGATTCTATATATTCTTCTTTAGTGCATTCACCTAAAGATTCTAATATTTCTACTGGCTTTTCAGTAGATTCCGAGCTCCTACTATAAATAGCCTTGTCGCAATATTCTTTTAAGGATGTATAATGCTTCAGAAGCATACGCGTATTCCATAGCCTAGTGGTATATTGCGTTTTTTTCTGTTCTTGCCATTTTTTATCCCAAGCTTCTAAAGCTGCCTTTGCTCCTGCTTCACCTGCTATTTTTGCAATCTGTTCTTTGTTCATATTTTATCACTTCCTCGTATTCATGTAGTTTTCATAAAACATTCGTAGTTGTTTCAGCGACTCAATTAATATATTTGAGTATGGCAGCAAGTATTTTCGTTCGGCATTATACTGCTCAACGTTTTTCCAACCCTGCTGACCATTCGGATCTATGATTGGCTGAATAATAAATCCATACTGATTGTCTATAATAAACCTAGCTCCTGTTGCTCTTATGATTTCAAGCTGTTTGGCTAGTTCTCGGTTATGTCTATCAGTGATGATAAATAATTCTAGCCATAACCAGCTGTCATTAGGGGAATATTCGTAGCTGTCTTTGTATGAGTAACCTAGATCACTTCCAATAGGCGGAGGTGGTGTAGGTTGTTTTTGTACGTAATCGTATATTTCCATGAAGTTTTACCTCCTATTTTTTATTAAGGTAGTTCAAGTTGCGTCAAAGTTGGTTCACTAGTTAGTTCACTTAAACCTAGGTAAAACGTGGCTCCATGACAATTGAACTAACTGAACTAACCATTTCAGGGGGTATATATATATTATTATTATAAATATTATTTTTTCATAAATGTCCACTGCTAAAATACATTTATAATCAATGTCCATATTTAAGAAAAATAAAATCTATAACGTATCATCTATCTATATAAGTTAGTTCAGTTAGTTCAATATATAGTAAAGGCACGTTTTTACTAGGTTAATAGTGAACTAACTTATGAACTAACCACGAACTAACTTAATAATTTAGATAGTTACTTTATTCCTCTTTAATCTTTATCACCCACGGCTGAACACGGTTTATTCTTTTACCTCTTACTGCAAAGGTTCGCTTCTCACCAACTCTTGTTATTGGTATCCTGCCTAAGTCAGCCCACTTGCGGAATATTTTATCCGGACTAAAACCCTGTTCTTTCATGGCCTTTGCAAGTTCTGTTTTCAGGATACAAATATAATCATCTTCAATGTATCCCAATATTGGCATTGCACTTTTTATATTCAGCGCAAACCTTCCATTATTCGCGGCAATCCATCCCAGCATCCATTGCCAAGCCCGTTCAGACTCATCGGCATCACCGTTATTAATCAGGTGATTTTCAATTATGTACTCCGCGGTCTGTAATGCTCCACGGCTAGCAGTATCCTTATCCTCGCCAAAAACGTACATACTAGATAGTTGATCCCCTAAAGCAGTATGCGAAATAGCATCGATATGAGAGTCTATTTTTTCAGGGTATTTTTGTTTTAATACCATGCGTAATTTTTGATAAATATCTCTTATTTCAACATGGTTAGCGGTCAATATATGAGATAAAAATATTCTTCCTGCATGGCCGTAATGCTGTTCCATGACACCATATAAGTAACTGGCAAACTCTTGATTATTAACAAACGGTCCCCCATTAATTTCAATTATACGAGTAATAATACCGCCTTTGGAATTATCCTTAACAATCGGTGATTCAGCGTTAGTAATCATGATCGTACGCCAGGAAGATGACTGCTGCAGTCCTTTAATGGTACCCCGCTGCTTGCCTCTGCCCTCGGTGATCATATAAATTGTCTTATTCTCAAACTCTGCCCTTCGATGTTCATCTAAGGTTTCTAACTCGCTGACACATAGGGGAAGATCTGAGCATAATGCAGACATCCTCTCTATACCTGTTTCGCTCGAACTGGCCAATATTTTAATTGTACTTGGTTTACCCCAAACAGATAACGCTGCATATTGTGCTGCAGACTTTCCATCCCTGGAGTCACCCCAATTATGAATACCGAAGATCCGCTGACCTGTTATTTTTAATAGTGGAGCTGCAAAGGAAGCTGCTAATATAAACCTAGCTTTAGGATTTTTCCGTAATTCACCCATAGCCTGCAGCCAGGCGCCATGATCCCCTGCAATGGAATACCCGTCAATTACTGATTGTGGGGCGATATCATCCGTATCTAATACATAATTATTGCTCATGCCTGGACAAATAAACTCCGTATCGTTGTTACGCCAGCCAAATTTTGAGACTCCTACCCGATCAGGGATTACTTGAGAATTAGCAGCTTCAAGTTCCGATAGCCATTTTGTAAGTATTTTAGCTGTATCTGAGGTAACCACCAATCCTGAATCAGCCAGGCACATGATTTTCTTGGAATCGAAAATCGTTGATTTCGGTAAAATCACATTACGCCAGTTGCCTCTGTGAGTTTTAAATGATAAGGAAGCTTTCTCCTGATTGGTATCGATATTACTGATTCGCTCATTGATGATAATAGGGGCATAAGTAGCTTTATTATAGGTAACGTTACCTTGATCATTGACCTTACACGCTGCGACGCCATCATTTTTGAATACCCATGCTGCATATTGTGAGGGGTTACCTGGTAACATTAAATTAATAGGTACGTCTGGTACCGTTTGGGATAGCCAGCGGACGCCATTCGAATCCCCTGCTGGAATAGTTTCACCCTGACCGCCTTCAATGACGGAAAATCCAGCAGCTTCACGCTTATATTTGCCAAGTTCTTTTTTTAATGACGCTTTATTTCCGCTATATCTATGTAAAAAATCATCGAAAAACAATGGTTCTTTTTGTTGTACTAAAGCCAATGCACCCAATATTTCAGAATTATTAACATTTTCCGGTGTTGGCATAATGATATTTTTTATCTTAGCTATAGCCTGAGGCACAACTCCCAGGGACCAACCACAGGGGGCAGCAATACCGCAACCTCCTGAAGGGCAACCTTTAAAACCAACACTGGTACAGATGTATTCACAATTCTGAGGGTTCATATTCGTCAAGCATTCATTAATTTTTTCATCACTGATTTTATAACTATAATTTTCAGCCTGTGACAGAATTTTATGAGCTACCTCTACGCCATCTACCGCACGAACAATATTCGTAATCGCTGCTAGTTTTTCGTTATAGGATAGGTTTTTAAAATTAAGTTGTACATGCTGCATAAAAGCACAATTATTCAGCATATGTACCGCTGGACCATCAGTAGGTCTGCGCTCAAATGAATGAGGTCGATCAGCAGTATTAATTGGTTTTTCTGCAATAATCTCTGACAATAACCATGCAGGACACTCTGATACGGTCACTTCATCCGGTCGTGAGCTGCACTCCCATATATAATCACCTTCTGGCACTACAGATGGAGCTGCCACGATATAACCACCATTACCACGGGTATCTAAACCATTCCCCAACCTACCAGTGCTATTTGAAATATTAGTACCAGCAGGATATTTAAAAATGATATGCCTTCCACCTGTGGGGGTGATTGCCTCTACCGTGTCTGGTATTAAGCCTCCGTGATCGTCTAATAACTCTTTAAGGGATTCGTTGCCGTCTATCCCTTTTGCCTCATTGGTACCGTGTTTTGGTCCATCTACATCTAGAACAAATATTCCGGACTTTTCACCTGTTGCAATTCCGATATTCGCATTTGGCCATTTAGACCACCATTGAGCAATTATACTTGGATCAATAGTGGCCTCATGTTGCCATTCTTTTATCTTGGGCGGGAATTTACTATTTTCGGTGAGAGGAATCACATGCCAACCCATTCCTGCATAATATAAGGCTGCTTGTCTTATTTTTGAAAGTTCCATATGTCACCCACCTTAATTACCTTAACCAAATTAATTTTTTAGCCGCTCTCGTTACTCCCGTATATCTCCATCGTGCTTGCTGCGTCGGATCATTCCGATCTAGCCAACTATCATCATATAAAACAACATTGTCCCACTCACTCCCCTGGGAAGCGTGGCAGGTAATGCAATACCCATACTGCAGTATGATTCCTTTCAACGCATTGCGCCGCTGCTGATCGTTTTCCCATAAGGCTAAAGGATTATATTTCAATTCTGTAAACTCAGCCGTATCTTCAAATATGGGCCTTAGATTTAATTGATTCGAGGAAAACATAAAACCATCTGGCTTCCAGGGTAATTTACTTATAACTTGTTTTTCTTCTACGAGAGTTACGTATCCGATCAATCCATTTACTAGCGCTGTTGGCAGTCTGCCATCAACTAAAAGAGTATCCCAGCTATTGCGTCTGCAGATCATTTTGTCACCTACGACGGGCAAATCACCAGTAAAGCCAAAATACTGCCTGGCTTGATGATTGACGGCGTTAACTGTCGCATTTCTGGCAGCTATAAACTGATCTGCCCATTTAAATATTTCAAGATTGCTGAATAGGTCAGTTTTTGACATTTGCCAAATGCAATCAGGATAACTTTCATCTTCCTTAAGGGGTTTGCCCTTTCGGATCTTCTCAGCCAGGTAAGCAATTGGACTCCCTTCATCCTGGCGCATGATTTCCTCGAGCGTTACGTCCGGATTAATTAATAGTTCCGATTCTTTACCTTGCACCGGTGGGAGCTGAAACGGATCTCCCACTGCAATAATGGGGATATCGAAACTTAATAAATCATTGAGTATTTTTGTATCGATCATGGAAGCTTCATCCACCATGATTATTGTTGGTTTAGGCTCTAATTTTTCTTTTAATTTGGTCTTATATTTAACCCTGTAAAAAACTTTTCCGTCCTCTTCACAACGTGTTTCCTCTGGAATAGTTTCATATATTAGACGGTGAATCGTAGTTGCTGGCATTCCTCGTTGCTGCATAACCAGAGCAGCTTTACCGGTGTAGGCACAAAATGCAATTTTATTTTCAGCCAGCTCAGCCGATACCATGGAAGATAAATAAGTTTTTCCGGTACCAGCATAGCCGGCTATTTTAAATATCTGCTCGTTACCGTCTAGCCACCATTTTTTCGCGCGGTCAAAACCTACTTGCTGCATTCGGTTTAGAGTCATGACTGGCCATCCTTAAACGCTGGACCAGACACACAATCCTGATCAATATATCTTGGTCCTTGCCCATCTTCATAGCATTTATTAACATATTTGCATACCTGGCAGTGTTCAAATTGAACTTTAATAACTCTACCGTTTGTATTAATTAGTACATTTTGTTTGATTGACATTACCATTCGTCTCCTTTCGTTTTAACTCCTTAAAATATTTATTGCATCCTCTAAACTCCGTGCCACCCCTGCTCTGGCGCCTAAGCGTTGCATTTGATCGATAAAATTTAATTGGTCCTTAGTTGGTCTACCTGTCAACGTTTTAATTTCAAGAAAACCTGTCCTGGCAAATTGTTGGCCAACCATTTCTGGCGTGATTACAATTGGCGTAATTACCAGCAGGTCAGAAAAGCCTTTCGGTAAACCTGTATTAAACGGTCTTGGATTTATAATTTTTATGGATCGATCAGGATTTTTTATAATTTTATCACCAGTATAAGCTTGGCCAACATTTGCTCTAAAGCAGGTACCTAGATTATTTTCAGATATGCCGATACGGATTAAGTTTTGTATGTCGTGCTCTGACATTTTTCCAGTAAAATTAATAATATCTTTGGTTGTTACCCATGGATTACAATCACTCATGGGTTCACCTCTACACCATCAAAATCAATAACGATATTGCCATGGGTTAAAACATTTACTGCATAGATTTTCTTAATTTTTATTGTTCTGTTTAAATCAGTGACTGCATTGGTGGTTTGTAATACTCCACCGACTTTAATTATGTCGTGGGGGGTATCTTTTTTTATGAAATAGCTGAAGTCTGGACATACTTTACTCATGAGTTTTTACGCCCCTCCCCAGCAGTTTTTCTTTATCTAATATTGTATTAACAACCTCAATATCAGCGACTATAATAAACGCTTGAGCCCCGTAAGGTTGTATAGGTCTTAACAATTTTTCAGCATCTGAATCACTGACGGATACCTTGACATATGCAGGCCTACGTTTACCGTTAGCCATAGATATCTGCATCATATTAGCATTAACGTTATATAATCTTGTTCCATTAGTTGCAATAATTTCCTTAACTAAATCCCATGTTTTCATCCCTATTCACTCCTCCAAGCTGATTAATAATTTATGTGTTCCGTCGCGTAGTGATTGCTCTTCTTCAGATATCCCATATCCAAGCTTTTCAAGGAAGTCATAAACCGTGTTTAATGTTTCATTGTTATCATGATGATTATTCCAGTCATAATAGTGTTCTCGTTCTGAATCAAGTATTAAATAGGTCGCAGTTAGAAGGTGACGTTCCGGCTGAGTAACAACTTGATCCTTAATATTATCAAAATTCAAGTCGTTTTCTTCATCTTCTTTTATTTCAATGTTGACAAATTGGGCGAATTCTTCGGCGTCGGGAGTACAATTATCACCTAACATCGCCCGCAATGAATATTCAATTATGACACTCATGTTCTTTTTTGCTTTGGCATTTGATATTTCTTTAATAAAACTACCTCTAAGCTGGTATGCCCGTTTTGATATTTCATCTAAGGCAGCGCGGCGATTGTCACGCTCTCTTTGTTTTTCAAGCCATACTGGATCTTTTTGAGATGAAGCGCCCTGGTTGGCATTATCATCTTTTTTGTATAAGGTTATAGCGCCATAATTCTGTATCTGAAAAAAATACTCTACAGTATCAGTATCATCCGGTGTAGCAATTTCTGGATTTTGCGACGGATAATACGATTTAATATGCTGTAATCCGTTACCACTTTCAATTCTCTTTGCGAATTTTTCAAGTTCCGCTATTATTAATGCTTCATTTTTATCGTTCTTTTCCTTATTAAGGGCGTTCTGCAACTCCCACTTAAAATTAGATGTTCCGATTTTATCAAGAACTTTGTTCCTCAGGCTGATATCCTGAATTTTTTCCAGTTCTGCATACTCCATTAAATTGGCCCCGCGTTCAACTGATTGCCGAAACTTTTCTTTGTCAAGCTCCAGGAGTTTTACTCTACGGCGAACGGTGGTTTCTGAAAAACCAGTGTCTTTAGATATGTCATTGATAGATTCGCCCAAATCCAGCATCATTTGAAAACCTTGTGCTTGTTCATATACAGTAAGGTCATTTCGTTGCATGTTTTCAAGCAGCATAGTTGCAATCTGTTTGCGATAACTCATATTTGATATTGCGCATGGTACCTCTGCTAATCCGGCAAGCTTTGCAGCCGCAAGCCGGCGATGGCCAATAACAACGATATATCCCATTTCTTCTTGCTGTTTAGGATTATCTGCACCGACACCAGTGATTTTTGAAAACCACGGCACAACTGTAAGGTTCTGAAAAATCCCATTGCTCTTAATGCTATCTGCAAGTTCGGTAAGGTCTCCAAGTTCTTTACGAGGATTGTCATAATGGGAATGAATTTTTGAAATTTCTATGTTTTGAATCATAATTTTATCAAATGCCTCCTACACCAAACGGTATTTTCTTAACTTCGCACATTTTCTTAACCCAATTCGGATTATATCCCCTAACCATGGCAATTTGCTCTAAAGTAACCACGTTTCTTGCCCTGCCGACTTCCATCTTCTTTTCTTTTTTCTGGATTTCTAATATCTCGGTGAGCTCTCCAGCTTTTTCTTCCGGTTCGGCTTTTTCAGCAACCTGGTACACGTGACCACAACCTGGACATGCTGGAGCTGGTGTATGAGCGTAATAACATTTAGGGCAAATTTTCATTGATATTTCTCTGGATACGGTTTTCTTCTTTTTTCTTTCCAAGGACCATTCACGATCTTCATCAGGTAAACCATGACGGTATACGTTGCCAACATGGTCAATAATGGTAGCTACCTTATTGGGATTACTTTTATCAGGACGCATAGGCCTCATGGCTTGCTGTATGTATAGCGTGAGTGATTGTGTAGGCCTGGCTAAAATAACAGCCTCCATTGCCGGCACATCAAAACCCTCAGAAATAAGGTCCACGTTACAAAGTATTTTTATTTTTCCTAGCTTAAAATCATTAATGGCAGCCTTGCGAACAATATCTTTTGTTTCACCATCGATGTGAATCGCAGGAATCCCTGCAAGGCGAAACATGTCTGCAGTGTGTTGGCTATGCTCAATACTCACACAATAACAAACGGCTCTTGCACCAGGTGCGAGTTTTTTATATTGAGCGATTAGATCACCGATAATTTCCGATTTATCCATACATAAAGCAACTTCTGACTGCACATAATCACCGTATTTTACCTGTAAGTCTGAGAAATCAATTGCCACTGGTGGAGAGTAGTATCGATACGGTGATAAGTTACCCCAGGATATTAATTCCTTCACTGATGGTCCCATGATCAAAGATTTAAAGATATCACCCAAGCCTTGACCGCCCATCCTAGCTGGTGTCGCTGTAAGTCCGATTACATATGCCTCAGGGTAAAAGGCAAGTAACTTGCGCCAAGTACCAGCTGTAGCATGATGAGCCTCATCTAGGATAATTACTTGGGGTGTATTGATTTTATTGATACGTCGTATCACTGACTGTATGCTGGCAATTTGAATTTTCTCTGACACATTCATGGGATAGCCAGCAGCAATGATTCCATGACTAACTCCTAGTGCCTGAAACGTTTCTGATGATTGGTCAATAAGTTCTTGACGATGAACCGCAAATAAAACATTATTTCCTTTTAATTTTGCTTGCGCGCTCATCCATGCCATAATAACTGTCTTACCTGCTCCACAAGGAGCAACTATACACGTACGGTGATTGCCATTTTGGAATTCTATACGAGCGCCATCAATAAGCAATTCTTGGTATTCACGAAGTTTAAACACTAAATTCCCTCCCTATAGGGGTAAAAATAACCCGCCTAGAGCTAACCAGACGGGCTATAAAATTATAAAATTTAGAATGGTACGTCTCTATTTGGATCCCAACCAGGTGGATACTGCTGCTGCCCCTGCTGTTGAGGTTGTTGTGGTGACCACGGCGCTGGCTGTTGAGGTTGGGCGGTATATCCCTGGGGCGCTGGTTGCTGTGGTGGTTGATTATATGAATGCTGTGGTGGAGCCGGTGGTTGTGGAGTCTGCCCACCGTATTGAGGTCCAGGCTGTTGCTGATATCCTCCTGGTGGTACCGGTGCAGCTCCATAGCCTTGTTGTGGTGGATATCCCTGGGGTGGTTGGTTATTGTACTGAGGCGGTGCTCCATATCCTTGCTGGGGAGGTTGATTATACTGTGGAGGTCCTGATTGTGGAGACTGTCCACTTGTTGGCGCTGCTTCAACAAAATTCATAGTGGAAACAATGCAATTCCATCCTGTTTTTTGAGCACCTTGATTATCAGTCCATTTTTCTTCTTCCATACGACCATTTACAATCAAACGGTGTCCTTTTTGGCAAGAGTTGTTTATTAATTCAGCAGTTTTGCCAAATGCTGTACATCTGAAGAAACTAGCTTTAGTATCCTGACCGCTACCATGATTATCTGCTAGTGAAAACTTGGAAATTGCCTTATTATCATTTGTTGCTTTTACCTCTGGATTATCTGTTAAACGTCCGAAAATTGTAATGTTATTCATTATTGTTGTCCCCCTAATTTTTGTTGTGCATAGCTCTGAAACTCCATCATGAGTGCGTAACATTCTTCAAAGGTTAATTGTGCTGGTGACCTGTTATACCTTTGTTGGATATACCCTGCCACTCCATTAGGGTCCCATCCAGCATTGGTCCATGCCGCCATGATTTCTAATTCATTAGCAGGAAAACCGTAGTTTTGAACTGGTGTAAACTGCTGCTTATCAGTGCTTGGATCAGCCTCTGGATCATTGCCTATAGATACATTCAGAAGTTTGCACCATAGATTTTTACTAGCTTGTGTTTGAGCTTTAGCAACAGCCTTATCTCCTGAATCGGTACCGCCACCTTCGCCAAAGACTGTACAAAACTCGCCTGAAGCTATATCAACGATTTGCAATGTCAGCCTTACACGAATGCGGTTCCATATAGCACCTTTTTGCGTTGTATAATTTGCATCAGAGATCGTTTCAAACTCTGGTAAAGCAATCAATCCTAATTTAATTAAAGATGGTTGGATTTTATCCATGACAGCCTCAGAACTCAGGTACTTATACCTTAGTTCTTTGCTATCCACATCTTTTTGCATGTATGGATTTTCTTCCATGAGCGCATGAATTTTACTTGCTATGTTGATTCCTGAAAATTTGGACTCCATCATTTACGCTCCTTTCCTCTCCATGTAGGCACGAAACTTCTGATTAAATTCTTCTTCAGTACAAATACCATGCCTAATATTCTGTTCTTTATAGTTCCACCAGCCATTTACATAGCTATGATAGATTTCTTTTAAAGCCTGAACATACTCTTCCTTGGTGGCTACCGAAGGAAAGACGTCCTCTTGCTTAACGTCAAAGCCATTGTTCCGTAGGAATCTCTCTTGATCACACAGTTGGCGTAAATCACCTTGATTTAGTAAATAACGTGCCATGTTTAACACTCCTAACCTATCCTTAAATGTTTACCAACTTCATACCTAACACCAGGTACTTTTAATCCAATATTTAAATCTTGATAGAGCCGGTCATTATTGGGTATTTCCTGCTGTGGAATAATATCGATATACTTTGCTGGTACAATGTTGGGATCATCAACAATCACTGATCCACGGCTGTTATTTTGTAGCCTTGCATTAAACACACCAATCTTTACCCTGGCCAATCCAGCAGCTTCAAGACAACCTTTCAGATATGCTTTGACCGATTTCACTCGATTATCGATTGCCTTTTTAGATTCAGTAAGGCGTTTAATTTCTTCCTCATAGGCTGGAATTTCTGATTCCCAATTTTTAACCATTCGAATAATGGCAGCTGTTTTTTCTTCAATATCCATTAATTGAGTACTGCCTTCGAGTGTATCAATTACAGTTTGTTGATCAAGGTTTTCCATATCTTCAAGTTGCTCTGCGAGCAGGCGATATTCTTCCGCTAATTCATATAATTTGGGCATTAAAAATCACTCCTTCTTGCTTGACTAATGATTTCATACGATATTCCCTGACTAGACATAAATGCTTTTAACGCGCCAGCCTGAGGAATAGTAACACCTGGTAATTTTAGAATTACATCATATTGAGTTTCTCGCGTAGTTGGTGGCATTGGAGGCATTGGACGTGACGCTGGTGGTAATGGTGGTATATGAAAGGATGCTGGATTTAATATTTCATTTGGATAACGAATTTCAGTAGCTTCCCATTCGGGGCAAGGATCTGTGTCCTCAACCTCTTTACCGTAGTTAGGGAAACCTATACTATTATCATCAGGATGGTGCACATGATCTAATACTGGCGGTGATAACTCCACCTTAGGAGCAGCAGCCTTCGCTTCCATTTCAGCACGCTTTTGACATTCCGCTAAAATGATCCCAGGAATAGCAGCTAGTTCTGCATTAACGATTAAATGAGCAATATCGCTTGATGTAACAGGTGTTTTTAATCCCATTGAGTGCGCAGAACATACTGCCACAATCATTTCCTCTTTTTGCCGTTGCAGTTCCAAAGCTTCATCGTTACGACGTTGAGTTTCCAGCATTGAATTAATTTCAGCTACAATCTCTTTTTTCACAGTGGAAACTCTTGCTGTACGTTTTGTCCACTGTGAGGAAATAGTGATTTTGAAATACTCATCACGGACGCCCATGTCTGTGGCCGTGGTTTGAGCAAAAAGTTTAAATTCAGCTTCCTTTTTAGCAACACGGTCACTTTCATATTCAAGGATTTGCTTCTTAAGTGGAGTTTCTGCTTTTTCGATCAGCTGCAGCAGCTCTTTAATTTCCCCCTCGAAAACCTTGTACGGTTCATCCATTTTCTTTTTGACTTCTTTGCGAAAACCATCAATTTTAGTTCTGATTGATGAAATTTCTTTCTGCGTGGATTCCATATCTTTGAGGTTTTCCTCAGTAACAACTAGACCAACATATTTTTCAATATGACTGTTAAGGTTTTGCTTGATATCAGCAAAGTTCCAAACAAATTTATGTTCATTGGAGATAATTTTTAATTCAGTAATGTTGCTGGATTTTTCGATTTCAGTAACATTTTCAGACATCGTCTTCCTCCTTGGCATACTCAATTACTACAGGAATATTTGCTGCAATTTTAACCAGCAATCCATTATCACTGTCATAACAATGAATCTCCTGCGTATCTTGATTTTGAATAATATCATCAATCATCACATCATTGACCGTGTGGCCAACTGTATATTTTTCGCCTATTACAGTGGCGACAGTTACAGATTGAATTCTCATTAAACACCCTCCTTGACCGCAACTACGCGGTATGATACAATTTTTGTAACTTATTTTTTCTAAGGGCACCTCTGCAAAGGTGTCTTTTTTCATTTCCAATAATTAATTTGGAGTTCATCACCTGGGTAAATTAACGAATTTGGTCTATTGGCAAATACCGTTTCATAATTCAGCTCAATGATTCCATGATAATATTCACGAATGTCGCGTGGACCATATTTGTTTTTCGCCATATATGTTTCTGCTATGGTCCATAAGGTATCACCTGGTTGTACTATGTATGTTTCCGTGACCAGCATTCCCTTCGGCTCTGCATTACCACAACTTGCAAGAGTGCCAATCAGTATACCGATTAAAACGACTGTAAATAGTACGTCTTTCTGTCGACGTGTGAACAAATCATCACCTCCTTATACCAGCACAGGCTGCTAACCCGTTCATTTTTCTGGTATGACTTGCAATCATGCGCTGCACCTCTGCAGTAGGATCTCGACCGTAAATTACTTTCAGATTGTGGACCACCTTCCTTTCGTAGTAATACTGCATTCTGGCTACGTAATTGCGGGACAAGTATTTTTCACCCCTTATATAGGAAATTTATGGTTTTTGTCGAAATATCACCTTGAAGGAGGTGATATTTATGAGTTCTGTGAAACAATCTACATTACTTGATATTATTTCGATGTCAAGAGATACTAAAAAATATTTGCGTTTTTTGACGGCATTCGGATTAATAACAGGCCATATTGATGATAGTGTAGAGCCAACAAACGATGCCATAGCACTTAGAGATGTAATGATTCATACAGCACATCTATCATCATACGAATCAGTGAAAACATTGACTGTTTTCTCTGATCAAATAATTGCTGCATATCTATACTAATGATTAAATCTTTCTGTAAAATATTGCTTTAGGCTGATCTATATGTTGCCGCTTAAGGTCAGCCACTTCTTTTTCTAACTGAATCACGCGATATTTTAAATTCATTTTATTTTTCACCTCCTACGCATAGTATCTGATGTATACGCATATACTAGGCTGGGAAGGTCTGCAAGGTTTTCGCTGATAAAAAAATGTATCATTCTTTTTATTTGGCTTTCTTCATTGCCAATCTTACTGAATCAGGCGGACGGCCCTTATATTTACGATCAATTACTGGTTTTGTTTCGGATTTTACTATTTTAATAGGAACTGGCATTGACACTGCTATTTCTGTAGCCGACTGCTGCGCATATTGCTTTAGGACAGCAAGCGCAGATTCTACGTGGATACGTACGTGGCATCTACCTGTATTTATGTACGGGAGCTGCCCTTGTTTTACCATAGAACGTATTAAGTGTTCTGGTAGCTCCACACGCTTCGCAAACTTGGATGGTGTTTCAAAAATCGGATTCTCCATTCTGGCCTCCTTTCAAATACGCATCGTGATAATCTACCTGGATTATTTCAAGCCATACTTAATTGCCATTTCTTTAATAATCGCTATATAACCCTCAATAAGCTTCTTATCATCTGCTATTACGTCCAACTGGTTGAGCTTGTCCCTTTTTGATTTGCACACGCCTTCATCAGCCATGCGACGACGCTTATTTGTTAACCTGCATTGAAGATCGACTCCAAAACGCTCATCTAAGACTTTATAGCTCTCTGCCCTAAGTGGTTTTACATGTTCATAACCACCCATACTTATAGCCATTTTATTGATTAGATTAGAACTATCTTTACGCCAATCATTAGGATTTAACGCTACTACATCGCGAATACCTTGGACACTTGAAGCTATTTCAAAAATCGCTTTATCCTGTTCTTGTTGCTTCAATTCTAGATTGATAAGCAATTGAAGTTGAGGACTGAGAGCTTGCATCGGAGCAGATAGTTGCTTTTCCATTTCATTGAATTTGGTAACATAGGTAGCGGTGAAAAGCACCCCTTTCTCACCTGTCATTTTATTGCCTACCATTTCACAACCTTGTTTGGTGATTAAGTAACAAGGTCTTGTTTCACCCTTACTATCTTGATAAGTGTTTTCAATGAAGAATTCCAACGTCTGCATTTTTGCAGAGGTTAAATATTCAATGTAAGTCCGAATACTTCTCATTAATTGATCATGTTGCTTGCCTACCATTTCAGCAACTTGCCGACTTTCTACTAATAATTGACCGCTTTGATTGATAATTGTTAAATTACTCATATTACGCTCCTTTCAGTTTTTGCAATCGTTTTAGATATTGTTTGATACTTTTAACTTTTACGCTATCTTGTTGTATTTGCTGTTCAAGAGCTACTAATTCAGATGTCAATTTATTGACTGATTTGCTTGAATCAACATCATTTTCTTCGAGCAAAGAATCTACGGATACTTCAAAATACTTAGCGACTTTAAGAACCTTATCAATTGACGGTGTATTTTTATCCCACCTGTATATAGCACCATTACCGAATTCAAGTTCTTTTTCTAATTTTGAAATATACATATTTTTACTGATACATAAATTTTGAATGTTATTAAATAAAGACATAAATAAGACACCTCCTTTCCTGATTATTTGCAAAAATATTGACATTGAGTCGAAAATATACTACTATGTAATTGGACAAACTTAATACAAATCGTCGCCAAACGATTTTTTGAAAACATGGTTTCAGTTAACCTCTGTTTTTTTATAGCCTTTTGTCAATATTTAAGCTATTAATGCAAGTATAGTGCTAAATAATCTACTTGTCAATACTTGAAATAGATTATTTAGCACTATACTTGAAGAAAGGAGTCTATTATCATGTCTTTAATTGATACTATCCAGAAACTTTGCAGTAGAGAAAACACTACTCTAATAGGCTTGGAGCGCGAAATTGGTCTTGGTAGAGGAACAATTCGAAATTGGGACAAAAGCTCCCCCTCAATAGATAAGCTACAAAAAGTTGCTGATTATTTCGACGTATCAATTGATTATTTAATTGGAACTAATCAAAATGATTTTTTCAGGAAAATACTCAATGAGTTTAAGTGCATGGTTAATGAAAAGTTGCAAAAAGAAAAACTATCCATAGATGAATTATCTCTTAAATTAAGCATTGATCCTATTCTTCTAGCGGAAGCACTTGACGACAATACGCTGTTAACTTATAAAGATTTCGCAATGATGCTTGAAACAATGCTTAACAACATAAGAAGGGAAAATATTAAAGAAAATATAATTAATTATTTTTTTGACTTTTTAGACTTACACTCAAAAATATTCAAGTATGAATATAATAGGCCATATGACGAACCATTTAAATCTTTTCATAAAAATGATTTAAATCTAGAAAATAAAGAGCTTTCTACTAAATACAAAAATTCATCTTCCCTATCGCCAAAAGAAGAGCGCGACATTGCTCGCGACTTAGAAAAAATGCTCTCTAATCTAGAGAGCCGTGAAGCTATGTCTTTCTATGATGGTGAACCTTTGGACGAGGAAAGCAAGGAGTTATTACGTATCTCTTTGGAAAACTCCATGCGTCTTGCCAAGCAGATGGCCAAGAAAAAATTTACTCCTAAAAAATATAGAAAGGAGGAATAAATCAATAATGCGTAAAGAAAAAATGGCGGCAGAAAGATTAATGAAGAAATACAACACAAATTGCCCTTTCCAAATCGCTAGGGAAATGGGCGTAAATATCCAATTTGAGAGGCTTAAAGACACCTTGGGATATTTTAGTACTTATAAACGCATTAAGACCATTCACATAAATCAAGAACTTACTGAACTGGATCAACAGTTTACATGTGCTCATGAGTTGGCTCATTCTATTCTACATCCAGCAGTTAATACTCCATTTCTTCAAAGAAGCACATTATTTTCAGTGTCAAAAATTGAACGCGAAGCTAATACATTTGCCGTAGAACTCCTATTGCCGGATTATTTGCTTTGTGAGCACCAAGATATTTCCCTGTCTCAGCTTGCATTAATCCGCGGAGTTCCCCGCCAATTAATGTATTTAAAGAACAGATAGGATCACATAAAGAAAGACACAGCCCTGTCACAATGGACAAGCTGTGTCTTAATTATAAATTAGGAGGATATGTAAATGGCAAACAAACGTGCAAACGGTGAAGGATCATTCTATTATGATGAGAAAAAAGAGCTATACCGCGCTATGCTGGTTACTCCCGCGGGTAAACGTATCACTAAAGCTAGTAAGAATGAAGACGTTGTAAAAGACTGGCTGAATGAACAGAGGCTACTGATCGGCAGGAATCAACACATAGAACCTAGTACTCTGCTACTTCATGACTTACTTGTGTCCTGGGTAGAAATCTACGCTAAAAGTAAAGTGCGACAACGTACATATGAAAGGTATACCTCTCTAATCAACCACGTAGAGCCCCTTTGGAATATGCCTGTACAAAAACTAACCCCTGACAATATACAGGGCCTATACAACGATTTACAAGAGGAAGGATTCTCTGGAGAGACACGGAAGAAGGTTCATAATTTAATTCGATCCGCATTAGACAGAGCAATAATTAACCGCTATATTCAAACTAATCCTGCAAACTTAGTAGATACGCCTAAAGTTGCAAGAGATGAAATTCAAGTATTTACTTCTCGTGAAGTAGATCTACTATTAACGCAAGCTAAGAGTAATCGGTTTTATCCTATTTTATTATTAGCTTTTACTAGCGGTATGCGTCTCGGCGAATTACTAGGAATTCGTTGGCAAGACATCAATCTGACCACCAATGAAGTGCATGTTCGACAAACCCTGCAATCCACTAATAAAAAAGGTATCATTTTTGAACCTCCTAAAACAAAAAATAGTAAGAGAAGAATTACAATACCATTACAAACTACTGAAGCTTTAAAAGAATATGAAAAACTATGGAACGAAAGCAGAGAAAATTATCCAGGAGAGGACGATCTAGTTTTTGTAACAAATAAACACTCTCCCTTATCACCGCAAAA
The DNA here is from genome assembly GCF_000271665.2 of Pelosinus fermentans JBW45. Classification (GTDB taxonomy): domain Bacteria; phylum Bacillota; class Negativicutes; order DSM-13327; family DSM-13327; genus Pelosinus; species Pelosinus baikalensis. The sequence goes on along the minus strand of NZ_CP010978.1, from coordinate 1,813,628 downwards.
CTTCTTACGACGTTTCTGGAATCGTTTACAGATGGATGTTGAATTTGCAATGAATGATTTTATTCCAAAACCTATGAGTGTAAAGAAAAAGCTTGAAACTATTTTAGAAGAGTGTAGAGAAGATAAAGAGAAAAAATGGAAAAGGTTCACTCCAAAGAACTTTCACGTAATTCGCCACACATACGCCACTACTTTATTAGCCGCTAATGTGCCCATAACGGACGTCTCCCGAGCTTTAGGACATGCACGAGTATCTACTACCCTTGATATTTATTCCCACGCTATCCCGGAGAATTCTAAACTGATTGCTGATAAAATTGCAAATGCTTTATTGAAATAAAAAAAGACTATCCCAAATCAGGAATAGTCTAATATATTTATCTTTTATTGCACACCTGTTGCACACCTAAAATAAAAATAGCACGACTCCGAATCTCAGAAGCCTTGCTATTGTTGAATTCAATGGTGTGCCTGGCACGATTCGAACGTGCGACCCACGGCTTAGAAGGCCGTTGCTCTATCCAGCTGAGCTACAAGCACATATTTTTTTGAAATAAATGGAGCGGGTGAAGGGAATCGAACCCTCGTAACTAGCTTGGAAGGCTAGCGCTCTACCATTGAGCTACACCCGCACATAAATTGGATACTAATTTTTGATGGTCGGAGCGGCAGGATTCGAACCTGCGACCCCCTGGTCCCAAGCCAGGTGCTCTACCAAGCTGAGCCACGCCCCGTTAATCACATTATCTATTATAATATATTCCAATGAGATTGTCAAATACTTTTTTTGAAAGTATTTTTATGTCTACTCATAAATCAACTGTAGCCGAGCATTATTCTCGGCTACAGCCAACTCACAAATAATATAATAACATAATTTAATTATTATGTCAATAATATTTTCTAAAAATCTGCATATATCCCGGTGGTAAATTACTTACTTTTGCGGATACATGAGAACTTGCTAATGGCCTCTAGTTTACTTATTAAACAAGCTCTTAAGTGCTTGCTTATTCGTATCACGATTTAGTTTCGCAATATACTCAGTCAGCTTAATATCTTTAGGGCATGCTTGTACGCAGTTTTGGCTATTGCCGCAACTTGCCAATCCGCCCTTTTCCATCAATGCATCCAAGCGCTCTTCTTTCTGATATTCACCAATTGGGTGCAGATTAAAGAGATGTGCTTGTGCAATAGGAGCAGGCCCAATGAACTCGGAGCCCCGATTTACATTTGGACAAGCATCCATGCAACAACCGCAAGTCATGCAACGAGAAATTTCATAAGCTGTAGTTGCAGTTTTTGGATTCTGACGCGGAGCATCATTATGAACTTCCCAAGTTCCATCTACATCTACCCATCCATGTATGCGTTTTAAACTTTCAAACATTACCGAACGGTCAATCATAAGGTCACGGACAACCGGGAAGGTTCTAGAAGCACTTAAACGAATTGGTTGTTCTAGATGATCAATTAGAGCAGCACAAGCCTGTTGTGCTTTACCATTGATAACCATCATGCAAGCACCACAAACTTTTTCCAGACAGTTACATTCCCAAACAACAGCAGTTGTCTTTTTGCCGTCTTTTGTTACAGGGTTCTTTTGAATTTCCATAAGAGATGCAACGACATTAAGCGCAGGACGATAGTCAACTTCAAACTCTTCTGTATAGGGCTGGGAATTAGGACCATCTTGTCTTTCTATGATAAAATGTACTTTTTTTGTTTCTGCCATTATTATTTACCTCCTTCTTACTCTTTCTTAGCAACAGCATAGTTACGAGGACGGGGTTTAACCAATGAATGATCAAAATCAGCATAACTGATCTTAGGCTCTTCTGTTGCCTGGTCATACTCAGCGACTGTTACTTTCATGAAGCGTTCGTCATCACGGGTTGGAAACTCGCGTTTATAGTGAGCCCCACGGCTTTCATCACGCATACGTGCTGCTCTTGTTACAACTAAAGCATAAATAATCATATTGCGAAGCTGTCTTGCGAACATACCTTCCTGGTTTGCCCAGTTTGATTTATCGCCTATACCGATATTATCCCAACGTTTAAGAATTTTCTTTACTTCATCGAAACAATAATCAAGGTCTTTGTTTACACGTTCAATGGTAACGTATTTGTTCATTACCTCACCAAGTTCATGGTGAAGTTCATGCGCATTTTCCGACCCATCCATTTTTAAGATAGCTTCATACTCTTCACGACATTCTTTTGCTGCTTTTGCTAACTCTTCATCAGTAAGTTCTGAACCTCTTTCTCCTTCTTTAGCCCAGCGCATAGCTTCGGGACCGGAAACAGTACCAGAATAAGCAGCGGAAAGAAGTGAGTTTGCACCAAGACGGTTTGCACCGTGATATTGATAGTCACATTCACCAGATGCCATAAGACCAGGAATGTTTGTGTTATGTTTTGCATCTACCCAGATACCGCCCATGGAATAATGAACGGATGGATAAATTTGCATTGGAACTTTACGTGGGTCATCGCCAACGAATTCCGAATATATTTCCAAAATACCGCCTAATTTACGTTCAAGGTAATCTGCTGGAATATGAGAAAGATCAAGATATACTTTGTTTTCACCATTAATACCAAGTTTTTGATTTACGCATACATCGTAAATAGCACGAGATGCTACGTCACGAGGTACAAGGTTACCATATGCAGGGTACATTTCTTCTAAGAAGTACCATGGCTTACCATCTTTATATACCCAAACACGTCCACCTTCACCACGACAAGCTTCAGACATCAAACGGTTTTTATCTGAACCAGGAATAGCTGTTGGATGAATCTGAATAAATTCAGGGTTACCAATAAGAGCACCCTGCTGATATACAGCAGATACTGCTGAACCATTACAGATTGTGGAAGCAGTACATCTACCAAATACCATACCAGGACCACCTGTTGCAAGGATAACCGTATCAGCACGGAAAGCTTTGATTTCCATAGAATTCATGTCTTGTGCTACAATACCGCGGCAAACGCTTTCTTTATTTTTAATAATTTTAATGAATTCCCAGAATTCATATTTCTTAACAGCACCCTTTACTTCCCATGCACGAACTTGTTCGTCAAGTGCATAAAGAAGTTGCTGACCTGTTGTGGAACCAGAAAACAAAGTACGTTTATTTTTCTGACCACCAAAATTACGAAGGTCAAGTAAACCTTCTGGTGTACGAGTAAATGTAACACCCATACGATCGAACATTTTAATTAATTTTGGAGCGGCTTCACACATGCCTTTTATTGCAGTCTGGTCGGCAAGGAAGTCACCACCATAAACAGTATCATCAAAATGTTCATGGACACTATCATTTTCACCCTTTGTATCCATACAAGCATTCATACCGCCTTGTGCACAAAGGGAATGAGAACGTTTTACCGGACAATACGAGAATAATTCTACTTCTCCGCCAGCTTCACAAATTTTAAGTGTTGCCATGAGGCCGGATAAACCGCCGCCAACAACTATAATTTTCTTTTTCACTAAGCTCTCTCCTTACGTTAAATTATTTCACAAAATGTGTAAGAGCTGTAAGTCCTACACTAGAGATGAGTACAAATAATGCCAAAGTTGCTACACTTACAATACGTTGTCCACGAGGTCCTGATACAATTCCCCAAGTAATTGAGAAACCAAACAAACCATTGGTAAAATGGAAAACGGAAGATAATAGACCAATCACATAAAATCCGAAAGTCAAAGGATCAGACAATACTTTATGCATAAAGTCATAACCAATCAGATGACCGCCCATTGCTTTACCAACAATACGCAATGTCCATACATGCCAGATAATGAAAATAAAGGCAATATAAGCAGTAATGCGTTGTAAGTAGAACATCCAATTGTTCCAGTAACCATAACGAAGCGGGTTATTTTTAGCTTTTAAAGCATACACTACACCTAAAATACCATGAAAAGCAATTGGCAATCCGATTGCGATGATTTCAATTGGAACCAAAAAAGGTATATTTGCAAGTGCCGCTACGGATTTATCAAAATTCGCAGGGCCCCCCATTACTGTTGATACAGTAAATATATGCTCCAATAAAAATGCACCCAATGCTATAACACCAGATAGAGAATGAATACGACGAATCCAAAAATCAAAATTCTTCATGCTTTTACCTCCTGTAATATTTACATAGTTGGTATAAAATACATACCAACACACTGTACAAATAAAGCTATTTCGACACTGCGTCACTTTTTCCTTTAATAAATTTACATAAATGTGAATTTATTCGCAAATGTCTTTTTTACTCAGCAGAAAAGTTTTATCCTATGGACCAAGTAACTCTAGGCCTCTCCTTTATCAGCAGCAGACCCCGTGCAACTTGGCCCTTTCAATTTGTAAACACTTTTCAGCTATCTTAGCTTGTCCTACTCAAGAGCGCTCTATAACCTAAATTGATGATTATATTTTGCGATAGGGCTTTTGACCTTCTTCGTAATAGTTATTGCCATCACAGTCAATCGCTACAATTGCTGGAAAATCTTCTACTGTAAGCTTAGCTAATGCTTCTGCGCCCAATTCAGGATATGCTAACACCTCATAGGCTTTAATGGTTTTTGCAATCAAAGCTGCTGCACCGCCAATAGCTACCATGAACACGGTACTATTTTTTTTCATAGCTTCTACTACTTCTGGAGAGCGATATCCTTTACCAATCATACCACTAAGACCTTGTTCAATCATTTGTGGTGTATACTTATCCATACGTCCAGCAGTGGTCGGACCAGCTGAACCAATAGGATCTCCTGGTTTTGCCGGCGTAGGCCCCAAATAGTATACGATTTGATTTGTAAAATCTACAGGTAATTTTTCGCCTCGATCAAGAGCTTCTGTCATTACCTTATGAGCTGCATCACGAGCACTAAAGATCGTTCCAGTAATTAACACACTATCACCAGCTTTTAAGGAACGAGCCATTTCTTTTGTTAATGGAGTGGTAATACGTTTTACTTCTGCCATCTTCTCTACACCTCCTAAAGTTCAACTTCAGCATGCCGTGTGGCATGGCAATTAATATTAACAGCAACTGGTAAACCCGCAATATGGGTAGCAAAATATTCAACATTTACTGCTAAAGCAGTCGTTACCCCACCTAATCCTTGAGGACCTACACCTGTTTTGTTAACCATCTCTAATAATTCTTCTTCCAATTTTGCATATTCAGGATGATCATTGCGTTTGTTGACGGAACGCAAAAGAGCCTTTTTAGCGAGTATTGTAGCCTTTTCCATGGTTCCGCCTACACCTACGCCAATGACCATCGGAGGACAGGCGTTAGGTCCCGCTGTTTTTACCGTATCAAGAACAACTTTTTTCAAACCTTCAACACCATCAGCAGGTACAAGCATTTTTAAGGCACTTTTATTCTCGCTGCCAAAACCTTTAGGTGCTAGTTTAATTTTAACTTTGTCACCAGGCACAATGCTAGTATGTAAAATCGCAGGAGTATTGTTTGTAGTATTTTTACGATTAAACAAAGGCTCGGCCACTACAGACTTACGCAAATAGCCTTCTGTGTAACCTTTAGCAACACCGGCATTTACTGCCTCTTCCAAACTTCCACCTACCAAATGAACATCTTGTCCTACTTCAATAAACACTACTGTCATACCAGTATCCTGACAAATAGGTCTTTGTTCATTTCTAGAAATATTGGCGTTTTCTACCAGCTTTCCAATAATTTCTTTACCTAAAGCCGATTCTTCTTTTCTTCCAGCTGACACTAAAGCGTCATACACGTCCTCGGACAAATAATAGCAAGCATCCATGCACATTTTTGCTATCGCCTGAGTAATTTGCTCTACCTCAATTGTACGCATGCTCATCCCCCTATTCTAATATTCAAGTGTATTATATCACAAAGTTTTCAGGTAAACCACTCACTCTATCACAATAATATAAATTTTATAGAATATTTGCGTTATATAACTTTTTTTATAGTAACGCAACTCTATACATAGCCTTCGCATACGAGTTACGGTCAAAAAATACACTAAAAATGCACTTCTTGACCGTAAATTCACCATATTCATTTCATTTATTTTAAGAATTGTTTTCCAGCGATACCAGGTTGTGTCATTTCACTTGGTGATAAAATAATTTCTAGTTGAGCAGCTGTTAATAAGCCTTTAGAAATAACTAGTTCTTTAACAGATGCTCCTGTTTTTAAAGCCTCTTTTGCAATTGCAGAAGATTGCTCATATCCAATATGAGGCAACAGCGCAGTCACTATTCCCACACTCTTATCAATCATTTCACGACAGCGCTCTTCATTAGCTTCAATATCTTTCACGCATTTATGATTTAATGTATTTACTACATTCGTTAAAATCGTTAAAGAATTAAAGAGATTATATGCCATGACTGGCTCCATAACATTTAACTCAAACTGCCCATTTTCTACAGCTAAACTAATAACCAAGTCATTACCAATTACTTGATACGCCACTTGATTCACAACTTCGGGTATAACAGGATTTACTTTGCCAGGCATAATCGATGACCCCGGCTGCCTTGCAGGAAGAGAAAGTTCTCCCAAACCGCAGCGCGGCCCCGACGACATGAGTCTTAAATCGCTGGCAATTTTACAAAAAGCCAAAGCCGTAACTTTGAGGGCACTGGAAAATTCAGCAATTTGATCTGTATTTTGTGTAGCATCTACTAAATTATCAGCTGAATGAATTTCTTCACCTGTTAAGCGAGAAAGTTCTTCTACAACAAAGGCAATATATTCTGGCTCAGCATTTAAACCAGTACCAACTGCTGTGGCCCCCATATTCACAAAATGCATATTCTTAACATTTTCTCTAATGCGTTTGATTGCCCGTTTTGTAGCCTCTGCATATGCATAAAACTCTTGTCCTAATGTAATAGGTACGGCATCTTGCAAATGGGTACGTCCCATTTTCAAGATATGATTAAAGTTATCTCCCTTAACAGTAAAAGTAGCTGCCATATCTTCTAATGCAGCAATCAGCTTTTTGGCCTTTGTAATGGTACAAATACGCATAGCTGTTGGCATAACATCGTTAGTAGATTGCGCCATATTTACATGATTATTAGGTGAAATAAGCGCGTAATTTCCCTTTGCCTCACCTAAGATTTCAAGTGCTCGATTCGCTATGACTTCATTAGCATTCATATTCATGGAAGTTCCTGCTCCACCTTGGATGCAATCCACTATAAATTGATCATGCAGCTTTCCCTCAATGATCTCTTGCGCTGCTTGCACAATGGCATTGCCAATTTTGATTGGCATACGGCCAGTTCTCATGTTAGCTTTGGCTGCTGCGGCTTTTACAATACCAAAAGATGCAATAAAATCAGTATTCATTCTATGACCAGTAATAATAAAGTTTTCTAAGGCTCTAGTCGTTTGTACTCCATAATAAACTTCATCTTGTATTTGTATTTCTCCTAGAAAATCATGCTCAATGCGCACAAAACAGCACCTCCACTATTCTTTTACTTGATTATAGCATGGCAATTGTATTTTGTATACATTATTCTTTTAATTTATTGCAAAATTCTTTCTATTTTGCAAGTAAGAAAAATACATATCTATCATGCATTAAAAGGTGTTTATATATACATATGTTAGTCGTCAGAAATAGAATACAGGGATAAACGGCATTATATAATAAGCACTCAAATCTCTATATTCATTCCTGACAGACTATCTTATTTATTTCAATATATACATTAATGTCTCGATATACTACTTTGTATTTTTTCTATAATAGGAATTGCTGTAGGAGAGCGAAGGAATTGGTAAGTCGTATCCGGTACTAAAGTACGAATCTCCTCCCATTCTTCCTGCCTTAAGAGTTCTCGAACCCTAGAGGCACTCACAGCATTTCCTTGAACAGAAATCCTTGGCATTTCCAGCACATCAATCCGATGCTGTGGTAAAATATCGAGCATCGCTTGGTTATAAGCCTTTGTCACTAAGCAATAAGGTTCATCCCCCATATACCGACAAGTAATTCCCATGGCAGGTGCAATATGCTTAGCAAAAATAGTAGCATCCAGCCTTGTCTGCGCTGTTACCGTTTCGTCTCCCTTGGTAAAATAGCCAGGAAACGTAGCAGCCGACACAATATATTTACCTCCTGGCAGCACGACTACGTTATCATAGTCAGCTAATCCTTGCTTAACCAGAGAAAAGCGGACGTCAAAAGGGAATACAGATCCCTCTTCACTGACTACCAATACCACCACAGCTGCATTTTCTTTAGCTGCTTTGGCAATTACCGCCTGATGTCCCAAAGTAAAAGGATTGCAGTTTACTACTAAGCCAGCTCTTTTTCCCGAAGGCAGATGGGCTGTCAAAGCAGCCATCTCCTTACAATACGAATCAATCGACCCGATACCAGCTTCTAAAAGCACTGCATATGGATCTGCCCGCCCAACTTCTTTAAATCCTAATGCACTAAATAAATGCGCCTTGTCAGGCTTGGTGAAAATAAAATAATGATAGATTCCCCGCCGTCCTGCTTCCTGCATTAAATGGCTGACTACTGCTGACGTCAAACCTTCCCCCTGCAGCGACTCATCAATAGCAATGTTACGCAATACTTCTCCAGAAAACGAACCTGTCGCTACAATAGAATCTTCTTTATATAAGGCAATGGTATAGTCTACTTGTTCAGTAAAAGTTAAGGAAAATCTAGAGAGAAACTCTCTCACGGCACTAACCTGTCTAGCATTATTAAGATTGATTACCCGCTCTTCCATAGTGCCCCACAACATCACTAGCCCTCCACTTGGCGCACAACATCGATAATCGTGCCATCACGATATTCTACTACTGCAACTATCTTTTCGCCTGTCTTTACTGCTTTAGGGGCTCCGGCTATTTTCTCTGCCAATTGTTTTAATTCTTGTATATCTTTAACCGGCAATCCTGCTGCCAGGAATTTTTCTTTTAAATCGGCTCTAAGAGGATTTACTGCCACACCTCTTTCTGTAACAAGAACATCAATCGTTTCACCTGGAGTCGTGGCCGTAAGTACTTTATCCACAATAATGGGCAAACGTCCACGTAATAAATTGGCTACGATGATCGTAACTTTTGCACCTGCCGCTGCATCCGCATGACCGCCTGAACCACCCATAATAACACCATCAGAACCCGTAACCACATTCACATTAAAGTCAGTGTCCATTTCTGTAGCCCCTAGAATGACCACATCTAGCTGATTAACGGCGCATCCGGCATTAAATGGACTTGCATAAAAATCAGCACCAATTTCTAAGTGATTTGGATTGGTAGATAAAGAACGAATCGCTTCTAAGTCAAACCCCTGAACATCCATCAATTTCTTAAACAAACCGCTTTCCAGCATATCCACCATATATCCAGTTATGCCGCCTAATGCAAAACTCCCCACAACCTCGTCTTTCTCCATCATTTTTCGGACAAAAGCAGCCGTTGCTAAGGAAGCTCCACCCGCTCCTGTTTGAAATGCAAACCCATTTTTTATAAGTCCAGTAGCTTGGATTACTTTTGCTGCCGTTTCAGCAATTTTAAGTCCTACTGGATCTTTAGTAATACGAGTCGTACCTGAAACAATGCCTTTAGGGTCCCCTACACATTCTACTTTTACTACATAATCTACCCTCGTCTGAGGTATGGATATAGGTGATAGAGGGTATTCACCTATGTAATCCGTCACAGCTACTACATAATCTGCATACTGAGCATCAGGAAAAGCATAACCGAGTGAACCGCATGCAGCCGGACCTTCTACACCATTTAAATTACCGTATTCATCAGCTGCTGGCGCTGCGATAAACGCCACATCAATTTTAAGCTGACCACATTCAATCGCTCGTCCACGTCCTCCATGAGTGCGCAGTACGACAGGTTTGCTAAATAAACCTTTTGATACAGCCTGAGCGACTGGACCGGACATATAATTCGTATCAAGACCCGTTACCACACCATTTTTAACCTGTTCAATAATCGGTGCGTGTACAGGAAAGACAGAACTTAAAGCAACGGTTAGGTTTTTCAATCCTAACTGCGCCGCAGTTGCCAAGACCATATTTACAACGCCATCACCATTTCGGAAATGGTGATGAAAAGATAAGGTCATTCCATCAGTTACAGGTATTTTTTTAAATACTTCGACTAAATTATCGACTAATTTTCGGTCGGTAGGTTTTATGGTTTTGACTTTAGGTGCCTGACGTGTCATTTTTGGCGAGGTAGCAAAAGCACCAGCAAAGGGCTTTATTGCTGCTATGCCAGAAATTGTTTCAGGTATTTCACGTCCAATTGCATTTTTCATTATTTTTCTCCCCCCATCAAACCTAACAATTCTGCTAAATGTAAGATGCGTTCTGCACGATTTACAATTGGCAAATCCACCATCTTACCATTCAATGACGCCACACCTGATCCTTCGGCCTCTGCCTTACGAATGGCCTGGATGACTTGCTGCGCCCAATCAATATCATTTAGACTAGGGTTAAATACAGTATGAATTACATCAATCTGCCTAGGATTGATGGACAATTTCCCCTTGAAGCCCAACCTTTTAGCCAGCTGTGTATCGGTAAGCAGCCCTTCTTCATCATTGGCATCGGTATAGGGAGTATCAATGGATTGAACGTTTGCAGCCGCAGCTGCATTGATAACAATGGTACGTGCTGTAAAGATCTCAGTACCTTCTTTGGTACGCATAGCCCCCAGGCCTGCTGTATAATCTTCTGCACCTAAAGCAAGAGCAACTACCCTCGGGTCCGCTTTTGCAATATGATACGCTTCGACAATCCCGCAAGGTGTTTCTAATAGAGCAATAATCTTTACAGGCGCTTGATCTGGTTTTTCCGCCGCGGCAATCATAGCAGCCACTTGATGAATATCGGCTGCACTTTCTACTTTCGGCACCAAAATTGCATCCGGACAACAAGGAACAATGGCTTTAATATCGACAGCAGCAAAAGTATCTAAAGGATTAATCCGAACCACAGTTTCACTAGCTCCATAATCCACAGTGCGCAGAGCCTGGGCAACCAAAAACCGGGCTGCATCTTTTTCCATGGGAGCCACAGCATCTTCTAAATCCAAAATAACCGAATCTGCACCAAATACACCGCCATTTTGCAGCATTCCCGGATTATTTCCTGGAATAAATAACATACTTCTTCTTAAATCCATTATGCGATTTCCTCCTTTAGCACAGCACCTGCACGGCTTAATGCAGCCAAAGTCCGAGCGTAGATGGTACAATCCAGCGCTCCCCGGTCTACCGCCTTAATATAGATATCCGTAACCCCCTGATCCTTCACCGTTTTCTCTAAGATGAACTTAATATCTTCACCATACTGAGCCAAGACAATACTTTCTAATTCAATAACAATACCGCTTCCTTGGTTACCAGGAGCTACAGTAATCATAACATCGCTTGATTCTAAGGTTCCTGCTTGAGCAGTTTTTGCAATACTTGCCATTTTGCTAACCTCCTAATGAAAAATTCTTTATATGTATCTTTGTGCAATTATGATTTTGATGCTCTTATGGGTACTGCCTTCTCTTAAGAAGACAGTACCCATTTACAACTAATTATACACTTTTACAATGATGCATGAAAGACCATGCTGGAAAAACCATCAAGATTCTCTTCTAATGGTCCTACCAAGCCAATAATAAGGTAGGTTTTCGTTTTAGGGTCATATTTATACTCATGGAGCAGACGAAAACCTTCAATATCTTCCGTATTATGCACATGGGTCCGCGGTCCCGTACACGCCCATGAAACATCACCAATTTCAATATGCCCCTCGTCAGAATAGCAAACTTTCAAACCCTCATCAATGATTTCTTTAACCTTTTTTTCGACTTCCTTAAGATCGGCATCAATCTCCACAGGATATTCCAGGACAAAACCATGATGTACATCTCTGTGACCAAAAGGCAAGATAGCACCATAATCTTTCAATAAAATACTTTCTGTCAAATCTTCAGCAGTATGAGCCATTTTACGGTACTTTAAAGTCTTTACAACCACATCAGCAATTTCCTGAGGAAAAGGACCAAAAACATTAGGACGAACAGCAATAACCTCGCCGCCTACACCTAAGAGCACATCAGCATTTGCCCCCAGAGCAGGATATAACAGATCAAAATGTTCTACTATGACCCGTTTATCATGAGATAGTGCTTTTTTAATAGCATCTGCTAATACATGAAGTTGAGTAAATGCCAACTCAAAACGAATATCAATATGATAGGTATGACTGGAAAAGAAATCTTTTTCAATATTTTTGAGCAAAGGCAAGGGACGTACATTTACACCATCATCATCATTTGTTAATTCTAATCCAGGAAACATACCTTTAATTAAGGAAGATTTACCTGCACCAGGACCACCAACAATGCCAATTAGACGATCCAATGGCGACAAATAACGTTCACTAATCTGCTGCCCCAAAACAAACATACGATTACGTCCTCTGGGTGCAAAATAACTAGCATACATTAATTGCTCATGCATTAACATTCTCATATTTATGCCTTACGAGCCTGGCGAACAGCTAAGATACGTTGCATTTCATTATATACAATCATGATGCCTTCATCCACGCCCATGCCTGGTTTTGCTAACATCTGTACTGGTTTAGTTGCCATCGCAAGATGTACACAAACCTGTGCGGAACGATCTGTTTCGTTGCAAGTACCGCCTTGGTATGCACCTACGCCTTTTTCTTTACAATATAAAACAGCTTCGATGGTATTATTAATTCCGCCTAAGTCCGGTGTTTTGATTTGCAGCATATCACCAGCATTATTATCAGCAAAATATTTAATATCTTCCAGCGTATTGCACCATTCATCAGCAACCACTTCTACATTGATCTTTTCTTCGTGTAAACGAGCCGTAATTTCTTTTAACGCTAACATTTGTTTTTCGCGATCTTCTACATCCATCGGACCTTCAATGCGAAGTTTTAAAGGAGCAGCTGCTTTTTCTAATTCACGGAAATAAGAGACCATTCTTTCGGTATCCAGATCGAATGCAGCACCAATTGTGCCATAAACATCAATGTGCAGTACAGGGTTATAAGAATCGCTGGTACGCAAGCTTAGTATACGATTCTTTAACCAAGTAACATATTCAAGCAACAATTCACCATTCTTGCCTAATTTTTCTTCTACATTATTAATCAAGGCATGAGGCAATACCTGAGCCCCTTTGATGATCATTTTATCAGCATTATCATAGCGATTATCCCCAGACTGGGTAAAAATATCAATCGCTGTTTCACTAACAGTTGTGTTATATTCTTCTGCAACTACTTCACACATCAATTTATGTTTTGCTTTGGATACAGCATCTAAAATTGCTTGGGTTACGCCATAACGCAGTGCAGTATGGATTAGTTTACCTGTTTTGGCATCAACCATACTGTCAATTTCTCCTGCCAATTGTCTAAAAGAAGTTAATTCACGACCCACGAGACGTGGTTTAATTTCTTGTTCAATCACAGGAATAAAATCTTCGGCTAAAAACAATGGGTCACGTCCGCCTGCTCCGCTGTATTGTACAGCAGCGCAATCGCCGTAAGCCACTTGTCCATCTTCTAATACGATCATTACCGATACAGCTTCCCCAGTTTGACGAATGGAATGAAATCCAGGAGTAACCGTTTCTCCTACATAACTAAAACCATCATGCTGAGCTCCTGCTTTAATAGCCCGTTGATCATCAAAATAAAAACCAGTACGACCTTTTGAACATACAACATTTACAATTTTCATGATTACACTCTCCATTCCTTTTTATGCAAGGCGGCAAAAGGCAGAATACCTTTTGCCGCCTTGCTGAATTTAAGATTTATTTATTAGGTCTGCCTACTAAGCGTCCCTTGGAAATCGCATAAATATCATCAATAACCATTTGGAAACTTGCTTTACGTCCTTCTTCTTTAGCGCGAGCATCAATTTTAGCTTTATGGAAGTCAATAATATCCTGTGTGAAAGGTAGATTTCCTACATCAAATAATCGTACAGCGCCATTATTATCACGGGCTGGCAGAATTTTATTCAAGGAATACTGGCTAGGAGCAAAAGGCACGTCCAAGACACCGGCTTCAAAGGCACGAACGCTGCCAGATGCAAAATCTCCATTGCCAAGTTCAAAAACTTTATCCAAAATACAACGTGTTTCTGCTTTTATCATTTCCACTTCAATATCTACTTCTGCAGTCATCGGGAATGGTTGGTCTGCCAGCATATTGATTAATTGCTTCGTTGCACGAAGTCCCATCGCATTGGCTTCTTTTGTAGGAATTCCTAACGCTTCATGAGGAGTCTTAACAATAACTTTCGTAGCCTTTGCCAAGGCAGCAGCTGCTGCGCCCCAAGAAATTACAGCAAATGCCTTTGCTTCATCTTGCGGGAATCCGCCCATCCATTGATGGAATACAGTAGTTAATACGCAGTCGCTATATCCATGTTTTACCAAATACTCTTCTGCCAACTGCTCTAAGGCTTTAATCGCTGCAACGTCTTGGAATAGATTACCACATTGACCATAACCTAATGTTATATTTTTAACACCCTGCTCCGCTGCCAAAATACCTTCAATGATGGCCACTGCATGAGAAATGCAAGGTGGTACTAGCGTTCCTGTTAAAGGTCCAAAAGGCTCTCTGTTAATTTCAATCCCATGCTCAGCATAAATACCTACCAAGCGGTCATTATATTGCCAATCATAAATTGTTTTTTCTAACGAAACACTTTTAGCATAAGGAATGTTATAGGAGATACCGCCACCCTCATAGGATGTGAATCCACCTGCTAACGTTATTTCTGTTAATAAGCGAGCATCCGGTGTACCATGGCGTACTTGTAATGGACCATCTACACTTTCTACCAGTTTACGTACACCATGAACTCCATGATTTACTGCTGGAAAACCATTTAGTAAGGAGCGACCGGCTTTCATACTTTCTTCAATTGCATTTGCACAATTTTCATATTGATTTTGACGAGTATAACTATCAATCGTAGTTGGCAGAAGATCCGCTTCTCCCTCTGTACGCAAAAAGTTTAAAAGATTAATGTGTTCATCCAATAATGCAACCCCTGCTCTGGGCTGAGTTAATGTTTCACCATTCTTCTTCGCTTTTACTAAACGCTTTGCAAAATGTTTTCTAGCTGGGATTGTCTCGTGATACTTAACAGCTTCCTCAAAATTTACATCAGCACCCGTTGGCCAATGTTTCAATATTTCTTCGCGTACACCATAGAAGTGATCATGTGTCCACTTTTTATTTTTCAATTCCATTACTGCTACCCCCGCACAATATATTTTTTCATCATTCTTACTGCTACATCCGGATATACTTCACCCAATAGACCCATGGATGCCATAATGTACTCTTCATCAATCAAGTACTTCGGACACTCAGGCTTTAACATTTCAGGTGTACTTTCACTGTATGCTGCACCCTTTAAAATTTCTTTAGGCTGTTCATGATGGACAATTACGCCACCAGTACCTACCACCGTCTTAACATCACTCAGATCCTTGCCTTTTTGTACAAAAGCAGAACCGAAACATGTGAATATCGTTTCAAGCTGTCCGACATGGCGTTCCACCGCTAAGGAAGTACAAGCTTTCCCCATGGCGATTTCCACTTTTTTTTCAATCTCATTTTGTGGTAAATATTCAATATTTGCTTCGACCTTTTCCACATATGCCTCCACATCCTCTGCAGAAACATTGGCATAATCTGCAATCCTCTTGGCACCAGCTGCTTTAAATAGAGCTGTCGCACTATACCGCATCCCCAGATCGCCTTCGACTGTACGTTTCGCAAAGGGTTCTGGCAGTCCTCGCAAGGCTACATTGGTTTTAGTAGGATCACCTTTGGCAATGGAATATACATCAGTGGTTGCACCACCAATATCCACTACCATTAAGTCACCTAAACCAGGCTCATATTCTGTACCTTTGCTTAGAAGTTCAGCAGCCTTCAATACCGCAGCCGGCGTAGGCATAACTACATCATCAACAAACTGATTTGCTTTATTGAGCCCCTTAGCTTCCACAATCCTTCTTAAGAATACACTGCGAATGGTTTCACGTGCAGGCTCAATATTTAGTTCATTTAACTTCGGCATTACATTTTCAGTATGTACTACCTCTGTCATCGCTTCTAATAAGGTCTTGACTACTTGAGGCGCTACCGATTTATTACCTGCTACAATGACAGGAATATCTTTGCCAAGAGTGGTAAGCATTCTAGCATTATGCAGAATCACTTCTTTATTACCGCCATTGGTACCACCTGCCAACAGAATAATTTCCGGTTGCAACTGGGCTATTTCTTGTATTTCGTATTCATTTAATTCATTACCATAAACACCCATGATCTTGGCACCAGCCCCTAGAGCTGCACGTTTGGCAGCTTCTGCTGTAAGCTCAGGCACCAATCCAACGGCTACCATTTTCAATCCACCGGCTGCACTAGAGCAACCTAATACTTTTGAAAATTTTAGTTTACCCGTCTTGAGAAACAAGGCATCGATCGCCTGATTTAGTCCATTCATAATATCAGTTTCTACAGTAGTTATACCACGAGCAGTGCCTAATACTATTTCATTGTCAATATCCACTGCAGTAATTTTGGTATAAGTACTCCCAAAATCAATCAGTAAAATATGATTCATAATCAAGACTCCCTTATAAACCTAAATCATTCTTTAAATCAATGACCACTTGATCAGGAAGTATACCTGGCTCATAGACTCTGTCATAACCCATTTCAATAAATTTTTTGTGTACTTCCGTAAAATCAGTTTTACCAACTACCAAATTTCCGCCAACATACAATAAAATATCACCTAAACCGGATTCACGGCAGCGTTCTCTCAATCCCCGACAATCAATTTCCCCGTGTCCATATAAGGAAGCGACGAGAATGGCTTTTGCATCCGTTTCAATAGCTGCATTTACAAATTCTTCTTGAGGAACCAACACCCCTAAATTAACTACTTCAAATCCTGCGGAAGTAAAGGCATAGTTTAAAATTTTGTTACCTACTGCATGACAGTCAGCTCCAATGACCCCCAAAATCACTTTTACCTTATTGTTTTCCATCCTAACTACTCCTTTGCTATTAAAATCTATATCTAGTATTTCTACTATCTAAAGTGCTTGACTGACTAATTTCATCAGAACCTGGTTCAATGAACCGCGATCAATTTCATAATAGAATGTAATCACTTCTTGACTTTCATTCACCATTTGACGCACAAGTATTTCGCGTTCTTCACTGACAATTATCACTTTATAATTAGCAATAATCCTATTAACTTCTGAGAAATCACTTGATTGTACTACTGTAAAATCCAAATGATTAATTGATGTTTTCTCCAGTAAATTTTGCAGATTGGATACAAATGCATCACTCTTTGCCACAATTGCCACTTGCGTGTTTGCTGGCAAGCGGGCCAATTTAATAACTGCATCAAGATTTGGAACGGTAGCTACACCAATTACTTTACTTGCTTTTCCCAGTAAGCCAACAACTGCTGCTTGATGCCCCAGCGTCGTAACAACTAAGTCACAAGCCTGCAATAATTCAACGGGAGTTCGTCCTTCAATTAATTCTGCTAAGATTACCGTTTCAAATCGTACGTTGGCAATTTGACCAATTTGGTTAATAAAGCGTTGGATGTATTCAGAAGCACAATCGACAACAGCCACTCGCAATTCTTTAACAGCTTGGTTTTTTTCAATGGCCCGGATACTGGCAATTGCCGCAAATTGATCTACTGTGAAACCTAACTCTACTACTTTTGTCATGGCATCATCAATAATTTTTACCAATCGTTCCCGTCTTCCACCGACGACTTTCGCTTCCTCATCATCCGAAACCGTTTTTACAAACGTTCCACGCCCTTGCTGTGCTTCAAGTACACCCTCCAGCAACAGTTCTTTGTAAGCAGCGCTGACAGTATTGCGGCTCACGCCTAATTCGAGAGACAATTCTCTTTCTGTAGGTATTTTAGCACCCGATACATACTCTCCAGATTTTATTTTGTCCAAAATGTATGTTTTAATTTGCAAATAGATCGGAATACCTACTCGCTGTAAAATCATGATTGCACCTCACAATTGGCTTAATCCATTAATCCAATTTATTAACCATGATTAATTATGTCATATTTTTCGAGAAAATGCAACCCATCTCATAGCATCATACAGAAAGTATTATAAATATTCAAAAAACTACTGCTGCTATTTTTTTTAATGAACCGCATGGACTCTGGCACTATCGTGTTTGCAGGCACATAGCGTAATTCGTCCTTGCGGTTCATTGCATATACCAAATTCAATTCAGTATGACTTTAATATTTCCAGAACATTTGTTGAATTTCATGTACATCAGTAGTTTTAGTCAGAGCCAGCATTAATAAAATGCGTGCTTTTTGCGGATTCAGGTTATCGCTGGCAATAAAGCCAAACTTGTCATCATTTGCTTCCCCATTACGAGCGATAATCCCACTGCCAACTCTGGCACTCCTTACAATAACCACACCATTTTTAAGAGCATTCTCAACTGCAGGATATTCCGCTTTTCCAATACTGCCGTTACCAGTTCCTGCATGAACAATCCCTTTTGCACCAGCATTTACAGCAGCATCAATCATGGTTCCAGCATTGCCGGCATAATGATACACAATATCAACACGAGGCAATGACGTCAGGTTAGTGACATCAAATTCCGTCGCCACCGTATTTTTGCGCAAGGATTGACGATAGAATACAGGTTTATCACCAGTAAATACACCTAGCGCACCGACGATTGGTGCCTGAAAAGTATCAACACGGTCAGTGATCGTTTTTGTTACTTCACGCCCCGAATGAATCGTGTCATTGAGCATTACCATGACACCTTTGCCGGCCGCTTCTTTCGTACCAGCAAGAATAACAGCACGATACAAATTGAGAGGACCGTCAGCGCTCATTGCAGTACCAGGACGCATTGAGCCAACAAGTACAACCGGTTTTTCACTTTTTACTACTAGATCAAGAAAATATGCAGTTTCTTCTAATGTATCTGTCCCATGAGTAATAACGATACCATCTACATTATCTTGAGCAAGAAGTTGATTGACACGTTTAGCCAGCGTTAACCAATTTTCCATAGTTATACTTTCACTGGCAATTTGAAAAACTTGTTCTCCGCGTACATTTGCGACTTTAGTCAATTCGGGGACATTAGAAATAAGTTTATCTACGGCAGTAACAGCAGCTGTATACCCCACGGTTGCAGTACTGCTAACACCTGCACCAGCAATGGTTCCTCCTGTCGCAAGAATTACAACATTAGGTTTTTCTGGAGCTTCTGCCGCAAAAGCGACTACCTGTAAACAGACCACTAAGAGACAAAGGGTTACAAAAATACTGAGAATACGTTTCTTCATAATACCACCCCTTATAAAATTTAATTGTCATAGGACAATCAAGATGCTACTTCGTATAGCTCTATCCAAAATCCTTTTTAAAAATCGCAACATACTTAAAGAATTAAGAATATTCAATAAACTACTAATTTTGTATCTATCCTCTGATAAATAACGTGGGGTACCACAACCTCCTATGTTGTAGTACCCCACTTGCCATCTTAACCATCAGACTTCTGCAATAAACAATAACCCTTCAATGAATTTTTTGACATTGATCTTTCCTCGGTATTGGCTTTTTCCCAGAATAAAATTCATCTCCTGGCGTACTTCTTTAAAATCAAACAATGAAGAACTATGGGACTGAAAGATTTCATTGTAATAATCATCAATCCCTAAATTGGCAAGATTGTGCAAGCTTTTCGTTGTAGCACGACGTACTCGCTGCTCAATTGCCTTGGCATCCTGCTCCATTCCTTCTGACATTTGCTGATAAATATCACACAATTGATAAGATTTACTTTCTGTACCTTTCTTCAGGATTAGCTGTACCATTCGATAAATGTCTTTTACGCCTGCCTCTCCAATGATTCCCAGATCAGAGAAAACTTTGTAAATGCGAGTCTTTTGCATATTTTTCGCCCCTTCCTCAACTGCAGGACGAATATGAGGATATTGGGAAATGGTTTGATGCATCAAAGACATAATCTGTTTTAGCTTACGATGTTCCTGCACTTTATTAATCACAGATACCGTTTCTAAGACATTAATGGGTTTATGAATAAAAAACTCAATCCCAGCTTCATAAGCTTTCGTAATTAATTGTTCGCTCGTGGCTTGGGAAACCATGATAAACGAAGTATTGGCCGCTGCAGCCGACACCTTTTCAATGAGTTCCACTCCATCTTGACCTGGCAGCAATAAATCAACCAATGCAATGTCCGGCTGATATTCCCGAATGATCCTCTCGCCCTTTAAGCCGTCATTGCATTGCTCAACAACAGTACCTAATTGATTTTGCTCAATAATTTTTTGTAGAATTCTACAAATCACAAGATCATCATCAACAATCACAAAACGTAACGACATATTAGCACCACTTTCTTATAAAAATACTTTATTATGAATCGTTTACTCCAAATATATAACGTTAAGAGTAAGGTACAGAAAAATCAGCACCCTTGTTAGAAATCAGTACGCCTAAGCGAGGTAACGCGATTAAAAACCGAGTACATACATCAGGCTGCGATTCCACACGAATGGTTCCACCTAATAGCTCAATGTAATTTTTCACATGGGCCAAGCCTAATCCTGTTGAAATTTTACCAGTACGCGGCGAAAATTTTGTAGAATAACCAGGATTAAAAATCAACTCAAATTCTTGTTCATCAATACCAACCCCATTGTCTTCCACACAAAAATATATAGTGTCATTGGAACTAGTTTCAATTACCTTAATAATTCCATCATCACCACAGGCCTCAATTGAGTTCATAATGAGATTATCTAATATGGAAACTAAGGTATAATGCTTGTCTGTAAAAAAATCATCCGCTAACTCATAGGTGATATCAATTTTTTTATCAATTACATTCAAATACCGTATTGTATTTTGTTCAATGATAAACAATATTTCTGATAGTTTTATCTTCTGAGCCCTGCTTGAGGGTCTAAGAATATTTTCAATTCCAGTAATGACTCGATAGTAATCTTTCTTTATCTCGTGAATTTCCCTTGCAACTGCAAGAGCATTCTCTGCAGGCAAATTTTCTTGTTCACTATCGAATTGTATCTTAGAGTTTAATTGCTTATAAAGCCAATAAGCCTTCTCCATAACATTTTCGATATCCTGAGATGATTTTTCCAAATAAAATAGCTCGCTTTTCAATTTAGCAACCATAAGAGTTTGCTCGATATAGCGCTTTGCCTGATCATTGGCTAGAATAAAAGATTGATATTGCTTTAACGCATAATACCCAACAAAGGCTAAACTAGCTCGCACAATAGCCACGACTACAATGCTTGGAAAAACCACTGCAAATTTTGCACCGATTAATTCGGAACGACAAAAAAGTTCAACCATATTACTTAGGATATCAACCACACTCAACAAGAGAATAAGAACCAATATGTGATCTTTGTACTTTCGAATGGAAAATAAGTAAAATAGTACAGCAAAAGATATGTAATATGCCAGGGAAGGTAAGTTATACATGATAGCAGTCTTATAATCATGGCCGCTTATTAGAAAATCCGTTGTCGTACGAAAAAATACAATCACTGCTCCTGTCAAGATTGTACCAGTTAAAATGGGAAACTGTTCAAAATATAATAAAAAGACGGTTAATAATACAATCGCTAAGGTAAAACGAAAATAGCTGCCAAAAGGATAAATATATACGATACCAGTTAAGGAAACAAGCAATATCGTATTGATGAGGGATTTATACTTATGAAATAACTCTTGTATACCCCCAAACACATCATGCATTTTTTTTAGAAAAGTAGATAACAGAGAACTCCCTCCTTTATTGGAACATTTAGCAGAACATTATAAGTGCAAAATTCGACATACAATATTATAATCCTCATCTCCCCAAAAAGCTATTCTTATATAATTCTGAATTGCATAATAATTTTTCAGTTGTTTTCTGTAGTTTAGCAGATGGTTACAATCTATACTAGGAGAAGAAAGTATTTCATCATTAAAAATATTTTCTCTTTACTGTGCAGTGCAGTAAAGGTAATCAAGGCAATATCCTTGATTACTTTATCTCTTGGTGTTTCCAAGTAATCAAAATTTATAGGAGGATTCGTTTATGGAAAAAGGAAAAAAGGGAATAGGCCTGACAACTCAAATTTTTATTGCTCTTATTCTAGGTGTTGTGTTCGGTTATGTCTTTCCAGTCTATGGACAAGCATTAAAGCCTGTTGGTGATACGTTTATCCGTATGATTAAAATGATTGTGGTACCATTGATTTTCAGTTCATTAATTATGGGTATTGCAGGTACTGGTGACTTTAAGAAACTAGGTCGTTTAGGCGCAAAATCAATTATTTGGTTTGAAGTTGCTACAACGTTGGCTCTCTTCGTTGGGCTGGCTGTCGCAAATGTATTCCAGCCTGGTGCAGGTGTCGCAATCGCAACAGGTGCTGATGTGAGTTCCGCAGCAGCAGCAGCAAAAAAGACCATTGATATGACACAAATGATCGTTAACATTGTACCTACCAACGTGGTAGATGCCATGGGACGCGGCGACATGCTGCAAATCATTCTGTTCTCCACATTCTTCGGTGTAGCAGCTGCCGCTATGGGAGAAAAGGGCAAACCAACCGTTACATTAGCAATCAGCGTTGCTGAAATCATGTTCAAATTTACTTGGTATGTTATGAAATTAGCCCCTATTGGTGTTTTTGCTCTAATTTCTTACACAGTAGGCAAATTCGGCTTGGGTATGCTGATTCCTTTAGCAAAGCTGATCGGTTCCTTATATTTTGCTTTAGTACTTTTTATTTTCTTGTTATTAGCCTGTGCTTCACTAATTATCCGTATGAATTTCTTCCAGCTCTTAAGAGCTATAAAAGAGCCTATCTTGATTGCTTTCTCCACTGCCTCCAGCGAAGCAGCATTGCCAATTGCAATGGAAAAATTAGAGCAGTTTGGCGTTCCAAAGCATATCGTAACCTTCGTGTTGCCGACAGGTTACACATTTAACTTAGATGGTTCCACATTGTATAGTGCATTAGCTGTTATTTTTATAGCTCAAGTTTATAATATCCCCTTCCCAATCGAAACTCAATTGATTATGCTTGTGACATTAATGATGTCAACAAAAGGTATTGCAGCAGTGCCTGGTGCTTCCTTGATCGTTATTGCCGGTACCGCAGCAGCCTTTGGTTTGCCAGTAGAAGGTATTGGTATTATCCTTGGAGTTGACCGTATCCTTGATATGGCTCGTACAGCTTGCAATTTGATTGGTAACTGCGTAGCTGCTGTAGTCGTAGCGCGTTGGGAAAATGAATTGCCAGATGAAGTATTACAAGTAGCTTATACTAAAAATTATGATTGAGTAAATCATTAAATTAAACACTCTTCTTTATAACAATGAGGGTCTGATCTACACAAAATGTAGATCGGACCCTCATTACTATGTTCTTCTTACTTGCTTACTCAAAAACAAGAATTTCCCCTGTTATTTTCCCTTCATGATCTATGTTTAAAATACCACAAGTACCATATCCAGAGCGAGGTTCAGCAGCACTGCCCGGATTGAAAACCAGTAATTTTTCTTCCCAGCGGCTATCCGGGATATGAGTATGTCCATAAATTACAATGTCCACCTCATAATGCCTGCCCCATTCCACCAATTGACTGACACCTTGCTTTACACCATAACGATGCCCATGGGTTATCCATATTTTCTTACCAGACACTTCTATAAATTCATCAATTTTAGCAGTTGCCTGTCCATCACAATTTCCTCTCGCTGCAAATACAGGAACATTCACTAACTTAGCCAAATAGCTTGCATCTTGGCTATAATCTCCTGCATGCAGCCACATATCCATAGGACCTGCTGCTTTTATCCCTTGCCTGACAGCCGCCTGGTCACCATGGGTATCACTCATGACCCCTATCTTCATTTTAAATAATCTCCCAGTATCTTGGTCATAATCTTCAGCGCTTGTCCCCTATGGCTAATATCATTTTTTTCATTCTTTGAACATTCAGCCATGGTTTTCTCCATTTCAGGGATATAAAACAAAGGATCGTACCCAAAGCCGCCTAAACCACGCAAGTCTTGACCAATAATTCCTTCTCTTACTCCATCGGCAGTCATGATCGTCCCATCAATGTCAGCAAGAGCCAAAACACAACGAAATCTAGCCGTACGCTTTTCAGGGACAACACCTGTTAATTCGGCTAACAATTTTTGATTATTTGCAGCATCATTAGCATCCTCCCCTGCAAAGCGTGCAGAATAAATGCCTGGTGCGCCTCCTAATGCATCCACTTCTAGTCCAGAATCATCTGCTAAGCAGGCCTTTCTCGTATGGTGGGCATAATGCTTAGCTTTTAGCTGAGCATTTGCCATAAAGCTATCACCATCTTCCACAGCCTCAGGAATATCACCAAAATCACTTAAATCTAACACTTTGACAGGCAAGTTGGCCAAAGCTAAGGCAATCTCGGCAACTTTCCCTTTATTCGTAGTCGCTACCACTATTTCTTTCATGGTTCACGTCCGATTTTCCACGATAAAGGTCCTAGAATATCTTTTTGATAATCAATTAATTCCCCTACCATCTTTTCTGCAACAGCCAGCATTTCATTCAGCTCCTGTCGACTAAAAGGACGTTTTTCACCTGTTCCCTGCACCTCTACAAACTGGCCGCTCCCAGTCATTACAACATTCATATCCACAATCGCTGCCGAATCCTCTTCATAACACAAATCAGCAATCACCGTATCTTTTACAACACCGATACTAACCGCTGCTAAGAACTCTTTTACAGGGAAAGGTTTCTCATGGTTGGTATAAATACTATTCACTGCATCGACCAGGGCCACAAACGATCCTGTAATCGCAGCCGTCCGAGTACCGCCATCCGCTTGTATAACATCACAATCAATCCAAATTGTTTTTTCCCCTAAGGCTCTTAAGTCAACCACACTCCGCAATGCTCTGCCAATTAGCCGCTGAATTTCGTGAGTCCTTCCTGTTATTTTTCCTTTAGCGGACTCACGAATATTACGCACCTGTGTAGAGCGAGGTAACAAAGAATATTCAGCAGTAATCCATCCTTCACCTGAGCCCTTCATAAAATGTGGTACTTTATCCTCAATTGTGGCAGCACATATTACTTTCGTATTGCCCACTTCTATCAGCACCGATCCTTCCGGATATTTTAAATAATTACGAGTGATTTTTAATGGACGCATTTTATCAGCCTTTCGGCCATCTGGTCGGTTCATCTATTCGACTCCTCCTACAATATATAGTACCTCAAATTATCTATAGTTTTAGCGCAGATGAGGTACTAGTTCTATTTTATACACATTGTTACAATTTTTCCAGCCGATCTTCCTGTTTATTTTGCACCATATAGTGCTGATAATTCCCTTGTTTCTTTGCTTTATGTACCATATCATAAGCTGCTTTTAGACAAGCCGGGCAAGCCATCTGAGGAATCATACCAATATAAGCTGTTTTATAATGAAGACTACTGCGCGCCTTCGTTTCAATTATTACATATCCAGAGCAATGAGGGCATAAGCGTATTCTTTCTTTTTGCAGTTCATTAATACCTTCATCATCATAATAGATACTGCGCTCTGTCTGCCAGAATTCACCATGTTTCATAATTGCTTCACGCTGCAGCTTCTCTTTTTTCCCCCACATATCTTGGCGCTCCTTGATTACATCTTTTATATAGTGAGTGACAGAAGAAGTTTGAGAGGGGCAATCTGCAATATTAGGTTCAATGACTTTACTATAATCCATTCCTGCCATGGCTAATACAATCCCTACATTTACATAGGGTAAAGCATCTTCAATGGAATATCCGCCTTCCAATACAGCAATATCCGCCTTTAATGTATCGGCCAATCGCGCATAGCCCTGTGCTGTAATTGCCATATTCGCTAAAGGATCACTATAATGATTATCCTGCCCGGCAGAATTAATAATAATATCAGGCTTAAAGTCTCCCAAAATAGGCATAATCAGATGATCCAGTACTTCATGAAGACCACGATCTGTCGTTCCTGGCGGCAAGGGTATGTTTAAAGTAGTACCAAGAGCATTAGGACTACCCATTTCATTGGTAAAACCAGTACCCGGATATAAGGTCCGCCCATCCTGATGAAAGGAAATAAATAAGGTATTAGGATCATGATAAAAGACATCTTGGGTACCATCGCCATGATGCACATCTGTATCAACGATGGCAACTTTACCGATACCATAGGTTTTCCGTAAATATTCTATCATAATTGCTTCCATGTTAATGGTACAAAATCCACGAGTCCCATGAACAATGCGCATAGCATGATGTCCTGGCGGACGTACTAAAGCAAAAGCCCGCTGTACTTCCTTCTTCATTACCGCATCAGCAGCTGCAATCGCTCCACCTGCTGACACCAAATGAGCATTGGTAATTAAAGATGCTATATCAGGCACCCCAACATGCACTCTTTCAATATCCTGAATTGTAGCGATTTTAGGCTTATATTCCCGTATCGCTGGCATATCCAGCAGCCCCTCTTCTACAATCTGATCACGGGTATATAACAAACGTTCCTCCCGCTCAGGATGAGTTGGGCTAATCGCCCAATCAAAAGCTGGAAAAAATACCAATCCTAACCTTTGAGCATTCAACATAACTCCTCCTTGCCATACTGCAGCACACCAGGTTTTACCTGCAAGCGGCAGGTCATAATTTTTCCCACTGTAGTAAAGCCACGAACCATATTAAATTCCTCTGATTGTATGATTTGGGTTTCACCGATAAAAATACCATTTTTCTGGGCTAACTCTGCCAAATGTTTTTCTGCTAACTCATAAGCATTTTGTAAAGAAAATTTCCCTCGAGGCAGTCTATTTTTGATCCCTAATTCCGCAACGGTATAATATCCTTCTGCAGTATCAGCACGAAGAGTAATATCAAGAGTTGGTCTTGCTACCGCCGCGCCAAAGGCATTAGCAACCCTCCCATTCTCAGGAAGTGTATAGCTAATTCCCAGCTTTTTAGCAACCAGAGGCACAAGACCTGCCGCTCCGCCGCCTACACCAATTATATTTTCTAAGACAAATTTTGTTTCAAAAATAATTTCTTCTACATGATATAAAGGTTCAGCAGCTTGCTCGTCCAACAAATTGGCTATCGACTGGCAAATACCATTCACTGCCTTATCTAGTACTTGACTCGCCATCTCTTCTGGGCTTTGCCCTTGTAAAGCAAGCAGCTTCATTGCCTTTACTGCTAAGGCGCGATCGCCAAAATCAATGAATCCTGCCGCTACCATAGCATCAGTCACAGTAGGCTTAGGACCTCCTGCCGCCATAGCAGGGCCATGGCGCATCGGTCCTACCTTCAATACATGATTCTCCCAGAAAGCCAAACTGTCACCGCCGATTCCAACAGACTTAAGGCGAAATCCCTGAACCCCAGTTCCATGCCCAGCAACGGCTGCCCCTTCTTTTGCTAAAACAGGTCTTCCCTTTTGCCACAATGCAATATCTGTAGTAGTGCCCCCAATATCAAGAGAAATTCCAGAAACGTGGGCATCACCATTCATGCCCATAATACCGATGGTACTGGCAGCGGGTCCAGTAAAAATAGCCTCTACAGGATAGTTTCTGGCTACTGATAAAGGCAGTGTTCCTCCGTCTGCTTTTAACACAAAAACAGGACTATAAATCCCACGCATCTTTAATGCTTCTTCTACTGCTGTAGCAAAAGCATTAAAATGCCGCCATACAGCCCCATTATAATAAGCCGAATTGGTGCGCCTTAAAAAATTAAGCGAACCTGAAACTTTTCCTCCTGTACTAATATGCATAGGGCTCACTTGTCCTTGTATCCAATCCGTCACTGCTAATTCAAAACAAGGATTACGAACAGCAAATTTCCCAGAAACAACAAATACATCACAAGAAGAAAAATGACGACAAGCACTCAGCACTTCCTCTTTATTAGGCTGAGCCATTTCACGGCCACGATGGTCAATATAACCAGATAAGATGTAAGGCGCAACTGGCAGAATATCATTTATGTTCATCCCTGGTCCAGGCATAATACATAGACCAACCTGATCAATATTACCTTCCACTATTGCATTGGTTACAATTGTTGTGGATAGTGCAATGCGTTCAAACGCCTTACTGCCAGTATCCTCCACCATCTTATCTACTACCGTCAAAATGCATTGCAATAGATTCTCCTTAGTCGTAGGAGTCTTAACCATCGTGACTATTTTCCCATCTGCTACTACTACACCATCTGTAAATGTCCCACCAATATCAAGCCCCAAGAACATATTATCCCCTCTTTTCCCAGGAATAAACCCCACAGCCGATTGCTCCATTGAGTTGTGGATACTTTGGTACAACAACCTCTACTCCAAGTTCAGAAGATATGGTTTGTCCAATGGCCTTTCCTAAAGCCACACCTCCCGTAAAGACAATCACTTCACTGGCAAGAGAATGGAGCATCGGCTTGATTCTCTTGAAAATCGTATAATTAACACCAGCTGCTAATTGTGGAACGCTATGACCTTCCACAATGCGTCCAATAAGCTCAGATTCTCCAAAAATAGCACAAGTTGCAGACAGCTCTACAGGGTTTTCCTTATAATTGCTAAGTTCTGCTAAACTAATCCCGAGAACCGTTGCCATATTTTCTAAATATCGCCCTGTGCTGGCAGCGCATTTATCATTTGTCGCAAAATCTACCATTTTACCTTTGCGCACCTTAATGACTTTACTATCCTGTCCACCTAAATCCAATAAGGTAAAATTATTAAGTCCAGTCTGCCACATGGCTCCTATAACGTGTGCTTTCAGTTCTGCAATGACAGTAGCTCCTACAATATTGATGGTATTACGCCCATAGCCAGTAGCAACCACCTTATCAAATTCCCCTACCCCCACAGAGGCAAAGTCAACAACGAGTCCATTTTGCCCAGGTTGCCCATAGTTTCGATAAAACTGCACGGTTTCAAAGATTTCAGAACGGTTTACACCTTCTTGATCCATTACAACTAATTTTACACTACGGCTGCCTAAATCGATACCACAAAACATATCTTTCACCTCATCGCAGCATTTCCAGAAAACTATCCATTCGAAGCTTCGTTCTGGCATCCAACTTACCCGGCTTATCTCCTTCGATGGTTAGTATGGGTATATCTAATTTTTCCCTAAAGATCATATCCTCAATCTGCCTGAAACAGAAACTTTGGACATAATGCACAATACCATCCAAATTACGTTTTTCAATTTCTCTCTTAATATCTTCAATTCTCTGAAAGACACCATAAGGATAGGTATACAGTCTATATTGTTCCACTAAATCCTCTACTTGATAAGGCATGGCAAACTGCCGCTGCACTTCATTGAAGACAACCCTTGCTCCCATCTTTTCAAAATGACCATATAGATCATTAAAAATAGGTGGAACACCAATATACCCTAAGCGGATATCTTCTGTAAATTCATTGGCATACTTCGTTTTTAATAAAAATTGATCAATATCCTGCTCAAATTTATTCACATTTCCATTAAAATCACTGCAGCTAACTTGAAATAAGTGGTTATCCCAACCACTTACTATATTTCCCTGCCAGGTAAGGCGATCCATTTCAGCAATTTTACTTCTTACCCCATCTAAACGTTTTTTTACAGCCATAACCTGCTCCCAATCCGTTTTTAAAGCTGTAATTAATTTATCCATCTGCAATTTCAAAAGATCATAATCCCGATCAAAAGGATATGCAAAAGGAATGGTCTCTACACCTACCAATTGCAAGGTTTCCATTAAGGCATGAGTGTTACTGCAATCGCCTTGGGTAACTGCAAGTACTGTATCTATATTTCCCCGCTCTACGACTACAGAATATAAACCTTTAATCCAGCCGCATATATTACGAGGGTAACCTGCATCTTCGGCTCCTTCTACTAATCGATTGGCTTCTTTATCAGTAATAAATACATTATTTAAATCTACTGGTACATTTCCGGCTGCTAAAATAATCTCCACAGGTACGGTTGTAGTAATACCAATATTAGCCATGTCATTCCTCCAACACATATATTCCACACATTTTAGACCTATAATATTAGTTAATTTTACAGCAAAAATAACAAAGAGGATAGCTGTATTCTATCCTCTTTGCTAATCAATTACTCACTAGAAAGAAGATTTTCTGTCCTTCTCTCTACTGCTGCATAATTTTTAATAATAACAATCGGTGTCCGTTGGGAAGCGTTACCGAAAGGATTATCAATTAAAATATGTGCCAACTTCTTAGGATCAAGACCTGCTGAAGCACCTACTACCAATGCTCGTTTTAAATCATTTACATCTGCCACTGCTGCACCATAACAGCCTAATCGACGTTTAATTTCCTCTGCTACGCCATTTGCCTCCAAAGGTCCGTATACCAGACATTTATCAAAAGGCGGCATTGTGCCCGTAACATCATCAACTAGAGCAGCATGTGAACCTGCTAGTTCATAAAACACACCATTCTTCCCAACAATTTTGGCAAACATTCCTATGATCATAGCAAATAAAACGCGCCACTTACCTTCTGCATCCATTAATGACTGCATACCGTATACACTGGATAAACTGCCTTTTTGAGGTACAAAGCGGCATAAAATCTTCGCTAAAAAGCACACTTTAAAATCTTCGGGCCTTGCCACACGCCCCTGGGTAATCGCAACGACGCTCTCAGCTACCGATACTACATCATCCGGTCCAATATCCTCTTTGGTATACTTTTCGATCATATCTACAATATTGTCTTTATCTGTTAAAATACGCGTACCTACTGGTTTGAGTTCAAGTTCTGCCATTACTAGCCCTCCCATTTCGCAGTACCTTTTGCCTGCATAGCCCTATTGATTTCATCACAAGTCATAATCATACGCGCCTTATGAATATACCATGGGGTACGAGCTACAATCTGATATACAATATCAATCGGCATATCTACAGACAAATCATATAAATTTTGCAAGGCATCTTTAATATTACCTGTCTTCGCCGTAAATGTAACCGTAACAATAACGATTCCACCCGTTCCTTTAGGAATAATCACAGCTTCAAAATAATTATCGGTTCGGAGTGCTGTGGTAAGTTCCATTCTAGAATTTACCTCAACACCATCAAATTGTTCATAGGGCAGCAAATGACGAGGATAAGCATCCATTATCGTACCATCCTGTGAACCTTTATTGATAAATGCTACTTCACAAGAAAAAGTAGCTGTTTTTTCGGTTTGGTCAACTAATTTAAATTCCGTACGCTCATTCACTTTAAATTCAAAGTCAGCATCACCTTGTTTGGCAATAAACAACCACACAGCTACTGCCATAATTATAGCTATTATTACTATCGTCACCAAGATTTCCACACCAAGGCCCCCATCTCCAGAAGTTTTTTCCTTTATTAGTATACCAAATTTTACCCCATAGGACTATGAAACTTTCCCTTATTACTCCTATATGACTATACTACTGCAAACTTCTCTAAATTTACCAATTCAAATTCTATCTTTTCTGTATCAAATAGAAAGCCTGCAATTCTTTTTGCCCGTTCCACATCTGCAGAAAAACACAATCTAACGTTTCCCTGATTCAATGAAGATAATTGTTTTTGCTGCTGTAGAAAGTATTGTGCCTCCAATCCAGTCTCTCTAGCAGGATCAATAACGACAATCTTATTGCCTATGATTTTTTCAATCACTGAACTCACAAGAGGATAATGAGTACAACCTAAAATGATTGCATCCACTCCCTG
This sequence comes from Pelosinus fermentans JBW45, assembly GCF_000271665.2. Taxonomy (GTDB): domain Bacteria; phylum Bacillota; class Negativicutes; order DSM-13327; family DSM-13327; genus Pelosinus; species Pelosinus baikalensis. The sequence goes on along the minus strand of NZ_CP010978.1, from coordinate 1,781,631 downwards.
TTTTTTCATCGGCAGCAGATATTCAGCTATTGCCAGTTCAATTTCAGGTCCTTCAAGCTGCTCTTGTTCAATTAATGGTACAAGTTTTGGGCAAGCCTGAGAATAAACAAGTACAGCAGCATCTTTTCTCCCAATAGCCTTGGCATGATTCTTGCTTTCAATGGTAGCTTTTGTCGCAATAACCCCTACTTTTTTGCTTTTGGTAACAGCCAGGGCCATATCTGTCCCTGTATTAACACCTACCAACGTAAAAGGATATTGTTTCTTTGCCATTTCAAGACCCAAGGCTGTCATAGTATTGCAAGCAACCACAGCCATTTTCACTTTTTGCATAGTAAAAAAGTCTAAAATTTGCTGCATAAATCCGATAATTTCTGCTGGAGGCCTAGATCCATAAGGTGTACGCGCGGTATCCCCAAAGTAGATCAAATTTTCCCCAGGCATGATTTCCATAAGCTCTTTAACAACAGTAAGACCACCAATTCCAGAATCAAAGATACCAATTGGTGCATTAGTACTCAATTGACTGCACCTCCTAACAAAATATTCTATCTAAATATATTTTTTTATATACACTTACTCTCTTACACTTTCAAAATCCATTTTTAAATTTGAAAAGTACCTACTAGGCAAGCGAATAATTTTCCCCTGATTATCGGTAAATACATTTTGAGTATTACCTGTAGCTAATAGTACTCCATCGGCTTCCCGAACAATTTTATATGTAAAAACCATCTTTACTGGTGATACTTCCGTCATTGTTGTTTCAATTAGAATATAATCATCAAATTTGGCAGAAGCACAATACTGACAATCTACATGAGTTATCGGAAAAACAATGTTATCAGCCATCATTTCAAGCAAAGAGATGTTAACCTGTCTTAAATATTCTACTCGCCCCATTTCAAACCAACGAAAATAGTTAGCATGATGTACAACACCCATCATATCTGTTTCAACAAAGCGAACTTTCTCTCGTACCGTAATCATAATTGAATCCTCACTTATTCATATTTGCTTATCAGCATAAGCTACGTCCAAGCAAAACAAATGCCCACAAGCAGCTATCTTATGCCGTGGGTCATAAATCAGGCTCACACATTATAAAGAAGAGTCTTATGGCCATTCCGTCAACGAAAGCCTATTATTTATTGTACTTTTCTTTTTTATTTTTGTCAAAAAAACTTTTGACAAATCTCAGCACTACTTCTTGAAGTTAGACCTATTATATATACTAAGAAATTTGAATCCTGTTGTAAAGTCCTCTGATGTAAAAAATATATCCAATTTTAAATAGGAGCTATCTTTTGTCGTTATGCTTACATAATGACGACACAATTTTATCACTATTTAAATAGTATAATAAGAGTTAATATTTTACTAAAGGAGGTCAATCTTATTATGTCCTTTGACAATACATCAATGACTAGATTCTCACCTATATTTTTTAAGTTCCCACTATGCACATCGCCAGCAAACTGCTGTAGTATCGATACTAACTGCTGTTGTACTCCTAAGCCTACTTGCCCCACTGGTGCTACTGGTGCTACCGGCATAACTGGAGCTACCGGCGCGACTGGAGCTACTGGTCCTACTGGAGCTGGTGCTACTGGTATAACTGGTGCTACCGGCGCGACTGGAGCTACTGGCCCTACTGGAGCTGGTGATACTGGTGCTACTGGCATAACTGGTGCTACCGGCGCGACTGGAGCTACTGGCCCTACTGGAGCTGGTGATACTGGTACTACTGGCATAACTGGTGCTACCGGCGCGACTGGAGCTACTGGTGCTACTGGTGCTGCTGGCGCTGCTGGCGCTACTGGTGCTACTGGTGCTACTGGTGCTACGGGAGATACGGGTGCTACCGGAGCTGCGGGTGCTACCGGAGCTGCGGGTGCTACGGGCGCTACGGGCGCTACGGGCGCTACGGGAGATACGGGTGCAACCGGAGCTACGGGTGCTGCTGGTGCTGCTGGTGCTACTGGCGCTACTGGCGCTACTGGCGCTACGGGAGATACAGGTGCAACCGGAGCTACGGGTGCTGCTGGTGCCGCGGGTGCTACGGGCGCTACGGGAGATACAGGTGCAACCGGCGCTACGGGTGCTACGGGCGCTGCTGGTGCCGCTGGTGCTACTGGCGCTACGGGAGATACAGGTGCAACCGGCGCTACGGGTGCTACGGGCGCTGCTGGTGCCGCTGGTGCTACTGGCGCTACTGGCGCTACGGGAGATACAGGTGCAACCGGAGCTACGGGCGCGGCCGGACTTCTTGGCTTATCGGAATACGCCTACATCTATAATTTAGCTGCTCAAGTTGTTGCACTAGAAGCAGATATAACATTTAGTGATAACGGTGTTATTGTAGGCGCCATTACCCATGCACCAGGAACAGCTTCTATTACACTTGGTAGTGCTGGTGATTATGAGATCTCATTCATAGTTGCAGGTGTAGAGCCAAACCAGTTCACCCTCTTCCAAAACGGCGCTCCTGTTGCGGGCGGTACCTATGGCTCTGGGGCTGGTACGCAACCTAATCCCGGTACGTTAATTATCACCGCTGCTGCTGGTGACGTATTAACTGTTAGAAATCATACTAGTACTGCTGCAGTGACCTTGCAAACGTTAGCAGGAGGAACACAAATTAATGTCAATGCTTCTATTCGGATTGCATTAATAAGTAGTTAAAATAGTATCATCAGCCCCCTACAGCAAGGGATTTTTTGAATAAAAACGCAATAGAGGAATGAACCACAGTTTCATTCCTCTTTAAATAATCGTTCTAGATTATATATTTTATTTAATTTAAAATAACATCAATTTTTTGTTATAAGACACATTATTATCACTATTTACATATTATATTTCATAAATACTCTCTCTAAAAAAGGGGTTCACTTTAATGTATACCCCTTGGACGCTGCTAATCCAGCACGGAGTATTACTAAAGAAGCGCATATGGTAGCTAGTTTTTTTGCTGAAGAACTTAAAACTCAGTCTTTTAGCTCCATTGAAGCTTCAATTAAATTTAGTGAAAGCGAGGAGGAATCAGGTTGGATACAATAGGTCTTCAACTTAGACGGCTGTTGCCCGGTTCAATCAATGCAAATGATATTGTTCTATTTGAAGCAGTTCTTAGCAGCTTTGGGCCCGTAAGTTATAACCCGGCAACAGGAGTCGTCATCCTAAACAAAACCGGACGATATCTTGTCAATTGGTCGGTAGCAACTCAATCATCTCCAGGTTCAAGTAGTATAAGTTTTTCAATCGTAACAACACAAGCTGATGAAGTGCTAGTAAGTTCGCCCCTAATAATGGGTCCGCTTGCTGGATCTGCACTTATACAAGTTGATGTTGCACCAATCGGACTAGGTTTAGTGAATCGAACACCTAATAGTGTAACATTTTCTCCTTTAGTCCCAGTTAAAGCAACTTTAGTGATCGCTGAGGTGCCAGAAGATGTTGGCGTTACTGGTCCTACTGGCGCTACTGGTGCTCCTGGCGCTCCTGGCACTCCTGGCGCTCCTGGCGCTCCTGGCGCTCCTGGCGCTCCTGGCGCTACTGGTGCTACTGGCGCTACCGGTGCTGCTAGTGCTACTGGGTCGACGGGCGCTACTGGCGCTACTGGTGCTACCGGTGCTGCTAGTGCTACTGGATCGACGGGCGTTACTGGTGCTACTGGTGCTACTGGTGATGTTGGTGCTACTGGTGCTACTGGTGCTACTGGTGCTACTGGTGCTACTGGTGCTACTGGTGCTACTGGTGCTACTGGTGTAACTGGTGCTACTGGTGCTACTGGAGCTACTGGTACTACTGGAGCTACTGGTGTAACTGGTGCTACTGGTGCTACTGGTGCTACTGGTACTACTGGAGCTACTGGTGTAACTGGAGCTACTGGCGATGTTGGTGCTACTGGAGCTACTGGTGTAACTGGTGCTACTGGCGCAACTGGCGATGTTGGTGCTACGGGTGCTACTGGAGCTACTGGTACTACTGGAGCTACTGGTGCAACTGGTGCAACTGGAGCTACTGGTGTAACTGGTGCTACTGGTGATGTTGGAGCTACTGGAGCCACCGGCGCTACTGGTGATGTTGGAGCTACTGGAGCCACCGGCGCAACTGGTGATGTTGGAGCTACTGGTGCTACGGGCGCTACGGGTGATGTTGGTGCTACTGGCGCTACCGGTGTAACTGGTGCTACTGGTGCAACTGGAGCTACTGGTGCTACTGGTGATGTTGGAGCTACTGGTGCAACCGGCGCAACTGGTGATGTTGGAGCTACTGGAGCTACTGGTGCAACTGGCGCTACTGGCGATGCTGGAGCTACTGGTGCTACTGGTGCTACTGGAGCTACTGGCGCTACGGGTGATGTTGGAGCTACTGGAGCCACCGGCGCAACTGGTGATGTTGGAGCTACTGGTGCTACGGGCGCTACGGGTGATGTTGGTGCTACTGGCGCTACCGGTGTAACTGGTGCTACTGGTGCTACTGGAGCTACTGGCGCCACTGGTGATGTTGGTGCTACTGGTGCAACTGGCGCAACTGGTGATGTTGGAGCTACTGGTGCAACTGGCGCAACTGGTGATGTTGGAGCTACTGGTGCAACTGGCGCAACTGGTGATGTTGGAGCTACTGGAGCCACCGGCGCAACTGGTGATGTTGGTGCTACTGGAGCCACCGGCGCCACTGGTGATGTTGGAGCTACTGGTGCAACTGGCGCCACTGGTGATGTTGGTGCTACTGGAGCCACCGGCGCTACGGGTGATGTTGGAGCTACTGGTGCAACCGGTGCAACTGGTGCTACTGGTGATGTTGGAGCTACTGGAGCCACCGGCGCTACGGGTGATGTTGGAGCTACTGGAGCCACCGGCGCCACTGGTGATGTTGGAGCTACTGGTGCAACCGGTGCAACTGGTGATGTTGGAGCTACTGGAGCGACCGGCGCTACGGGTGATGTTGGAGCTACTGGAGCCACCGGCGCCACTGGTGATGTTGGTGCTACTGGAGCCACCGGCGCCACTGGTGATGTTGGTGCTACTGGTGCAACTGGCGCCACTGGTGATGTTGGAGCTACTGGAGCCACCGGCGCCACTGGTGATGTTGGAGCTACTGGAGCCACCGGCGCCACTGGTGATGTTGGAGCTACTGGTGCTACTGGAGCTACTGGCGCTACGGGTGATGTTGGAGCTACTGGAGCCACCGGCGCTACTGGTGATGTTGGTGCTACTGGAGCCACCGGCGCCACTGGTGATGTTGGTGCTACTGGAGCCACCGGCGCCACTGGTGATGTTGGAGCTACTGGTGCAACTGGCGCAACTGGTGATGTTGGAGCTACTGGTGCAACTGGCGCAACTGGTGATGTTGGAGCTACTGGTGCAACTGGCGCAACTGGTGATGTTGGAGCTACTGGAGCCACCGGCGCTACGGGTGATGTTGGAGCTACTGGAGCCACCGGCGCTACGGGTGATGTTGGAGCTACTGGTGCAACTGGCGCTACTGGCGATGCTGGAGCGACTGGTGCTACTGGTGAAACTGGCGCTACTGGTGCTACTGGTGCTACTGGTGAAACTGGCGCTACCGGTGCCACAGGCCCCTAACATGACTTGAATTGATACCCCTGCTGCTGGGACTCACACTTACGAAATTCGTATTACGGTTACTGGCACAAATATTGTGAGTACTACAGCACTTACCAGAGCTCTTAATGCTGTTCACTTTGGATAATATATATGACTGCTCCTATTTTAATTAACTATAAGCTCACAATAACCATGATCATAAAATCATAAGAAAAAAAGAATAGTAACAAATAGAATATTGGCCGAGACTCCTAAAGTCTCGGCCAATATTCTATTTAACTACATAGTAATTTAGGGAAACATACATTCTCGATCATACTAAAAAAGAATCACTCATTCATTATAGAATTTCTTCTTTTTTCCTACACTTATGACACATTATCATCACCATTTACATATTATATTATGGTCCTAAGTTATTTTGAGAGGGGGTAAACTTTCAATCCTATTAATTTCTCTACTATAAAACTTACTATAATATGATCTCTAAAAAGATAACCTGATAAAAATACCATTACCCTGAACCATCAATAAAGCTTATAAATATAAGTAGGTGATGAATTTGATTACAATAAGTTTATGTCTTATCGTAAAGAATGAAGAAAACACATTAGGTCGTTGCCTTGAATCTGTCAAAAACGCCATGGATGAAATCACTATAGTGGATACAGGCTCTACAGATAAAACGAAAGAAATCGCAGCAAGATACACTGAAAAAATTTATGATTTTACATGGATCGACGACTTTGGAGCAGCCCGTAACTTTGCTTTTAGTCATGCAACACAAGATTATATAATGTGGCTAGACGCTGATGATGTTTTACTTGAAAATGATTTACAAAAACTGTTGCTTTTAAAGCAAGACCTTGACTCTACCGTCGATTCTGTAACGATGAATTATAATCTGGCATCAGATGCTAATGGCAATATTGTTTCAAGTCTACGTAGAAATAGATTAGTCAAGCGAGCAAGACAGTTCCAATGGATTGGAGCTGTACATGAATATCTGGCTGTAAATGGAAAAATCATAGACAGTGATGTTACTGTTACCCATAAAAAAGAAAGATGCGATACCGCTGACCGCAATCTAAAAATCTATGAAAAGCGTATCGCAGATGGCGAAGTCTTCTCTCCCAGAGATCTCTTTTATTATGCGAATGAATTAGTAGACCACCACATATATGAAAAGGCTGCCGAGTACTATCAAAAGTTTTTGGATACTAAATTAGGTTGGGTAGAAGATAATATTTCTGCCTGTGGCAAACTATCAGATTGTTTTGCTTTCCTTAGCGATGAACAGCAGAAGTTAAAATATATATATCAATCTTTTGAATATGATATACCTCGACCAGACTTTTGCTGTCGTCTTGGCTATCATTTTCTCAACTCCCAAAAATATTCTCTTGCTATATTCTGGTATAAGCTAGCACTCGATGTAAAAGATTCAAACAATCATTCCTCTCTTAAGAACTACGCTTGCTCAACCTGGCTGCCTCATCTCCAACTATGCGTTTGCTATTCCAAACTTGGTGAAAACGAGACAGCTTTAGAACATAATAAAAGCGCAGAATCCTTTGTCCCTAATCATCCCAGCGTCCTCTATAACAAAGAGTATTTTGCAAAATTATTCAATTCTTAATGCAATATAATTCCCCGTAAAACAATTTAATGATTGCCCTCTGTGTTTAGCTTTTTCCGAACTTACACTTTCTAGGCTTGTAAAAAAATCTACAAAATTAACTTATTCTAAAAAGACAATCTACCAAATTATTATCTGTATCATAATATAGCAATATAGATAGTAACTCGCTCTAAAAGGAGGTCGTGTTATGGGTTTTGGATGTGGTAGACGCGGAGGTAACAGCTGGTCTGTGATTATTATCATTATCATTATCCTATTATTTGGCTTTTGTGAAGATGACTCATCATCATGCTGCTAATTGTTTCTGCTCCTTACTTTAGCAATGATTTTACTACATAGTCATCTAGCACTTTCTATTAAAAGCAAAAAAGAACCTCTCAATTTGAGTGGTTCTTTTTTGCAAGTTTTCCTATTTTATTTTGTCGACATCCACATTCTCACCAAGACGCCACAGACTGATATTATTTGCACCTTGCTCTTTCGCAATCGTTATCCAGTAATTTAACGTTTTCACATCAGCATACCAAACTTGATAGGTCACACCTTTACTTTTATAATCAAAAACTACGCATTGGCTTTCTTCATCCCTTTTGGTTTCACGTTCATATATTGCAACGAGGGTTTTTGCTTCCACTTCTGTCAAGAACCTTTTTTCACCGTTATCGCCCCATAGGCATCCGCCAGTTGAAAATGCTACCGATTTCTCACCCGGCAAAGCCTTCATTCGTGTTATTGTTCTTTGGATAAATTCCTTATTGGCCTTAGGGCCGGGAGCACTATGCACTCCATAAAGGTTATAGAGCATAACGACATATTCCGGACCCTTGACAAAATCAATAGAAGAAAAGGGTGTACTCGGTTCCAGTACAATCCTTAGTTTCAAATTATTTTTCAGGGCTTTTGCATACAGTCTATCTGTAAATTGCAAAAATGTCTGTCCAATGGTTTCGTCTTTCCATATTCTTTCATAATCGATTTCAATACCATCATATCCCCCCTGCAATGTCAGTGCAATGATTTCATCAATATGTTTCTCCATAGACTCATCATCGGAAAATAACCTACGAAGGACTTCTGTATCTTTCATCACAGCCGATCCATCAGAATTCTGCTTATCATTGACAAAAGTAAGGTAGGTTTCATATTTTCTTTTTTTCTTTTGTAATTCGATTTTTTTATCACTGAGCTCTTTGGGTATGAAAAGGCGATCATTACTATCGAAATATGCGCCAAAATAAGATAGTTTCTCCAGTTTCCTTCCTAGTCTTTCTAAATCTTTTTCCCCTGTACCTAAGTCCCAATAAGCCAACCATGCTGATGCTTTTGTTGGTTCTTTTGCGACTGCATTAACAGCAGATTGACTATTATAATTGCAACCAATCAAGATAACAAAAACCGATGCAAAAATAACTGTTTTGATAATTTTATAACCTATGCTGCTCATGCATTCACTTCCTCCGATTGATTACAATTTTACAATAAACCAGTTTATAAGAGATTCCCACAGCTGCCTTACTTTAAATTTGACAGCATCAAATCCTTGCAGCCGACTGTCAAATAAAATCTTTTCTTTTTCCGCTCCCGTATTTTCGGTGATCATGAGCTTTTCAAACACACCATCATACACATCATCCGCCAAATTTCTTTGACTCCAGCCATAACCGCCCCATGCTGTTTCCAGATAAACAGCGCCTGCCTTTGGTTCAGATACTGGTAAATCGATAACAGCATCTTCTCCATCTATCATAATGCTAATCCGATTCTTCTTAAGAGATAGTGACAGCATACGATCACCTTCTGCATGAACACTAAGGTCCGGTATATATTCTCCGGCACCGTCTGTCACGGTAGGCGCATTCTCCATATTTTTATCTTTCAATCGTTCTGCATAAACCTTCGCTGTTTCAGCAGAATCAGCATATTTTACGAAGGTTTCCAGTTCTCGCATTTCAGCCGCTTTTTTATCTTCAGGAATGGATAACTTTTCTTTACCATCATATTTATCTAAGTTTAATTTAAACAGTTCTTTTTCGGCACCGCCGTTTTTTTCCGTAACATATAGAACATTATTGAGAATATATACGGACAAGAATCGGTTTAAGCTTTCATCAGCCCTGAGATATACTTTCTGCAAACCAAGTTTATTCCCCTTCATTCTTACGGAAAGTTTCAGGTCTTCAAAATCATTACTGTTTTTTAAGCGCAATAAACCTTTATCTTTTGGCAAAGAGGTTAGGATCATCGTTTCCTCTTGAATTTCTAAAGCCCCTTTAAGGGTTTCCCATGCTTTTTGTTTGTTCAAATCGCCTTTGACAAATTCCAAGTCTTGATTGATATCATATTTGATACGCATCAACAAATGATTGGTATACCAATAGGCCTGGGGCTGCATCCTGGTTAAGTCATAAAGACTGCTGTTTCTCTGATTAAAGGAAAAACCTTCTCTGTTAAAGTTCATTTTAAATAATGTTTTAATCCAAGATTCGTTCACAGCACTTACTTTATCATTATTGCCAAAGCTTCCTGTATTGGAGTGCATCAATATGTACATTCCAGGTACGTACCCAATAGACTTTGTATAAATATCTCTTACAGCTTCATAATCATAAGAGATCCGCTCTTTCATCCTGTTATAACTTTCTTTCGGAATACCATATTCATCACGAATATAATCCATCAAATAGTGATTATATTTACGTCCTAAATAAGATGCAACGCGAGCGTGTTTCAATGGATCTAATTCTCCAAGGTAATTATCGTACCGATCAAATACGTTAATGAATGCCAGTCGGTATCCATTGGTACCCATTTCCCAAAAAGTTGATTTCTCAAGTTCTTTCAGCTCCTCGGGCATTAAAAATTTAGTATCTTTTTTTTCAAATTTTTCCGGATATGTCAACATGGTTGCTTTAAAATTCAAATCTTCTAAAACTTTTTGTGAAAAAATAGCTGTATCTCTCCTGCCGTCTTCGAAAATCAAAAAAAGAGATTTTTCTGGCAGGTCTTTTCCTGTTTGGTAGTAGTTTAAAACATCATCTTGTGTGACCGTTACATAACCCAAATCTCTTAACGCCTGTAAATGCTCATATAAACGCCCCACCCCGATTATATTTTGATTACCGATCCGCTCTACACCGAAATAGGCAAGGGCAACAAAGCCCTTATCTCCGGAAACGTTTGCATTTTGCGATGTATAAGGATGATATGCTTTTAAAGTAAATAATGCGGTGATACAAATAGCAAGCACTGTAAGGAGGATTATAATTTGTATCACTACACGTATTTTTTTTCTTCTATCTTTTTGGGCAGTGAATTTTTCATTTGATATTGTCATCATCTTATGCCCTCTCTTGCTTTTTGCGATTCTTTTTTAACAATTCTGCAAGATCCGCCGGAGTCATGCGTGTTCCCCATGTCGTTTTCCAAAAGGTAACCCAAGCAATGGGCATTTGCCATAAAAGTACGGCTTCATAGTATAAACAAAACCACAATCCGTAAATCCATGTTGAGCTTCTTCTTAGAAATAATTGGGCCATACTCATGAGCAATGCCATTAAAAAAATACCAATTATAAAGGTAAAAGGAAACACGCGATGTGCTATCGGAATGTAAATTAAATTATAAATTACAATAATCGGTGCTAAGAGCGGTACAAGTACGCCCATATAAAAAGATAAGGCCATAAAAGGTTCCTTTTTCCACATGAATCCTGCTGCAATTAGGGACTCTCGAAGCCATGAGCGTTTCCAGCGCAACTGTTGTTTCAAAAAAACATTGTAGGTGTTCGGTACAACGGTATTACATATCGCGGTATCTTGATAACCCGTGCGATTTTCTCTTAATATGAAATTGGTCATGCTTCGATCATCGCCGAATGTAGCTTTCTCCCCCAAAAATCGTTGATTTAGCCAATCATCCATATATTTAACAAGCAAATCTTTTCTGTAACAAGACAGAGGACCAGATAAACAAGTGACTGCATCAAAATAGCTTTCTGCTGCCTTCATGATACGAAAGGCAATGTAATAGCGTACAGCCTGCATTTTCGTAAGTGCATTGGTATAGGTATTGGCAACGTCGGTTCTGCCGGAAACGCCGCCCATTTTTGTATCTTTAAAGGGCTGGACAATATTTCGAATGGCAAAAGGATCTAAGAAGCTGTCAGAATCAACAAACACAATTAATTCATGCTGTGCCATTAGTGCTCCTTTTGCCAATGCCTCCCTTTTACCTGCATTTGTTTCCTGAACAATATAATGAAGCCTGTTTTCAATATCATAGCGTTGTTCTTTAATCTTCAGTTCTTCTACGATCTCTTTAATTTTTTCAACGGATTTATCATTAGAGCAATCATCTACAACAATTACTTCTAGTTTATGGATAGGATAATCTTGATTAATACAGCCTAAAATTGTTCTTTGTATCCATTGTTCCTCATTGAAACAAGGAACAATAATTGTCACCCCAGGCGTAAAATCTTTGTCAATAGGAACTGGTCGATAAAAAGAACCAAACAGATATCGAGTAAGCAAGAATGTTGCTGCAATAATACTGTACATATACAAGATTTTATTAAATTTAAAATAAAGCACACTTTCTGCCCTCATCAGAAGAATGCAGGCAGTAATAAAGAATAGAAAAAATGAGGCGGCGGAAAGCATATACCAATTTTTCTTCTTTGTTGCATACTGAGCAAGTGATTCGATAAATTCCACTCCACACAAGGTTTTCCCTTCTGCGTTTTTGTCAAAACGGATATAATGGGCGGCAATATCAACTTTCATCTCATAACCTTCCGGCATAGAGCCGGGCGTTATGACAAACTTCAGTTTGATTTTTGATGCCAGGCTCAATCCCCGAGCCACTTCCGGAGAAACTTCCAGTAACATACCAGTGGTCGATATATCAACGCCTTTCGCGAGACATGTTACTTCTTTCCCATTAGAAACATATCGGATTGAAACATCATAATTCACTAAGTAGCGTCTGCCCATTTTTTCATTTTCTACAAGAGTTGAAATATCGTTGGGGTCCTCATTTCCCTTTACGCGGCGCCTGTCTATATTCGAACGCAATTTTTCTTTATCAGGTACTTTAGAAATCAGCCTGCGATCGGGTTTGGCAACAAGTAAAATATCCTCTTCTGTTTTTATCTTATCCATCATCCACTTCCTTGCCATTTCTACGCTGCTGATTAGAGCAGCATATAATCAATCACTTTTATCATGTCATTATGATAATTTATACTTTTGCTGCATTAAACATGATCATTATTATTTCATTTCAGTGATTTTCGGCTGATTTGCGAATAGCCATCAATTAAGTAGTCTGATAACCTGCCGACTTTAAATTTGGAAGGATCAGAATCTGCTTTGGCCTCATTTGCAGTCAGCAGTATATCTAAGGCTATTGCAGTGTACGCAGCACTATCTAACATATGCAGAACCAAAATAGCGCCTTTTCTTACTTCCCCATTTTCTGTATATACTCCATCTTCAATTATTTTTTCAAGTTGAGGAACATTTTTTGCTCTATAATCATTTGTGTTGCACGAACCGGAAACAATAAATTCGTAACCAGTTTCAAACAGCACCTCAATTCCCATCTTGCTGATTGCCAGCGTTGGCGGGCGAAAAAATTTGGTTAACATTGGTTTCCCATTAACGTTTACATCTCCTGTAATAGTTAACAATTTTTGATAGGATGTAGCAAGCTCCTGAATGTACTCTTCTTTACCCTGAGTATTGACTTGCTTACCTGTTTTGGGATCACGAACTACCATAGGTTTATGTTTGTCAGAATGATCTCCAATATTATGACCTTGCATGGCAATCGTCCGAAGCAGATTTGGGTTATTTACTACATTATGGGTGAGAATAAAAAATGTTGCCGGTACATTGTGCTTGCGCAAGACATATAGTATTTTATTGACTGACGCATCCGTCCCCCAGTCGTCGAAGGTAATGAAAATAACATTGTCTTTTGTGTGTATCAATCCACTCTTATCAAGACGACGAGTATCCATTTTTGAGAAACCTAGCATATTGTTATTGTCATTAACATCCCTGTTTCCTATATAGCGTTTAGAGGCTTCTGCCAGAAAATTGTGTGTATCAATCATTTGCTCAGATCCATCATTTTTTAGATGTGCAGGAACAGTTGCCAGATCTACCGGGTATCGATAAATAAATCTAGTATTATTCAGAATTTCTCCTACTGGCTTAATCGTATACTGAGAGTCATTCGATAAATTATTGACAGGATTATCATAAAATGTTGCATAGGCAATGTTATCCACTTTGCGTTGCTTGATTATTTCAGCCAAATCGCCAACCAATCGATCATTAGCATAATAATCCATTCTGAAATGTACAATTTGTCCCCGTGCTAAAGACAACATGGATTTTCCGAAAATTTCAGCCATCACTTGATCTGCCGAAGTGTAATCTTTATGTTTGTTTTGAACAACATTGACAGATTGACCAATCAATTTATAGCCCAAACTAAAAATCACTTCTTTAGTTGTATCCGATACGGCGCCCCATGGCTGTTTTACCAAGTTCGTAGCCACACCAAACTGTTCTTGCAGTTTCTTACTATCACGCAGAATTGTACTGCGCGTCTCATCAGCGGTCTCCCCATCCTTAGGTCTGATCGCAATACCAATTTCGTGTCCATTTTCAATGATTCTTCGCAGTGTTTCAGGGTACTTTCTCATTTCTACCTCCGCTACAAAGAAGGTTGCTTTAATGCCTAGACGATGTAACCTTGTGAGTACATCATTGACCACTGTTTCATTTGCTAATCCCCCGAAGGTATAAGAAAGAGCAGGCTCTGTGGTTGAAATCAGTTTTATTTCTTGTGCCTCGCTATTTACACTCTCTGCCGCATAAGCTGTACGGCCAATAAATAAAGTCGTAAATTCTTCTTGTAGGAAAGAAGCCATTTTTATAAAAAACGAGTAGTGAGTACTTTCTTTAACGTTGTTGATACTATTTGGAAAAAAAGTCGTTTTTACTGGATTTTGCATACTGCTGTCAGTTGCGAAATCTTCTACATAGACCGTAGTATAATTTGCCTTGTTAATAGCAGTTAAAAGTCTTTCTACCGCAGCGATAGTTTCCTTTTCTCCCAGGTTTGCCTCTTGTGGCAGTTCTTTTAATCCAGGCTGTTTGTCAATTGCCGGTCGTAAATCTGTTTTTCCTGGTTCATTTACAATCCGTTCAGTATTGGGTTTTAGTTTAACGGAAAGGATGCTTCCCGGTTTAAGCTTACCGACAAAAACATCCGCTGCCGAAAGGGAATTTATTTGTTTCACATTCAAAAAAACATCACTTTTCACCACACTATTAAAACCACAGGCCTTTGCTGCTTGTAATAATTGATCCGTATAGTTGGTATCATTGCATTTTAAAAGATTTGGCCCTTGATCTGTAATCACTTTAATGATTTTTTGTGCCCGGCTGAAATCTTTTACTACTCTTTCCACAGGTAGAGCTTCCATTTTACTAATGCCTAAAAGTGAATAGTTTTCTATTTTATGCCCTGCTTTTTTAATATTTACAACGGTTTGCGGATCTTCGGCAGTCTGCATCCCATCTACAAAAAATGTTGCTTTCACATTATGTTTTTTTAATAGGTCTAAAATTTGCTGCATGCTAGTGCTATCTGTTAGCCCATCAAAAGTTAGAGCAATTTGACGCTGGCCACTATTGCTACGCATGATTACAGTTGCTTTGTCTTGACTACTTTTCATTTTAGCTAATGCTTGTGCAATTTCTGCCTCTGCATTATAAGAACTTTCTATATCCGTAATGTTACGATAGTCGCCGCCTGTCGGCGCTGTAAAAAAGTCTTTAAAGAAAAATATCCCTATGAGGCAAGCACCGATAAATAGAACCAGTGATGATACTATTATCTTAGTTTTCACGTATATCACCCCTTATAATTAAAGACTCCAGTAGGAATACCCCTCTTTTTCTATGGCTTTTTGGTCAAATATACTCTTGATATCAATAAAGACATATTTTGTTTGTAATCTTGGCTGTTTAAATAACTTTCTCAAGTCTGTCGTCCGCAAATTCTTAAATTGTTGATGCGCTACTAAAAAGACCAGACAATCAGCGTTTCGAATATCTTTTATGTCTACTAATTCCATATCAAACTCTTTTCTAAACTCTGTTTTGTCGGCAATAGGGTCTACCACATTTACTTTGATTCCATAGGTAGCAAGGTGCTTACAAACATCTACCGCTTTTGAATTGCGCATATCCGGACAATTCTCTTTGAAAGTGATACCCATAATATAAATATTAGATTTCTTGACATTTATATTGGATTGAATCATTTTTTTTATGATGTTGTCAGTGACAAAAATCCCCATATTATCATTAACTTTTCTGCCAGCGGCAATAATCTGCGAGTGATACCCCAACATTTCGGCCTGATAAATAAAGTAGTAGGGATCGACACCAATACAATGACCACCTACTAATCCTGGATAAAAACCTAAAGCATTCCATTTGGTATTCATGGCATCAATAACCTCTTTGGTATTGATCCCCATACGATCAAAGGCCATTGCCAATTCATTCATAAAGGCGATGTTAATATCCCTTTGGGCATTTTCAGCCAATTTTGTCGCTTCTGCAACTTTAATGCTGGGCGCTTTATAAACACCAGCTTTAATAATCAGCTCATAAATGGCTGCAATATTCTCCAGAGTTTCTTCGTCCATACCTGCTACAATTTTTTGAATGTTTTTAAGCGTATGTACTCGATCCCCAGGATTAATTCGCTCCGGCGAATAGCCGATTTTAAAATCCTTGCCGCATACCATACCCGACTCTTTTTCTAAAATTGGAGCACAAATATCTTCTGTAACCCCTGGATACACTGTGGATTCAAAAACAACAATACTGCCTTGAGATAAATTTTCCCCTATCATTTTGCTGGCATTGATAATCGGTGCCAAATTGGGCGTCTTATCTCCATTGACAGGTGTCGGCACAGCAACAATGATAACCTTAGCTTCTTTTAGCCTCGTTGGATCACAGGTAAATTCCAAAGTTGTACGTTGAATTTCTTCATCGCCAATTTCATTGGTAGGATCAATTCCCTTTTTGTAAATATCAATCTTTTCTTGATTAATATCAACTCCCAGGGTTTTAACTTTCTCAGCAAAAGCAACAGCAACTGGTAAACCTACATATCCAAGCCCGACAACTGCTAAGAAATCTTTTTTTGTCCGAATTCTTTCAAATATTTCCATCCTTATTTCATCTCATCTGCGTATTTATTTAGAAATAATACGTTAATTGACTCCACCAACTATCACCTTTATCCTTAGAAATTTTATCTGATAATCTGTAATATTCTATACCTGCAACAAGATTTTCTTTGAGTGCATAATTCATTCCCACTCCATAGCCCTTAAACCCCTGCATTGAACCTCCTACGCCATTCATCCCATGGGCAATATACGTTCCTCTGGACTGATTGTAATATTTGGCAAATATTTCATAGGTTCCCGCTCTCCATGATTTTAAAACACCATAGTTAAGGTTTAATACATAGCCGTTGTCATTCCCATTCCGATCCTTTAGGCTGGAACTCAAGACCATCGTTCCTATGCTAAAATTACTGAAATTATAATTTCCACCAAGAGTCCAGATTGTATTTTGATTACTGTCATCCGTCTGATAATGATACATGCCAGCTTCTAAATTATAGTCAAAATCCTCATACCGTGCTGTGGCAATCGTTGTGTCTTTTGTATCATTGGTTTCTCCGTAGCTCAATGTGTATTTTACTGGTCCCTCAAAATCAACCCGGATACCATCAAAGCCACTATCATAAATATTTCCTTCTGCCATTAGATATCCAAAAGATCCTGCTTTCACTGTGGATGTACCAACCTTTCCCACCACATATAAACGTGAAAGTTTAAATTCATTATTGTAATGCACTAAATTCTTTCTACCTTCCAAAATACTATACGCACGCCAATCTTTATTAAGTGCAGCATCAGCTCTAAGATACATACGAATGCCAGAAGAATCTCGCTTCCAGCGTTCAGACCCACTGTTAAATGCATAATGATAACGAATTTCACCGTCAAACTTCACCTTGTTGTCCAAGCGATTACTACGCTGTCCTACATGCATCAACTCATCTATGAGGGCTGTGTATGTTTCCTGGTCAATATAACCTGTATTAAGGATTGCTTTTTGATCAGCATCAGTATCATTCACCTTACTTATTGTTTTTGATTCAATATCACTATCAAGCTGGTTTGAAGCATATACCACGTTTCCCATCCACTCACCATCAAAGGGATTCCCTGTAGATGTACTAATTACCGCTGCCATGGCAAATAGTAATATTAAAATTTTTTTCACTCAATAATTCACCATCCTGATAAAATGTATCATAATAAACCGCGATCAGTACCGATTTCTTCCACTATGTAGCTACTCTGAATATGATCATTCGTATCATTTTTACCGTTTATTACCTTTTTTAGAACTTCATAATCATAGAATTTTTAATCTAATATTATTTATATTTACAACAAAAAACTGCCAAGTTGCAATTGCAACCTGGCAGTCATATACAAAATGCATGTAGACCCATGGCTTTGCGTCCTTACCTTTCAATAAGTTTGCCTTTTTCATTATTATTTTTATCAAACCAAACTCCAAGGGAGCATTGATATATTACCATAAATATATTATTGTTGCCAAGCATTATTATTACAAAATAAATGGTAATAAATTTAAAATCTGTTTTAGCATTTATTCTTGTCTAGAGTTGCTTTGACTAGAATATTTTTTAGCTATTTCTTGAAAAGAATATCTCATGCATTATATAATAAATCATCAGAAGCTAATTCTTACTATATAAGGAGATATTTCCATGAACCGTTTTCATTTCAATCAAAAGGGTTCTATTCTTATGCTTATGGCTTTTACCATTCCCTTTCTCTTTGTTATCAGCGCGATTGCCGTTGACTGCGGCTATCTCTATGTCCAACGCTCCCATATGCAAAATATGGCTGATGCTGCCGTATTGGCAGGTGCAGCAAAACTTGGTTCGGGTACAGCGGATGCACAGAAACTGGCTTTAACATACATAGAAAAAAACAAGAAGGCTTCGGATGGAGGCATTGGGATCGGTAACGGCATCGAGATCAGCTTTCCTAATGAAGATAGCGCAAAAAAAATTCGTGTAAAGATTGAAGAGTCGATACACTATTCGCAGCTACCATTTATGAGCTCTGTCATTTCTTTGTTCAAATTTATTGACGACCCTATAAAGCTTACTGTACATGCGATAGCTTCTTATAGCAGCAGCGCCCTTGGTATATTTGATCATAGTATTATCTCCGGTGGTGATGGAACATTTTATTTAATGGGCGAATGGGGTTCTGGCGGTAATAAATTTAATGGACCAATCCATGTAAATGGAATATTTCAATTTGACAAAAATAGTGAAAAGGGCTATGGTACCGATAATATTCCAAGCACAGGAACAGAAATTAATGCTCCAATTACCATAACAGCCGAAAAATATGATATTGGAGGTTTAAATAAAACCGCTAATCAAGTTTTGGCATCTAAGTTTTCATACGGTTCAGATAAAATTGATATTACTGAAACCAACCCAACTGTAAAAGCTAAAATTGATGCTCTTACTAATAAAGCAAATACCTTTTCTACTTCTCATCCAGCTTCTGCTGCAGGCGGTAGTGGTGTTGATGCTTTAAAGCTTACTTCCCCATTATATGTAGAGGGAAATTTGGGTAGTGGCTACAGCACGAAAAATATTATTTCTGGTCCCAATTCTAATGGCGGCGTAGTAACTAATGATGTCGTGATTGTTGCAACAGGAGATATTGCACTCAATTTTTCATCCATTACGTTTTCCAATACCGCAACAATTACTCTGATCTCTTTAACCGGCAATATTATGATCAGTGGCGGAAACATGATTAATGTAAATGCACTTGCTCCCCACGGAAGTATCACCGTAAATGGTGGCGGCACGACAATCAACGGCTATCTAATTGGACAGAGTGTCTCTTTAGGGCAAGGTGCCCGAAAATATCAGAATTCTCATTGGTCAGGTGGCAGCGGCGGTTCAGGCAAGATAAGACTGACAGAGTAAATAAAGAGCGAAATCGTAATAATGATTTCGCTCTTTATTTATTCTGCCGCAATTGATCCCCAACCTTCCAGTGAAGGCGTTGTATCGTTCCGCTTTTTACTTCCAGTGTGTCTTTGGCGGACCAGCAGTAACTTGTCTGCCAGGGTTTGAGGTTTTCTATTATTTTTAAAATGACGCCATTCTTATCCAAATAGACAATATCAAGGGCATACCGCATCCCGATCATATGAACGCTATTGCAATTGCAAAGCAGCAATCCTTGATTCTCTGCCAATTCTGCTGTTCCCAGAAGACCTTTTAAACGGGAAAGAAATGTATCTGCTACCGAAATTTCCAATAAATTGTCGGCGGCAGAATCTTGAAGTGATAGGTATATTTTTCTCATTTTCCAATCGACCCTAAATTACGCAAAATCGAAAAAACCGTCGGCAAAAGAACAACAACGAATAATGCGGGGAAAATAAATACTGCCAAGGGGAACAGCATTTTTACGGGTGCTTTCAAAGCTTGCTCCTTAACGGTCTGGCGTCTTCTTTCCCGCATATTTTCTGACTGCACAACTAAGGTCTTTGCCATACTGACTCCCAGACGGTCGGACTGAACGACAGCCGCCGTAAACAGATGCACTTCCTGAATCCGGCATCGTTCTGCCATATTGGTTAAAGCCTGCCGTCGTGTCATACCCATGCGGATATCACGCAGCATCTTAGTACATTCATCAATCAATGGCCCCTTCATTTTGTCTGCTACCTTCGCCATGGCACCATCAAAAGACAAACCGGCCTGAACACTGACACAGAGTAAATCCAAGACTTCAGGAAGCTGACGCAAAATCGACTTCCGCCGCTTTGCAATCAGCGAGTCTAAAAATACAACGGGTAAAGCTGCTCCTAAAATCAGAGCACAAAGCGCCAGAGCAAAGCCCTGAATAAAATCCATATGCTTTACATAGAAAGCAAAAAACACCATAACGACCATAAAAGCAACCGAAGAAATCATCCAAAAACAAACAAAGACATTAACACTCCATATATACTGTTTTCCGGCACGCATGATTCGGTCTGCCAGCATTTCATAAATACGACTGGGAGCTAGACGAATCATCCAATTTTCGATCTGATGAAAAAACGGCAGAATAATACGCTCCGTAAAAGGTTTATTCAGATTTTCACTTTCAAAACGGACCTGTTCAACCAATGTAGCAGGACGGCGCAGCCGCTGTACCCGTTCCTTCACCTGGGTTTTAGGTGCGATCTTAGTAATAACAAACAGATAAAAAAATAAAAACAAGAAAAATCCAGAGGCAAGAGCAATCCATAATGCCATCTTATTGCCCCCAATCTTCGTCGCCTGGCACATTGCTGCCAAGACTGAATAAATTTTTCGGAATCTTAATTCCATTTGTTTCCATTTTTTCCATGAAATTAGGCCGGATTCCTGTAGACTCAAAATTTCCTAGGATCTTCCCGCTTTCATCAACTCCGTTCTGCACGAAACGGAATAAATCCTGCAGAATGATGACATCCCCTTCCATGTTCTGGACCTCTGTAATATAGGTAATCTTACGGCTGCCATCCCTGATTCTGGACTGCTGAATAATCAGGTCCACTGCCGAGGAAATCTGCTCTCGAATGGCCCTTACGGGCAAATCCATGCCTGCCATCAGCACCATGGTCTCCAAACGACTCAATACATCCCGGGGACTATTGGCATGGGCTGTAGTCAAGGAACCGTCATGCCCTGTATTCATGGCCTGGAGCATATCCAGCGCTTCACCGGAGCGCACTTCGCCGACGATAATGCGATCAGGACGCATACGCAGTGCATTGCGAACCAAATCCCGTATGGTAATCTCCCCTGAACCTTCAATATTAGCAGGACGGCTCTCCAAAGTGACGACATGCTCCTGCATCAGCTGCAGTTCCGCGGCATCTTCAATGGTAACAACGCGCTCATCCGAAGGAATAAAGGAAGAAAGCACATTGAGGGTCGTCGTCTTGCCAGACCCTGTTCCCCCTGATACGACAATATTGAGGCGAGCTGCAATGCAGGCACGTAAAAAACCTGCCATGGTTTCACTCAAGGAGCCAAAGCCAATCAAATTTTCCACACTTAATGGGTCTTTGTTAAACTTACGAATGGTCACGCAAGGACCGATCAGAGACAGAGGAGGAATGATAATATTGACACGGGAACCATCTTCCAGTCTTGCATCAACTAAGGGCGAACTTTCATCAATCCGACGGCCCAAGGGGGCAATGATTCGTTCAATGATATTCATCAAATGCATATCATCATGAAACTGCACTTTGGTAAGATGAAGTTTGCCTAACCGCTCCACAAAAATATGCTTCGGTCCGTTAATCATAATCTCCGTAACGGTTTCATCCTTGAGCAGGGGCTCAATGGGTCCCAGTCCCAGCATTTCATCCAAAAGATCAGCCAAAATCGCCGTTCGGTCCCCTCGGGGAACGGCAAAGGGATTCTCATCCAGTACCCGATTGCAATACTCTGCTATGATGCCTTCAATTTCACGGCGATCCTGCTGACCATTCATCAGAATTTGCTGCTGCTCCATATTCATTTCATCCACAATACGCCGATGAATGTCCAGCTTCAATTCCTGGTACTGGTCATCGGTAGAACTGCTTTTCCGCCCGGCAAAAATCGGTTTGGATTCTTCCAAGCCTTCTCTTTTCCCCAGGCGCTCCAATAATGACATTCCTATTCCTCCTTGCGCATCGTTAATGATGATGAAATTTTCTCGGGAAATATGCTTTTCCAAAAGCCACTTTCCATATTTAACCATGCAGTCAATTTAACTGTAACGTTCTGCCCGTCTGATGTATCTTTTTCATTTTCTGATGCTATTGTCATTTCAATAGCATCAGAATCAAATGTATAAACACTTGTCAAAAACGTCTTATTACTATAGCTTTCTTTTATTTTATCAAGGGAAATTCCCACAGATGCCTGCCGAGTAATATCACGGGTCATTTCATTTAAAGTCAGATAGTCATGAAAAAACATTCCCAGGTAGGAGAAGCCATACATCATAAAAATAAAAAAAGGGATAATAATTGCAAATTCAACCATGGCTTGCCCGCGTTTATTCCTAAGATAACGCATGTAGAAAACCTCCTTTGCAAATTCCTTAAAGAAGAAACAGTCTCTTGTCCACCAAAAGACTGTTTCTTTCTTATTGCTAAATAAATTCCTTATAAAGGTACAATCGTCTTGGCCTTTGTCATAATGTTAGTAAACATATCTTTTATCCCTTTAGAAAGTACCCCCTCCGTACCGGTCAACGTAAGTCCAATAGCAACAACAACAGCAAGAATTACAGCATATTCCACCATGCCCTGACCTTTCTCATTCAAATAACGCATTTTGAAATGGTTTAAATAAGTTAACATAAAACATCCTCCTTAAATTAATATAGAGTTTATGTAAAAGCCTATTAAACATAAGCTTTAAACATCAATATTGACAATCCTACGTATAATCAAGAAGCCCACTAACTCAGAAATAACCGCGCCTGCTAACATGATACGACCAATAGGCTCTTCAATAAATGGCCGCATATATCCTGGATTAATGATGGAAGCAAAGACTGCAATTCCAAAGGGCAGCGCCGCCAGCACCCAGCCGGAAATCCGCCCCTGGACTGTCAGTGTCTTGATTTCCCGCTTCATTTTAATTCGTTCATTTATGGTTCCGGCAATAGTATCCAGAATTTGAGCCAGGTTACCGCCTACCTGACGCTGAATGAGGACGGCGGTAACAGCAAGGTCCAGATCTGAGCTTTGCACCCGTTTCCCCATATTAAGCAAAGCCGTTTCTGTATCTGCCCCCAGACGGATTTCCGCTATGGTCTTAAAAAACTCTACAGAAACCGGTGGTTTCATCTCTTTAGCGATCAAATCCATAGCTTGCATAAAGCTGAAACCGGAACGCATGGCATTAGACATCATGATCAGCACATCACCCAACTGATTGCTAAACTCCTTCTGCCGGTTGGTGATCCGGATATTGAGATACAGAAAACATCCTAATCCTGCCACTATACCAAAGGTGATGGCATAGAGCACCTGCATGGTCAGCATCATTCCAAGAATGCCTACTGCGAGAACTGCAACACCAACAAGAGCAAGAAACTCTGATCCCAGCAAGGGAAAACCAGCCTGCTGCATCTTGACTTCAAGACCTTTTGCCTGAGGTGCCCCACGGACTTTCAAGCCTAAATACCGGATGAACTTCATAAATTTTTCAACATGGTCGTTTTTCTTCTCGGCATCGTTCATATCCCTTGCATCTCCGGTATAACGCAGAACTTTGCGAGTGATATGGGTTTTTCCTCTGCCGTAATATTCAATTAAAACCAGGAAAATGATAAATACCAGCATGCCGCTGAGTAAGGCTACGATCAGCATAATTTATCCCACCTTATGCGGTCTGCCACAAATTTTGGCGGCCAGCAGATCAATACTTCGAGCCAGAGGTGATCCTGGTTTGATATCCACGGCCATTCTTCCATTATTGGCGGCTTCCGAAACAAGCAGGTACTCATTCGGCAGAATACTGCATACAGGATATTCGATCAGCGTTTCTAATTGCTGCTGTTTTTGTATATCACATGGCTCGACTCTTGTAAAAATGGTCTTTACCTTAGTCTCATAATCCGGCCATGCTTTAAAAATATCTAAAGCCCGCCGCATGTGCTTGTCTTCATAACCTCCACTGATCATCGAAACAAGATAAACCTGCTCAGATGCTTCGGCAGCGGCAACGGAAATGGGATTAAAAGCTGATGGGACATCAACTAAAATATAGCGAAACAAACTGCGGGCCATGCTAATCATCTCAGCAAAAGCTTTCGGGCTAACATCCTCAGCAAATTCGGGGCGTTTTGTGCCGCAAAGCACTCTGACATGATCTGCAATCGGCATAAAGTAGGAATTTAAGGAAATGGGCGACAAGAATTTAATATCCCGCGTTGCTTCCACAATCGTACTTTGGGGATCCAGATTAAAGAATACGGCCATATCGCCGAACTGTAAATCGGCATCAATAATGGCCACATTCTGCCCGCTTTTTTGCGCCAGAGCCATCCCCAAATTAGCAATCAAAGTTGTTTTGCCGCTTTTTCCTTTGGGACTGAAAAAAGTCATGACTTCACTGATCATCCCCATGCCGCTGTTGCCAAAGGTATTGATGGCGGCAATCAATTCATCACTGGTAAATGGCTTAATTAGATACCCTTTGGCACCTGCTTTGACAACGGTACTGGCCGCCTGGGCATTCCACTGACTGCTCAGGGCCAGTATCCCCGCTTGGGGAAATGCACGCACAAATTCTCGTACCAGCTGCATACTCTCCTGGGCATCAATATCTAATAAAATTAGATTAGGGACAAAAACACCGCCTTGCCCTAAAGCTTCCCGCGCATCCATGGCTCTGGAAACAAGCTGAAAGTTCTTTGTATTTCGCACTACACTGGACAAACGCTCCATCATAATGCGATTTGATTCAATCAGCAGGACACGATATTCCGGCATGGCTATTTCCTCCTTTTCCTTTGTTATTTAAATAATCGCTTTACCCAAGACGATAGTGAGGCATTTTTCCTGCTGCTTCTTTGCCGCGCACGATTTGTATATTTCTCAATCAGCTCCTGCATTCCCCTGCTTAAGGCTGTCTCTTCATCATTAATGACCAAGGGAATCCCCTGATGAATCGAATCAATGGCAGTTAGAAAATCATTGGGCAAGATATGGTAAAAACGCTCTTCCAATAGCTGCTCAACATCCTGCAGTTCAATATGGGTTTTGGAATTGCTGCGATTTAGAACAAACCGGATTTTATTTTTTTCATAGCCGATACTGCGCATGGTATCATAGCCAACTTTCATATTCTTAATCGTAGGAATAAAATCCACAATTCCGACAAACGTGATCATGGTACTCAAATCCATCACTGCCAAATTCAAATCACTAAAGGTCGCTGTCGTATCAAGCACCACATAATCATATTCCCCACGAATTCCAGCAAGCACCTCAATCACAGCCTGGGTCGAAATGTTATATGCCTCTTCCATTTTTTGTGGTGCTGCCAATACGGAAAAAATTGTATCTTCATATTCATAAGGTGTCATGTATTCACCGTAATCCAATTGACCTACAGTATTTTCAGCCGCCTTTTGAGCGTCATAAATCGTCTTTTGGGGAGACAAATGCAGATAATTGCAGATATCACCAAATTGTAAATCCAGATCTACCACACAGACTTTGTAGCCGCTTCTCGCCAGCTCAGCCGCCATATTAATACTCAACAGTGTTTTTCCAACAGCAGATGCAGTACTAAATACCGTCATGATGATACCGCTTCTGATTTCTTCTTCCACCTTTTGCTTCACCACGCTTTATCTTTACTTTGTATCTGTTTCCTCTGCTTTTGATCCATTCAGCAGCTTCTTCATTTCATCTGACATGTTAATCGGTGTTGTCTCATCTACCAGCGTTGGTGTCACTAATATAATAATTTCTTTTTTTTCCTTGCTTGTAGCCGTACTACGGAAAAACTTTCCTAATATAGGGATGTCACCCAAAAACGGAACTTTTGTAACCTGTTTGCCATCTTCTGAACTAAGAAGTCCGCCAATCGCCATGGTGCTGCCTGACGACAGGTGAATGACCGTTTCTGCTTTGCGTGAACGCAGAGCTGGTATCGACAAGCCATTGCTCAGATTAATTGCCGCCGCTGAAGAGCTGTCAAGCGTACTTACTTCAGCATTCACCTTACTTGTAATTTTATTATCTGCATTAACATTTGGTTCGATATTAAGTTTAATGCCATATTCCCGCCATTCTACAGTAATCTGACCATCGGAATTACTCATTGGAATTGGAATTTCACCACCGATAAGAATATTTGCTTTTTCACCACTCATGGTAACCATACTTGGCTGGGATAGAATTTGGGCATCACCATTTGTGATTAATGCCTGGAGCGTTGCATTGATATCGGCATAACCGCCCATCTTTGACTTGGATGAATCACGTGAATTAGAAAAAGTCTGTCCGAAGCCAAACATGCCGGTTTGCCCGATTGTTACGATTCCGCTCTCTTTATCAATATCAGAGGCATTTGCATACTGTATGCCTAATTTTTTCACTTTATCTGTGGAAATTTCCAAGATTTTCGCCTCAATCTGAATTTGATCAGGATGGGTCATTTCCAGCAAATTAATAACCTTTTCACCATACATTTCTGCTATTTTTTCTGCACGGATTTTTTCCAGCTGATTTTTGACTTTGCCCTTGAGCAGAACCTTATTGCCTATCTTTTCTACGTCAACCCCTGCATAGCCGATCATCTTTTCCACTGCCATCGAGGTTTGGGTATCATGATCACGTATGTTAACTGCGTATTCCTGACGCATTCCATCATTTGTCCATATGTATAAGGTCGTTGTTCCCATTTTTTTTGCAACAACAAGCATCTCAATTTGAGAAATTATGGTTATATCCGCAATTTCCGGATTAGCAATTGCAACTCGTGTAATCTCCCCGCCGGTAGTAAGGCATGTAGACTGGTTTACATCCATTGAAATACTTACTTGAGCCATCGCAGTCCCTGCCATGAAGACCATAGCCCAGGCGAGGAAAATTAGTCCTCTGCATATTTTTGGTATTTTCTTCATTGCCATTGCTCCTTATCGTACCTCAACTGTATTCACCACATTGCCGCGAATAACAGGGATACTGTATGACGGTATTTTCATTACTGGCATTTCCTGAGGCAAAGGAGCCTGAACAGGTCTATCTGGCGCCGGTTCTGCCGTTGCCTGTCCATACTGATGAGCCAACACTTCGGTTTGGAGAATAAAGCTATCTTTAGGTTTAAAGGGGCGAAGCACAAGATAGATTGTTCCCTGTGACTGGGCCACGGCAAGCTGGACTGCATCTTCTGGAGAAACTGCCAACGTTGCGGTTGACATTTGTTCTTTTTTTGCCTCTTTTTTGTCATCTACTATATCGCTGCTCTTATTAATCGCCAGCAAAAGGATACTCTGTAAAATCATTTCACCTGAAATCGTATTTTTGTGGGTCTTATCCGTAATCAGCATTACATCTACATAATCTCCCGGTTTGGCAAAACCGGAAATCCCTGTTGTATCTGTAATGGAAATGGAAATTGCGCGTTTATCATAAGGAATACTGCCAATAAACCCTTCCATCCCGGTATCGGTGAATAATTTTTTCGCCGTTACGGAATCACCTTGAAGAATTTTAATTTTAGTAGTTTTTCCCACTGCGGATTTCAACTCCATAACTGCATCGGGTTGTATCAACTCTGTTGGCATCTGAACGGTTTTCAGCATTTCTTCTTGTATTACGCTTCTTTCAGGAATATCCTTAACCGCTATAACTACATCTGTAAATACTTGTGCCTTTTTCTGCTGATGATCTTCTAATCCTGACAAATAAAAATAAAGCAGTAATGCTACTAAAAAACTCGCCGCAAAAGCCAATAGAATCAGCTGCTTCGGTGTCATTTTTTCCATTACACTTTTGGGCAGTTCAGACAAATTCAAAATAAATCCTCCCAGCAACAATCATATGTAATTTTTTTACCAAAATATCCCTTTTATCTAAAACGTAAAAATACCCGGTTGCATAAAAAGGATACAACTAAATGTATATCATTTATTTATGCAACCAGGCTGTCATAGAATAGCTCTTTAGACCCACGGCTTTGCGTCCTTATCTTTCGATAAGTTTGCCAATTATTCATATTTTTTCTTTCTCTAATATAATTGTAAATATTTATGATAATAATAATTCATTCTGGCAAAATTTACAAGGCCCTTCAACGAAAAACAAATAAAAATTTAACAAACCATAACAATTCTCGATGCATATAACTAGCAGAAACTTTTCCCCTTTCTTATATTTTCTTTATTTTTATTATATAATGAACATAAATGCCAGATAGCAATCTGGTACCTTTGAAAGGCGGACCTCCATGCCTGAACAAATTGCATTTTTATGTATGCTTTTATTGTTTGTGATCTTTACACTCATTGTAAGTCAAGTGCTATCGAAAATAATGCAATACTATTTATGCCAATCCATCTCTATTCTAGAAAAACCTGAGAAGCTGCCAGGCTCTCATACCAAGCGAAAAATAAGCTTATTTGGTTTGCTTTTTTTCTTTTATAGCCTGAGCTATTATTTAATGGTTGATGGATTGCAGCTTGCTATTTTATGGATATTCATCACTTTCATGGTACTCATCAGTATCATGGATTTTGAACAGCAGGTCATTTTGGACAAGATTCTTTTCCCCTTGCTTGTATTAGCCTTGTGTTTTTCATCATTTTTACCAGCGTTACTTTTAAACCGCCTTTTTGCCGCAGTGATTGGCGGCGGTATTTTATTGTTTTTAGCAATTGTAACCAAAGGCGGTATTGGCGGCGGTGATATCAAACTACTTTTTGTCCTCGGACTCTGGCTAGGTACTGATAAATTATTATTTACCTTATTTCTAGGTTTTTTAAGCGGCGGATTGGTTAGTGCCGTATTACTGCTCGGGAAAATAAAAAAAACCAAAGATACTATCTCTTACGGTCCTTATTTCGCACTCAGTGCAATTGCCACTTTATTATGCTGAATAATAGTGCCACACATCAGAGACTTTTCAAATCACTAAGTAGGGCATATTCCACCCCTATAGGCGAATTTAAGATAATAGGGCGGTCAATGCTGCCCTTTATTATTTTTTATTCCAAGGCTTAAACGCCTTGATTTTATCTAGCATTCCAGTAGTATTACCATCAAACGTAATTGCTCTATCATCAAAAATAACCACTGCTGGCGGTTTTTCATCCGTTACATCGTCGACTTGTATTTGATATTTTTTCAGCCATGCCTTTATTGCTTCAATTCCTCCTGGCTTATAGCATCGTGAAGAAACAACAACCACCCGATAGTGCTTACGAACTTCTGTTATAGCTTCCTTAATTCCTTCTACTGGTGGATCAGGAATGATATCTGCCCCTTGCCAACGACTCGTATAGCTATTAATTACTCCATCAAAATCGAATATTACAGTTTGCTTGCTCAATTACATTCCTCCTTTCTATTAATTTGCCTCAACAGGACTGATTTTATTATAGGATTCATGGTTATTACCAATCCCAATAACCTTCATGTCATTTTCTAAGACCGCTGCTATTCTTTTTTTCTTTTTCCACCATAGAAATAAACAGGTCCATACTGGGTATAGTTTTCCTGGATGTATAGCATCTGTAGTTAGCTGCCTAATCTAGTTTCTATCTTTTTAGCACCGCGGGCGATTGGACTCGCCCACGGCTGTAATATTCTTATTATTTTCATGATGTTAGTCTCCTTTTTTATTTATGAGCAAATAATAATTTGATTATGGGTTAGAATAAAAAAACAACAAATTTATGGAGGGATCATATATGGCTGATGCCGACAAGTTAATGCAGGAAGAGTTTATGCCTTTTTATAAGCGTACATTTGAAGCGTTTATGAATAACCATAGTTCGCTATATTCAATTGCCGAAAAAATAATGTCTGACAAGAAGAACCACATAGGGATACGCATTACCCTAAACGAAAGTACCATTGGTGAGTACACTGTTTATTTCAATGGAGCAACCATTTCTCATCTTGAAGCTGGGGCACTTTCTTCAGAAATACATACTCCTTTTGGAATCGTTAAGCCATATGTAATTCTTGAAAAAAGTACTGTTGAAAACATGATTGCAGATGAACCGAATTTTATCAAAGATCCAATTACGACTAAAATGAAATACGTCCATAATGTTACTATAAAGTTTTTAAAATGAGTAGATGAGGCTGTCGCATTAGCGATATAATAATGGTGTGCTACCCGTCAAGAGGACAATAAAAAATAATAAATTTTTCTATCGCCAGCCTGATAACGGTTGGCGATATTTTTATGCTGCCAATCTATAATGATTATGGTATGCCATTGGTGTCATTACATTTAACTTGCGTTGCAGACGTCGATTATTGTAGTAATCTATGTAATCAGTTATAGCCTCCACTAGATTATCTCTATTAGTGAAACGATGACCATAATACATTTCTCGTTTCAAAATTCCCCAAAATCCTTCCATTGGTCCATTGTCAATGCAATGGGCTACTCTGGACATACTTTGCTTCATGTGATGATCTTTTAAACGCATATGGAATTGAGCACTTGTATATTGATAACCACGGTCGCTGTGGAACAGCGGATGAGCCTCCGGTTCCAAACGAACAGCTTCATCAAAAGTATCCATAACCAATGGATTATCGTTATGATTACTAATTTTAAAGGCTACAATTCTGCGGTCGTATAAATCCAGGATGGCACTCAGATATATCTTGTGAACTTCAATACCGATATAATATTTGAATTCAGAAACATCCGTAAGCCATTTTTCATTAGGCATATCAGCGTGGAATTCACGGTTTAAATAGTTTTTTGCGATGTGGTCCGGATTTCGAGCAGATCTGGTACAACTTTTTGGTCTCCATTTAATGGTGGATTGAATTCCTTTGTTTCTGCAAATACGAAGAACGCGTTTATCGTTCACAACAATTTTGTAATTTACATCCAGCTCATCACGAATACGGCGGTATCCCATATCTGGATGTTGTTTATGGATAGTATATATTTCTTCCGAAATACGTTCATTCTTAATTTCACTATCACTCTTTGGATGATTGAGCCAACGATAATAAGCAGAGCGCGTGATTTTAAGATATTTACATAATTTTTTTGTTGGATAGCCTTTGGTTGAAGATAATTCCTTGATAGCTATATAGGCTGTAAGGTACTGTACTAAAGATAGTGATCCCTCCTCTCCAGTTCCCTGACTTTTTTTAACAGATCATTCTCCATTTGTAGATCGGTGTTCATTCGTTCCAACTCTGCAATCTTATCCCGTAGCTCTTCTTCTGGACTACGACTTGGCTGCGAACCAACACGGTGACCACGTCTGTCTTCAAGTCCAGCCCTTCCCATATCTTCATACTTTTTGACCCAGTTTCGAATCTGTTGATAAGAACAATTGTATTTGCTTGCCATTGCTCCATAGTTTTTATCATTCATTAAACAATCCTTGACTACCTGTAATCGTTCTTCAGGAGTTGTTGTTCTTGCTTTTGTCATGTATGTACCTCCAGTGGATTCTTTAAGTATTCCACCAGAATTATACACCTTTATCCAATCACAAAGTTGCTTGTTAGAACGAATATCGTACTTTTGACAAATGTCACCAAGTGATCCTTTTCCACTCAGATAGTCATTAACCGCATTCATCTTTAACGTTTTTGAATAACTTCGGTTCTTGGTTTGATTAAGCAATCCGATAGGACCTTCTGCTTTATATATTCGCACCCATCTCTGCACACTTTGGTAGGCTATGTTTGCAATTCTTCCCGCTTGTCTAATGCCAATTTTGCCATTCAGGTATCGTTCAACAATTTTTACTTTTTCTACTGGATCAATCTTACTTTTTCTAGACATAGAAATACCCCCATATAGGACTTTTATATTTCAGTGTCCTATATAGGGGTAGCATATCATAATATCGCTGACGACAGCTTTTCTCTTGCCAAAGCCAAGCAATTCTCTTTTAAAATTGAAGATAGTATTATTTGGAATAAAAACGGGGCACAAGAAAAAATACATATGTAAAGTCCGCCAATTACACTGGCGGGCTAACCTAAAAGTTATCTATGACAATCATCTTTATCAGCCAATTCACGAATTATTCGAAAGAGCTCGCGTTCTATTCTTTCTATCTCTTCGACTTCAAGTTCTAATCTTTCTATTTTATTTTCTTCTTCGTGGCAATTTCCGTGTGACATAAATTAACACCTCCTTGTTATAACATAATATGTTTTTGAGGTGTTAAAAGTGATAAAACACAAAAATATCGTCAAACTCATAAGAGCAAGGTGGTGATTTTTAACTTGTTGTTGACACTCTTCCCACGTGGTGTAAACCCCAGGGACTCTGCCTTTCTTGACAGCATAATAATTTTTCATTGGCATTAAAGTTCTCCTTATTGAAGGACTTCCGTATGTTAGGCGAAAAGTTGTCAAAAGTCAAGACATTAGATACTTTTCTAAGAACATTCTATATTTTTTAATATAGTCATATTGAAGTTTCTATGTTAGAATTGTAAATAATAAAAGTGTTGAGGTTTTTAGTAGGAGGTACACTATGGATAATCTGATACTTTACTGTTTCATAGCTATGGCGTTTATCATGATGCCTGGTGCTGACTTTACGCTGATTATGAAAACAACTTTAGCAAATGGACGCAAAGCAGGAGAAATCACTGCTTGCGGAATAGCGGCAGGATTAATTATTCATACGACTACCGCAGTATTAGGTCTATCGGCAATCATTGCAAAATCAGCTTTTTTATTTGATATAGTTAAGTACATTGGAGCGGCATACCTATTTTACCTTGGCGTTACATCGTTTAGAGCGACTGACGCTCAAGAGGGGTACGATGCTACAGATAAAGAAACAACAGAGCATGGGAACAAATGGAAAATTTTCATGCAAGGAGTTTTAGCTAATGTTCTTAATCCGAAAACCGTTATTTTCTATCTGACATTTTTACCGCAGTTTGTTGTTCAATCAAAGTCGGTTATGCCACAGCTCATTATGCTGGGTGTAATCTTAGTTATTCTATCACTTGCTTGGTTTATTTTTTTGGCATACGCACTTGGATACATCCGTAAATATTTTGATAACCCCGTATTTAAGAACAGAATGCAAAAGGTAACTGGAGTATTACTGATTTCATTTGGTTTGAAACTAGCTTTAGATAAAAAATAGTTCTATAAGCAACATTAGAGCAAGGTTTACGGAACACTCTGTAAATCTTGCTCTTTTTTTATTGGAAAGTATGTAGTTCAAAAATGAGTGTCTGTCTTTTATAGTGTCATAAGTTTAAAATTGTGACAATGGACTGAAGGTTACGCCACTAAAAAATTCGGTGCCAGACGAAGCCTATATTTATAACCAGAAGATTTATTCATTGTTGCCCAGAATTATACCATAAACCAATTTCAGCGCCATTATGACCGATTATATCTTCGTTAAATAGTTATTATAATAGTTTTACTAGTTTTCGCTAAACGCAATTTTCACTCCGAGAAGCGCAAACAAGGTTCCTTGTAAAAGGCTAATTTTTTCAGATATTACTGGATTTTTACAGAGATACGACCCTAATTTTCCTGCAAAAATATTCATTAGGCAAAAGATTAGTAAAGTTTGAAGCAAAAATAAAAAACCAAAAATAAGCATTTGTTTGGGAACATCGCTTGTAGAGTTATCAACAAACTGTGGTAAAAATGCGAGAAAAAACAATGAAACTTTGGGATTTAAGATGTTCATAATTATTCCTCTTTTATATATCAATTTAAAACTAACCTCTCTGCCACTCCTCTGTGCATTGTCATTGAAATTTAATTTACCTTCACGAAATGTTTTATATGCCAAAAATAATAGGTATGCTGCTCCAGCATATTTTATTAATGCAAAGGCCAACGACGATTGATAAATTATTGCTGATATCCCAACAGTGGCCGCCGTAATATGAACAATGAGACCTGTACACAGCCCAAGCAGCAAAGCCATACCTGCTTTTTTGCCTTTTGAAATACTATAAGTTAGAACGCAAAGATTATCTGGTCCTGGCATTATGGTAAGTAATATAGATACCCCCAGAAAAGACATAATCGAGTAAAAGTCCATCTTTTATTTCCCCCTTCCTATTTTATGACATTATAGCATACAAAACCACCAGGGAGAAATTCTTCTAAAATGGTCCAATGGTAGCATCGGTGTCATGTAGATAATCATCTGGCAGTATTTAATGTTTGAGAGCCACCATATGCCTTCATCGACACATACTCTGGAGATATAGTGATTACTGTTCTAAAAATGTAAAAGCCCTTCGGCGGGGCTTTTTGCTAGTTATTCATAGTTCATTCTTTGCAGTTTGCCTTTGGTGGTTGCTCAAGCCAGCCATAGTTAGGCTTCTTAATACTATGAGAAACTCTCGAATATCCCTGTGGTGACTTCAGTGAGGTCTAAAATATTCTTTTTGCGTGTCCTAAATCCATCCTATTCACTCCTCCTATATTCTACGAGGAGAACAAAAATAAACCCTAGAGTTGTCTAGAGTTTTACGCATGGGAATTAGTTTTATGCTCTTAAAATGTCGCTATATCCCTTGAGGATACTTATGGTGCGCCCGGCAGGAATCGAACCTGCGCACATGGCTTCGGAGGCCAATGCTCTATCCCCTGAGCTACGGGCGCACATTAATGAGTTTAAACCACAAAACTTATTATATCATAAAACTAATACCCTGTCTAATCAATTGTCGATGTAAGCTATCATCATTTATAATCGATGTGAGCCTGACAATAAGGGCAAACTTTAGATTCCCGCTCTATCTCATTCCCACAAGACTGACATTTTAACTGCAAAGTATGCTTACAATAAGGACATACTAAAAAACTTTCCTGGACCTTACTGCCACACATAGGACAAGGGGTCGTCTCTTCTACCACAGTTGCTTCTACATCAATAATATCTGGATCGGCGTTCCGCTGCCTGTCTATGTTGGGTTTACGACCAAGTAACAAATATAAGGGGACAATTACAATCGGCATCGGAATACTAGCTACAGCCCATAATAGCGAGGTAAAAAAAGGCTGTCCTAGTTTTTTTGCATCATTATATATAAAATACGCAGCTATTAACCCAATCAACATATTAATTCCCATATCAAAACCACCTTACCCTAATGATACGTTATTATAGCATCAAAAACAGCAGGTAGGCAACAACTAAGACTTAGCTGCTAATTTCTTGCAAAGACTTGCCTTTTGTCTCTTCTCCTAAAAACCAAACGATAACTGCTACTCCTAACATCACAATGGTAAACATCATAAACACCTTACTAAAGCCGTCATTCCCAGATATCATATAACCGACAACCGTAGGTGCCAAAATGCCGCCAATGCGACCTACAGCAGCTGCCCAACCAGACCCATAAGCACGAACTTTAGTAGGATACAACTCTGGAGTATAGGTATATACGACTCCCCATGCTCCTAAATTGAAAAATGACATCATACTGCCCCACCATAATACAGTAGCTGCATTTCCTCCCTGTCCAAAGAAATAAGCACATACAGCACAAGCCGCTAAAAAACCGGATAAAGTAGCTTTGCGCCCTATACGATCTACGAGATAGGCTGCAGCAAAATATCCTGGCAATTGGGCTAATGTCATAACTAGAACATATTCAAAAGTTTTAATAACAGTATAGCCCTGCCCTACCATTAATGAAGGCAGCCAAGTAAATATTCCATAATAGGAATACACAATGCCAAACCATAATATCCACAACATAATTGTCCTTTTAATAAACTGCGCTTTCCAGAGATCTGCAAAAACAGCTGGTGTTATATCTTTATTCTCTGGCGCAATTATACTGGCAGCAGGCTTTATTCCTGCATACTCTTCCAGTTTACTAACTAGATCATGAGCCTCCTTAACTTTTCCCTTGCCTAGCAAATAAGGAATTGACTCTGGTACTGACTTCCAAACCTTAAAAACATATAAAGCAGGTAATGCACCAATAAAAAAAGCGATATTCCACCCATAGCTAGGAATGACCAGATAAGAGATTAAAGCTGCAACTAACCAACCGATCCCCCAAAAGCTTTCTAATAATACTACAAAACGTCCTCTAGCTGTAGGCGGCGCATATTCACTTACTAGGGTAACTGCTACTGGAAGTTGCCCACCTAAGCCGAAGCCTACCAAAAACCGAAACAATAATAAGGATTCAAAGTTCCATGCCAATCCACACAAGCCTGTAGCTACACTATACATAACAAGAGTAGCTGAAAATACTTTCTTACGACCAAAACGATCTGCCATAGACCCAGATAATACAGCTCCTAATGCCATCCCCACCAAGCCAATACTGCCGATATATCCAACTTGAGTACTAGTCAGCCCCCATACTTTTGCAAGCGTAGGAAGAACAAAAGCAATAATGCCTGTGTCCATGGCATCAAACATCCATCCCAGTCCCGTAATTACTAATAAACGATAATGAAATTTTGTCACAGGCACATTTTCTAATCGAGTAATAATATCCATAAAGCCCTCCAAAGTAATAACATCTGTCTTGTCATATGTATGTATTATAGCGCTTCTCTCTCTTGATGACAATAGTTAGTTTGCTAGAAATCCCTATTCAGCATACATGTTTTTATCTAAAAAAAGCTCTCCAACCTTTTAGGATGGAAAGCCAAAATCTGCTTTTATATTATTGTGTACAAAGCTCTTTTCATTCTTAGTTAAGGATGTTATTCCACCTCGTTTGAGCTGAATTAATGATTCTTCTACCATCGTTATATGTTTTCCCATTGTTTTTCGAGCCTGACTAGGTTTTTTCTGTTCAATTGCATGAAAAATGGAACAATGTGAATCATACAAAACATTCTGCATATTTTCTTCCATAAAAATTTTTTGTCTGGAGAATCGATAGGTACTATTCATTAGATCAGAAACAGCCCCCATTAATTTAATCATAATAGGATTATGGGCGGCTTTCAGTATAGCAAAATGAAAATCTGCATCTGCCTTGTCACCCACTTCTCCATCATTCACTTCATCTACCATGCGATGCAGGGCAGCACGCATCTCTTCTATATCTTCTGGTGTAGCACGAGCAGCGGCTAACGCGGCAATTTCAACTTCTAAAGTTTTTCTTACTTCCAATAAATTCATTGCATCATCAACGTTTACATGTAATAAAAAAGATAATGGTTCAAGCATTCCTTCAAAAGACACCTGACGTACAAAACTGCCTTCTCCTGGACGTATCGTTATAATCCCCATTATTTCTAGTGCGCTGAATGCTTCTCGTATAGAAGCGCGACTAACATTTAGTTTCTCTGATAATTCACGTTCCGATAATAATTTGTCACCTGGCTGCAATTCCCCGATAACAATAAGCTGCTTAATTTGTTCAATTACTTCTTCATATACTTTTTTTGTTTTAACTGGCTTAAACATATAATCCTCCATCTTCCCTTAATCATTGCAGAGATCTATAAATGTCAGTGATAAGGATGTACGATCTATCAGTTAAATACATGGCGGGCTGCATAGTTTGCCGCCCGCCATGTACTAGATAAGTGTTAGTAACGATGATTATCTATTACATCACTTATAATCATATTTCTTTCATGATATACTATTTTCTTTCATAAGTCTAGACCCTAGTATAACATCATTTACCCGGGAATCCCTATGGGATCATCCATTGCAACCAGTAAGCTTGCACATAGGTCATAATACCAACGATAACAGCCAGTACTAGAGAATGTTTTACCGTAAAGCCAAACAAATCTCCTTCTTTACCAACTAATCCAGTAGCTGCAGTAGCTACTGCAATACTTTGTGGTGAAATCATCTTACCACAAACACCACCTGAGGAGTTTGCAGCAACTGTTAAAATAGGATCAACACCAACTTGTGTTCCTGTAACAGCCTGCAAGTTGCCAAATAACGCATTTGCAGAAGTATCGGAACCAGTTAAGAATACACCCAACCATCCTAAAAATGGGGAGAAGAATGGGAAGAAAGAACCTGTACCTGCAAGGAATAAGCCAAGAGTTGAGCTCATACCGGAATAATTCATAATATAAGCCAAACCAAGAACACAAGGAATCGTAATCAAAGGTTTTGTTAATTGTTTTAGTGTCTTTGTGAAAATGGAAATGAATCTTCCAGGTCCAACGCCTAATACTGCTGCTGTAATGATTGCTGCAATAAACAAAGCCGTACCTGCTGCACTAAGCCAGTTAAGTTTATAAAGAGCTGCCATCGCAGTTGGCACTTTAGCGATTGGAGCCACCTGCATAACGACTTTATCCAAACCTGGTACTAAGAATTTCAGCGTAACAGCATCCAAAACCGCTACTACCGGTTTTAAGCCCCACAAGATAACCATTACAGGCAAGATAATGAATGGGGACCATGCTTTCATTACTTTACCGAAAGTTAATGCTGCACGATTTGCAACAAGAGTAGGTGCTGGTTCATTAGCAAAGCGCCAAATGCTTTTTGGTTTCCAATATTTTAAGAAGATCGTTAAAGAGATAATACAAGCAAGTGAAGATAAAATATCGGGAAGTTCTGGTCCAATATAGTTGGAAGAAAACCATTGTACACCAGCGAAAGAGATCCCTGCGACTAAACATGCAGGCAATACTTCTTTTGCAGCTTTCCAGCCTGACATTAATACAACTAACCAGATAGGAATAATAATGGATAAGAAAGGTAATTGTCTACCAACCATGGCACTAATTTTCATAGTATCGAGTCCAGTTACTTGTCCAGCGACAATAATAGGAATACCAATACCACCAAAGGCCACAGGAGCTGTATTAGCGATCAGGCATAATCCAGCTGCATATAGAGGATTAAAACCAAGACCCACTAACATACCAGCGGAAATCGCAACTGGAGTACCAAAACCTGCTGCTCCTTCCAAGAAAGCACCGAAACCAAAAGCTATTAAAAGTGCTTGTAAACGACGGTCATCGGTAATCGTCGCAATTGAGTCTTTTACAATTTCAAATTGTCCTGTTTCTACTGTCATGTTGTAGATGAAAATAGCGGTAAGAACAATCCAAAAAATTGGGAATACCCCATATAAAGCACCCATAGCTGTCGCAGTAACTGCGATTCCTGCAGGCATTTGATATACAAAAATTGCTACTAACACTGCTGATGCTGCAGCAAGTGCACCTGCTATTTGTCCTGGTGTACGACGAATGGCTAAAAGATAGAAAATTACAATAATAGGAATTGCTGCGAAAAGGGATGATAACGCCAAATTGTTCATTGGATCATAAACTTGAGTCCATGTCATTAAATAAACACCTCTTTTTTTATGTTTTTCCATTATTTTAAATCGTATTAGTCCTAATCACTGGTATAATCTTCTTCTCACCTCTCTTTGATCAACCAGTATTTTAGCCATCTTCACTGGACTAGTGGTCTGACCATAGATATAATATTTCAACAGACTCAGCTAAATTCCTGCCTATATATTTAAAAAATTCAAATAAATAAAATTTTATGTTTTTTCACGCATTTAAGAAGGATTTTATATATTGAAGTTAGAATATACTGGTCAGACCACTATCCCGAATTTATAATTTATTTTATTAAAAAGCGAGGACGTGACTTATGAAAAAAGTAAGTAATAATTGGAAGCAAGCTTTCCCACCCGAAAGCGTCGGAACCGAATTTTTCGAGGAATTTGCAATGCGTGCCCAAAATGTTGCAGCTAAGGTATTTAGAGTAAAAACAGCAGCAGAAGCCCAGTCAGTAATTGTCGAAATCATAAAATCCTGCGATGCCAAAAAAGTGGTAGCCACTCCTGAAGTAGTATCCCCGTTAGAACTCCCTACTATACTAAAATCCATGAATTTAAATTTATATACTGAGCAATCAGATATTCGAACTCATGCCGATACATCAGATGTAGGTATTGCCTGTGTGGAGTTTGGCATTGCCGAAACGGGTAGTGTCTGTGAAGACAGCCTTGCCATTGAACAGCGTCTCATTACAACTCTCCCTCCCATATCGATTGTTGTAATGAATAGTGCAAATGTGGTACCCACCATAGCAGCAGCCTTTGAAACGATTTCCAAGGTATTTGATCACGGTTACATCAGCTTCATCACTGGCCCTAGCCGTACATCAGACATTGAGAGAGTATTAACTATCGGTGTACACGGACCTAGCCAACTAGTAATTATTGCTATTGATGAAGAAATAAGGGAGGTATGAAATAATGTCTAGCAATCGTAATCTAAAACAAGAAATTAACGAGAAATTAATGGATGAGACCTTGCGCGGTTCTTTAAATCGATTTGCAGAAGCATATCCAATTGCTCGCGCTAAGGCTTATGAAAATGTTGATGACATCGATTCCTTACGTAACTCTGTAAGAGATATGAAAATAGCTACCGTAGAAAACTTGGAGAAAATTGCTGATCAATTCGAAGAACAAGTAACCAAAAGAGGCGGAAAAGTGTTTCGCGCCAAAGATGGAGATGCTTTAAAAGAATATCTCTTTAATCTGTGCAAGGAAAAAGGCGTTAAACGAATTGCGAAATCCAAATCTATGGCTACCGAAGAAATTCATCTGAATCACTTTTTAGAAGAAAAAGGGTTACATGTTAAAGAAACAGATTTAGGGGAGTGGATTATTTCTATTGCTGGACACAAACCATCTCACATGGTTATGCCTGCCATTCACCTTGATCGAAATCAGGTTGCAAAATATTTTTCTCAAGAACTAAATAAAGACATTGAACCTGATATTGCTTACATGGTACAAGAGGCCAGAATCGCCTTAAGGGATGAATTCCTGCAAGCAGATATGGGTATTACGGGTGCCAATTTCGGTATTGCAGAAAACGGTGCTACCGGACTGGTAACCAATGAAGGAAATGCCCGCTTAGTAGCAACTCTACCACCAATTCAGGTCGTCATTATTGGTTATGAAAAATTGATTCCTACCATTAAAGATGCCGTGCCGATTTTAAGAACCTTGCCAAGGAATGCAACCGGTCAGCTTATGACCAGTTATATGAGTATGATTTCTGGTGCTGCTCCTGCCTTAGTAAAAAAAGATGGTCAATGGGTAGAGCAAGAAAAAGAACTTCATGTCATTCTTTTTGATAACGGACGTTTAAAAGCAGCAAAAGACGATAAACTAAAACAAATTTACCAATGCGTTCGCTGTGCTTCCTGTTTGAATGTTTGCCCAGTTTATACCTTGGTTGGCGGACATGTTTACGGCCATATTTATGCAGGTGGCATTGGTGCCATCTTAACAGCTCTCTTAAATAGTATGGACGATTTTAAACAAATTAATGAAATGTGTATTGGCTGTCGTCGTTGTACTGAAATCTGTCCTGGTAAAATTGATATTCCTGGCCTGATTGAATATCTTCGAGCTAAATCGGTTGAACAAGACGGCCTGCCTTTTGGTGTAAAAGCAGTCTTTGAAAACGTTCTTGCCAATCGAAAAGTCTTCCACAATTTACTACGTTTAGCCTCAATTGGACAAAAACCTTTTACCACTGGACGTGTTATTAGACATTTACCATTGTTCTTTGCTGGTTTAGCAGCTGATCGCAGTTTACCAGCCGTAGCAGACAAACCGTTTAGAGATCGAGTAAAAAAAGTTACTAAAAAGATAGACAAACCAGTTAAACGTGTTGCCTTCTTCAGTGGTTGTAATATCGACTTTATCTTCCCTGAAACCGGAGAATCCGTCTATAAAGTACTACAAGATCTCAATATGGAAGTTGTCTTCCCTGAAGATCAAAGTTGCTGCGGTAAGCCAGTATTAGGTATGGGCGACCATGAAACGGCTAGAAAAATTGCCAAACAAAATATTATTGCCTTTGAAGAAGCTAAAGCTGACTATATTATGTTTGCCTGCCCAACTTGCGCTGAAACTTGGCATCTTACCTATGTAGAACTGTTTAAAGATGATCCAGAGTGGAGCAAACGAGTCGAAAAACTCGTTCACAATGTACGTGAATTTACCAGCTTCGTTGCTGGTGAATATGATAAAATTGGCCGTCTAAACAAAACCACTGGCGGACAAAAAGTAACCTATCATGATTCTTGTCATATGAA
Source organism: Pelosinus fermentans JBW45 (assembly GCF_000271665.2). Lineage (GTDB taxonomy): Bacteria > Bacillota > Negativicutes > DSM-13327 > DSM-13327 > Pelosinus > Pelosinus baikalensis. The sequence goes on along the minus strand of NZ_CP010978.1, from coordinate 1,739,418 downwards.
ACGTGGTCTTAATGTGCATACTGAACCTAGACAACTGCTAGAATCTGCACCTGGTTATGATTTCGTCGAAATGAAAGATTGCGATAAATGCTGCGGTATGGCTGGCGCATTCGGTGTGAAATATACCGAACTATCTATGCCGATCTTAAAAAAGAAAATTGATAATATTAAAGACAGCGGTGCTGAAGTAATTGCTGTAGCCTGCCCAGCCTGCATGATGCAAATTCAAGGTGGATTGGATAAACAAGCTCCTAATGTTAAAATTAAGCATGTTGCAGAAATTATTGCCGAGCAAATCAAAGACTAGTAAGATAATAAGTGGTTAAGAGCATTGCTCTTAACCACTTATTATTTTTTTGCTCTATTCGCAATGTTTTTGTAAGGAGAACCCTAACCGCAGAGACGCAGAGTGCGCTGAGGGGTATTTTATAACTCTATTCTCCATCTTTCCTCTGTGTTCTCTGCACCTCTGCGGTTCGCTTTCATATATTTTTTTAAGACAGCATTAAAATGCCTTTGCTCTTTAACTCTTCTTTGATCTTAGTCAAGACTTCTTCATTAGGTATCTCTATGGTATGTAAGTGTACACCACCAGTGATACTTGCTAATTGCTCTGCCTTGCCATCTTTTAACTTATGCAGAAATTCTCCGATTTCACGACGAGATCCTAACATTAAGTTCGCCTTTAACTCACCGTATAAGGAATGATCTACTATGACATCAAGTACCTTACCACCATTGTCTACAATAATAGATAGTTCTTCTTCTAATTCATCTTGACCGTGCTTACAAGCTAGGGTAGCTTTAATACTCTTAGAACTTTCTACCACTGGCAATAGATATCCTTGAGGCGTAGCATATATCACATTTCCTGCAGCGCGCAAAATAGCAAAATCAGTAACAATTACTTGACGGCTGACACCTAGTTCTTTCGCCAACCAAGTCCCTGTCAATGGTTGCTCTGCTGTCCTTAGTTTCTCTAACAATCGTCCTCGTCGCTCTTTTGCATCCATTACTATGCCCCCTATACTTCCTATTTAAATTAAGAAAGTTTCACAACTATCTTATATTGATATGCTTAATTGATATGCCTTTAGCAAATATAACCCTTTCACTTTCACAATTCGGTCAAAATGGAATTTTTCCTGCTCATTGTCTATCTTGATCTATATTACATAGGATGATGATAACAAAAAATGAGTATCAGAATCTTCATTCTAATACCCATTATCATCTCTAATTTGGTGGGCGATGACGGGATCGAACCGCCGACATCCTGCTTGTAAGGCAGGCGCTCTCCCAGCTGAGCTAATCGCCCGTATACTATGTTGGTGACCCGTGGGGGAATCGAACCCCCGTTATCGCCGTGAAAGGGCGGTGTCTTAACCGCTTGACCAACGGGCCACATATGGCTCCTCGAGTAGGACTCGAACCTACGACCGATCGGTTAACAGCCGATTGCTCTACCAACTGAGCTATCGAGGAATAACAACATTTATCATTATATATTATCTTAACCATAAATGCAATAGGGTAAACTAACTTTTTTTATACTATTACAAAAAAGTAGTTATCAGTCTTATTTCAATAATTCTTGCACAAAATTCGGCAGCACAAATGAACTTTTGTGAATGTCTTTATTATAATATCGAGTAGCTAGCCCTTGAAGATTTTCCATACTAGATTGAATCGGATCATATTTCTTGGAGCCTATGGTGAAGCAATGTAATCCGCTAGGGTAAGTAGGAATGTTCGCCAAATACATTTTCGTAATAGGAAATAATTGGCGAATCTCTTTATTTACATATGTAATTAACTCTTGGTGATAAAAAGGAGATTCTGTTTGCTGTACAAACAGTCCATCTTCTTTTAACGCCTTATACACATTAGTATAAAACTCAGGTTTAAACAGGCCTTTACCAGGGCCTATAGGATCGGAGCAATCTACAATGATAATATCATATTTATTTTCAGCCTGTTTCATATGAGAAATACCATCACCAATTTTAAGCTCCAATTTAGGATGCTTATGAATCATAGCTTCACTAATTTCCGGCAGAAATTTTTTACAGACATCAACCACCAAACCGTCAATTTCAACCATTTCTGCTTTCTCAACACAATCATGCCTTACAACCTCACGAATTGTACCGCCATCACCACCGCCAATGACTAGTACATTCTTAGGGTTAGGATGAGTAAATAAAGGAACGTGAACAATCATTTCATGATAAATAAATTCATCAGTCACCGATGTTTGAAACACACCATCCAGCACTAACATGCGACCGAATTGGTGAGAATCCACTACCGCGATCTCCTGAAAATCAGACTTTCCCATAAATAATGTTTCTTTTACGCGCGCTCGTAATTCTAAGTCTTTTGTTTGCGCCTCGCTAATCCATATATCCATCTTTGCTTCCCTCCAACTTTTTTATTTTATCGATGTTCTCTCTTATTCAGAGACTATATGTCCACTATTATGAATTTATTTTAATTACAGCCAGTACCATTGTGCAATATACCGCCGCCATTGCAATCATTCTAAAAGATCCCTCTTTCCCAGATTCTTCTATATTTATAAATTCTATCATAAAATAGCCTTGGGGAAAAGGTCTATTTCTTTTCCCCCATCACCTAATGCGCATCAACCCTAATTCTTGTCGGCTTATTTTTTTCGAAGAGTTGCGTTGCCTTACAAGTTACAATTAGATTTACCTGTCATATCGTCTTTTATTCCTAAATCACCTGGACAAGTCCCCTTTGGCGTATTCCAGATAGAATTAATCGCATGTGTCGCATTTAATTGAGTCATTAGCCAAATATAGGTATCACGAAACTGATATAAATCAAATTGCGTACTTTTTATTCCATTAAGAATCCAAGCTCCTAACCAAATTATAATAAAAATTGCAGTATAGGCTCCAATACACTTATTGGGGAAATAAATAACCTGTTGAATATTTCGCCACATCATATCTCACCCTCCACAAGTAAAATTATCTGCTAATAAATAGTCTTTTCCTTATCCTATTCTGCACAAGTAAAAGAGTTATCGCTCAAATACGATAAAGTAAATCTGCCTCTGTGCTCTTTGCGCATCTCTGTATCCTTTGTGTTTAACGTTCCCCTAAACTTGTAAATTCTATAAAAAAGGCCCTCTCATTTTATCCCAGAGACAAAATGAGAGGGTTTCTTATATGCTAATTATCGATAGAAGTAAATAAAGGTAGCAGCCACATTCACAATAAGGGCACCAATCATGGGAATAGATGTACGTTTTACTACATCAATTGGCGATACATTTGCAATACCTGAAACGACTACAATTACCGCAGTAATTGGTGACATACTGCGGGCAATACTTGCAGCAAAATGCATTGGCAATAGCATCAGGACAGGAGCAATATCCATCTTAGCGGCTACAACGGGAGTTAAAGCTACAAAAGCAAAGAATGGCGCATTGCCTGACCCCATGACTACAGATGATACCGCAATAATCGATACCATGACAATAATCATACCAGCTCCACCAAAACCTGCTGATTGAGCAGAACTAATAATCGATTCAATGGCTCCCACTGATTTTAACCCCTGAGCAAAGGTTTCCCCTGCTACGATCAAGGTAACTACAGCAGCAAACTGAATGCCCATACCGTCAAAAAAAACTTGCAGATCAGCAAAGACTTTTTTAATATCTCTTTTACGAAGAAACTCAAAAATCATAGATACAAATAAACTAATAAACATCGCATTTACAATATCCATTTTAATTCCTTTAATGCCAATATCACTAAAGGCTAAAATCAGTACTAAAGGCACGACAGGCAACAAGGCAAAAATCCCTGGAGGAAGCTCCTCTTCTGTTTTATTCGTGACTATCTCTGCCCGCTCTACAATATGCCCTTGTTTTTTATCAAACCACTGTTGGACAAAATAATGTAATACCGCAACTACCACCATTACTGTTAAAGCAACGGGAATTTGATACTGGGTCCAATAAGTCGCAATGTCCATACCAGCAGTATTAGCTGACAAGACACTGCCAGGATCTCCAGGGCTCCAATCCAAGCACAAAGTAGTACCAATAACAGCCGTAGCAGCTAGTCGGCTGACGCCAAGGCGTACTAAAATAGGAAACATAGTAACCATAAGCAGCATGCCTAAACCAGAGGCACTGTTAATAAACAAGCCTAATACCTGACCAACTAAATAACACGCAGCCAACATTACATAGGGAGCATGAAGTTTTTGCAATGGCTTTATGGCAATATTCACTAAAGCCTTACTAGCTCCAATATGATCCATATATCGAGCAAAACCTCCCACTGCCATAATACTAAGACCAAGACCAGCGGCTCTGCCACTCAACGTCTTTTTGATAAATTCAAACAAATCAAACCAAACGATTCCCGTACTCTCCTTAACTGGCAAAATCGTTCCCAAACCAAAAATAACAGCACATGACATAAGAATAAGACCACCAAAAACTAAAACAGCTTGTGTCTTGTATTGCTTTAAAATCATGTAGACAACCATTGACGTAACAATAAGTGCTAATAGTATTCCTAACATCTTTATTCCTTCCTCCTATATATCCCTTTCCTCTTTACCATCTGAAGACAAACTCGTTTTCCTCACAGTAAATGTATTTAAAATACATTATATATAGTTCTATAAATCTTTGTTTTCTCCTGCAGGTGGACATTGTATTCATAATTAAATTTATTATATATTTAGAAAATTCAATAATTTTAATTATAAGTTACATTTCTCAATATCTAGTTACTTTTACTTGGTGAATATTATATAATCAATGAAGCACTATAAATTATATTATGAGGTACTTATGAGTAAAATGACAATAGCACATCTTAAGACAGGCATTATTTTTGGTGATACTAACACCGCAGAATATGTATATTTGCCAGCCAGCGAAATTGGCATGGAAGAACCCTTATGCGTTTTTGAAACACCTAATGGACGGCAAGATCTCAATATGAAACAAGCCTTATCTTTTATATTAAAACTCAGCTTAAGACCAGTATGTCATCCTCGATTAGGACGTAGTTCTTTTTAGCTTGATTAGAGTAAAGCCTTTCCTATATTCTGCAGCATAGGAAAGGCTTTACTTCTTAGTCTTGCTATAAGAAATTGACTTCAGCCACATCTTCATTATTTTCGGCAAAAATTATCGTGCCCTCTATGGTCTTTCCTGCCAAGACTGTAGGCAGCCAATAGATGTCATCCTGCCACATTGCATCATAAGGGATATCGGGTTGTGAAAACCATTGAGGCTTCATTTCTTCCGTTTCTACTGGTTTCCCCTGCCAGGTATGCACTAGAAAGATATGTACATCATGCCGCAGCTGAGGGCTTGCAGGAAAAATGAAATCCAGTTTACCTGCGTACTCCAACTGCCTCTCCTCCACCTGTATACCACTTTCTTCTTCCAGCTCCCGTACAGTTGCTTGCAATACTGTTTCACCTTCTTTAATTTTACCACCAAAACCATTATATTTTCCTTGACCAAAGCCTGTTTTTTTCATCCCAAGCAGAATTTTATCTCTTTTAAGCAAAAAGCAGAGTGTAGTTGTATACATTTTCTCATCTTCTTTCTTTAAAGTGCCGGTCATATCCTCTTATCATCCCATAGCTAAGCTTGCATAGCAAGAAAAGTATTACCGGGAAATACCCGCATCCTCTGACAGTAACAATTTATATTCAAGTTTTTGTTAATGTATCGTATAAGCACAATAAAAAACAACAGTCTATAAAGACAGTTGTGAAATTACCAATATTTATTCTAATAAAAATTTTTCCATAACGTGTACATCAATCCATTTTCCATCTAACATTCCTTGTTTTACGTAAGTACCAACCTTTGTAAAACCAAGAGAGTGATAGAGTTTATGTCCTGTACAATTAACAGCCAACGTAGTCAGCACGATCTTATAAAATTCTTCCTCTTTCGCCACTTGGATTAAGGCCAATAATAAATGTTTGCCAAGCCCCTTATTCCGTTTTTCTCTTTTAATATAAATGGATAAATCAGCAACACCCCGATAACATTCTCTGGCATTAAAAAGATTGAGTGAAGCCCAGCCTTCTATCTTATTCTCTGTATCTTCTATTACTAATACTTTATGCCTAGAACTCCTGCTTCTCAGCCATTCTGCCATTTCTTCGACACTTTTTGTATTTGTTTCTAATGTAGCAATTCGATCTTGTATGCCTTGATTGTAGATTTCCGTAATTTGCTCAATATCACTTAGAGAAGCAATCCGAATAAAAAACGTACCTTCAGGCAATTCTAAAGTCTCCTGCATATTCCCCTCACTCCCACTTCTTAATCCTTGGGTTCCCATTGCTACTCTGAAATAGCATGGTCTCTGGCATACTGCCATAAACACTGATGCACACGAGCAATCTCCTTTCGAGCAGGCAGGGTAGCAATCAGCTTATCAATGTACCCTTGCTCTACTATATAAGAAAAAGAATAGGAAAAGTAGATATCATATATCCAAGACAAACGAAAAAGCATTAAATCATTTCCGCTCTTAATGTCTGGATACTCCACTAATTTCCCCTGTAATATATCCTCAACAATCTTTGCTGAATACGCATTAGTATTTTCTAACTCTAGGGGCAGAGGGATTTTATTATCCTTATCTTTCGTGATTAACATGGAAAAGATGTCTATCTTATCTGCATCTCGAATAATCTTTGCAAGAGTTAGCCACTCTTCACTTTCATCCATTGGTAACTGACGCCGATTATGGTATAACACAGCATTTTTTATAATCTTCTGTTCTTGATCATTTAGTCCAGCAGCTTGCAAACTGCCCGATTCCTGCAATACTTCCAATCCTAATTGAGCATGATTCACAGACAACGCATCATTAAAGGTTTTATACGTCTGATATTGCTGAAACCTTCCAATATCATGAAGTAAAGCAGCAATTTTGATGTGCTGCATCTGTTCAAAAGTACAAGTTAACCATGTACCAATTCTCACTGCATTTTCCAGCACTCGCCTTGTATGCTCTTCCTTCAATCGAATGTGAAATTGCAGCTGTTCATCAGTAGAATAAAAATCCTGAACATAACCATGAAACCAGTTTTTAAGAAATAAAAAAGCATGTTCCTTCATAGGCCCTCCGATTATTTGGCTTTTTTCTTTTCCGCTTTACTAGGAACGCCTGTTAATATGATTTGTTTATCCTGGGTTGTTACCTTAATATCAAAATCAACAATGCCTTCCTTAAATAGTTTAACTTTTAACTCCAGTAACGCTTTGCCTACCTTTTCCTGCAATTCTGACGTAAAAAACTCACTTGCATAATTCTTATTATCTTTTTGTATTCCCCTTACAGGCTGAGGAGTTGCTGTTTCTTCTGCATAATTCTCATTTTCAAAAGTAAGAGTCTCTTTATAATCGCCGAACATAGCTGTGTCACTTAAATTTTTTGGTATTTTTGCCATATTCCATTCACCCTATCATCTTAAAATTTTATACCTATATTATAGCACAAATCCAATTACTTTTCGTTTTTTCCTGTTGTTAGCCAAGTATATAATCCTTCTCCTACAGTGACTCCAGGCCTTGGTACCCAATTTTTCTTTTCTAGCCATTTACGAATGGTCCCTTCTCCATCTGGCTTTATCAGCAAAACCTGGGGACCGACCAAACCAATCACCCAATTGGATAATTTACTTTGAGCAAGAATTTCCGACGCCATTTCGGGAGTATCACAAGCCAATATCATCGCTCTGGCAAACAAGGTTTTATCATAAGCAGTGGCCCACTGTTGCAGTGTACACAGCACATTTTCCGTGGGAGGTACTTTACTATGATCAGCAATCAGCGCAAATAAATCATCAACTGAAGCTCCTCCTTTTAACGCACGAAGTATACTACTGCGAGTAAATTCTCCTTGATATACGTAATCTTGAACCTGAGTCTCAGCAAAAACCGATAACATCCACACCACGTAAGGGCTTACACTTTTCGGAACGAAAAAGGAAAGATCTGGTTGAATGATCAGCTGCTGCTCCAGTTCAGCTGATAAAACCTGCCGCCATTTATCAAATAAAGGCGCAAAAATGGCTTCCGTATCTTTATGATACAAATCGATTTTAACCATTTGGCTAATAGCCTTACCTGCGTCTTTCTCTTCTGCCAGCCATTGAGCCAAAGCCAATCCCAAAGGAGTCAATCGCCAGAAATTTCGCGGCATCTTCTCTTCCATCAGCCATTGAGTTGGCAGCTCGGCTGTAGTCTTTTCGAATAATCCACAATACATAAATGGTTCTAATACAACTGCCTCTAACCACTCTTCACTACTAAAAGGATCTTTATCATGAAAAAGCACTGAAGATTCGTCTATAACGCTTTTCATCATTAAAGACGCGCCAGTTAACCATGTTCCTTTTACCTGGGCTGCATATTTAAATAAATTGGCAATAAAAGGTAGGCTTCCGCCCTTATGATATTGAATACGAGAGATTTGCCAGCTCAAAATATAGAGTAAACGGTGGGATGCAGGTGAAAAAATAAAATCATCCCATTTTTCCCCATTTAATTGATAATAGCAATAGTCGCCTTTATCAACTACAACCTTTAAGGCTCCTATCTCCTGTAAAATCCCTAAAAGCATACGTGTCATATTCGTATATAAATTTTCATCAGCGGCTTCTTCCCATTGGTCAGCTGCCGCAGAGCTTAAGCGTGACATTAAACGACGCAATACGGATTTTGCCATGAACTTTTTTACAGTAAGTTTTGGTTTTTCTACATACAAAAATGCGGATAGCTCAATCAAATCCGTAAGAGACTGTCCTCCGCTATCAATTGCAGAATGCGTGGCCGGCAGCTGCGCTTCTAAAAAATAATAAAACGCTGACATTTTATCAAGTGTTTTCTTAAAGTCGGGTATAGCTAACAGAGACTGAGGCATCTGCCCTTCTAACAGCCATCCCTTCTGCAGTAAATCGGTAACTGCAGCATCAATTGTTTTCACGGGCACTGTCGAACGATACTTTTCATATATTTGATTTATAGCTAGTGGCTTGCCAGCGAATTCACATAGAAAAGCCATTATACTTTGCTCTTCTTCTCTCAATTCATGATATACTCCAGCAAATCGTGGGATATGGAAGATAGCCTCACGTAGTAATTTAGGAACATTGCCCACCCAGCCGCTTACATCAAATAACCAACACATTTTATTTAAGGCTGTTTTATTTAATGCATAGATTTCTTCTAAGGTATATGCATGATCCAAACGTAAGGATAATTTTTTATTTGGCAAAATTCCCCATTCCTTCCCTTGCCAATGTTTCATCAAAATCCAAGATTTGATACTGGTATCCCTGCTCTGTTAAAAATAACTGACGATGGTGAGCAAATTCCTGCTCCCGAGAATCCTTAGAGACTACACTATAAAAATAAGCCGACCGACCATCATCTTTAGGCCGCAAGATTCTGCCCAAGCGCTGAGCCTCTTCCTGACGAGAGCCAAAAGCTCCAGAAACCTGCACACCTACTGCAGCATCCGGCAAATCAATGGCGAAATTAGCCACTTTTGATACAATGAGTACTGCAATTTTTCGATTGCGAAATGCTTGATACAACTCATCCCGTTTTACTGTTGGCATCTTGCCAGTGATGAGGGGAAATCCAAAATAGTCGGCAATCGCTTCTAACTGCTTTATATATTGACCAATAATCAATATACCTTCTCCAGCATGTTTATGCAAGATATATTCGATAGCCTTTAACTTAAAAGTATTTTCCGCTTCCATACGATAGGCTATTCGTTCTGGAACTTGGGCACACTCCATGCGCAGGGAAAAATCCATGGGCACACGTACTTCTGTACAGACTGCTGTAGCAATCCAGCCGGCACTCTCCATTTCAGTCCATGGAACATCCAGCTTTTTGGGACCAATCAAGGTAAAGACATCAGCTTCCTTACCATCTTCTCTTACCAAGGTAGCTGTTAAACCTAATCTGCGTTTTGCCTGCAATTCGGCTGTAACTTGAAAAACAGGGGCTGGCAGAGTATGTACTTCATCATAAATAACCAATCCCCAAGCTCGGGCATTAAAAATTTCAAAGTGAGGAAAGGGACCATTTTTAACAGGACGATAGGTTACCATTTGATACGTGGTAACTGTTACTGGGCAGATATCTTTTCTATCTCCAGAATATTCACCGACTATTTCTGCCGGCAAATCTGTTTTCTCCACAATTTCTCTCATCCATTGATGTACAGCGCTGGTTGAGGTTGTTAAAATCAACGTATTCATTCCAACCCTTTCCATTGCGCCGATGCCAATTATCGTTTTTCCTGCACCACAGGGTAAAACCAAGACTCCTGATCCACCCGTCTCTCGACCGCCATCATAAAAAAGATCAACAGCCTGCCTCTGATAATCCCGCAGGGAAAATTCTCGTCCAGTTAGATCCGTAGGCCGTAATGCTATCGCTAACTTTTCACCATCAACATAACCAGCTAAATCCTCAATAGGATAACCGATTTTTACTAAAAGCTGCTTTATAATCCCCCGTTTTCCTGCTGGGATAACCAAAGTGTGTTCATCTAATTTTGCTGTAAAGATGACCTTTGTCTCTTTGTGCCCAGCAATGGTCATAATCGTAGGAATATCCTGGGAGTAAAGATATAAGAATTCTCCAGGCACAGTAAGCTCATCGGCTTCATGTTCTGCAATCATTGGTGGATATGCCATTAGTTTTACCAGACCATAACGACTCATGTAGCCTTCAATGTCACGACACACATTATTCGGCAAAGGGAACTTTACATACGTTAATAAAAATTCAAGAACCTGAGCCGCTGTCTGACCCGTGGCTGCAGCATTCCATAAAGATAAAGGAGTAATACGATATGTATGGATATGTTCAGGACTCTTTTCTAAATCTGCAAACGCAGACAATCCACCGCGAACGATTTCAAAATCAGGATGATATGCTTCTAGCAATACAGAAAAATCGCCTTGAACAATCATTGGATTCGTTGGATTATATACCACATTTACCTCCTAATAATACATGCTATGTAATGGTCTTTAATCACATGCTATATCCTTATATTGTACGACGCTTAAAAGGATTCGTCAAAAGATAAAGAAGAATTAGATTCAATTCTATTATTGTGACAAGCATTACAGTATCTATACATGTTTTACTCTATACTTACAATATAAGAAGTGAAAAGGAATGATATGGAGGATGTACCATGATTGATATAATTTCTTCTTTTTTAGAAAATTATTTTTCTAAAATAAAAAACGACCTAAAACCCCAGGGTCTCAGATCATTTTACTAAATGAGCAATTGCTCAAGTATTGCTATTGGGTTAATCAAGAATAGTGATTATAAATCATCAAACATATCGGTGTTAGGTGATTTCAGTACCATTTTGAGAGCAAGAGCACATGCACCGATTACGCCTGAATCTGCACCGAGTTTTGATATAATAATCGCAGTTGCATCTTCCACTTCAGAAAAAGTATGCGATGCAATCACTTCATGAAAGTCTTCCATAAAGAATTCTGCTACGATCGCCAATTTACCCCCGATAAAAACTGCATCTGGATTATACAGATTAATCATGTGAGAAGTTGCTAAAGCCACATAGTGAGTTGCTTGTCGCAGCACATCTCTTGCATAAGACTCTTTCTTTAAAGCAACTTCTACGATATCACTTATTTGTATTTCTTGCGTAATGTTAAAACGCTTTTTTAATGGATCTTCATCAGCAAGAAAAGGCAGCTGTGCATTTACTTTTTGGACAATGGCAGGAATACCGCAGACGGTTTCTAAACAACCACGATTACCGCAATTGCATAAAGTTCCCTGCTCGATCATGACAGTATGACCAATTTGTCCAGCATACCCTTGGGAACCTTGTACAATATGCTCCCCCATAATGATGCCAGCACTAATTCCTTCTCCCATGTTGATGTAGATTAAATTTTCACAATTAATGCCGCCCCCATACCACTTTTCCCCTAGAGCTGCAACTTTTGAATTGGTTTCAATATAGATAGGCAATCCAAATTCGTTTTCCAAAGTGGCCTTTAACGGATAGCCATTCCACATCTTACCTAGATTTACAGCTCTTTTGACTGTGCCTTCACTCCGATTTAGCATACCCGGAAATGCAATTGCAATTGCTACAATTCTTTTCTCTCTATTTTCTTTATTCAGACTGACTTGTTTAATGACATGAATAAGTTCTTTTACTGCTATTGCTGGGTCTTTCATATCTACCGTTACTCGCCCAATACAAGTGGGAATATTTTTCAAATCAGCAAGAGCAACTGTTATTTCCTGGCTAGTCACTTCTATGCCGATTACATATCCCGCACTACAATTAAATTGTAGATTAACAGGTTTTCTTCCTCCTTGAGATTGACCTAAGCCAACTTCTTTTACAAATCCTGTATCAATTAATTCTCGGATAATACCTGTAATCGCGGGCGGAGTAAGACCAGTTAAATCGGCAATTTGCTGACGAGAAATTAATTCGTTATCTTTAATAATATTTATAATTGTCATTCGATTTAGCTTTTTAACATATTTACTATTGCCAGGGCTTCTCATTTTTCCTCATATCCCTTAACTTTAATTTGATTACTATGAATGAACTATTCTCAATGAAATTATACCTTAATGTTAATGATATTGCGAACTATATTATAAGCCTTTCTCATTGCACTTCATATTACACAGTGCTCTCTTAACAATAAAGAGGATATTGACAAACTAATCTTTATTCTTAACTGTTAAACTAAATACACTAATTTCAGGTGGACAACCAAGACGAAACGGTATCCATTGTCCTGTTCCTGGACTAACATATCCATAAGAATGATTTTCCTGATAAAGCCCACGCATATAATGATAACTTACCGGCAATAGGGACTTTCCTAAGATATTAACTTGCCCTCCATGGGTATGTCCTGATAGAGTAAGTGGTATTTGCGAAGCAAAAGCATTAAACAAAAAATCGGGATGATGTGCCAATAATACTTTAAAGGCATCTTTAGGTATATCCTGCTCTGCCTTTGTCATAAATTGTTGTCGTGTTCGTTCCTTTTCTTCACTATCTTTTGGCCAAGGATAATCAACACCTAATATATATACGATGGTTCCTCCTACCTGAACTGGAATATTACTATTTTTCAGGACATGGATTGGACTATTGTGCAAAGCTCTGCTAATCCGCTTAATATCCCGAAAATATTCGTGATTACCCCAGCAGAAATAAACACCATAAGGTATTAGGGAACAGAATTCGCTAAGTTTAATTATCGCTGCGTCAAGTAGATTCAAATCATCAATTAGATCTCCTGTTATCACTACCATATTTGGTTTTTCTTTTATAATCAATTGTAACACTTCGTCCAATCGTTCCAAACTAAAAAATGGTCCTAAATGGGTATCACTAATTTGTGCTATTTTAAACCCTGCTAATTCTTGAGAAAGTCCTTCAAAAGGCAACGCTACATGCTTGACTACCATTTCCTTTTCTGCTGAATATACACCTTTAGCACTTATTCCTAAGGATAATACAGGTGCAGCATAAAGCACACTTTGTAAAAATGTACGACGACTGACGTCCATTTTACCAGTTTCCTTTTTAACCTTCGTAAGATTTAGCAACCTTCTTATTGCAAATAGTACAGGAAAAAAGCAGAGTAAAACAACTCCGCTGATGATCCAAACGTAAGCAAAATCAACAACCGGGGTTATCCATCGATAGAAAAAAGCGGCATCTGGCTGGAACCACCAATTATAGTTAATAAAGAACCAAGCAAGTCCCGTTATAAGCCAATACATACGATTTTTACTAGAAAAATTTTCATTAAGAAACCATTGGGTTAGTAAACGCCAATTCACCCAGAATATGGCCAGCATAACGACGACTAATATACTATACATTATTACCATTCATGATCCTCCAACCATATATTTATATCATCTAAGGACATTATTTCCGAGATCCCTTCATTCCTATCCTTAGATTCTATGTAAAGCATTAGAAAAACAGTAAAAAGACCTTGTCAGACAGTTTTATAATCGACAAGATCTTCTTACTATTCTCTTTCAATTGGAACCACTCTCGCCACTTCTTTTATAATTTAAACTTCTCCACAGAAGTTCTTAACTGATGAGCCATAGCGCTTGTTTCTTCTGCACTAGCTGCTACAGTCTGCATAGCCGCTGACTGCTGCTCAGAAGAGGCTGCAATTTCTTCACCATGAGCTGCAACACTTTCTATCATCGTTGCAAGGCTATTAATTAATTTTACGATTTGCTCGGAACTTGCAACTTCCGAGGAAGTTACATCACCGATATCTTTTGTTTCTGTTACGGTTTGCTTCACAGCCTGCAAAATACTATCCAAAGCGCCTCCCGCTTCATTAACAGTAGAAACACCAGAATCTACCTCAATAGCATTTTGAGCCATGGTTGTCACTGCAAGATTTGTTTTTTCAGTAACCATCTTCACTAAGGAAGTAATCTCTTGAGCGCCTTGATCCGATTGTTCTGCCAACTTACGTACTTCTTCGGCAACAACGGCGAAGCCCCGTCCATGTTCCCCCGCCCGAGCAGCCTCAATCGCCGCATTAAGAGCCAAAAGATTGGTCTGCTTAGCCAAGTTGGTAATGGTATTTGTAATTTGTGAAATTTGCTGTGAATAGGTGTTAAGTTCTTCAATGACTTGACTGGAATTTTGCGTTTGCTCTTTGATATTATCCATTTTTTTCACTGATTCAGTAACTCTTTTTCGCCCTTCTTCTGCTGCATGCAATGTATTTTCGGAGTTTGTAATGGTATTTTCCGATTTTGATTTTGCAATTTGAATGAGACTAGATAACTCTACTAACGCTTGGGATGCTTCCAACATAGATTGATTGCCTAAATCTGCTTCTTGCGCTAAGTGCTGCATATTTTTGGATACATCTTCACTAGAAGAAGTTACCTCTTCTGTCGAGGTCGCCATTTCTTCTGATGCACTCGCTAATTGTCCTGAGGCAGATCGAATGTTCGTAATCATTTCCACGAAATTTTTATGCATTTCCTGCAGAGAAGCTGCCAGCTCACCAATTTCATCTGAGCTGGCAACTTCAACCTGGCTACGTAAGTCACCATTTGCATATTGATGCGCAATTTCAGTAAGCTTGATGACAGGTCTGCGAATCATATTGGTTAAAGTGATTGCAATAACTATGCCTAACACTAACACCACTAAACTGATGATTCCAGAAGTAATAATTACAGTATTATTAGAACTTATACTTTCTTTAATAAAGCCTTTTGCCGCTTCAACGTTTATTTGAGCAAAACCATCTAAGGCCGTTTCAATTCCTTGGGATTGAGGTGCGATCCGCTTGGCAAAGTCTGCTAATTTTACTTTGTTTTCTTGGGCTTTGCCATAATCGCCTGCCGCAATCAGTCGATTATACTCTTTTGCAAGTGGCACAAACTCTGTCGTAATTGTATTTTTATATTTCACCGTTTCATCAATTACAGCTTGTACTTCCTGTTTTTTTTCAGGTCTGGCAAGTGCTAATAAATCATTCTCTAGCTGTATAACCTTTTCAAAATCACTATTAATTCGATTTAAGTATACTTCATCTCCATAGGCTGCATAAGCACGAAGATCAGATACAGTGATCTTATATTGAATCGTAATCGCATCGGCAATCGCCATGCGAACATTTGCCTGATTGATATTTTCCAAATCATTTTTTGCATGATTTAATGAAATAAATGAATTAATTGCCATAATAATAATCAAGACAATTACAATTGCAAAACTAGCAGCAATTTTAGCACCTATCTTTAATTTTATTCTCATTTTAAACTCATCACCTTTGATCATTATTTTCCAACTATGAAAAGATTTGACCAATCTTGAAATAGTCATTTTCTAAAAAACTCTTTTAGCGGATTAAAATTCCCACACCTGAAGCATCATCATTACATTCACCGCTATTAACAATTTTCTTAGATAATTCGTGAATACTCCAAAAATCCAGCTCATGATCCATAGGTTGGACGATTCTCTCAAACAATCCATCTGTTAAAAACAGAAAACTTTCACCGGATGTAAAATGATAGCTTCCCTGATCATAGACCTCATCTTCATTAATACCTAAGAAAAGTCCGGGGGTTTTTATAATGTGTGGTCCTTGCTCTTTTAAGATGATAAAATGATTAATCCCTCCCGCTGCATAGGTGAGAGTATTGCACATGAAATCAAACTCAAATAAAAATACACCAGCGAATTGTCCCCCTTTAAAAAAGGGCATTACTTCTTTATTTATCCATGCCAGCCTATCATTTATTGTAATGTTCTTCTTAATCACTTTTAAAAAAAGATATTTTAGGATACTCGTTTGCAGTGCAGCTGCAACACCATGTCCCATAACATCAATCATAATGCCAAACAGCAATTGGGATTTTTCTTCATAAACAAAATCATACAAATCCCCGCTAACATAATGATGGGGCTGATAAACCGACCGGATACGAAATAATTCATTTTCTAAATCCCGCGGCAGCATCCTATGCTGCACTTGACCAGCAATTTGAATTTCTTCCCGCATTTTTCCATCAAAAGTAAGGTTTCTTATAACAGCAGCAAAAACAGGAGTTCCATGTAACGTCATATAACGGGCACTTACTTCTACTTTAAAAATCGTCCCATCTTTTTTAATATGGTTGGTAGTAAAAATATATCCCTCTTTATGCGTCTTAGCTAACTCCATATTTTCTCGCAATGTTCTCATTGAACTGTTTGCTATATCATCCGCAAACAAGGTCAAAAATTCTTCTTCGGTATATTGATACAACGTCAGTGCCTTTTGATTTATAAATAATATTTTTCCATCTTCAAAATCAATTAATAGCAGTGCATCATTGATCATGTTAAACAGATCAAAACGCTGGCAGTAATCACACATGCCGCTAAAAATCCCTTGTGAAACACTCATTTACCTAACTCCTTACTATGCTTGCATCGTAAATACCTTGTTTAATCTTGTTAATTCAAATAATTCCTTTACAACGCCTTTGGCACCTGTCAAAGTTACATGCCCTTCTTTCGGCAGCACCTTCTTTTGTATGGCGACAAGTACACCAAGACCTGAACTATCAATATAATCTACATTGTGCAGTTTGATGATAAATTGTTTATATCCAGATTCAATAAAACCTATCAGCTTTTCTCGTAATACAGCAGCATCTTCCACATACATACTTCCTGCTAAGGTTACAATAACTTCTTTTTCACTAATATTCGTAGTAATCTCCAATTGTGTATCCCCTCTCCATGTTGAATTTCCTCAGCTTATAAACTGGTACAAGTACTAAAAGGTTTACAATAAGCAGGATTAATTTTTTTTACTAAGGTAATCTCATTGCCTTTGGTATTCCAGCAGCAAGAATCTACATAAAGACCTATTAAATCAAGACCTCGCCCATTTTCATCCCATAATTCCATGCCGGCAGATTCTTTTGTATTTACAAAGCCCTCGCCTTCATCGCGAATAATAATTTGTACATCTTCTGGTGATCTTTCGATAATAATCTGTACCTTTTTAGTACTATCTTCCTTATTACCATGAAAAATTGCATTATTAACCCCTTCATTGATGGCAATAAATAAACGAAGGGCATCCTCTTCACACGTTTGAACCAATTCTCTTTTTATTGAATCCCGCAGAATCGCAAATTCTGCAAGTGAGGAAAAAGAGTACATTACTTTTACCTCCCCATTCTTGATAAATTATCATTTATATTAATAACTTACTAACAACTTATCTATTTTTCTGATATTTTGATAAAATTCGCCATTTATTTTTCAAATACCTTCCATTATTTATTAATTAATCAAATAAAAAACAAAGGCTTTTAGCTTAAAATGCCAAGAAGTTTTTTCTTAATCCGGGAATTGTTCACAAATTTGCAAGATTTCATCCAATTTATTCATAAAAAGATCCACTAGTTTAGGATCAAAATGAGCTCCCCGCTCTTTGGAAATATAACGTAATATCTCATCTAATGGCCAAGCCTTTTTATAAATACGCTCACTCCCCAAGGCATCAAAAACATCTGCTAATGCAACAATTCTACCATAAATATGTATTTCTTCCCCTGCCAAACCTTGTGGATATCCGCTGCCATCATATCGCTCATGATGTTCATGAGCGATAAGGGCTCCACTTTTTAATATGGAACGCTTTGATCTTTTTAACATTTCATAGCCCACAGGAGAATGTCTTTTCATAATAGTAAATTCCTCAGGAGTCAGTTTACCTGGTTTATTTAAAATCGCATCTGGAATTGCCAATTTACCGACATCATGGATCGGAGCAGCTAATCGTAAATTTTCTGCTTCTTCGGGAGAAAGACCATAAGCTAATGCTAATAATTTTGCAATTTCAGCAACCCTTTTCACGTGATATCCTGTTTCCTGAGAGCGTGCTTCAGCAATCTCTCCTAATGTAAAGAGAATTTTCTTTTGTGCATCTTCTACCTCTTCATTTAAATAAATATTATCGAAAGCGATTGATACATTGGTGCAAAAAACCTCAATTAAATCCTTATCCCAGATACTTAAAGAAGCGACACCATCTAAGTAAATTACATTTTCTGAGCCTTGTTTACTACAAAAGTAAATTATAAAACGATCAGGAAAGTACAGACTTTTCTTTTGCTGAAAAGTTGCTTCAATATCTTGTCCAACTTTCGTCTCTATATCTTTCTGCAGCTTAGTACCAATCAAATTTTCATAGGTACCAGTTGCCGCCAATATACAAAAATCATCTATTCCTTCTTTCGTTGCGGCAAAGGCGGATGCATGGCAATACAATGCATTAGGATTCAGGTGTAGAATCGCCACCAGTTGTGATAATACCGCAGAAGCAAATTTTGTCATCGATTGAAGCTGAAAAATAGTAGCTGATGAATCAATGATTTGCTTTAAACTGCGGCGATTCATATCAATAATACTCAAATCCCGAAAAGAACGCAGGGTTGTTACTAAGGTAGTATGCAGCTTTTGCGATGTTAGCTCTGTTTTTTCCTTATAATCATTAATATCATATTCTACCACCACATCATGTTCCGGAGCCTGACCAGGCTGACCAGTCCGCAGAATGATCCTAACTAAATGATTCTGTAATTCATTGCGAATATAGCGAGCCAACTGCAAGCCTGAATTTTCTTCTTCCATGACCACGTCCAGCAATATCACAGCTACATCCGGATTCTCTATTAATAAATTTCGCCCTTCACTTGCTGAATAAGCACTGATAAACTCTATCGCCTTAGCATCAAAAGTAAAGCGACGAAGTGCTAATTTGGTTACATGATGAACTTCTTCTTCATCATCAACAATTAAGACCTTCCATTTACCCTTATGAATAGGAGGAAACTCACTTTCTGATGCTGGGAGTTCCTCCTCCCATTTTTCAAATAATAGTTCATCATCATTCTTTATCATTACGCGCCCCCCTCTCTACTGGAATGCTAATTATAAATTTCGTTCCTTTTCCCAATTGACTTTCACATTCAATCGTACCATTAAACTGTTGTTTTACAAGGTTATATAAAATATATAATCCTAAACCAGTTCCCCCCATGCCTCGATTTGTGGTGAAAAAAGGATTAAAAATTTGCGATACCACTTCTTTGCTCATGCCCTTTCCATCATCAGAATAAATCAGGGATATGGTGTCTGCGTCTTCCAAAATCGTAATGGTAAGCTTTCCTCCTTCTTGATCAGGACCATAGGCATGGATTAAAGAATTCATAATCAAATTGGTAATAATTTGTCCAAAGGCTCCTGGAAAACTATCAATTTGTAAGGTTTCATCACATTGAACGATGATTTTATGCTGCGTTTGCTTGATTTTGGGTTGTAAACTTAATAATATTTCATTCAAATATTGTTTGATATTAAAAATACGTCTGGCTTCACTCGATTGATCTGCAGAAACTTGTTTAAAACTGCGAATTAATTGGGATGCCCGTTCTAAATTAGAAAAAATAATAGATAAGGCTTCCTCGGAATCTGCTAAATAATTTGACAAGTCTCGCCTCTTTAGATCGCCAGCAGCGTATAAATCTGCAAAGTCCTTCGTTACCTTTTGTAAATGAGAAGTAGCCGTTACCCCCACTCCTACTGGCGTATTAATTTCATGGGCAATTCCGGCAACTAAGCTGCCAAGAGAAGCCATCTTCTCCGCATGCACTAGCTGCGCCTGGGTTTGTTGCAAATTCTCTAAAGTAAACTGTAACTGTTTATTTACAGATTGTAACTCTTCATTCATAGCGAGCAAATCTTCCGTTCTGCGTTCCACTTTAATCTCTAGCTGCTCATGGACTTGACGCAGTGCTTCCTCAGCTATCTTACGCTGTGTGATGTCACTGATCGAGCCAACAACCCGCAACGGCATACACTGTTCATCCCAGACTGCTTGCCCGCTAACAAATGCCCATTTAAAGCTATGATCCTTACAGCAAAAACGATATTCCCCACGAAAAAAATCTGTTTTTTTCGCAAGATAATCCTGCAACAATTGCTCAATCTTTTCAGAATCATTTGGATGAATTCGTTTTCGCCATTCCTCCATACTCTTAAATACTTCTACATCATCATACCCAAACATTTGCATTACTCTGGCAGAAAAGAAGGTTTGGTCGGTTTTTATATCCCAATCCCAAATCCCCTCATTATTCCCCTGCAATGCCAGCTGCCAGCGTTCTTCGCTGATCATCAACTCTTCGTTCGTTTTCTGAATTACATCCATATTATTTTGAATCGTTTGTGACATCGTATTGAAAGTTGTACAAAGTTCTTGCAATTCTTGAGGAGCAGAGCGAATTACCTCTTCACTGATTTTTGCAGAAGCAAAATTCCCCTCATTCATACTCGTAAGATGCTTTGTTACCGTAGTAATCGAACGAAATAACTTATTGAAAATCAAGAGAGAAACAAAAGAAAGCAAGAAAAATATAATGCAGAAGGTGACTACACCATATTTAATACTATCGTAGAAACCTTGTAATATTTCTTTTTGTGTAATAGTAACAGCAATGCCCCAGCCTGGAGTTTTTACACGATTAGTGGCTACCATTACTACCTCTCCATTATCTCTAGTAAACTGCCTTATACTACGTAAATCTTTTTTAAATAAATCAGTAAGCTCACTTGGAATATAGGAAATATGCCCCGCAGTTTCACTATGTTGCGGTACAATTACTTTTCCATCGGAAGTGAAAACAAGTGTTTGACCCGTTTGACCAATCTTTGCATCTTCACTCATATCCTGTAATACATCTAACTTAATATTTTGTAATAATACGCCTGTTAACTCCCCATTCTCTTTTATGATCGGCTGGGTAATGACAATGACAGGTTTCCCAGTCGTAGGACTAATCAATATCTTACTAATTTGGGAGGTTCTCGATGTAATGGTATCTTGGAAATAATTGTAACCCACCATACTTTTTCCAATTGCACTGGAATTATGAGGATAGATATTAGTGATTTCTCCATTTGGCTTTGCTACAATAAGATCATCAAAAGCATTTAGTTCATTATGCATATTTCCCAAAAGCTTTTGCATTTCTTTCTGACTTGCATTTTGAACAAAATATTCACTTACGAAAAGGTGACCGCTTTGTTTTATAAGAATAAACCACATTTCCACTTGATTACTAAATTGCGTAGCCTGATTTTGTAGAATTCCTTGCATACTTTCTTTCTCTTGGATGTAAGCAGTATACATCTGCACACCAGTAACGAGTGAAGTCATCAGGAATAATGCTACCACCATTACTAAAAGCAGCTGAGAACGAATCTTCATGCTATGTATCCTCCTCTCCAAAATCGGCTTCCTTAAGGCTGTATGTCATCCTTGACAATCTTTCCATTTCGAATCGTCAAGATCATCATTTTTCTTTTCACATCATGATGCTGATCAAAAGTAATACGCCCTGTAACACCGGGATAATTTTCCACCTTGCTAAGATAATCATAAATCCCCTCACGGCTAGCACCATTCTTTTTCATCGCCTGAATCAACAATTGAGCTGAATCGTAAGCCAAGGCTGCGTAACTGTCAGGCTCTTTATGATATCGATCCTGAAAACGCTTTGTGAATTCTTCAGATCCATTTTCCTGTATACCATTATAAAAAAAACCATTAAAACGGACGCCTTCCACCGCTTCTTTACCTAGCAAAACAAATTCTTCTGAGCTAATTCCATCTGTACCGATGATGGGAAGGTCTATCCCGATCCTTCTCGCTTGACGAGCAACGAATGCTGCTTCCGAAGAGTATCCCGCTATAAAAATCCCATCGGGTTTTGAATACTTTATTTTATACAGTTCAGAGGTAAAGTCAGTAGTTCGTCCTTCAGAAAAAATTTCAATCGCTGTAATTTCACCGCCAATGCGCTGCAGTTTCTCACGAAAATAATCTTTCATTCCCTTGCCGTAATCATTATTGGCGTAAATAATCGCCATCTTCTTTAAGCCTAGCTGATAAAAAGAATATTCTCCCAGTCCTTCTGCTTCTACCTTATCTGTTGGTATAATTCTAAACACATAGGGTGTTGTACCATCTGTAATCGT
Source organism: Pelosinus fermentans JBW45 (assembly GCF_000271665.2). Classification (GTDB taxonomy): domain Bacteria; phylum Bacillota; class Negativicutes; order DSM-13327; family DSM-13327; genus Pelosinus; species Pelosinus baikalensis. The sequence continues at coordinate 1,716,730 of NZ_CP010978.1, read as the reverse complement.
TTTATTTACTGAATCTGTAATTACAGGAATCCCTGCACCATTATATACATTTCTAGCTGCCATGGTACTAGCACTGTTCCAATGACCAAGCACTGCTATTACAGCTTGGTTTGTTACTATTTTTTCTGCCAAATTATGAGCTTCTTTTGGTGAGCTGGCATCATCCCCCACCAATAACCTAATATTTCTGCCTTGAATGCCGCCAGCTGCATTTGCTTCCTCTAAGGCTAATTGAATGGCTTTTACTTTCATGCTGCCAAACTCTTTAGAGTTGCCGGTCATAGGATTGGCACTGGCAATGATAATGTCATCCGTCTTACTCTGCTGCCCAATCGTATTACTGCTACACCCGCTGCCAAGCAAAACAAACCCTATAATAAAAATACTAACAATCAGTTTGCTGCCCATGACAATTAACTCCTTTCCTATCCATTAGTCACTGCCAATAAATTACACGATTACAAAAATATATATGATTTGGTTCCACAAGGATCGTCCTAATTCCTTGCTAAATTTGTCAATTTTTTGTTTATTATTAGAAAAGACTTGTTCTTTAAGCCATTATACTTCTACTCTATTTCTCATGTCACAAATCACCATCTTACATGCTACACTAAAAACAACTTGGAATACCACAGAATAGAGTAAAGCTCATATCCCCGTTTGAGATATGAGCTTTACTCTATTTCCTTATTTCTTTACTTTTATCCCCAACTCCATGCTCCTTTTTATGATGTGACATAATCGTTCTGCTGCTGCTTCTATCAATTCAGGAGCATTTGTCATGCAATCAGCTAAATTCAGGGGTGAAGGGATAATGCTCATTAAGCCACTAATGCCACAAGAATATACTTCTTCATATCCCTTACCTAAACTACCGGATAAACAAAAAGTAGGAACATCATATGTCTTAGCAATGCGCGCTACACCTACTGGAGCTTTCCCGCAAGCAGTTTGAAAATCAGTACAACCTTCACCAGTTATGATAACGTCAGCTTCTCTGGCAATATCAGAAAAGCGTACCGCCTCAAGTATAATCTCAACACCAGGCAATAGCTTCGCATTGGTAAAAAGCAGTAAGCCGGCTCCAAGACCGCCGGCAGCTCCTGACCCTGGATATTGGGCCACATCTTTTCCTGTAACTTGCTTAGCAATCGCAGCAAATTTTGCTAATGCCGCGTCTAATTCAGCAATCATTTCTATCGTAGCACCTTTTTGTGGACCATAAACAGCCGATGCTCCCCGCGGTCCGCATAAAGGGTTATCAACATCACAGGCTACGACTACCGTCGTTTCCGCTAACCGTGCATCCATATGACTGACATCAATCTTTGTTAACTGCTGTAATGCCGCTCCTCCGCTAGGCAGGGAGTTGCCAACAGCATCTAGGAATTTTGCTCCTAAAGCACAAGCCATTCCCATTCCGCCATCATTCGTTGCACTGCCGCCTATTCCAATGATTAATTTGCGAATTCCTCGATCAAGAGCCGCCTTTATTAATTCACCTGTACCATAAGTAGTAGTGATGCAAGGATTGCGTTTGTCCTGGGGTACCAAAGGCAAACCTGATGCAGCTGCCATCTCAATGACAGCGGTTTCCCCATCGCCAAGTATCCCCCAATGAGCCTCTAGCGGATTTCCTAATGGTCCAAGTACAGTTTCTGTAATGATTTGTCCACCAGTAGCTACAACAAGAGCTTCAATTGTACCTTCTCCTCCATCCGCTATTGGTACTTTAATTACCTCGGCATCTGAGAAAACGGATAATATTCCTGCCTCCATAGCATTTGCTACAGCTACAGCTGACGCGCTTCCTTTAAATGAATCGGGGGCTACAACAATGCGCATATCCATCACATCCTTTATCAATCTAAGTATCTTTGATACTGCATGTAAATGAGAGTATGAAATCATTCTCATACTCTCATTTTTATTACTTTATTTTATCATCTTACCAATTATTAATCTATGTTTACTGTTATCTCCACTGAAATAAACATTCTACACAGCAAATGTATTGTATATAACAAGCACGACTTACTTATTCACAATATTCACTGGTGTATTTGCCAAGAAATTTGCCAGATTATCTACGGCAATTTCCATTAGTCTCGATCTTGATTCTTTTGGTGCCCAAGCAATATGAGGCGTAATAATGCAGTTTTTTGCCGTGAGTAATGGATTATCCGCTTTAATCGGCTCGGAGGAAACAACATCCAATGCCGCTCCATATACTTTGCCGCTATTTAACGCTTCTGCCAAATCTTTTTCCACAATCAAAGGACCTCGAGAGGTATTGATAATGATAACCCCATCTTTCATTTTGGCAATATTATTCTTGCTTACAATGCCCTTGGTACTGTCAAATAACGGACAATGCAGGGATATTACATCGGAGTTTGCTAACAGTTCATCAAGACCTACATACTGTAGGGTATCGCTTTTTAGCTCTTCCATTTCATAGGAGTCAAAAGCTAATACTTTCATTCCCAAAGCTTGAGCAATCTTAGCGGTTGCTTGACCAATTCTGCCGAATCCGATAATACCTAAGGTTTTACCAGCAAGTTCGATGAGAGGATAGTTCCAATAACACCAGTCTGGACAATTGGTCCAGTCACCTTTTAGTACACTTCGGCTATGTTCTCCAATATGGTGGCATACTTCCAGTAAGAGTGCAATGGTAATTTGGGATACGGCAGTGGTGCCATAGGTTGGAATATTGGCTACCGGTATGCCTTTGGTTTTGGCAATTTCCACATCTACCACATTGTAACCCGTTGCCAATACACCAATAAATTTGATGTTCGGGCAGGCAGAAAATACTTCTTGATCGATAACGGTTTTGTTGGTAAAAACAATCTGAGCGTCCCCAATTCTTTCAATGGTTTTCTCGGCTGGTGTTCTGTCATATACCACCACATCACCTAGTGCTGTTAGACCATCCCAGCTTAAGTCACCAGGATTTAGGGTATAGCCATCTAATACAACGATTCTCATAATAGTATTTTCCTCATTTCAATACATGCTGATTTTTTCATGTTATCCACGTCCGATCATAGTTATCACTATCAGTGCCCACTTTTGTAAGTTTAGCCTCTCCCTCTTTTGCAAGCGCACGCACCAAATCCGCATAATACCAGTGAAAAAATGTATAACTGATCCCATATATGCATGCGCTTGTAAAGATTATACAATTATTTTTGAAATTTTATTTACCTAAGATCTTTTTTAAATCATCACTTTTTTGTTTAACATTTTCAGCATTAACAATTTCCGTACCAGTATCTATACGTTTTTCAATCGCTTCACCTTTAGCGATTTTAACAGCAGCTTCTACACTTTTAAACCCTATATTATAGGGACTTTGTGCTACAGATGCATCCAGTTTTCCATCACTAATGGAAGCCAATGCATCAGGAGAGCCATCAAAACCAACAACAATCATTTTCTTGCCAGCATCTTCTAAGGCTTTGGCTGCTCCTAGCGCCATCTCATCATTCGTGGCAAACACTGCTGCAAATTCTTGTTTACTTTGCAGAATATTTTCGATTACAGTTACTGCCATGGAACGTTCGCTATTGGCAGGCTGGGTTACAGCCACTTCCAAGCCAGCAGCTTTTAATCCTTCAATACAACCGTTAGCTCGTTCATCATGGGTAGGATCGCCTAATGCACCACGTAAAATAACAATTTTCGAACCCTTAGGAAGTTTTTTCCCAAAGTATTCTCCTGCCAGTTTACCCCCATTAAAATTGCCTGTACCGACAAAAGAAGCCTTCCCATCCCATGCTGCATCCGTATCAGCAAGAATCACAGGAATTTTAGACTCTTTAGCCCGATTAAAGGCAGGGATTGCACTAGCAGCTTGTGAAGGAGCTACAACTAATGCATTTACTTTTCTTGTAACTTGATCTTCAATTAAAGAAATCTGCCCCGTCACATCGGTCTCCGTATTAGGGCCAAGAACTTTTACTTCAACACCATATTTTTCGCCTGCTGCTTTCGCTCCAGATTCTACGATCTTCCAATAATCACTATTTAATGCTTTTACTACTACCCCAACTTTCATTTTTTCGGGCGCTTTTTGCGTTTGAGTTTGGGTACTACCACAACCAGTAACTATGAGAGCGACCATCAAAAACAATGCTGCCAACAGAGACATGGTCTTTTTCATTCTAACCCCTCTTTTCTCATTTTATAGTTCCAAATGTTAGTGATCAGTACAGTTTTCCTTCTCCTTTTCACCTCCTCAGCATGGTATCGTTAACCTGTACATCTCTTATCTTCAGGCCTTAACCCTTGCAGCCGCCTTATGCCGCAGCACATCTATATATACTGCAAGAATAATAACAATACCAATGGCTACCGTCTGCATCTCAGCGGAAACACTCAAAAGATTTAAACCGTTTCGTAATACTGCCATGATCATGGAACCAATCAACGTTCCCCAAACAGTGCCTTCACCTCCCATAAAACTGGCACCGCCAATAATACATGCTGCAATGGCATCAAATTCGTACCCTAATCCTGCTAATGGGTATGCCGAATTGACTCGTCCGACAAGAACCAATCCACCTAGAGCTGCCATTAGACCACTAATGGCATATACAATGATTAATACCTTATCAATACTGATACCTGACAAACGTGTTGCTTCCGGATTGCCGCCTACCGCATAAATATAACGTCCAACAGTGGTGTAATTAAGGAAAACGTGAAATGCAGCATACACAACTAATACCAAGATAAAACTAACTGGAATCGGACCGATAAAAGCGGCTCCCAAAAACTGTATCGATGTGGGAAAGTTCGAAATAGGCGAAGCTGCTGTTACTATTAAGGCTAATCCTCGAGCAACATTCATCGTTCCTAATGTAGAAATAAAAGGATGGGGCAGCGACATTTTAGTTAACATCATTCCATTAAGCCACCCAAGTAGTATACCAATGCCTAAACATACACCCACTCCGATAATAGGAGACATTCCCATCTTTACGACAACAATCCCCATCATAACGGTACTCAGTGCTAAAATTGAGCCAACTGATAAATCAATTCCAGCTGTTAAAATCGCTAATAACATGCCAATCGCAATAAGACTGTTTATTGCTGATTGCCTGGCAACATTCATAATGTTGTCCATTGTTAAAAAGTAAGGGGATGCAAACGTCAATACCAGTGATAGACCGATTAACCCAATGAGCGATCCCATTTTTTTTATCAGCTGACGAAATTGTGTTTTTTGGGTACCCCCATGACCTTGAACTTCAGGCGTGCTTGTATTCATGATTAATACCTCCTGTAGCAGCTTTTAAAATTTCCTCTGGTGTAACTTCTAAACAAGAAAATTCACCTGTTATCTTCCCACTGTTCATCACTAGAATGCGATCGCTAATTCCCATAACCTCGGGTAATTCAGAAGAAATGACAATCACCGCCGCTCCTTCATTAACCAGACGATTAATGAGATTATAAACCTCAACCTTGGCACCCACATCAATACCGCGGGTCGGTTCATCAAAAATAAATATTTTTGCCTTTGAGCACAACCATTTAGCAATGACTACCTTCTGCTGATTACCGCCCGATAACAAACGAGTCGTCATCTTTGGAATCGCAGGGTGAATTTGCAGCTCACGCATCATCTCGTCAACTTCAGCAACTACCATTTTTTGATCGATAAAGTATCCAAACTTGCAAAATTTCTTCAGTCCCGTCAAAGTGGAATTAACGATAATATCATGCATAAGAATCAGCCCTTGCCCCTTACGGTCTTCTGTAAGAAAAGCCATACCATGATGAATCGCATCCTTGGGACTATTAATTTTAACTTGTTTTCCAAATATTTCTATTATTCCGCTATCAATCTTATCTGCACCAAAAACAGCTCTCGCCAATTCAGTACGTCCTGCGCCAACCAATCCCGCAAAGCCAATCACTTCTCCTTTATGCAAGTCAAAGGAAATGTCATTCAGTCTGCCTCTTTGATTTAGATTTCTAACCCTTAAAGCAATATCTCCTTTTTGGGCTTGGTGTCTAGGGAATTTTTCCTCCAGAGTGCGTCCTACCATTAAACGAATAATTTTTTCTTCATCCGCTTCACTTCTTTCCATCGTTCCAATTTTACAGCCATCGCGGATCACTGTAATTCGGTCAGCGATAGCCAATACTTCTTCCAATCGGTGAGAAATATAAATAACTGCAATGCCTTTTTCTTTTAGCTTATGTATATTTTTCAACAAAACATCCACTTCACGTCCAGACAGGCTGGATGTTGGTTCATCCATAATAATAAGCTTCACATTGGCAATTAAAGCACGAGCAATTTCTATCATCTGTTGATATCCCATTGTATATTCACTAGCTGTCTTCGTCACATCAATGTCAATTCCCAGCTCCAGTAAAGCCGTCTTTGCCAAATGATTCATTTTACGGTAATCTAATAAGCCAAATCCTGGAATACGTAACTCTCGACCTAGAAAAATATTTTCTGCAACTGTCAAGTTGGGCAATATGCTTAATTCCTGATAAATTGCTGTAATCCCTAAAGAAAATGACTCTTGCGTATTGTTAAATCGAACTACCTTGCCCTCACAAAGCATCTCACCATCATTGCTTTGATACACACCTGTTAGTATTTTAATAAACGTAGATTTCCCTGCTCCGTTCTCACCGCAAAGAGCATGAATTTCACCATTTTTAATATCCAAACTGACATCTGTTAAGGCACTTACACCAGGAAATCTTTTACATATCCCTTTGAGACTTAAAAAATATTCACTCATACATAAACCTCCCGATACATCGAATATTTATAGCAGTAAAAAACTCAACTACGTTATTCCATATCAGCCGTTCCTGTAGATACTTTCATTTTTTAACTAACGAGATATATCAAAATCATGGATTGTCATATCCAAAAACATGCCACCTTTCCATATTATATTAATTACTTTTCACTGCACTTTTCACCATGCTTTGACAGCTGTTTCTTATTCATTAAGAACACTATATAATCTAGTTCCTCCTACATTTTACACAATTATGATCATTTTTTATAATTATTTAATCGTATTTGCTTATATTTTTATTATCATTTGATCACCTATTGATAAACTCATATTAAATTTACTATCATTTCCATATATTGTCAATATGATTCTTTTAAGATTATAAATATTCTTTCAATTTTTAATAATAAAGATTTTAAGCGTGATATTGCGCTCAATAAGCAATTAAATTTATTTCTTTAAAATAAAGAATTTCAATTTTATAACAGACTTTGAATAATATATATATTATAATTAAAGAGAGATCTCCTCATAAAGTACCTTGCTAGGATAAGATATCATCAACATTTACTCATTTGTCTAACAATTAGACTTGTATAATGTATTACAATTGCATATAATATTAACAAAATAAGTAATGTGAGGTAATAAATTGAAAATCAATCGAATTAGCGAAATTGAAAAGTATACACGACAATTAGAGCACGTTTCCTTAGATCGCCTATGTGATGTCTTTAAAGTTTCGAAAAATACAATTCGAAGAGATATTAGCGAATTGGCGAAAAAAGGCGCCATAAAAAAAGTATATGGCGGTATTACAATCAATCAAACAAATGGTGTTGAATCTCGCGAACCATTCGAATCGCGTGAGATAAAATACCAAGCAGAAAAAAGCCAGATTGCAAAGCTCGCAAGTGATTTAGTAGATGACGATGATGTTATTTTTATTGATTCCGGAACCACGACGATACATATGATTCCTTTCTTAGCCAATAAACAAAATATAACGATTATCACATCCAATTTACATGCTATTATTGCTTCTATTCCATATCCGAACTTGAATGTAATTTCTACTGGCGGGGTGCTTTATCGAGGAACCAATTCCCTCACGGGTACTGAAGTAACAACATCTCTTAGAAATTACAATATCGAAAAAGCATTTTTGGCATCAACAGGTATCTCGTTGACAAAAGGTGTAACAAATATATCTCCTCTTGAAACTGAGATTAAACGCTATTTAATCGAAAATAGCACAAAAACTGCTTTATTAGTCGACCATACCAAAATAAATGTTGCATCCTTAATGACCTATGGCAAGCTAGAAGATTTTAGCTATTTTATCACCAATACACTGCCTCCTAGTGAATATGTAGATTTTTTTATGGCAAATAATATCACTCTCTTAACCCCCTGATTTTTTATAAAAAGGTCCCCTTTCTTGTTGAATATCATTTAGTCAACAAGAAAGGGTACCTTTTTTATCGTATTAGAACATACTTAGCTTCCTTATAACATCATATTTATTTTATACAGAAAATCGCTATAGCGTAGTCTGTCGAAAACTATATTTTAAATTTATGAACCTGCTCCTTCAGCTGCTTCGATAATTGAGATAGCATTCCACAGGTCGAAGCAACTTCCTCCATCGAAGCTGTCTGCTCCTCTACTGCTGCAGATACATTCTGCAATTCACTTGTAGTACCTTCACAAGTCTTTCCCGCCTCTTTCACCGACATTACGATTCGTTGGCTACCTAAGGAGAGTTGTGCCAATGACGTCGAAATTATTTTCACCTGGCTATCTACACTTTTGACAAAATGTAAAATCTGTTTAAATTCTTCTCCTGCGGAACTTACCACCGTCACGCCTTGGTCAACATTCGCAATAGCTGAATCAATTGATTCGACTACATTGTTTATATTTTGATGATTTTTTTGAATTAATCCAGTAATTTGCAAGGCTGCTCTTTCGGATTGTTCAGCCAATTTTCGTACTTCTTCCGCTACGACAGCAAAGCCGCGTCCTTGTTCTCCTGCACGTGCTGCTTCTATCGCGGCATTTAGAGCCAGAAGATTTGTCTGTCCAGCTATAATAGAAATCAATTCTACTATTTCTCCAATTTGCTTGGAGCCTATTTCTAGGTCACCAGACGTTTCTTTTGCTCCTCTAGCAGCCTTAACCATACTTTCCATTTGACTCATTGCTTTATCTATAGCGTATTGTCCAGCATCTGTAGCTAAAGTTGCTTCCTGAGCGACTTTAGTCATTCTATCCGCCGTTGCAGCTACGTCTTCAATACTTGCTGACATTCCGGTAACAACTGCAGATACCTCCTTTAATATATTCACTTGCTCTTCCGACCCCCGAGTCACATTAGCAATAGCAGATGCAATCGAACAAGATGCCTCTGCAGATTGCTGCGAACTTACACTAAATTGTTGAGCAGATTTTTCAACTTTTCCAGCAGATGAATAGACATGTGAAATTAATCCACGCAAATTTGCTGCCATTTTAGAAAAACTGTTTATTAAATTGTCAATTTCATCTCCAATTACTAAATCTTTGTTGGAAGTAATCGTCAAATCGCCATCTGCAATATCTTCTGCCATCTCTTTTAATAATTGAATCCGCCGCACTATTTGCAGCGTAATTACTATAATAATGATTCCTAATAAAAAAAGTGCAACTATACTGGAAATAAATGAATGCATTCTTAGTATATTCACTTGGTCAAGCAATTCTGCTTTAGGAACAAAGACAACAAATGTCCAACCAGTTTTTCCAATAGGAGATGCCGCCATCAAAGTATCAACACCATCGATTAACCCTGTTTGCACATTAGCTGATCCATTCATGAGAGTTCTTCCATATTCCGCAAGCATTCCATTTTCATTCTTTAAGATATTATCTTTTAGCCCAAAGATAGGATGATATACAAAATTTCCTCTTGCGTCTAGTATAACTGCATATCCAGTTTTACCAATTTTAAAATCCTGAGCTAGTCTATGTATCGGATCAATATCCATACCAATGCCAGTAACACCAATAACTTTACCATCACGTATTATGTTTTTTACTACGCCAACAGACAACTCTTTAGCTGTTGATTCATATATTTCGGTATAACCAACTCCTCCATTAGCTTGCAAAGCCACCTTGTACCATTCTCGTGACCGCGGGTCATACCCTTGTGGTTTCTTTTTTTCTGTGACTCCCTGAGAGTCTGCACAAGTCATATCTTCATATCCTGTATAAGCGGATTGAACACCTGTCCCAGCAGCTTTGACCTGTTTTAAAAATTCAATTTCTTCCGATTGTGATATTAGCTTCTCACCTAATACCTGAGCAGTAACCGAAACTAATACCTCTTTTTCTTTTAGTGAAGAATATATCTTATTGCTGCTACTTTCTACCAAATAACTAGCAGTTTCTACTATTTGTTCATCAAGAATACGGCGTGCTTCATAATAAGAGTAGAAACTCATTATAATTAATACCAATAGCATTGGAACGATCAGTACGAGCAACATTTTGGTCCTTAACTTCAATGATTTCCACATAAATTCCTCACCTTTCGTATTTATATTTGACATCAAATCCCAGTCAAATTTATCCCTGTAAATATATCAATATCTAAAGTTATAAGCCGCACAGAGAAACGATATCTAATAATTTTTCCCTTGAAGCCATAACAACTTCAAGGGATTTAGCTTTGGTTATTGCCTTTTCAAGTGTCGCGGATTCACTGTATTATCCAATAATATGCCAGGAAGGGCTCGAGAAATTTTTTCCCACCTTACTATTTTAAAGTTTTGGTTTAATTTCTTATCACCGTCCATATTTTCACCATCTTGAGCAATAAATAGACCATTAGGAAATTCCTTCGCCAGTTCAAAACTGATAACATCAATGCCGTCCGTATCATTAGTTCCATCAACTTTACCATCATCAATAGAAAAACTGCCAATGTATGAATTGATTCCGCTTCGATCATAGATATTATAACTGTTATTTCCTTGGCTAGAGGCTATTAAGTGCCCTTTTCCATTACGTGCGTAATAAATCGTTAATCCTTCAACATCTGCAATTAAATGACCAACACCGACAGAATCAACCTGAACACGCTTAGTTCCTGCATTGGGCTCAGCACCATATTTCCATATTCCAACATTTTCTTCAGAAATATAGAAGCAACCATATTCATCATCAGCTACTAAACCTTCAGAAATACTGCCGATTTCTAAAGAACGAACCAGTTTAGCATCAATTTTCCCCTCTCCGTTATCAAATAGTTCATATTGCTCAAATTCACCTTCATATCCAGATATAAGAGCGTAGTATTTACCAGTTTTCAAGCTATGGTACAAAGAAAATCCATATACTACTTTCATCTTGGCAAATATATCTCTTGCTGCGATATTCGTCAATTTACCCGTCTCTGAGTTTATTTTATAAATAAGCAGCCCATTTTTTTGGGATCTATCAGTAGCAGCAGCAATATCAATCTTTTCCTTGCCAAGGGGAAAACTGTAACGTACATCAACATTATTCGGCTTTCCAACTTTGACATTATATAATTCCTTACCTTTTAAATCATAAACAAGAAGGCCTCCCTGTTTATTAGTAGCAATAATAGTACTTTTAGAAGGGTTTCGAGGATGAACCCATATAGCCGGATCATCTGCGGCATCATTACCTGCTACAACAGCATCAGTTTCATAATCTGCCTGAACAGCAACATCGTGATAATTCTTTGCTGCTTCAGAAATATTACAACCTCCCCAGCCAAACCCCATGAAGGAAGTAACTAATAAAGCTGCACATATTTTTCTACATGTTTTCATTTGAAGATCACCTCATTAAAATTTTCTTTTATTTACACTAGCATGTTTTTATCTAATATGCAGGAAAGAGAGGCTAAGCTCATTTTAGGGCTCAGCCCACTTAGCTTATAATATGTAATGCTTATTCTTCGTCCTGATTATGTTCTTTAATCCATTTCGACCAACTAATTGGCAAATCATCAGGACTTGTTGTTACATACTCATAAAACTTTTTCAAAAGTTTAACCTTTTCCTTATAGAGAGGCACCTTATAAGAATCCTTTTCGTTAGATACAGTTATTTTGGTAGCATTGTTCCCACCAAGCAAATATTGACGATTTACAATGTCCTCGAAACTCACCTGTTTTCCATTGCGAAGAATGTCATACATTACCATGATTTGAGTGGTACGCCCTTCACCAGCCATACAATGAAAATGTATCCAAGCATCTTGAGGTAATTTCTTGTAAAACTTCACAAAATCGTTAACTTGTTCATTTGTAAATGAAGAGTGATCAGTGGCTTGAATTCGCAGGTAATTTTGTCCACGAGAAGTTACAAATTCTTTTTCGGTGAGTGCGTTATCAACTACTATTTTATAAGTTTCATAAGCGTTTTTATCATCATCTAAGACAGAAATTTCTATAGGAGCCTTTAAAGCAGATCTTAACCACGCTTTTTCGTCTTTTTCAACTTGGGCAGTTGATTTACCTACATTTATCCAATCACGGCTAATATACGCACTTACCGCAATACCATTTACAAAGCCATGAGATTCCTGGCGCAAATCAACTATATAAATCGGACCAGAAGCTACTGACTTTATTTTTTCTATCATCTTATCATAAGATGCAAAGGAAAATTCAGAGCTCCCTGAAATATGCAGATTTTCCAAACCGAGTCTAGATGGTAATTCCCCTTTTATCTTTTTATTTTGAAATGGATCAGTTGCCATCCTAAAGCTTTTTGGCATCGTGGAGATGTTTTTATTGTCAATTCGCCAGATTGGCGTTTCCTGCACAGTCTGCATTGCTGGTTCAGCAGCAAATAGAACTGATTCACAAGCGAGTAACATGGTTAACATGAATACGAATGATATGATTTTTTTCATAATAACTCCTCCTCGTATAGTGGCGATAGAACGAAAGATTTGAGAATTTTATCTGATTATCGATTAGAACTTAGTACTCAGTTTTAGCGACGAACAGATGAAAGTACCATGATCTGCAGCGGCCGTCTTTTCTCCCCACCATTTTTCGAATGTGAGGGTACCTGCTTTGGATACTTTATAAGAAATTGCTGCGCCAACTCCTTTAAATCCATTCTCAGTATACTGGTCATCATAATCTGTATAATTGGCATCTCTAAAAATTCCTGCATCAGCATCCATGTAAGACAGGGTGTACTTAAAATCACCAACCTTTTTCGTGCTGCCATTTTCCAATTCGACTACATAGGCTTTTGTCTTACTGTGATTATTATTTATGTATTCACTGCTTACTGTCGTTTGTGAAGCAAATTCATACTTGCCATGTACAGCTACATATTTATCCTTGTCTTGCTTTCCAAAATAAACACCTCCAATTCCCTTTTCGAAAGCATTGTCCCAAGCCAAGTATTGTATTTCACTAGTAAAGTTTATTTTAGTACGACTCTTGGCATCGTAGACCGTATCTTCCTGCTGATCCCGACCGGCAAATACTCTAATTAAGTTAGCTTTATTAAGTTTCGCGGATAACATGGCACCAGTTACACCATTAGCAGACATCCATAAACCCTTACCTATATCAATAGGTTGACTTCCAAGACGCAGCGCCATAGTATTATTTAGCTTGCTCTCTACCCACACGTCATAAAGCGTAATGGAGTTTGACTCAGAGTTAGCTGTATTATTGTTTGAATTCTTGAATTTTAAATCAAGCCCTACCGTAGTTCTATCATCAAGCTCGCTAGTCATATAAACCTTGATTTCGCTCTTGGACTTATATTCATTATCTTCCGTACGTTCATATCCGGTCTTTGTCGATCCTGTAATTTTAATAGGACCAGCACTAGCATAAACCTGGACAGTTGACATCATAATCGCTGCTAGTACAACAGCGGTGATCATATTTTTATTCACTTACTTCCTCCGCTTTTTTAAAAATAATATTGCTAATTCCAAAAAGCATGTAATATAACCCTATACTTCTTTACTATCCTCACAATAAATAGTATTATTATATTGGTTTCTATATGGATAAGGTCCTCGACCGGGATAGAGTTGCTGCTCTATGACTCCCAGTTCGAGGGCTTTTCCCATTACATGATTCAATCCCGCTAAGATAAATCTTCAATTGTATTTATGTTGCTTTGCCCATTCAGTCCAAGTCATAGAATCATTAGGTCTTTGTGATACATAGTCATAAAAATGCTTCGTAAATGCAGCACGATCCGCATAACCCACTTTTTTCAATGGATCTTTTGATGTTGATTTCCGGATATCTTGACCGCCAATTAACCATTGACGGGACATAATATCATCGTAGCTAACATCTTTTGCATTATGTAGCATATCTACCATTGCCATAAATACAGTAGTACGTCCTTCACCCGCTTCACAGTGTAAATGCAGCCAAGCATCTTTCGGAAGTTTTTGATAGAAATTCAGAAATTGATCCACATTTTCATCCGTTGGTTTAGTATAGTCAGCAACGTAAATTCGGAAATATTTTACTCCAAATAGCGCTGCTAAATCGCCTTCCGTAAGTGCATGGGTAACATTTAGTTCAGTCTTAGAAGCAATCGATTTCTCAGAATCAAGACGAGCTACTTCAACAGAACCAGCTAATGTACTATCCAATAAATTTCTTTCGATTATTTCCAATTCGGCAGAACTCTTCCCCCAATTAGCCCTTTTGTAAGCACTGTACCAGCTTACCCCCATACCATCTAAATAGCCATGAGGCTCTAAGCGCAAATCCAAGATAACTAACCGATCTTGAGGCAATTTTGTCAGCATTTTTGCAAATTCTAATTGAGAATAGTAACTACTGCCTGAAAGATTTAGCTTGTCCATACCAAATCTTGAAGGCATTTTAAAATCCGTACTTAACTGTTTAAAAGCATCATTTGCTATTCTAAAGTCCTTAGGCAATTGCAATATATCGTCCCTGTCAACCTTCAAAATAGTTACTCCAGGTGCAGGCTCAGCGGCTAGTGTTAAGAACGGTGCTTGCAAAAGCATCGCTATGGTTAATAGAATAGTTAAAACTAAATTACCCTTTGCCATTTTTTTCATTGTTTCTCGCTCCACTTATTTTTTTACTTCATTGTTAAGTACAAACATTGCTTATAGCGAATTAATAGTCGTGCTTTTTAGCCCATTCCGAGTACTTTACCGGAAAATCCTTAGGACTTTGTTTTACATACTCATAAAAATGTTTCGTAAATTGCAGACGTTCGATATAAGCTTTACGCTTCCAGTTTAGTTTGCCGTCAATATCGCGAAGGTCAACAATACCAATCAGTCCCTGGCGACCTACAATATCGTTAAAGCTGACTTGCTTAGCATTTTGTAATATATCCACCATATTCATAAAAACGGTAGTACGTCCCATACCAGCGAAACAGTGAATATGCAGCCAAGCATCTTTAGGCAATTTCTTATACCATTCAATGAAAGTATCTACATCTTTGTCTTCCGGACGAAAATGATCTGCTAAGGCAAGCCGGTAGTATCCTGCACCGTGGTCCTTAACCATTTGCTCTTCTGTACGTGCACTTGTCACATCCATTTGGTAACTAGTCGTAAGGACATTCTTATTATCGTCAAAATTGTACACTGTAGTCGGGGAATTAACTAACGCTTTATCAAGTTGAGCACGCTCAATTGCTGTAACCTCTTCAAGGTTCTTACCATCATTCCCCCAGTTGTTCGGTAAAAACCAGCTTACTGCTGTCCCATTCAAATAACCGTGAGACTCCTGACGCAAATCTAAAACAATTACGTTTTTGCTAGAGACAGGAAGCCTTGCAAGAACTTGTTCAAATTCCTTTTCAGAAAATATACTGCTTGCTGATGCCCTTACTTTATCTATGCCAACTCTAGAAGGTATACTACCATCTTTCAAAGTACCTTTAAATGGATCATTCGTAATTCTAAAGTTTCTAGGCAACTGTGAAATATCTTGACGATCAACTTTCAGAACTGGCCCCTTTGGGACCTCGTTAGCAATCGCCACCAATGTCACCTGACAAAGTAATAATAATGTTAACAATAGTGCAAAAAATAGTTTCTTACTGGCTAATGTCCTTTTCATGAAAAACCCTCCCCATTTAGATTTATTTTAGTGACTGAATACCTGTTCTTTCTGTAAATCCCCTCCTTTCACATTTTTATTCCACAATAGAGTTATAATAAATTGAATATTTCGTCTTTTATAGCTCAGCAGATTTAAACACGTTAACAACCTGCTGAGCTATATCGTATCAAAAATGATTGTACACCAGACTCTGCTAAAAGCCTTAATCAAGAATATCTAGTAAAAGCAGCCCGTCCATATGATTAATCCGCTAACCATGGATTACGTCGGTATATTCATCAAAAACCTTAGTCCTATCCAAAGGTTCAAAACCAACAGCTCCGTTAAACTCGCCGCTTTCCCAATCAACTCGTGTGCCCCAATTTATATGTGTTATTAATTGACCTAAAAAGGCTCCTATTTTATATTCATGTAATTCTGGAGTATAAGTCCCCTCTAGAGTAACAGAAGAATGGAACTCGGTCATGATTCTTATAAACTGTGCTTTTGATAAAATGGATATATCGATTTTCTGTTTGCCATTCATCAACTCTATTCCTATAGAATCTTTTACAGTTTCTCCATCATCAGAAACTTGCACAATCGCTTTTAAATAGGCCATCCCTGGTATTGTTGCATCGACACTAAGAGTCTTAAATTCCCATAGTCGTTTCTCCGTTTTGTAAGAAGGATAGAACGTTGCTGGTCTTCGCCATTCAGTTTTGTGCATACCCTTTGTCTCAATATCCCGAAAGTTTAACCAAACAGCCAAGTCTTCACTATTAGATCCGACTTTATTTTGATGCTCATAGATATCTTTAATTTCATCTTCTGAAAGTTTTGTTTTATAAAAACGAACCTGACTAATTTTTGCAGAAAGATGTGTGAAATATTTAGGTCTGCCAATCTCTCTTATGATATGTCCAATATAAGAATAACCAACAAAGAGTGGTACGCCTTCCCAATTGCGCAGCGGATCATCTACTGAAATCCCAATAATTTCTGCAACCTTTTCTTTATTGCAATAAGATACTCCGCCAGTTTCCTTATCAAAAGTAGAGCTATATTGAACCCAATCCCCTACACTGGCTTTTCCCCCTTGCCAAGAGTATTCAGTAATTCCATAGCATGTCCCCCATTTTATATTTCCATTTCTTTCCACGCACATTCTCAGTAAATAGGTAGCCCCCCAGCCAGTGGAAATCCCCTTTACCATCAACGGGTTATGCCCCATTTCTTCTTCTGTGGCTAATCGATTGAGATTAGCCCAGACAATGCCAGTATATCCATCCTTAACATGTAAGGTTTCACTATCAGGTATTTCAATATAATCTCCATACTTATCAAGAGATAGCACGACCCTATCACTATCAGCGATTATTCTAGGTTTACCTCTAAGAAAAGCATGATTGCCATTTCCAGATAAATCTTTAATAATAGGTATCCCTTTTAAAGTTCCCTCAACGGTCACCGCTTTAGATTCTAGATCTCCTATGGAGACCTTATAGGTCCCGCCTTTAGCAGGTTGGTAAGTGAAGTCTACACTTTTTTTCTCATAAGACTGCAATTCTGCTTTCTGAGTTAGGACAATTCGATTGTCTATGTATAAATCAACATCAATCAAAGTGCTAACATCTTGATTATTCGTGATTTCAACTGTCGTAAAAATAATATTTGAAGCTTTTCCCTGACCGACCTTAGATCTCAAATTTTCAAAGATGATTGGAGCTGGAGGCACAACATCAATCAACTGAGTTGTGTTACTAACTTTTATTATATGTCTCCCTGGTTCTACAATCGTATACTCAGTATTAATCCTCTTTACTTCGCCTGGATTTAAAGCCACAACACGTTCCTTGCCCTTGACACCAAATAAGTTTTGTATAAATTCCTTGCCGTTATCTAGTATTAAAAGCGTTACAACTGCCAGACCACGTCCTTCATTCTTAGCATAACCTTCAATTACTACAGTTCCTCTTCTACAATCTGCCTTAATCGTTATGCCAGATAAAGCGACCTGGGATTCTTCTTTAACAAGAGTCACTTCATCAACAAGTTTACTGCCAACTAGATCTTCTTGAAATCCATAACTTCTGAAAATCAAAGTATCCTTATTAATCGTAATACATCCATAATTTGCCTGACCCGTGGCAATCACCTCTGGAAAATCTGGTAAAATTCTTTCATCTTCCTTTCCATAGTCCAGTGCCACTGCATAATCCTGAGCACTTCCTTGGCTGATATAAACGGTTTTCGACCCAATTTTAGGATTGACAGATACATTTTTAATATAATAATGCAGATGTCCCGCAATTATTATATTGACATTATAATTTTCCGCTATCGCAACAATATGTTTATTAGTAAAATCATCTGTATAAGGATGGTGCAGCACTAAAATTCTCCACATTGCGTCTTGAGCCTCAGGCGATCCTAAATCATCATGAAGCCACGTTAATGTAATATCAATATTTTTTCTTGTAACTTCATCAACGGGCAACCCCGAATTTACAGCATTCATTTCAAAGAGCCCCCAAGGGTTACTGTCTAAAAATGCGATATGGGTATCTCCATAATTAAATGAAATATTATGACCTGTTTTATCTGTATGATAGACGTTCTTTTGTACATGCATAAAAAAATCATCATAATATGGACTAATATCATGATTGCCAAATGCATAAATAACAGGAATATTCTTTAGAAAATGGGCTCCTTCATTAAACCAATTAGTAGTATATTCATCCTTTTGATAGCCTGTGGCTAATGATATATCACCTGAATGAATAATAAAATCCGGTCTGTTTTGTAATACAGCATCAGTAAACTCCCGGCTTATTTTAAATAAATGGGAATCACTTAAGGTAATAATTCGAATTTCTTCGGGATTGTCACTCAGTGTCTTAAAGCTACCTTCTTTAATCTCACCTGATTCCAATACAACTTTATAAACATACGCTGTATCGGGCTTAAGATTTGTAAGAATCCCTCGGTACATGCAAATTCCTTCTATATTGTCCTTCCAAGGAGTTCCTCGTTCACACTCAACAGTTAGCTTATTATCAAACTGTCCCATAATCCCATACAACACTATTGCGCCAACCGGAAAACGAGTCTCCCAAGTTACCGTCATACCAGTTGTAGTTGGTGCCAATAAATAAGGACCATTTGAAATATCTGAACAACTCATCCTTTTCCTCCTTCTCTAGTAGATTCCGCTTAACTTATTTTAGCAATGTATGAGATATAAAAGTTACATCTCATACATTCACCTTACTATTTTAGTCTTTTTCAAACATCTTAACAAAGCTTATCTGTTTCGTTTAAGATGAGAAAGCAGCTTATCCATAGAAGAGTTGATAACTTGCTCTAGTGGATAACCATATTTACTAAGCATTTCATACGCATAATCAAAATTCCCCACCACAAGATGATAATGAGCATCTGATCCAACTGCTAATTTAGCACCTAGGCGCTTAGCATTACAAATAATCTCAGCGCACATGTCTTCACTATCTGGACGAGCTGCCGGTGAACTATTATTAATTTCTAACGCAACACCCCTTGCGGCAGCCGCTCTAACGACTGCTTCTACATCAATAGGATATAGGGGAAAATCCGGATGACCAATAATGTCCACATATGGGTTTTGAATCGCTCCGATATACATTGCAGTATTTTGCTCAATCGTACCTATTGGTGTTACCTCTTTATGACAGCTAGCAATCACTATATCCAATTGAGCTAAGTGATTCTCATCAAAATCCAATTCACCAGCCAAATTCATTAAATTAGCCTCGCATCCTTTCAATACAGATATTCCAAACATTTCTGAAGGAATGTCACGATAAGTATTAAAATAAGCATAACCTACACTCCCAGGATAACCTGGACCATGCTCAGTTAAAGCCACCGCTTCTAACTTACAATCTGCTGCAGCACGAATGACTTCTGTAACGGTGCTAAAACCATGACCACAAGCAAGGGAGTGCGTATGCAAATCCGCAACAATTCTTACCATATTTCATTTCTCCTATTTTAAAAGTCATTACCTCGCTGCACTAAGAAGTTCAGCATCCTTTTTTGCTTGTGCTTTTTTTGCCCATAATATTGGCACAAGCAATATAATCATAGTAATTACAGAGCCAATCCAAAACATCTTAATATTATCAAAATTATATACAGTCTTGCCATTTACCATAATAATACTGGCATCCATCAACATACCATTGAGAACGTCTTGTACTGCTGCACCTGCATAAGCTAGCAATCCGACTACACCCATGGCAGCTCCAGCAGCCTTTTGTGAACAAAGATCAACTGCAAGCATTCCACCAACAAAGCAGAGTATAACTCCCAAACCAAAACCAAATATTGCCATAAAGATGGTATCTAGCAATTGATTTCCTGCAGGATTTAAGCAAAAACCTACTAATCCTCCTAGCATTACGAGTCCAAAGAATATAGTTGTTAGCGCATGGTTTGATTTAAAAATTTTGTCTGAAATATAGCCAGATGCAAAGGATCCGATTCCTCCCATTAAAGGTGTTATAGCAAGTACGCTACCAGCAGCTATCAAATCATAAGCTTTAACTTCTTGCAAATAAATAACACCCCAGCTACTTATTGAATAGCGAGCAATTCCCATACAAGTAGCGCTCAATGCAACTAACCAGACATATGGATTTTTTATTACTTCTATCTGTGCTTCTTTCGTAGTTTTTGTCTTTTCCTTTGCTACTTCTATGACTTCACCATTGTACTCATTAGCTGTTGGTAAACCATATGCTTCTGGGCGATCAAACATAAACTTATACATAATAAATGCAATAACTAAACACGCAAGCCCTGGGTATAAAAATGCCGACTGCCAACCAAATTTAACAATTAACATTGCTGAAAATATAAACGTAGCACCTTCGCCTAGATAATGGGCAATACTAAACACACCATACTGGGTTGCGACTTGACTCTTTGGAAACCACTGCGTGATGCCAACAATACATGGTGCGGATCCCATAGACTGAAACCAGCCGTTAACAAACCAAAGGAATAAAAAAGCCCAAAAATAAGGGGTAAATCCTAATATAACATTAGCTATGGCTGAACCCAGTAAACCAATGGGCACTAATTTTTTTACACTACACCTATCACCAAGAAATCCATGAAAACACTTACCAAATGCGTATGCAATTAGCAATGCTGCGCCAATTTGTCCCAATTCAGTAGCCGTAAAACCAGCTTCTTGTATCATCGGCTTCTTTGCAACACCTAGAGTCATTTTCATTACATAATACATACCATAACCCAAGATCATTGCAGTCATTCCCTGCCACCTAGCCCGAGTAAACATCCTTTTTATTTGCTCAGAATCTTGAATTCGTGGCTTTGCTTCGCCAGTTAAAAACCATTTAAATACATTCATTTCTCCCACTCCTAAATATTAGTATTTATACAGCATTTTTCTATTCTCTATCAATGAATATAGTCCTTATAGGAAATCATTAAAATTATAATATTCCGAATTTAAAGTATATTTTCTCTTTTTTATCTATAGTTGTACTATAAGCCAAAAGCCTTTTTAATTTCTGCAGTTTTCACTGGTCGATTTTCAGCCATGGATTTTTTTGCTGCAAGTCCAATAATTACAGGCTCTAATCCATCGATCACAGTAACAGGAACATCTTTATTCTCTTCGATAGCCTCAATGAATTCTCTAATCTCGTTAGCATAAGCCTGCATATATCTTTCAAGAAAGAAATGCAGCGGTTTTTCAGCAATAACACCATCAGTAGTACTCACCACGGCAGTAGAGAATGTATCATTACTAATTTCCACTGCCCCTTTAGAGCCAAAAATCTCTGCTCGTTGGTCATAACCATAAGAAGCCTGCCTACAATTATCAATTACTGCCATAGCACCATTTTCCAGCTTCATTGTGATGATTGCTGTATCAATATCACCAGCTTCACCAATAGCAGAATCCACTAATACTCCACCTACAGCATAGACTTCTACCACCTCACTACCGGATAAATAACGAACCATATCAAAATCATGAATTGTCATATCAAGAAACATTCCACCTGATACTTTAACATAAGCAATAGGTGGTGCCTCTGGATCCCGAGAGGTAATTTTAATAATATGCTGTGTTCCAATTTTACCTGATGCTACAGCCTCTCGAGCTGATCTAAAATTATGATCAAATCGACGGTTAAAACCAACCTGATATTTGCATTTAGAACCTTGCACTGCTTTTATTACGTCTTTAATCTTTTCTATATCATGATCAACAGGTTTTTCGCAGAAGACATGTTTACCTTCTTTAATGGCATCTAGAGAAATTTGTGAATGGGTATCAGTTGATGAACACACTAACACAGCATCAATCTCTCCATCCCTCAACATATCATGATAGTCCTTACTAATTTGTTGAATCCCCAATGATTTCGCCCATTGTTCCGTAACTTCATCCAGAAATGGATCTGCAATCGACCTTACCTCTGCTCCCTTAACATATTTGCAGATACTTTCTGCATGCACTTTACCAATTCTCCCTGCTCCGATAATACCAACCTTTAACATAACGATACCACCTTCCCTGAGTTTATTATTTATTATGTTAATATCACCTTCTCTGCCAAAAACGTTGTTTTAGCAGTAGAGATTATATTAATCTTGGAATTCAAGCACAGCATACCATCCGAGTATAGTATGGTTCTAACAATTGTTCCTGTAAAATTTAAAGTAAGCCAATTCATTATGGTAATATCAAATATTTAATCGTTTTAACTATATCTATGTATATTTAATCAACATCGCATTGTAATGTACTCATAATTTATATTTTTCCCTCTATAAATTATCGTTTATTAATATTTTTTGATGATTTTATGATTAACTCATGATTAATTTACTATAATTTCTATTCTTTGTCAATGTGAATATTTTAATATTATAAATTTTCATTTTATTTGAATGTAAAATAGTACGAATCCCTCATCGCAACTTATAGTGAAAAAAATACCCGTTCTTGTTAAGTTTCGCCTCAACAAGAACGGGCATTTTTCTATCTCACACTAGGATCTATATACTATTAAAAATACTTCCCTACAACAGCTAAGGTTTTTTCTTTGGCAATTTTTATTGCTTCTTCTACTTCAAGCTCATAATATTCCGGTCTGAATAATTCTACAGATACCATATCTTCTTTATAACCGATTTCCTTCAAAGTAGTCAATATACCTTTAAGGTCTATTGCACCTTCACCTGGCCACACTCTATCAACATCTGTTAGGATGCCAATCGGAAAATCTTCAGTATCATCAATGTGTAATATAAAGATTTTTGATCCGTCAGCCTTTTTAAGATCTTCCATTCTTGAGCCCATTGCATGAAAATGGAAACAATCTAAGACCAAACCTACATTATTTCGATTTACAGCTTGCACAATATCATAAGCTTTACCAAAAGTATTGATCGTACATTGAGGATGCCCTACGAATTCAATCGCAAGCCGAATACCATATTTTTCAGCAATATCTGCTAATTCATGTAAGACTTTTACAGAACTTTCTTTAATTTGTCCATAAGTGAATTTGTCGGTACCTACAAGAGGAACCACAACGATATTGGGGCAGCCAATTTTTTGTCCGACTTCACACATGTATTGCAATTCTTCTTTTATTTCTTTATAGCCTGCTTCATCTCGATTATTAAAGAATACTAAGGCATTAAATGCATAAGGTTTAATCTTATGTGTCTTGAAATAATTTGCTAGATCTTCAATGCTATGATTTTTTAGATAATCCTTTAATTTATCCATGGTTCTGATTTCAATTAGATCGTAACCATGTTTTTCACAGAATTGTAAATCTAATTCCAATGATGACTTTACCATGGTGGTCGCTTGGTTAAAACATAATTTCATTCTTTTCTCCTCCTAAATATCGCTATTATTTACTTTTAAACCAAACGTGCTCGCGCTCTTTTTAGGGTAAATTTTTTCATTTACAAATTCTAAACGATTTTCAAATATTTTCTCTAATTTTAATCTCAAGTTTGGTGTATAAATATTCTTTTTCTGGAATTTTATTAAGGAAAAAATATTCAAAGAGGATCTTAATGGGTAAATA
This sequence comes from Pelosinus fermentans JBW45, assembly GCF_000271665.2. Classification (GTDB taxonomy): domain Bacteria; phylum Bacillota; class Negativicutes; order DSM-13327; family DSM-13327; genus Pelosinus; species Pelosinus baikalensis. Next base: position 1,692,692 of record NZ_CP010978.1, on the reverse strand, counting down.
TCCTTGCATCAAGGGTTCTTGTGTTATCGTAAAATCTATTGTGTTATCTTTTATTAACTGAATGGTTTCAGGAAGCAAGTCAAAACATATAAATTTGACATTCTTTTTATTAAGCTTCCCAATGGCTTTGCCAACGCCTCTGATTCCTCTACCGGTCATAAAAACCCCATTGAGATTGGGATGTGCTGTAAAAAGTTCTATTGCTTCTGCATAGGAAGATGTAACATTGGCGAGCTCTACCGTATCAACGATTTTTATGGCAGGATATTCTGCGGAAATAATTTCTTCAAAACCTGCTTTTCGTTCCCTTAATGCCTTAATTTTCGCAGGTCCTGTTATGATTGCTACCTCTCCGCCAGCGGGCAATAAATCTCCCATTAACTGCCCAGCTACACGTCCGCTTTTCTTCAAATCCTGTCCAATAAAACACATTTTGTTGATACCAGGAACGTCCGTATTAAAGGTTATAATTTTTATATCTTTCTTTGCAAGTCTATTTAATTCTTTCGTTATTGCTTCTTCATCAAGAGGAGATAATGCAAGGGCTCGAATATTTTTCTGTTCCAGCTCTTTTATATATTTCAATTGCTCATTTACGTCAACTTTCTGCATTACACAGCACTCTATGATAATTCCTGAGTCTTTCCATTCATCATGAGCCAGTCTAATCCCCTTATAAATTTCATTAAACAGCTCATCTTTTTTGTCTAAAATAATGACTCCGATTTTTATAGGATTTTTTTGGAATGCCAGAGCTTTGCCAACTAAGTTTACAGTATAACCTAATTCCTTGGCTACATTTCTAACACGTTCTCTCACTTCATCACTTACACCAAGTCTGTTATTTAACACTTTATCTACTGTACCTCTTGAAACATTGGCAGCTTCAGCTACTGATTTAATCGTGACTCGCATAAACCCCACCTCACATGAATTATATGATTTTTCTTAGGAAATTTCAATCATAAATAAGTACATGAGACGTTGGTTACTATGCGATTTCGATAATGCACGAAGCTATTAACAACCAGACTAATTTATAATAATTCTTTTTTTATTCTGGCTAGTGTCTCAGGTCCTTGATAAGCCATTTTTTCTGGAAATCCAAACAAAGAAACAGAAGCAATGGTATCATCCCGCTGGGCAAACTTCATTTCACGAAGTTTTTGGAAGAAAGCATCAAAATTAACATCTCCCTCACCAAGTCCTACATGCTGATGAACGGTAGCACTTACACCTGGCGGATTCACAATATAACGGCAATTCTTCGTTTGATTTAAAGTATCCGCAATAATAACATGTGATAAATCATCACCAGCGTAATCAAGCATACCAGCAACATCACCCGCGCCATTATCGTAGAAGAATGTATGAGCTGCACAGTACAGGTATTTTACGTGATTACTGCGGAATGATTTAACAATATCAACTGTCTCATTACCATTTTCACAAAAATCATAGGGATGAGATTGAATGTCAAGACGAATACCTTCCCGTTCAAAAATAGGAAGCAGTTCTTCCATGGATTTATAAAACATTTCTTCACAAATAACTGGTTGATGGGGATCTCCGGCAAGCTCCGTATTCATTACATTAACATCTAGTTCAACTGCAATTTCAATCGCACGTTTCCAGTTTTTCACTGCAGCTTGTCGACGCTCTTCCTCTGGACCTGACCAATTGTAAATTGGAATCATGGAAGAAATACTAACTCCCGTTTCTTTTAATGCCTTCTTATATTCTGCGATAATTTCCTTGCTTGCTTTGGGATGCTTGTAGAATGGTAAAATTTGAGGATGAGGAGACTGTTCGATGTATTTAAACCCCATTTCTGAAATTTTGTGTACCATATCAGTAATTGACAAGTATCTGATAACATCAGGATCAAATGCAATCTTCATGTTATGTTGTACCTCCTTATATCATCATCACGTATGCTTACTAACTCCATAAGCAGCGTTTAATCAGATAAGAATATTTTGTATCCATCTAATTAAACCATTGCCCTGCCATTAAAACTATGTCCCACTATTTATTATAAAATTCAGGACGTTGTTTCATAGTCACCGGAACAATTTCACCAGTTTGCTGAGCTTTTACGCAAGCATCTGCTGTCACCGCAGCAGCATACCCATCCCAGGCGGAAGGACCATTTGGCTGCCCTTGGTTAACGGCATCAATAAAACCTTGCAGTTCGATATCATATGCTTCTATGAATCGTTGTTTCCAGTCAGTAAGAATTTCTACAGAGCGCTTTGCATCACTGCGCATAAGCACACTGGCTGGCTCAGGTAACCTTGCAATACCCGTTTCTCCCACAACTTCACATTGAATATCATATCCATATTGGCAGTTGACAAAGATTTCTACATCAATGCGAATTCCTTTTGCAGTCTCGATTAAAACAATTTGGGGATCATGTAAATGAGTTGAGGCTTTTCTGGTTTTCCTTGGATACACCACTTGAACGGAAACATAGTCATCATCCAGCAACCAACGTAAAACGTCAATTTCGTGAATCATCGTATCAGTAATTGCCATGTCAGTGGTGTAATTATCCCCCACCACTGGGTTACGGTGTGCACAATGTACTATTAATGGTTCGCCGATTTTGCCGGTAGCAACAACATCTTTCAATGCACGATATCCTTTATCATAAGGACGCATGAAACCAACTTGAACGAGGCGCTTGCCATGTTTAACCTCAGCATCAACAATTCTGGCACAACCATCTGCAGTGGTTGCTAATGGTTTTTCGCAAAATACAGGTTTACCTGCGGCAATTGCTGCCAATACGAATTCTTCATGGGTAGGTCCCCAGGATGTTATTAAAATTGCATCAACCTCTTTCGATTGAATGATATCATGACCTGTTTCATAAAGTTTTGCATCTAGTTTTTGATTCTTAATGACAGCCTTTGCCTGCTCTACGTTCACATCAGTCACCGCAACAATTTTAGCACCTGATAGTGTGTTGGTGATTCTGCGAATATGATCCTCGCCAATGGCACCTGTACCGATAACGCCTATTCTTAATGTCATAATCTTTTTCCCCCTTAAATTTTGATAGTATTGTCAAAAGTTACAGAATAACTTTTGCATAAACCTTTCATCTTTAATGATGTTATTTATAACTGCATTCCCATGTGAATCGCCAATCAAAATTCTTATAACGTGCCCGAGCACGTTGATGGTATAAGTATACGACAGGATATGTTTGTTGTCAATCTATTCGCATAATTTAAAACGTTCAGATAATAACAGTTGGGCAGATAGTTAATCGCAGTCGATAATCGATGCTTGAACTGCCTTATTCTTTGGCTTATCAAAATTACGGAAATCACGCTCAAGTTGTTCAAGAGTACGATCTTTTGTTTCTGGTACATATTTATTTACAAATGCTATTGCAATAAGCCCTAGAGCCACAAATACGAAGAAGGTTGTGGATAATCCCAGTTTTGCTAATAATACAGGAAAGGTTAAGCCGATTAAGAAATTAATAACCCATAAACAGAACACAGATACGCCCATTCCAAGTCCCCGTAAGCGTAATGGGAATATTTCAGAGAGCATAAGCCATGTCACTGGTGAAATGGCACCTTGCTGAAACGCTAAAAAGGTTACCGTTAATGAAAGTACAATAAACGGAAGCATTGCAGATCCTTGCATGGTTAATGAAAAGATTCCAATCAGCAGTAAGGCTGCGGTAGTTCCGATTTGCCCAACCAACAACATAGGACGTCGTCCCACTTTTCCCAGCAACCAAATTCCTACAACAGTAGCTACTACCGAAATAACGCCATTTGCAATATTACCAATTAAGGCTGCTTCTGTGCTAAATCCGGCATTTCTTAAAATCTCGGTTCCATAATACATAATGGAGTTAACCCCTGTAATTTGCTGAACAACACTAATACCAACCCCTAAGAATACAATTCGACGCACCCAAGGAATTGTCAAATCTTTATAAGTCGCTTTTTTGAGTTCGGCTTCTTCTGCAAGAGTCTCTTGAATTTCATTCAATTCAGCTTGGGCTCTATTTTCTTCACGTACTTGCTGAAGAACGCGTAATGCATCTCCAATTCTGCCCTTTGATGCAAGCCAGCGAGGACTTTCCGGCATTACAAGCATGCCAAACCATAAGACCACAGCGGGGATCGAAGCAATAACTAACATATAACGCCAAACATGAGCTTCCTGACCTAATGTAACACCGATAATGGCATTAAAAACGAAAGCTAAAAGCTGCCCTGTAACAATCATCAACTCATTTTGAGTAACCATGCGTCCCCGATTTTCCGAAGGAGACATTTCAGCTAAATAGGTCGGTACCGTAACAGAGGCTCCTCCTACAGCTAAGCCAAGCAGAAACCGAAATCCAACCATGATGGGTACACTGGGTGCAAAAGTACATCCAAGTGCAGCAATAAAAAATATTACTGCTAAAGAAAGAATATTCTTTCGACGACCATTCTTATCGGAAAAAAATCCCCCCGCCACAGCTCCTAGTGCAGCTCCAAACAGAAGTGAACTGGCAACCAAACCTTCTGTATATGCGGTTAGGTTTAATTGATCGGCTTGGGACATATACGGCAATGCTCCATTAATAACACCCGTATCATACCCAAAAAGCAGTCCTCCAAATGTTGATATAAATGTAATCCTTTTTAAAAATGACTTGGGGGTACGTTGGTTTCCATTCATTGATGAGTTCGGTTCCTTGGATGCCGCTGTCTCGGTTCCGGAAGCTGTACTTACCTGTCCATTCATACTACTTTCCTCCCTATCCATTTTCAATATTTATTCAACGGATGATTTCCATTAAATACCAAATTATTTCATTTTTCTATTGTATTTTCCTCTAGCAACAGCAATATCTCTATTGTCTCCATAACAGTTGTGATAATTCGAAAAATAATAATTAAATGAAATATTTGTAAAATTTAATTGCCCGGGCACGTTAAGGACAACTTTTTATAATGAGACCGTAAATTCGGTTTCATTATCTAAGGGGTTAGATATAAGCAAGCGTAAGCCATAAAATAAGATTCACAATTTTCTCCAGTCATTTGAGTTATTCATTTAAAAATGATCTACTAGAGCAATGATCATTATTTATGACTTACTGCTTATGGATATTTATTTAATTGATGTTAATACTCTCGAGCCTGATCAATATTCTTTCTTATTGTTTTATATACTTCCTGAATCTTTTCGCTGGTAGAAACCTCAGCAACACCAACTCGCCACCATGAATTGTATTTATGCACCATGGTTTTAGGCAGCACTTTTATATCAATCAGCGTAGAAACAGTTTGCTTTTTCGAATCAATGACTGCAGCTTTCAGTTCATCTACTGTTTTAACGGTATACGTCTTGCATCCATAAGAAGCTGCGTTCATAGCAAAGTCAATAGGCACAAATCCGCCATCTAACTTGCCGCTTACTTTATCTCTAAATCTAAATTCAGTACCGAAGCTTCCCATTCCATGTTCCATTTGTACATTGTTGATACACCCAAATGTCATATTATCCAATAGTATCACATTGATCTTCTTTCTTTCCTGGATAGAAGTCGGTAATTCAGAATGCAGCATCATATAGGAGCCATCACCAACAAATGTATATACTTCCTGATCTGGTGCAGCCAATTTCACACCCAGGCTTGCATTTACTTCATATCCCATGCAGGAAAATCCATATTCCATATGGTAGGTATTCGTTCCTTTGGCCCGCCAAACTCGCTGCAAATCTCCCGGCAAGCTTCCTGATGCACCAACGATAATATCAGTCTCACCAAGCATTTCATTCAATACGCCTAAGACTCTTGACTGGGTTAAGCAGGAACCAGTTACCTTTTTAAACTCTTCTAAGACGGCACGGTCAAGATGATCGTCAATTTCAGGAACAAAGCCTTCACCTGTATATTCCACAGCATATACTCGATCTACTTCTGCCTTCAATTTATCTTTAGCGTCTTTTATCTGGGTTTCATAGGCTGATTGATAATCTATTTTTTCTAATTCTTCCGTTAATACTTCCAAAGCAGCTTTTGCATCAGCAACCACTTTTACGCCGTCCAATTTATAAGCATCAAAAGCAGCTACATTTATATTTAAATAGTCTACCTCTGGGTTCTGGAATATCCATTTCGAAGAGGTTGTAAAGTCTGTATACCTCGTACCTACACCAATGACAAGATCTGTTTCTTTCGCAATTGTGTTTGCTGCTAAACTGCCTGTTTCACCGATTCCGCCAAGATTTAATTCATGATCCCAGACGATTGCACCTTTGCCAGCTTGTGTTTCTCCAAAAGGAATATTGAACTTCTCAGCAAAGAGTTTAAATACGGCTGCCGCTTCTGCGTATTTTACTCCACCGCCGCATATTAGAATGGGTTTCTTTTTCTTCGAGATAAGGGCAACTGCATCTTGAATCATTTCTTTCGTTGCAGGCCTTCTTTCAATTCGGTGAACTCTCTTTTGAAAGAAATACTCTGGATAATCATAAGCTTCACCTTGCACATCCTGAGGCAGAGCGATTGTCACTGCTCCAGTGTCTGCCGGATCTGTTAATACTCTCATAGCGTTGATGCAGGCAGTCATGAGTTGTTCCGGGCGAGAAATTCGATCCCAGTATTTGCTTACTGCTTTAAAAGCATCATTTGTGCTAATTGAAAAGTCATGAAATTGTTCGATTTGCTGTAAAACAGGGTCTGGCTGCCGGGTGGCATATACATCACCTGGCAAGAATAATACAGGGATTCTATTGGCGGTGGCAGTCGCTGCTGCCGTTATCATATTGGCGGCCCCTGGCCCTACGGATGATGTACAAGCATATATTTGTTTTCTAAACTTTTGTTTGGCAAATCCGATAGCTGCATGCGCCATCCCTTGTTCATTCCGTCCCTGATGAACGATTAGATCACCTGCATCCTGCTCTAATGCCTGTCCTAATCCGATTACATTACCGTGACCAAAAATGGTGAAGATACCTTCGACAAATTTCCTTTCCACACCATCAAATTCAACGTATTGATTATTAAGGAATTTTATAAGTGCTTGAGCAACTGTAAGCCGTATTTTTTTCATAATGCCACCTCGCCTATCATTATTCATTACCTTTGAATGACGAAATCATCTACCCTATAGATTTTTTAAAACCCTATTTTTTCTTTGATATAGTTTCTAGCCTTTTGCGCATATTCAAAAGCATTTGCTTGTGCCGGATCCTGCTCTGCCTCTACTAACAGCCATCCTTCATACTTATTTTCAGACAAAATCGTAAAGATTGGCCCAAAATCGATGCATCCATCTCCTGGCACTGTAAATGCACCTGCTCTAACCCCTTGAAGGAAACTTAAGTTTTCTTTTCTAACTTTCTCTTGCATTTCTGGACGCACATCTTTTAAATGAACATGTTTAATTCTGTTAACATATTTTTTTAATATCGAAATAAAATCTTCCCCTGAATACGCTAGATGTCCTGAGTCAAATAATAAATACACCAAGTTTTCATCTGTCATATTCATAAGTCGGTCTATTTCTTCCGTAGTCTGAACTACAGTTCCCATATGATGATGATAAACCAATTTCATATCCTTTTCTTTTGCTAAGGCACCTAATTTGTTTAAGCCCTCTGCAAAGTTCTGCCACTCTTTATCATTTAAATTATATTTTCCTGTGAATATCGGAATATCCAGCTTTCCTTGTATACTATGGCCTTGTTCTGATACTACAACGACTTTAGCCCCCATAGCATGTAGAAAATCTCTGTGCCGAATGAATTCTCTTTCTGTTTCTTCATATGGCTTTGTTGTCAAAAAGGCACTAAACCAAGCACTTGCTATTTGTAATCCTCTTAAATTAAGGGCCTTTTTTAAAACATTTACATCTTTGGGATATTTACAACCTACTTCTGAACCAGTAAAACCAGCAAGAGCCATTTCGCTTATACATTGTTCAAAAGTATTTTCTTTCCCCAGATCCGGCATATCATCATTCGTCCAAGCGATGGGTGCGATTCCTAATTTTACTTTTTCCTTGTTAAACATACCCTTCCTCCTACTTCACAATTGATTTGACTTGGCATTCAGATCTTTTCAAGTACTGTATAGTATACCAATACAATGCAAAATATTGCGAATATTGGTTCCATACTATTACTTTTTCTTATTTGTCCGGCCATATTTTCACATTTTTATCTAGTAACCATGTATGCTTTTCATCATCAATTCGATCAGTCCATGGATTATTCTCCAGATGTCTGATCATCCAGCAATAATACATCGCATATCCTGGAGCAGATGTTTGGGGGTGGACTAGACCTCCCGGTATTGCTAAAAAGCTATTATCTTGTATTTTATAAGCATCTTCACCGACTAGACATAAGCCAAATCCCTGTGGTTTATTGAATTTGTAGTAATACACTTCTGGCTGTGGATGATGATGAGGAGGGTAACTCGACCACTTACCTGGATAGGTTATTACTTCGCCCATAACCATATTGGAGTAAGGGGCATTACGATAATCAAATACTGTCCTAACGACTCTTCTAGCAACATCATTCCAAACGCCTTCACCAAAAATATCACTTTGACAGTCAGCAGGACTGTATAGCTTAGCTGCAAAACTATTCTCATTTTCAGTACATTGAACGAGTATTTCACTTGCCTCTAAAAATTCTACAGTAACCTCTGTCTCTTTTGGAACATGTAAACACCAAGGATTTTCGTCAAATACAGATCTTCTTTCGATCACTTCTTCTCTAGCCGACCATTTTATCTTGATCTTCCCATCTAATAGCAAAATAGCAATTTCTTTATGTTGCTGGTAATAGGATTCATGGGAATCTTTATCGAGCTTTACAATGCTGATATCCATTAGCATTTCTTTATTTTTTCCATTGACTTCACATAATAAATTTAAACCATATTTTAACTCACCGATATTGTGAATCATAATGTTATCCTCCTACATTCTTGCTACCATCTCTCCATGTTCCTCTTTGCTCTTTCTTATAAACTCTGTTACTTCCTCAACCGTTGGCATTGCTTCGGAACAACTATGACTAGCTACTAACATAGCAGCTGAAGCACTGCCAAATTCTAAACAGTCAATCATGTCCCAACCTTCCAACAGTCCATAGATAAAGGCTGATGCATAAGCGTCGCCTCCGCCAAAAGACTTAAGAAGTTTAACGGGAAATGGTTTAATATTATATTTTTTTCCATCTGTCGTGTAAGCGGTTGAACCATCTTTTCCATGCTTAATCACGACAATTTTATTTCCATATGCAAGCCATCGTTTCGCAGTCTCTTCATCACTGCTCTCTTTGGTCATCAGTCCTTGCATCAAATCAAACTCTTCTCTTGATCCTATAATTAAATCACTGCTCTTACCAACGATAGAATAATAAATGGCAATCTCATCTTTATTCAGCCATGAATATGCACGATAATCAACATCAAAAATAACCACTGTGTTGTGTTTCTTCGCATATTCCAAAGCCTTTAATACGGCTTCCCTGGAAGGGCTTTTTGCCAATGCAGTTCCGGATACAACGATTGCTTTCACATTTTTTATATACTCTTCATTAATTTCTTCCACTGCTAAACTTAAATCAGCAATGTCATTTCGATACATTAGAATGCTGCTTTCCGTAGGACTCAATATTTCCGTGAAAGTAAGACCTAATGATTCACCATTCTCCGCCTTATAAATTTGTGATGTATCTATTCCTTCTTTATTAAAATAATCAATAATAAATTCGCCAAATCGATCTTTTGACACTTTTCCTACGAATCCTACTTTTTTACCTAATCTAGCTAAACCAACTGCTATATTAGCTGGCGATCCGCCTAGGTACTTTTTAAAAGTTGTACTTTCGGCAAGGGTTCTATTTATATCCACAGGATTAAAATCAATTGCGGCTCTCCCAATAGGTACAATGTCAAACTTTCGGCTATTATCAAATTCAAGATGTTTCATTTTATCCTCCTTTTTTTGCTTTGTATTTATCTTTTATCAATTTATTTCCATAGAGCTTTGTAAATATTTATTATGTCTTCTTTTCCAACGTTTCTTATTGTATTTTGCGGGCTGCCACTCTTTAAGGCATCTTCTGCCATCTTATCTAACTGATCAAAGAATTTTTTCTTATCTACGCCAAACTGTTCCAGCGTGCTAACCTGCAATTGAGCGCATAATTTTTCTACTTCTGTTATAAAGGCTTGCCCGCCTTGCAATTCACTCATATTGTTTTCATAAATTCCCGTTGCTCTTGCTAAATCACAAAATCGTTGCGGACTTCCAGCCAAAGCAAATTTTAAACATTCAGAAAGCAGCATTGCATTTGATAAACCGTGAGGCACATGAAAAAGTGCTCCTATGGGTCTGCTCATTCCATGGACAATTGTTACTGAAGAGTTATTAAAAGCAATACCAGCTTCAAGCGCAGCTATGGACATTTCTTTTCTTGCTTCAATGTCCTTACCATCTTTATAAGCTGTTAACAAATTTTTAAAAACTCTTTTAACTGCTGACACTGCAAAAGTATCTGACATAGGCTGGGATTTCTTAGATGTATATGCTTCTATGGCATGAGTTAAAGCATCAATGCCAGTCGCTGCCGTAACGTTGGGCGGTGAAGTAAGGGTTAACTCTGGATCTACAATCGCTAATGCAGGTAATAATGGTGCTCCTTTTAGCAGCATTTTCACCTCAGTTTGTGTATCTGATATGATGGTGAATTGTGTCGCCTCTGAACCAGTTCCAGCCGTTGTTGGTATGGCAATTAACGTAGGTGGCAGCGTAGTGATTTCTTTTCCCATATAGTCGGCTAATGTTCCTGGATTTGTCAGCATGGCACCAATTGCTTTCATCGTATCAATCGGACTGCCCCCGCCTATAGCGATCAGAAAATCACAATTCGTTTCTTTATACGTTTTAACCCCTTGATAAACCATTTTATCTGTAGGCTCACTATTGATTTCTGCAAACAATTCATATCCGATCTTTTGTTTTTCTAATAAATTGATTAATTTTTGAACATTTCCAATGCTCACCATCATTTTATCAGTAACGATAAGAGCTTTATTTCCAGATTTCTTCAAATAAGAACCAGATTTCTCTAATGCCTCATTCCCCGAAATAATAGTTCCTGGAATTAAAAATACATTCGACATAATCATCATCCTTTTTTACACGTGCATTTTTGTATATTTTGATCATGTTGTGGTTATATTAAGATGTTAATTATTATTTTATAGTTACATTCTAGTATATTTAAAGAGTAATTGCAATATTAAATTATCACTCTTTTTAAAATATTTTAACATTATAAATTTTCAGTAATTAACGTCTCAATAAGAGCTTACTTTGTACATTTTGACAACATCCCACCGAGTCCCATCTTTTCTTCTTTGAAAATCCGAGGGTCCATAGTTTTAAGATCCCGAGCTATAATCGGTTCAAAATCCATATGTGCTAATACATCTTTCTCAAGCTCGACTCCCGGAGCAATTTCAATTAAAACCATACCACCAGGCGTTAGACGAAATACTGCCCGCTCAGTAATGTAGAGAATCGATTGCTTACTTTCCTGAGCATATTTGCCACTAAAAGTAATTTGCTCAACATGATCCAAGAACTTTTTATTTCGTCCTTCTGTAATGATATTTAATTTGCCATCTGCAACTTCGACCTTTAAACCTCCTGCCATAAAGGTACCAAGAAAGATCACTTCTTTTGTATTCTGGGTAATGTTAATAAAACCACCACAGCCAGCTATACAGCCTTTAAACTTACTTACATTAATATTGCCATGCTTATCGGTTTCTGCTAATCCCAGAAAAGCTAAATCCAAACCACCGCCATCATAGAAGTCAAATTGATAAGGCTGATCCAATATCGCTTCCGGGTTACTGGAAGCTCCAAAGTTTAGATTGCCAGCAGGGATCCCGCCTACCGGGCCTGCTTCAACGGTAAGAGTCATCATGTCTCCCAGCCCCTCTTCATTTGCCACGATGGCGACCCCTTCAGGAACACCAATACCAAGATTAACAATTGCATTCGGAATTAATTCCATCGCAGCACGACGGGCAATCACTTTTCGTTCGTCTAGTCGCATTGTACAGTTATCTGACAAAGCCGATACATTCATTTCCCCTGAATAAGCAGGATTATAGATTTCCGAAAATGTCTGCTTATGATTAGCCTGCTCTGCTACTACAATATAGTCGACCACAATCCCTGGAACTTTTACATTCATGGGATGCAGGCTGCCAGACTTAACGATACGTTCTACCTGTACAATGACAATTCCTCCAGAATTTCTGGCAGCTTGGGCAATGGATAATAGTTCTAGTGAGACACACTCCTTTTCAATGGAAATATTCCCATTTTCATCGGCCGTAGTGCCACGAATAAAAGCAACATCGATTGGAAAAGGTTTATACCATAGCCATTCCTCATTGCCTAACTCAATCACTTCTACAAGATCTTGTGTGGTCTTTTTGTTAATTTTTCCACCTTCAATCCTTGGGTCAACAAAAGTATTCAAGCCTACTTTAGTAATAACACCCGGCTTCTTGCCTGCTACATTACGAAACCACTGGGTAAGCGTCCCTTGAGGAAAATTATAAGCCTCAATTTTTTCATCAACGGCTAATTGACTGAGTTTTGGAGCCGTCTTAAAATGTCCGCCAACTACTCTTTTTACCAGATTTTCGTGACCAAAATGATTGGCTCCGCAATCCTTCCCATCCCCTTGCCCCGCACAATACACAAGCGTTAAATTGCGAGGTCTGCCGTCTCTTAGAAATCGTTCTTCCAACGCAGTCGTTAGTGCTTCAGGATTCGCACTACCAACAAAACCACTCGTAGCAATCGTAACAGCATCTTCAATAAGATTAGCCGCTTCTGCCGAAGTAATGATCTTGACCATAACACACCCCTTTTCCTATCGTAATTTTTACACCAAACAAAACGGTTCCTTTTCATATCTCGAAGGGTGCCTTTGCATTTCGTCATTAATTTGGCATATTTAGACTCATAATTACCCATTCTTGATTCATCAACAGCCATTTGAGAAATCTCTTGCGCGCTGATCCATCTTTTACAATTTTCCATACAATAGCATTTGAATGAATCCTTTACTTAAGGTAAGGGTTTTTATGCTTTATTTTGACTGCCGAAAATTAAAATATGGTTTTTAATATTTTCATATGTCGCGTCAAGCACAGTGTCAAGATATTGAAAGAACGTAATATCTTTCGATCCCTTAGACAATTGGTTAACTTTTTGAGCAACATTTTCAAACGATGCTGTAGCAATATTCACTTTCTTGATTTTATGCTGTATGCAATTTTTAAAATCATCAGGAGTAAGCCCTGAACCACCGTGTAAGACCAAAGGACAATCGATAGCCTGAGCAATTTCCTCTAACCGTTTAAACTGCAATTTAGGCTGTTCTTTGTAATGCCCATGAGCTGTTCCGATTGCTACCGCTAAAGCGTCAACTTGCGTTTCGTCATAGAATGTTTTGGCTTCAGCCACAGAAGTAATGAGCACTTCTACACTTTCATAATCTCCTTCACTGCCGCCAACTTTACCGATTTCCGCTTCCACAGAGGCACCATATTCTGCAGCCATTTTCTTTACTTTATTTGTCATTTCAATATTTTTTTCTAAAGGATAAGCGGATCCATCAAACATTACCGAACTAAATCCCAGCTGCAGCGCCTGGGCAATCACGTCCATACTAGCACCATGATCCAGATGCACAACAATGGGAATGGCAGCTTTCTTAGCCGCCTCTACCATCACAGGACCAATAAGATGCAGCGGAGAATACCGCAGCCGCCCTTCTGCTACTTGCAGAATAATGGGAGAATTTAATTCCTCCCCTGCTTTTATAGCCCCCATAACCATTTCCATATTTGCTACATTAAAAGCCCCAATTCCATATTTTCCCTCACCAATTTTTTTCAATGCATTTTCCAATGTAACTAAAGACATAGTTGCCTCCTTTCAAATTCAGCTATTTTCCTTTACTTACGAGTCATGGTACCTTCCCAAGTATCCACTTTGGTATGTTTCTTATCTTCTTCATTAAACCACCGGCTAGTCACGCATTTAGCTTCCGTGAAAAAAGCCACGCCATCTTTGCCCATACAATGCAAGTCACCAAAGAAAGATTTCTTATGTCCTGCAAAGGGGAATACAGAAAGAGGAACAGGAATACCTACATTAATTCCAACCATGCCGCCATGGGTTTTTGCTGCAAATTCTCTTGCATAATAGCCACTCTGGGTAAAAATGCAGGAACCATTGGCAAATGGATTTGCATTCATTACAGCAAGACCTTCTTCAAAATTCTTTACGCGTTTAATACATACAACAGGTCCAAAAATTTCAATATCGCCAATCGTCATTCCTGGTTTTACATGGTCAAAAATAGTTGGTGCCAGAAAGAAACCGTCTTCATAGCCTTTAACAACAATATCTCTGCCGTCTAAGATCAGTTTGGCCCCTTCTTCAACGCCTTTATGAATCCAATTTACAATACTTTGTTTTTGTTCGGCTGATACAACAGGTCCTAAGTCATAGGAAGGGTCATAAGCCGGACCTACTTTAAGCTCTTTAGCAAGCCTTACCAGATGAGCAACGAATTCATCGGCCACTTCTTCTTCCACACAAACCACTGGCAGAGCCATACAGCGTTGTCCTGCGCAGCCAAAACCTGAGTTAATAACTCTTGTAGCAGCCATTTCTAAAGCAGCATCCTTAAGAACTAAAGCATGATTTTTTGCTTCACATAAAGCTTGGACTCTCTTGCCATGAGCTGCCGCAGTGGAATAAATATGAAGACCTACTGAAGTGGAACCAACATAGCAAATACCTGCAACATCCGTATGTTTCAGCAGCGTTTCCGCTTCTTTTCGACTGCAAGTAACCAAGTTGACAACACCCTTAGGCAGTCCTGCCTCAATTAGCAATTCCAACATTCTTACAGCAGTTTGAGGAACATGACTGGCGGCTTTAAGTACAAAGGTATTACCTGTAGCGATGCAGAGAGGAATCATCCAGCCAAAGGGAATCATCGCAGGAAAATTATAGGGCACAATACCAGCAAATACACCTACAGGTTCTCTATACATAACCGTGTCATGCCCATGGGACACATTCATCAACGAATCACCTTGCATCATAACAGGAGCAGAACATGATAGCTCTACCACTTCAATAGCCTTCAAAACATCGCCGCGAGCTTCATTGAGATTTTTGCCTAACTCTGTGGCGACCAATAAGGCTAACTCTTCCAGGTGGGCATCCAAAATGACTTTATACTTAAACATAAGTTGAGCTCTTGCTGATACAGGTGTCGAAGACCAAGCAGGAAATGCAATTTTTGCTGCGCTAACTGCTTGATTGACTTCTTCAACGGTGCAGCATGGTGCCTGGGCAATCACTTTTCCTGTATTCGAATCCGTAATCGGCATATAGGTAGTTGTTACCGACTCTTTCCATTCTCCATTTACGCTATACTTTAATTTTGCTATTGTCATAATCAACATTCTCCTTTTTATATGGAATCATTTATCCCTTTCATCTGATACAAACCTCTGGTTTCTTCGAATTTCTTTCCCATCCCCTCCTTACATTACTTCTATTTGATTATATTATAGCGAACTATTGTTATTTATCGATCAAAATATGTTATATCATTATTATATTTTGGTTATATTATAGTGCATTCTATGACTTTAATGCAAGTCTTAATTTTATAAGAAAATTCAGTTACATATTTGGTTATATTGTGGTATTATGGTAATAGTATTGTGGTTATGTTTAGTCTCATGAAGGCTAATACGGATATAAGCCAATTTGAATATAATAATGTGAAATGGAGTTTATAACGTGAAAGAAGATAGAATCAACGAACTTCAAAACTATATTCTTGAAAAAGAACGAGCATCCATCGAAGAGCTTTGTAGTGTGTTCAATGTTTCCAAAAACACAATGAGAAGAGATATTAATCAACTAGAGTCTCAAGGTAAAATAAAAAAAGTCTATGGCGGCATTATTTTAACAGACAAGAAAACGACTGAGCCTTTTGAATCTAGAGAAGTCAAAAACAGAGATGCAAAATTAATTATCGCAAAGCTTGCCAGTACATTAATTGAAGATGGAGATATCATTTATATCGACTCTGGGACAACTACGATGCACATGATACCCTATTTGTCAGATGTCAAGAACTTAACAATTATCACCAATAATTTACATGTGATATTAAAAGCTCTCCCTTATCAAAACTTAAATGTGATATCTACAGGGGGAACACTATTTAGACGAACGAATTCTTTTGTTGATTCAGGAGCAGTAAGCTCCTTGAAAAAATACAATATCTCTAAAGCCTTTTTAGCCACAACCGGGATCTCAATTGCAAAAGGAATCACAAATTCCTCATCTCTTGAGTACGATATAAAAAAATATATTGTAGAGCACTGCGATAAAAAAATACTATTGGCAGATGATACGAAGCTCGGTAAAGTATCATTAATAACGTACTACGATTTAAAAGACATCCAAGTATTTGTAACCAATCAAAAACCAGATGATGAATATACAGACTTTTTTAGCAGCAACCATATTACATTGATGGCTCCTTAGGGAATTGACTTGCATGAATGGGAATAGAACCAATAAAGAAACTGCCAGGGATAAAATGATATGCTACCCCTATATAGGACACTGAAATATAAAAGTCCTATATGGGGGTATTTCTATGTCTAGAAAAAGTAAGATTGATCCAGTAGAAAAAGTAAAAATTGTTGAACGATACCTGAATGGCAAAATTGGCATTAGACAAGCGGGAAGAATTGCAAACGTAGCCTACCAAAGTGTGCAGAGATGGGTGCGAATATATAAAGCAGAAGGTCCTATCGGATTGCTTAATCAAACCAAGAACCGAAGTTATTCAAAAACGTTAAAGATGAATGCGGTTAATGACTATCTGAGTGGAAAAGGATCACTTGGTGACATTTGTCAAAAGTACGATATTCGTTCTAACAAGCAACTTTGTGATTGGATAAAGGTGTATAATTCTGGTGGAATACTTAAAGAATCCACTGGAGGTACATACATGACAAAAGCAAGAACAACAACTCCTGAAGAACGATTACAGGTAGTCAAGGATTGTTTAATGAATGATAAAAACTATGGAGCAATGGCAAGCAAATACAATTGTTCTTATCAACAGATTCGAAACTGGGTCAAAAAGTATGAAGATATGGGAAGGGCTGGACTTGAAGACAGACGTGGTCACCGTGTTGGTTCGCAGCCAAGTCGTAGTCCAGAAGAAGAGCTACGGGATAAGATTGCAGAGTTGGAACGAATGAACACCGATCTACAAATGGAGAATGATCTGTTAAAAAAAGTCAGGGAACTGGAGAGGAGGGATCACTATCTTTAGTACAGTACCTTACAGCCTATATAGCTATCAAGGAATTATCTTCAACCAAAGGCTATCCAACAAAAAAATTATGTAAATATCTTAAAATCACGCGCTCTGCTTATTATCGTTGGCTCAATCATCCAAAGAGTGATAGTGAAATTAAGAATGAACGTATTTCGGAAGAAATATATACTATCCATAAACAACATCCAGATATGGGATACCGCCGTATTCGTGATGAGCTGGATGTAAATTACAAAATTGTTGTGAACGATAAACGCGTTCTTCGTATTTGCAGAAACAAAGGAATTCAATCCACCATTAAATGGAGACCAAAAAGTTGTACCAGATCTGCTCGAAATCCGGACCACATCGCAAAAAACTATTTAAACCGTGAATTCCACGCTGATATGCCTAATGAAAAATGGCTTACGGATGTTTCTGAATTCAAATATTATATCGGTATTGAAGTTCACAAGATATATCTGAGTGCCATCCTGGATTTATACGACCGCAGAATTGTAGCCTTTAAAATTAGTAATCATAACGATAATCCATTGGTTATGGATACTTTTGATGAAGCTGTTCGTTTGGAACCGGAGGCTCATCCGCTGTTCCACAGCGACCGTGGTTATCAATATACAAGTGCTCAATTCCATATGCGTTTAAAAGATCATCACATGAAGCAAAGTATGTCCAGAGTAGCCCATTGCATTGACAATGGACCAATGGAAGGATTTTGGGGAATTTTGAAACGAGAAATGTATTATGGTCATCGTTTCACTAATAGAGATAATCTAGTGGAGGCTATAACTGATTACATAGATTACTACAATAATCGACGTCTGCAACGCAAGTTAAATGTAATGACACCAATGGCATACCATAATCATTATAGATTGGCAGCATAAAAATATCGCCAACCGTTATCAGGCTGGCGATAGAAAAATTTATTATTTTTTATTGTCCTCTTGACGGGTAGCACACCAAAATCCCTGGCAGTTTCTTTATTGGCTCTTATTAAGGTTTTACAGTTTCTTTATACACTTGTTTACCATTTTTCATTTCAATAATTACAGCGCTTTTTATTGCATCATGGTTATCATTTAGTGTTAAGGAACCAGTTACACCTTGGAAGTCTTTTGTATTGGCAAGTGCTTCACGAATTTTTTCAGAATCCGTGCTGTTAGCCCGTTTAATGGCATCTACTAAAGCATAAGCTGCATCATAACCTAGAACAGCCATTGCATCTGGCACTTGACCATATTCTTTTTGGAAAGCATCAAGGAATGCTTTTGATTTAGGACTGTTATCTTCTACAGAATAGTGATTTGTAAAGTACGTATTATTAAGAGCATCTGGTCCACCGATTTCAGCCAGTTTAGGAGAATCCCAGCCATCGCCGCCAACAAATGGTACGGTGATACCAATTTCACGAGCCTGTTTTATGATCTTTCCTACTTCGCCGTAATAGCCAGGCACATAAATTACATCTGGGTTAGTAGCTTTAATTTTTGTTAACAGTGTTTTGAAATCTTGGTCATTTTGTAAATAAGCTTCTTCGATAGCTATGCTACCGCCGCCCTTAGTAAAAGCATCTTTAAAGAATTTAGATAAGCCTTTGCTATAATCGCTAGAGTTATCAATCATGACAGCAGCATTTTTAGCTTTAAGAGAGTTTAATACGAAATTCGCTCCTACAGTTCCTTGGAAAGGATCAATGAAACATACGCGGAAAGTATAATTTTTAACTTTTCCAGTATTCTCATCCAAGGTTACTTTAGGATTGGTTGTTGCAGCAGCAACAAAAGGAATTTTATTTGCTTCAGCAACGGTTGAACCTGCGATACCGTTAGAGCTGGTAGTAAAACCAGTAACAGCAATTACTTTATCTTGAGAAATAACTTTTGTCATTGCATTAGAGGATTCAGATGGTTCACCTTTGTTATCGGCAACTGCGATTTGGATTTGTTTGCCCAAAACGCCACCATTAGCATTAATTTCTTTAAATGCTAGCTTAGCGCCATTGGCAGCAGCTGTACCAAAGGATGCAGTATTTCCTGTCAATTCATATACAACACCAATTTTAATATCTTTGCTAGCGCTTCCACCACAGCCAGCTACCAATCCAGCAACCAATATGACAACAGTGAATAAAGATAACCATTTAGCATTCATTTTTCTAAACACAATAATCCCCCTTATTAATTATATTATTTCGAAGTTTTCTACACCTTACCGTCTTCCCTACCACCCCCACCAAAATATCGAAAAAGGTGCTTCAAACAGAAGAGAATACTCTCTGTTTAAAGCACCATTGCTTTAATCTTATATTTGTTTTTTATTATACCGTGCGTTCTCCAACTTGACAAGTGTTTTTTTCAAAAAAACATTTTATATTTTTTTGAACATTTATAGTATATTTTCTTTCTTTATTTTGTGAAATTTGTAACGACCTTTTCCTTGCATTACAAATTGCTATAACGGTATATGACCTTTAATTTATAGTTTTTCACAAATTGATTTTGCCTGTAAAAACAATAATAAATAATCAGCACCACCAGCTTTAGAATCGGTACCAGATAAGTTAAAACCGCCAAAAGGATGAACACCGACTAAAGCACCTGTGCACTTACGGTTAAAATATAGATTGCCTACATGAAATTCGCGGCGAGCCTTTTCTAGTTTAGCACGGCTCTTTGAATACACAGCGCCAGTAAGACCATATTCAGTGCCATTGGCAATAGCAAGAGCATGGTCAAAGTCATCAGCAGGAATTACCGCAAGCACGGGTCCAAATATCTCTTCCTGGGAAATACGGGCCTCGGGAGAAATCCCTGAAAATACAGTTGGCTCAATAAAGTAGCCTTGTTCACCAGCCGTAGATCCACCGCACTCTAGTTTCCCTTCTGTTTTGCCAATTTCGATATAGCTTAAAATCTTTTTATAAGAGTTTTCATCAATTACAGGACCAATATTACTTTCAGGGCTGCTGGCATCACCAATCTTAAGAGCCTTCGTCTTTTCGACTACCTTTGCAAGTACTGCATCATATACGTCTCTCACGATAATAGCACGAGAGCAAGCAGAACATTTTTGTCCCTGGAAGCCAAAGGCAGATGCAACAATTCCAGCAGCTGCTTCTTCAAGATCAGCTTCACTGTCTACAACAATAGAATCTTTACCGCCCATTTCAGCTACGACTCTTTTAATCCATTTCTGCCCTGGAGACAAATCAGCAGCTAACTTATTAATGCGAAGTCCGACTTCTTTAGAACCTGTAAAATTGATAAAGCGCACTTGAGCGTGGGATACCAAATAATCGCCAATCGTTCCACCACTGCCTGGAAGATAATTTACAACACCAGCAGGTAAAGAGACTTCTTCCCACAACTGCATAAATTTAGCAGCAATTACAGGCGTTGAGCTTGCAGGCTTCATAATCACCGTATTGCCAGCTACAATAGCTGCTGCTGTCATCCCTGCTAAAATGGCTAAGGGAAAATTCCATGGCGGAATTACAACACCAACACCGAGAGGAATATAGGCACACTCATTTTGTTCTCCAGGATAAGGTGTTACTTCCATGCCTTTTGCATACTTATCCATTTGGCGAGCATAGTATTCCATAAAATCGATTGCTTCTGCAGTATCGGCATCCGCTTCCGCCCATGTTTTTCCTGCCTCTGCCACTAACCAAGCGGAAAACTCAAATTTTCGTCGGCGTAAAACAGCAGAGGCTTTAAACAAATACAAAGATCGTTCTGCGGGGTCTACATACTGCCATGAAGCAAAAGCTTTATTGGCTGCTTGCACCGCTTTTTCAGCTAAATCTATATTGGCCCGAGCAACGGTGCCAACAATGTCAGATGTGTTAGAAGGATTGATCGATGTAATGCGCGCTTCTGTATCGACAGTTTCTCCGCCGATAATGAGTGGATAATGAGCAGCTTTCTCCAACTGTACCGCAGCCAATGCCTTCTCCATAGCAGCCTTGTTTTCTGGAAGACCAAAGTTAGTAAAAGGTTCATTTTTGTATTCTGTAATCATTTTAAATTCCTCACTTTCGTATTTTAAATGTAATGATATATATTGACTTACACAACGGATGGCTCTACAAATAACTCTCCGCGTTCAAACCGCCCAGCATCAAACATTTGGGTAGGAAAGGCCGTGGGTTTTCCCACTATCATCTCTGCCATTAATTGGCCTGTGATAGGCGAAATCATGAAACCATGACCACTAAAGCCTGCAGCAGTGAAGAAACGATTGAGAGCAGGACTGCTGCCTAATATCGGTGTGCGGTCAGGGCACATATCATATAATCCCGCCCATTGCCGAACTACATTTAGACCTGCTAAAGGCGGCAGGATTTCCACAAGTCGCTGCGCCATATCTCGTAAAAACTGCCAACTGGATTTTATATTATAGCTTTCTGGTTCATTTGGATGACCAATTCCCATAATAAAACTGCCATGAGGACTTTGCTGACAATATAAATTATGATAAAAGCTCATCACCATGGGTCCCATAGTAGGCTCCACTGGTTCTGTTACCAAAATTTCATGACGTTCCGGGAATATAGGGAGCTCAACACCAACCATACGTCCAACGGTTTTTGCATACCCTCCTGCCGCATTTACAACCGTATCCGTTTGAATATTGCCCTGATTGGTGCGGACGGAAATAATTTTACCATTCTTCGTTACAATGCCTTGCACTTCCGTATCGGTATAAACCTCAACATTTAAATTTTTTGCAGCTTGTGCATAAGCTTCTGTTACTTTAAAGGGATTACAATGACCATCTTCTGCACAATAGGTAGCGCCAAACATTCCTTTTGTATTCAAAAAAGGGACAATTTCCAAAGATTCCTCTGGCGTCACCCAGCGTGCAGGAATGTTAAGAGAATTTTGCAGTACCAAATTCTTTTTAAACTGCTCTGCCATTTTTTCCGAATAAGCGGGCATTAAATAACCATTTTGGGTAAATTCAATATCTACATCCACATTCAGCAATTCTGGTAAATGGGAGAGCATCTTAACACTTTCACGAGACAAAAGACAATTAGTCTCTGTTCCCCACTGCATTCTCATACCTGCGCCACAGCGACCGGTGGCACCACTGGCTAAGTACTTCTTCTCTAATACGACTACTTTACCTGCACCTAATTTAGCTAAGTTATAGGCAGTGGAACAGCCGATGACACCACCACCAATTACCACAACATCTGCAGTCTTAATCATGCTTATCTCCTCCTAACAAAGAAGCCATCTTAATGGGAGAGGTAGAAGGACGAAACGTAGGCAAAGGAATCTGTGCGACAGGCTTTCCTGTGGCTTTGGCAATTTCATTCACAATAAGAGGAGCACAAGTTCTTCCTTGGCAAGGACCCATTCCAGAGCGGCAAGCTCTTTTTATTTCTTCCAGAGTATGTTTTCCCTGTGCAATCTGTTCTCTAATCTCTCCTAAGGTTATATCTTCACAACGACAGATAATAATATCATTATGATTCATGATCTTCCTCCTTTCTTAAGGCGAATGCTGCGTACCTCCATAGCTAATTCCCGAGGCACAGACAGCCAAATAATATTTGTTTTATTTGGTGATGTTTGTACTCGAATGACTTCTGAAGTGCCAATACATTGACCTTGTCGATTTAAAGCATCGACAACAGTCTTAGCCTCAGGCAAAGGAGAAAATTCATAGGGAATCTTAACTAAGGCCACATCTTTTCCATAAGTATAGTCAACAACAAAAATAGACAACCCAGGGCAGTGAGTCATACACACTCCACAGCCATTGCAAAGTTCTTCATTTAAAGAAGGACAGTCATTAATTTCTTTTACGGTAATGGCACCCCGTGGGCAAGCATCAGCACAAGGATTACAGGGAATTTGCTGCATACATTCAAATAAAGCGATTGGACCTTTCGCGAAACGCTCCTGTGACGGCATTTTATCCAACCTCCTCTAAAACAACTTTGCTAAGTCCCGTACAAATCTTCACACTTGCTGGACCAGAACGCAGGGCACTCAGTTGTGATTTTGCAGTCTGAAACTCTTTGGTAAACGAATCTTTTTTATGTCCTAAAACAGAAGCAACATATAAGCCTGCTAATTTTCCTTCTACCATAGCTGCTGAGGCTTCTTCGACTCCTGAAACATCACCAGCTACATAGATATTTTCGTGGGATGTTTTCATATTGGCATCACGTAATGGTACATAACCGCCTAATTCTGCTGCGAACTTCATTTCACAGCCCGCTTGCCACAACAGTTCTGTCAGGGGACTTAATCCTACTGCCAAACATAGCCCATCTACAGCAATATATTGTTCACTTCCATCAATCGGCTGCCATTGTTCATCTAGTTTAGAAATCGTAACACCTTCCAAACAAGAATCACCATGGGCTGATTGTATCGAATGAGATGTATAAATTGGTACACCATGACGTTGCAGCTTAGCAGCATGAACACGATAACCGCCAACTTGCGGCGCAGCTTCTACAATGCCTGCTACTTTAACACCCGCCTGCAGCAATTGATAAGCCACAATCACACCAATATTACCAGCGCCAATCATGAGTATCCTTTTTGCTGGTATCACTCCGTGAACATTCATTAATGTTTGGACTGCACCTGCACCATAAATACCTGGTAAATCATTATTAGGAAAGGCCATTGTTTTTTCCGAAGCGCCCGTTGCAATAATAATTTTTTTAGGTCTGGCTGTGCAAAAAGCACCTTCATAAGAAATCGTAACTACGCCATCTGGATAGATTCCTAGTACTACAGCATTCTTCCAAATGGTGATACCTGAAATATCCGAACTCTGGTTGATTAATTTTTCAGCTATATCCATTCCACGCTCACCGGCAAATTCTGCCTTCGAGCCAAAAAATTTATGAGTTTGTTTAATTAACTGACCGCCTAAGCGATCCGCCCGTTCAACAAGCAATACCTTTGCGCCAGCCTCTGCAGCATGAATGGCAGCCATTAACCCAGCCGGGCCAGCTCCTATGACTAAGATTTCTGTCGTTATCATACGATCTTCCCCTTCCCTTCTTGGGTCTCAACTACCATGCCAGCGCGAAGAGGTTCAGTACAAACCCGTACATTAGGAATTTTATCTACTGTCATCAAACAAGATGAACAGTTTCCAATGGCACAGAAGAGACCACGAGGACGATGGCGACCATGACTATGACGCAATACCTTTACATCAGCCGCATGTAGTGCAGCAGCAATTGGCTCTCCCGCTATTCCCTCTATCGTTTGACCATTCAATGTGAAGGTCACCATATCTCGTTTTGGAAATGTCAGTATTGGATGGTTGACAATTCTCATAGTTAAACACCTCCTGCCCTATTCCTAATGCAATATTCGTGCCAACTATATATTTTTTATATTATAAATTTAGTAACAGCAGAAAAAACACTACTACAGCTTTTAACCGCAGAGGCGCAGAGAACACAGAGAAAACATAGATAAGGGTTAAAAATCCCACTCTGTGTCCTCTGTGTTAATCATTTTAGCCCATTAATGTAAAAAAAAGTACCGACGTATTCTTTGCGGCACTTTTTTCTGTATCTATTTTAATAAATGACCTTTTATAACAACGTTTTCTATCTACCATTCGACGATAACGTCAGTTTATTGACACTCCAATCCCAGCTTCTGCATTTTGTAATATAAGGTGCTGCGAGGGATACCGAGTTTCTTTGCTGCAGCTGCTTTATTAAAATGGTATTCCGCCAGAACCTTAGCAATCACTTCTTTTTCTAGGCTTAAGGTTTTTTCCAACAAACTGCCTTCCATAGCGCAGGGATCTATACTTTCCATAGGAAAATCCATTTGGCAGAACGTAGCTGGCAGATTATCGATACCCAATTGGTCACTATCAGCCAAAATCACCAGCCGTTCTAATACATTGAATAACTCTCTAATATTGCCAGGCCATGGATATTGAATAAAAGATGCCATGAGTGCGGGATTCACTTTTGAGATTTTTTTATTATGAATTGTGCCATAATGCAAAATACCTTTATGAACTAATTCAGGTATATCATCTAACCTATCACGCAATGAAGGCAGGGACACCGCCACTACATTTAAACGATAATATAGATCTTCTCGAAATTCACCGTTCTTAATCATTTCTTCTAAATTGCGGTGGGTAGCAGCAATAATACGAACATCAATATGAATCGCTTTGTTGCCGCCCACACGATAGAAACTCTTATCCTGTAGAACCCGCAATAGTTTTACCTGCATGTCTTTCGGCATATCTCCCAGCTCATCCAGTAAGAGAGTTCCTCCATTTGCTTGCTCTAATAACCCCACTTTTCCTTTGCGGTCAGCTCCCGTAAATGCTCCAGGCTGATAACCAAACAATTCACTTTCAAATAGATTAGGAGAAATCGCTCCACAGTTTATAGCAATAAAGGGACCGGCAAATTGACTGGCATCATGAATAGCACGGGCAAATAATTCTTTTCCTGTACCGCTTTCCCCACGCAGTAATACTGGAACCGCCGTTGCTGCAACACGTCTGGCAATACTAACCGCTTCGCGAATGGCAGTACTATGACCATAAACCGTCGAAAAGGAATCTGACTGGGAATGAATTTTATCAATTTCTTGCTTAAGGGTTTGTACTTCCTGATGAGTCTGAGATAGTTTTTGATTTAGCTGCACTACTTCTGTAATATCTCGTTCCGCACAAACTCCGCCGATCACCTGGCCAGCTAACTTTACAGGTCTTGCATTAATTAATACATGAGTATCAGGACAAGGAGTGTGGTATTGTTCATGCACGGTGCGTCGTTCTTTCATCACTTTGGTTAACATTAAATTGGAAAAAAAACCTTCGATAGGACGCCCAATAATTTCATCAGCGGCAATTCCGTATAAAAGTTCAGCATGATGATTCCACACTACCACCTTATCTGATTCATCAATAATACATACTGCCTCATTAACTGTATCTAATAGCGCTTCTAGCCTAACCTGCTGCAACTCATATAAGGTTAAAAGCTGCTGAAAACTTTCTATTACTTTTTCTGATTGGTCTGCTTCAAGATAACTGCGAAATTCCTCAATCGGCAAGGGATACTGAGAATTCATAAAAGCATGCCTCCCTTATAATATAATAGCGCTTCCTATCTCTGCATTATGAAGGATAACTATAAACTTTGCTAAACGAAAAAAGACGCCCCATACAGGACTATAATTAGTCCCTGTACAAGCGTCTTTGCTTGTGTCAGTTAATTGACACTTTTTTATTTCATTATAGAGTAAGAAATTGTAATAGGCAATACCTAATTTTTAACTCCTCATAATTTAACATAAATAGATCTCAATTCTTTCTTTATTAGCACCAAGACGTTTTCCTCTTTTTAGCAAGACAGCGCCTATTTCACCCGTATTTTTTATATGAGTCCCTCCACAGGGAACTTTGCCAAAACCATCGATTTTCCAATATCTGATTTCCCGCTCTTCGTCACTAAAACAACTTAGGATAGGAATACTAGAATCAATAATTTCCTCAATCCTTTTTTGAAGCAAGGGAAAAACCTCTGAAATATTCCCATGCCATTCAAAATCTACTCTTGCTTTTTCTGCAGTTATATTAGCACCGATTTTTTTAGGATCATTAAAATTCTGAACCATCAGCTCCAATACAATCTCAGCAGCAAAATGCAGCTTCATAATTTTATATCGTTTCTCCCAATCAATAATCACTTCCACTTGCTGACCCACTTGTAAATCATGATCCGCCTCAATCTCATAAACGATTTCTCTATCAACTTTTTGGGCTGCCATCACTGGATAACCATGGATGGTTCCAGAATCCGATGCCTGACCACCAGAAAAGGCAAATACAATTGTTTTATCAAGAGTTACACGATTACCATCGACACTCATTACCGTTGCAGTACATTGCTTTAAGTAAGGATCTTCCCAAAACAATTTTTTAACAGTCATGCTTTCACCTCATTGGCATATTCTTACTTCATTCAGTTTGTAATGTATTAATAAATTTTTTGGATATCAATACCATTTCGTAAAAAGGCAGCTTCGATTTCCTCTACATGACTATGCCCATTCGTCTCTACGGTAACTTCCAGTTGAACCTGTTTAAAGCTGTCCATCACTTTCGATTGATTATGATCCAATTTTATTACGTTTGCATTTAATTCAGAGATAATTTTTGCCACATGCAATAATTCCCCTGGTTTGTCAGGTAAATTAATGGTAAAGCAGAACAGCCTTCCCCTAAATACCAAGGCTTTATTTATGATTGCCGAAATCGTTAAAATATCAATATTTCCGCCACTGACTAAGCAAACTACCTTTTTATTCTTGGAAGATAATTTCTTTAAGCCAGCTAAGGACAGCGCCCCTGCTCCTTCTGTGATCAGTTTATGCTTTTCGATTAAGAGCAGTATTGCTTCTGCAATATCAAAGTCAGAAACAGTGATGACTTCGTCAACAAACTCTCTGATAAATTCGAACGTCAATGTACCTGGTCTTTTTACAGCAGCACCATCTGCTATGGTATCCACTTTCTCCAGCTCTATTACTTTATTATCAGCCAAAGACTTTTTCATGCAGCATGCGCCTTCTGGCTCAACTCCGATAATTCTGATACTTGGCTTTAGCATTTTTGCCGCAAATGCAATGCCACTCGCTAAACCGCCTCCACCTATAGGAACCAATATCTCATCAACATCTTCTAATTGATTCAAAATTTCCAAGGCCACTGTACCTTGACCAAGAATTACATCCAAATCATCAAAGGGATGCACAAAGACATAGTTATGTTCGGTCTCCAACTCTCT
Organism: Pelosinus fermentans JBW45; assembly: GCF_000271665.2. Classification (GTDB taxonomy): domain Bacteria; phylum Bacillota; class Negativicutes; order DSM-13327; family DSM-13327; genus Pelosinus; species Pelosinus baikalensis. The sequence continues at coordinate 1,664,386 of NZ_CP010978.1, read as the reverse complement.
GGCTTTTTTATAAGCTTCATCATAACTATCGCCGTATAATACAACATTTGCTCCATAATTTCTTGTAGCTTCCACTTTAATGATGGGCGTGGTTGCAGGCATCACAACAGTAGCCTTAATATCCAGTAATTGAGCTGCATAGCCAACCCCCTGGGCATGATTTCCTGCTGAGGAAGCGATGACTCCCCTACTTTTTTCCTCATCACTTAACTTACTCAATTTATTAAATGCTCCGCGGATTTTAAATGCACCTGTCACTTGTAGGTTCTCTGGTTTAATGAATACAAAATTTCCACACTCATTACTAAACACTGGACTTTCAATGAGTTCTGTCTTTTTGATTATACTTTGCAGCTTCCTTGCCGCTGCATATACGTCTTCAATTGACACACAAGAATTAGCTACCTTAAAAGTGTTCTGATTCATAATTTACCTCCAAAATTTGATAAGAAAACGCTGCGCGTCCTTTAAAGCATACTAGTGAACCGAACCACAGAGAACACTGAGAAAAGATCAATAGGGTTTAATAACCGCTGTGCTCTTAAGTGAACTCTGTGTTCAACGTTCCCCTAAAAATAATAAAAAACTCGCCCTTGAATATATCCAAGGACGAGTTATTACCCGCGTTACCACCTTAATTGCACAACAGTGCCTCTTCAGTTCTATCAAACCTAAGCCAAATAACGTGGCTAACCCGGCATTTCTTACTAACGTTCAGAAACACAGTTCCGGAGGGATCTTCTTCCACCGCTCATTGTCGACTTCCACCTTATGCCGACTCTCTGGAAATTTACAAATGGTTTACTTACTCCGTCATTACTCTTCTTCATTATGCTTTGGAATGAATTTTATCACTTCACCTTTACTAATGTCAATATATTTTTATGTTTTTATGTTAATTTTGTAATTTTATATTTTTTCTATTCCTCCAATGAATACTTTTGTATTTTAAAATTACCTGTTTGATTACATTTGTGCAACTAACAGAATATTCGGAAAACGCCATTTGTACTGACTATTACAAAACACCATTATTAACCGAAAATTGCTTTCGTTGCCAAGAAAAGAACCGATGGACAAAGTAAACAACCTAATCCTGTGTAAAAGGTAGCTGTCATTGCTCCATATGGAACCAATTTAGGATCAACAGCAGCAAGTCCAGCGGCTGTTCCGCTTGTCGTTCCCATTAACCCACCATATACCATAGCAGATTGTGGATTATTAAGACCTATGCTTTTTGCCATAATTGGTGTGATAATCATAACTACAATAGACTTCACCACACCAGCTGCAATACTAATAGCAATAACAGGAGAGCTTGCATTCAAGGCAGCGCCTGTAACAGGTCCAACGATAAAGGTAACTGAACCAGCACCAATGGTAGTAAGACTTACAGTATCAGTATAACCAAAGGCAAAGGCTAAAACTACCCCAACAATATAAGACAAAATAACACCTAACAACAATGACATTGCTCCTGCTGTGCCGCATTTTTTAATTTCTTCCAACCTCGCACCAAAGGCCGTAGAAACAATCGCAAAGTCTCTTAGCATTCCGCCACCCATCAAACCAACGCCAGTGAACAACTTAATATCAGCCAGTCCCTTATGTCCAGCAGTTTGTATACCACCCCAATAGGCCAACATTAAACCAAAAACAATTGCAATTGCTGAACCGTGGATTCTTTTATTCGTTAATTTATCCGATATGAGGTATGCCAAGTATGTTACTAGCCCAATAAAAAGAAATGACATGACCAAGCCATTCTTCACGAAAATATCTAGTATTATTTTTCCGAAATCCATTATGGAAATTCCTCCTTATTCTTATATTGCATGATCCTTATAAGTTGTTTTATTGCCAATTTTACTTATTAGAGGAACAAATAAGAACCCTACTAGAACAGTAACAATCCCCGCTATAATTGCAAGAGGCCCCCCTGTTATAGCCGCCAATACATCCTGTTGAGCAGCCATCGCCACAACTATGGGAATGTACATCGCGCTCCAAAAGGAAATACCACTTTCAGCAAGCTTTGACAAAATATCCTTTCCCATTAAATAATCAGTAAGAACAATTAGTAATAGCATTGCAAAACCGACCCCGCCAACATTAGCAGCAACCCCAAGAAAAGTCCCTAGAACATCACCTAAAAATATACCAATAAACATACATAAAGATAGAATTGCCACACCATAAATAGCCATAGTTTAGCCCTCCTCTTTTTATTTATTCCCAGAACCCTATAAAGAATCCTGGGAATAACCCTTAGTATTTTTACTCAACAATCATAATTACATCGCCTGCGGAAACTCTGTCACCAGCGTTTACTTTAATTTCTTTTACTGTCCCTTCAACGGAAGAAGGAAACTTTTGTTTCATTTTCATAGCTTCCATTACAGCTACAACATCCTTAACCTTTACAGAATCGCCTACTTTAACAGTAACCTCAATAACTTTGCCAGGAACGCGTGCTTTTAATTCCATTATGATCAATTCCTCTCATTTTATATTTCTTATATTAAATGACCTATCGGCCAAATAAACCTACTGAACTTCTGTCATCTCAGCTAAAATATCGTGTTTAGGCAGAAGTATTACATCATTTAATCCCTTAGCTAATACCGTGTCAGTATGCATAAACAACTCTGCTACTTTAACCCCGTAGCCTGAATTTAGCTCAAGCTCTGCATCCACTTTGCAATGAAATGTTCTTGCGATCTCTGCTAGGCGATTTGTAAAGGTTCGAATAGTATCTAGCCTAGTCATACCAACAAGCACATCCAGATCAGATGCCTCATCCGTATACTGCAATCCTGTAAATATCTCCAACGCTGACGATCCCCACACACCAAGTTTGAGTCCCAGTTCCCCTGCCACTGCAAGAACCTCTACCAAGGCATTTAAACAAGGCGTTCGTAGAAAGAATTCTCGATCAATTACCGCAAAAGGAGAAACAACCTGTATCACTGCCGATGTGGGAACAAATCCCGCAATGCGCAGTCGGTTACCATCAATGCGAAACGGTGAAGAAAATCCTACAGGAATCGTATCTGGAATCTGCTTCCTGTCTTCACGTCTAACAATACCAGGGATTTTTATTCCTCCTGGAGTGCCAATAATGAGTTGTTTGACTAACTCAAATTCACGGGGTGGTAGATGAGGAGCGACTCTCTCAAACGCCAATTCACGACCTTGATCGCTTATTTCTACTAAATCATGCCGACGTATAATCGATCACCTCTTCTTTACCCAAACAGGATCACTTTTACTCATCTGCTGATATTCAAGCTGAGCCTTTACCAGCTCATCAAATAAACCAGTTCCTTGGGGTCCAGTAATAATGATTGGTTCTGCCGATGCATCGCCTCCCGAACATAGCTCTAGCATAGTCTGGGAAGCCATGGTCTTGACCCCCGGATCGACTTTTACAATGCGCCCCTTTATCCGTAGAATCGTTCGCGCAACTCTTCCAATGGTTACATCCGAAGATAAAGTCGTAGCACGTACTATAACTTCATATTCTGGAAAGGTACGTTCTCGCCGATAAGTAATTATTTTGCCTGCAGAATTACAAATATGACCACTATCGGCAACGGGAAAGCTATCACCCATGGGAAGCCCGCCAACTACAACCTCGTACATTGAATTACCTGACAAGGGAGACTTCACAAGCGTAATATCATCCCTTACGGGAATGCCATTGATGGTAATCCAACCAAATTCCTGACAACCATATAGATCATGAACCAATCCATTTAAAATGCGTTCTGCAACGGCAGGTAATTCAAGATCTAAGGGTGTACCAGCAGCCAGTATAATAACTTCCTTAGGAAGAAAGGTAGCCATCCCCATGGATTTTGCATCTTCCAGAGCCGAACGTAAAAAGGAAGATTCACCAACAACAACGTCTGGACGATTATTATAAAGGGCCGCCAAAAATGCATCTCGACTAGAGCGCCGCAGAAAAGAACAATTCATACCACAAGCATCAAGAGCCTTTTTAGTAAAAACATTGACTAAGGGAGGATAGGTAAATAAAATGTTACTCCCACTTTGAACCTTAGCCTGCTCAAAAACTAAGCGAGTGGCTTTTTCCCGGGCCTCCATCTCTGGATGGGTAACCCCAACGATATTTTGAAAGGCGGACGACCCTGTCGTAAAACTAAGATAAGCCAGATTTAATGGAACATGAACTTCCTCGATAACATGGGCGGCAGTTGGCCCACCAATACCTTTATCCTGAAGGGTACGTCTTGGCATTTCTTCAAAAGTAGGAGCCGTTCCAAATTCTTCAACCATTTGAGCAAGACTATCGAGAATATCTTTCATCACAAACTCCCTTACGCGTATAGATATTTGTCAGCCACAGCATCAAATTCTTCTGTCATCTTTTCAATCACCATTTTCCGTGTTTGACGGCCACCACGCTCTGCTCCGATGGTTCCACGTCCCCATGGACCAAGTTTATCAAATTGACCCGTGCGCTTTAATTCACGCACCTCATCAATATGACGAATCATCGCATCTCGCATTCCCTCAACTTGATCAACAACTTCATTGACGCCACCTAGACGATAAAAGAAGTTTACACCTGCGGCAAACACTGGATTCTTAGTCGACAAATCCTCCAATAATTCAATGTCAAGTTTGGTAATCCGAGAAATACTGGTTAACGGCATAACGTGAATCATTGTACCGAATTCTTTTGATAGGGACAAAATATGGTCGGCTTGCAAACCATGGCAGAGAAATGCACCGCTAATAGCCCGTCCAATTACAATAGCAATAACGGGATGACCAGCTTTTCTTGCTTCAGCTAACGCTAGCTGATAACCACCCGTGGATTTATTCATCCCCATGATTTCTTCAATTTTTCCTGGACCATTGCCCGGAGTATCAACAATTAACAGAAGTGCCCGCTTTTGATCTAATGGTTTTTCCTTATCAACAGTGATGGTTCTATATACTGCCAACGCCATTTTGTAGCCTTCTTCTAAACCAATAACACCAGCAAAAACTACGGGAAATCTTGGATTATATTCATCAGCATCATTTGCTATAATCGTCGCAGGTTGTCCACCAATAGTAACTGTGCCTACTACTGCACCAGGACCAAGTTCTGGATCAAACTGAAATTCACCAATGATACCTTCTTGAAGAGAGTCAGCGTCAATAATCATATCAATAGCTTCTCGACCTCGACCAATCATACTTTCCACTTCATCCATTAACTGAACCTCCTTCAACTTTTCTAACCCGCCGTTTAGCTTGCTTAAGAAAATCCGTTAACGATAACTCTGGCAAAATTGCCGGAGATTCATTTCCAAAATATTTCCATACATCCATAGAATCTCGCGGATCAAGTTCAACAGCTAGTTTTACAAGTTCAAGCTGTTCTTCTACAAGTTTTTGACTACCAACACGCCGCATTTCTTCGATGGATTCCATAGAAAGAGTAAGAACTTCAGCAAGCTGCGTACGGAAAGCCTCAATGCTGTCTTCTACAAGAAAATTACAATCTTGCATTATGTACTTATGTTTGCCGCCAGTAGTTCGATATACTAATGCTTTATTAGAAGCATCAAACTCATCTTTGCCCATTTCTTGCTCTATTACTTCTGGACCTGTTAGCCCTAAACGCCCCTGCTCACTCATAATAATTAAGTCAGTAGCAGCACCGACAAATCCCATTCCTCCAAAGCAACCAATTTTGCTGCCAATTAAAGAAATCACAGGAATCTTTCCACGAGCATCCTGGAACTGATCCATCACTTCCGCGTGAGCGAGTAAGCCTGCATTGGATTCATGGAGCCTAACACCGCCTGTCTCAAAAGAAATAACCACCGCAGGAAGACGTCCTTGATAAGACGTTGGATATTTTTCCTTTATCTGATGATAAGCACCTATGGCTAATTTTAGGGTCGCAACCATTTTCCCGCCGCCAACTTCCCCTACGGAACCACCGATAAACCGCCCCTCTTGAGAAATCACAAACACGGGCCTTTTACCAATCAAACCAACTCCAGTAACAATACCATCATCAAAAGCCACCGCTTCTCCTAAAACGGGAAGATGCGGACTGGAAACCCGATCCCGCGGTCCAAGTAATTCAGTGAACGTTCCATTATCAACAATGCCATTTGCACGCTGGCGTGCACTTGATTCAAGAAAACTATTTTTTTGCAATTGATTCCAAACACTCATTTTAATCAAACCTCCTTCCGTACATCCTTGGCCGCTTCAGCGAGGGCCTGACGAAGTCTCATAGAAACAACGATTGGCGTTGCATTGTTATCATTTATTTCAATAGAAATGTTCCCTAAGCGATTCTCTTTAACAATCTTCTCAAGCACCATGCCCCAAACCTTATCAAAGCCTACAACTGGAGTTACAACTTGCACTTGAACTGCACCGCCAAGATCCTTCTTTTCCATAAGAATTTCAAGATCGCCAGATCCCACAACGCCATGATGGCGCCATTCATGGGAAAATTCAATTGGATTATTTACCTTAAACTCAAATTTCAGTTGCTGGAGTGCCACTAAAATCCCTCCCTATTACCAATTCCGGAATTTAGCCGGTGGATTATATAATCCCTTAGACCATGTAACTAGTTCACGAATATTTTTTGCAGCTAGAAGCGACCGATTCGCCCGTGATATATCAATACCTAAATCCTCAGGTGTCTTAACAATCCCCTTCTTACGCAATGCAGCCGTATCTTCTGGTTTAGCTAACATGCCAACTTCTGTATAGCCTGCAACAGCTCTAATAGCAGCCGTTCTTTCTACAAGGGAGGAACACTTATGAAGATAGGCAATACCCTCTTCTGTAACAACATGGGTTAAATCATCTCCATAAATCATTACTGGAGGTATATCCAAATTTGCATTTTTAGCCAGTTTCCATGCATCCAGTTCCTCTACAAAACCAGGTGCAAGTTTTTCTCTGAAAGTCTCTTGCAATTGCACAACTAAACGCTTACCACGTGGCAAGTTGCCAACTAGCTCATGGCTCATTCCATATTCCTGACCACATTTAAGCCATGCTTCTGTTGAATGCCGTCTGCCCTTGGCGTCACAACCCATATTAGGTGCACCACCAAAGCCTGCAACTCGACTTGCTGTCGCCGTACTGCTATTACCATACTTATCAATTTGGAGTGTACCACCAATAAACATATCCAAAGAATAATGACCTGCCATCTGGGAATATGCTCGATTGGAACGCATAGAACCATCAGGACCAACAAAGAATACATCAGGACGAGCTCTCACATAATCTTCCATCCCTAATTCTCCGCCAAAACTATGAATGGACTTAACCCAACCACTTTCAATAGCTGGAATCATAGTCGGATGAGGATTCAATGAGAAATAAGAGCAAATTTTGCCCTTCAAACCCAATTCTTCCCCATAAGTAGGAAGTAAAAGTTCAATAGCAGCAGTATCGAAACCAACACCATGATTGAGTCTTTGCACTCCATATTCAGCATAAATTCCTTTTATCGCCATCATTGCCCGCAGAACCTGTGAATCTGTAATCAGAGCAGGATCACGAGTAAATAACGGTTCAATATAAAATGGACTTGGCGACTTGACTACAAAATCAACCCAATCTGCAGGTATATCAATCCTGGGAAGTTTGTCAACAATTTCATTAACCTGTGCTACAACAATCCCCTGTTTAAACTTAGTCGCTTCTACGATTACAGGAGTATCTTCTGTGTTAAATCCCGTATAAAGATTTCCTTCCTTGTCAGCCTGAAATGCTACGATAAGGGCAACCTTAGGAACTAAATCAATGAAGTATCTACCAAACAATTCAAGATATGTATGAATTGCACCCAGCTCAATCTTTTTGTCACTTATCAACTGAGCCAGTCTTCCTGCTTGAGGACCTGAAAAGGAAAAATCAACTTTTTTTGCAATTCCCTTTTCAAAAACATCTAAATGACTAGGTAAAGAAAGTACCGACTGAATCATATGCAAATCATATACTTTATTTTTATCAACCTTACATAAACAATCTGCTAAGAAATCTGCTTGTTTTTGATTATTGCCCTCTAGATTTACCTTATCACCAGGTTTAATAATAGCTTCTAGCAAGGCAACTGTTTTATCAACTGAAATAACTTTTCCTGTACCAACAATAGTTCTGGCCTTTGCCATTCTTTCCTGAGTATCCCTATTTAGAGAATCCCATACTCGCTGTGTCTCCTTATCCATATCTCTTTTGACACTCCTTTCCCTTACTCCTAAAGTCCTAATCCCATTTTTTGGATATATTGACTATTCCGGATTATCCTTTGCTGAATTAGAAGAATCACAATTGCACAGATGCATTACCCCTAATCCCGCTCTTTCATGATTGGTCATGGGATGAATAGCTGATTCCCCGAATATAGCCACAGCAATCCAGTTGGAGTCTCTAACGATTGCAATTTTTGTCGCTAAACTAGTATTGGTTGAAGCATTGACAAGCACTCCGCGCTTGGCTTCCTCAACTGCATGTAACAATGCGTGCATATTAGCCACTGTTTTTGTGATCAAGCCATTATTTAGGCAGGCACCCATAACAGCTCTAGTTGTTTTCTCCTGAAATTCCGCAAAAGATGATTTTCCTCCCACTTCAGTTACAACAAACCGATAGCCCTTCTTGCCCACCATTTGTTTTATATCATCCTCGTCAGCCATTGTTCTAGTAAGAGCTAGCAGCATAGCTGCTGTCCCCACGCTTGTAACACTATTTTCTAAAGGTAATCTTTTTTCGGTACTCATAATTATCCTCTCACTCTCACTCTCTCATTTTTAACTTATATTTTTAAACGCGCGTTAAAAAACAGATTATCATCGAACACTTACTTCACCAAAATTAAATTTCTTTATCATTCCATTCATACTTTTAATGATCAGAGCCCCACCATCATCAATATCAAGGGCTTCGCCAGACCATACTGCATCACCAGAATCTACTTTGACATTCTGCTTGAGTGTAATATTAAATTGTTTCCACGTAACACGAATAGGCTCAAAACCATCTCTTTGCCATATGGAATACCAACAATCAAACTGACGAAGCACCTCATCAAGAAGGGATAATCGACATATAGGACGTCCCAATTCCTGAGATAACGATGTAGCTATATCTTGTAAGTCAAGACTAAAATCCTGCACATCCATATTAACATTGATACCAATGCCTAAGATCACGTGGTCAATTGTTTCCCCACTCTCCATTTCGGCAATAATACCACAAACTTTTTTCCCCTTAATCAATAAATCATTAGGCCATTTAATCCCAGGACATATACCTGTATGAATCTCAATAGCCCTTGCAATAGCAACTGCTGCTAACAGGGTAATTTGCGCTGCTTTTTCTGGATCGATCTGTGGTCTTAGCACCAATGTAAACCAAAGACCTCCTCCTGCAGGCGAAAGCCACTTTCTGTTTAACCTACCGTGACCCCCTGTCTGACGATCAGCTAATACCAATGTTCCCTCTGGAGCTCTCGCTTCAGCGAATTCAAGAGCTGCGGTGTTTGTTGAGCTTATCTCTCTATAATAGTGAATTCTTCTTCCAGGTAATTTGGTCTCTATTTCTTTTCGCATTTTCTCATCATTAACGTAGTTATCATCCATAATTATCACTCTTTCTAAATAAAGAATATATCCCTTTATTTAACTAAGAATAGAGTCGATACAAACACGCCTGTCGCAATGGCTGATACAATAACTCCACAGATATTCGCCCCCATAGCTAATGGCAACACCATGGCAAAAGGATTTTCTTCTTCAACTGCATACTGAGCAAGCTTAGCTGTAGTAGGAACACAAGAAACACCAGCAATACCAAGCACTGGATTGTAGTTCTTAGTAACAAAATACACAAGCCAACCACCTAAAAGCCCGCCCACAGCTGAAATAGCAAGAGCAGTAATGCCTAAGACTAACAATATAGCTACTTTAGGATTAAGAAGGGTTTGTGCCTCACATAAGGTCCCTAACAGCAGTCCAAGAAACAACGTGGAAGCATAAAGCAGGGTATTCTCAAGTAATTCTTGATACGGATTAATTTCGGCTTCTTTAATTGCTACCCCAAGAAAGAAGGACATTATTAGAGGTGCTGCTACCGGAAGTAGGAGGCAGAGTAACGCGCATATCGAAATTGTAAAAATGAATTTTGCTTTTTTAGAAACTTGTGGTATTTCTACTTCAACATCCATAGCACGATATTTTTGGGGAACTAACAATCTAATAATATACGGATAACCAGCATAGGTTAGACTAAGATACAAATAAGCAATAATGGAAATAGGGACAAAAAGCTTTGGCGCCAACATTAGGGAAGTAAACAGAACCATTGGACCATCCGCACCACCGATAGTCGCTACTGCAGCGGCTTCGCCAATCGGCAGACCCATTTTCGCCCCAATCACAAGAGTAACGAATGTACCCATCTCAGCAAATATAGCAACCGTCATACATGACCAAGGCCTTGCAAGAATAAAACCAATTTCACTCATTGATCCAATCCCAAAGAAAACTAAACAAGCTATAAGTCCATTACTAAACATAAAATTATATATCGGCTGCAAGAAATTGACTTGCATAATATTCACTAGAACATCAGGTTGCTCAACTAAAGGATCTAAAAAAATCGTACCAATGTTGCCAGCTTGCAAAAAAAGCACCCCTGAATTGATGGCAATCATACCGATTCCCATGGGAACCATAATCAAAGGCTCTAATGTCCGAGTAAAACCAAAATACGCAAGGGCAAAGCCAAAGAGGATCAAAAATACCCTAGCAAATGCAATTGTCGTATCCTGTACAAATAAGCTACCTATTCCAGGAAAAAGCTGAATTACTGTCTCTAACATATTGTTACATCTCCTTTTGTTCTTCTGTATTACTAAGTGCTTTACTGATTACAACAATAACTCCCATTACTAGTAATGATATGACAGCAGTTAGCCCATAGGAGAAAAAAGCATACTTCACAACATCCATTATTTCATCCTCCCTTCTATTTTTATGATTTAGCCAATAGAACCTGTTGCCACTAGGTACCCCCGCTCTTTTTTTTCACAAAAAAAAGAGCAGAAAAGTCCTAGACTTTTTTGCTCTCTCATTCTCCAATATTCAGTTATTACAAACACATTTATATAGGGACGACCATCTATCACTCACTTATTACTCTCGATTTTCATTCTAGCACTTATGTATAATCCTGTCAATCAATTAGATAAATTTTCCTTAAATTTTGAATATAAAAAACTCGCCCTTGAATATATCCAAGGACGAGTTTTTACCGCATTACCACCTTAATTGCACAACAATGCCTCTTCAGTTCTATCAAACCTAAGCCAAATAACGTGGCTAACCTGCCATTTCTTACTAACGTTCTCCACCTTCTGATAAATGACCATGTTTCATATGCTACAACAATCTCATCTAACCATCCGCCTAAACTAAGATGCAAAGGATGTTCCTTATCGCTTACCCTGGCTAATTTCAAATAAGATCTCCACTTAAATCCTGAAAAGTGAGTTCTAAAAACATAGTCGCATCTCCTGGATTAAACCTCACCTAATATTGCTCCTTTACCATAAACACTTTCCCAATCCTCAATAAACGTATTGACACTCCACTCCGTCAAAGGATGATGATACAAGTTGATAAAAACATCTTCACTAACCGTTACACCATGAGTACCAGCTAAACAAACTTTCTGCACTTGTTCTACATTTTTAAAACTGGCTGCTAACACTTGCGTTTTAATATGATGAGTATCGAAAATTTTTACAATGTCTGCTACTACCTTTACACCATCACCAGAAATATTGTCAATTCTGTTTACGTATGGCGCTACAAAACTAGCGCCAGCTTTTGCAGCCATAAGCGCCTGTTGTGGAGTAAACACAGCAGTTGCAGTAACTTTTATATTCAATTTCTGTAGAGTCATCATCACCTTAAACCCTTCAGGCACAACCGGAATTTTAATATAAATATTGCCATTAAGAATCTGGCTTACATATTCCGCTTCCTTAACTATTTCTTTGGCATTTGTACTTAATACCTGCACATGAAGCATTTTTTCACTGCCAATTATAGATACTATTTCTTGAAGGATTTCAATATAGGGTCTCTTTTCTTTGGCTAGAATAGTTGGATTGGTTGTAATACCATCAATTGGATAATATTCATTGGCACTTTTTATAAAATCAACTTTCGCACTATCAAGTAATATATTCATTCGCCCCCCCTTAGCTACTCCTTTCCAATCCATCTGAAAGGTTCATCGCATAACAAACATCTATTCTCTGTATATAGAAATAACATCACCAATTTTTATAGCAGGCAATGCCTTATCCTCAAGATATACACTTCCTCCTAACCCTTCTGTATTGCCATCAAACCGCAAGGTTATATGACCCAAATTTTCCAAATTAGCCTGCACTTCATCGCCCACATATACAATTCTATATTCTTGACCAGCTATGACTAAAATATCACCTTGTTTAACGCTATCTGAAACCTCATTGCCACAATGCAATACGCAATAATCAGCCAGCTCCTCCGGAGCATTATCTTTGAAAATAATGATCAGCTTTTCTTCATAAAATGCCGACGCTAATCCTCCAATATTAGTAACCCTAGTATTATATATTATCTCCATAAAATGCACCTCCATAATAGCATCTATATACTTTTTCACTTTTATTTTGCGTAGAGACCAAAACTAGCAGCCCAAGCAACCAATACGGTTGTAGGACCAGTGATAAAGCGAGAATATAATACGGAAGGTACACCAATTTCGACAGTTTCGACTTCCGCTTCAGCCAATCCCATGCCTACTGGTATAAAATCACAAGCACACTGGGAATTTATCGCGAAAAGTGCTGGCAGTGCTAACTGAGGAGGAATCGTACCTTTACCGATCTCAACGCCAATCAGCACCCCAATTACTTGGGCAATTACAGCGCCTGGCCCTAAGAATGGAGATAAGAATGGAAACGAACATATGGCTGATAGTAATACTAACCCTTGAACAGTTCCGGCCAACGGTGTCAGTATTTTAGCAAAAACATCACCCATACCAGTACTTAATACAATACCAATTAACATGGATACGAACGCCATAAAAGGCAATATGGTCTTTAAGACAGTATCGATAGCATCGCGACCAGATTGATAAAATGTAGCGGTTATCTCCCCCATAGCCTTCCCAACTTTGGCCATAACACCAGCAGTAGTCTGTTCACTAATTTTCTTTTCCGTATCATACTTAGGCTTTTTAGCACTACTATCTTCAGAGACCGCATTCTGGATCGTTCCATCGCTAAAATTTATATTTACTTCTTTGACATCCGATACATAAATATCTGCCTTGATGTGTTCTGCCAAAGGTCCACTGGGACCTGATGGCATCAAGTTAATTGTTGGAATCCTTTTTTGAGGATATATACCACACCTCAAAGTTCCTCCACAGTCGATGACGACACAAGCAATTTCATTATCAGGCACTTTCGTTTTAAATCCGTCTACTACTATGCAACCTGCCATTTCAGCAATTTTCGCAGCAACAGGTGAAATGACACCTCCAGTAATATTGACAACCTTATTCTTGGTGTCATTAGGCTGAATCACTAACGGTCCACCAAAGCCACCTCGACCTGCTGTTATAATAACTGATTTATAATTCGCCATTTTTCATCCCCCCCTTTCTAAGCATTAAAGCCAGCCGACTGTACAGTACTCACTTCTGTTTTTAATTTGATGCCTTGTTGTTTTTCAACATATGCGGTAGTAAAATCAGTGATCCATCCTCTAAAGAAATTGGTCACAACTCCAACAAGAAAGTATCTTACTGCTAAATCAACTGTTGATAAACCCAGTTGATTTATCCCAGCCGCAATTCCAAGAAAAACAAATAATTCTCCAGGATTTATATGTGGAAATAAACCATTCATACTATGGCAGGAAAAAGAAGCTGCAGCATAATAACTTGGTTTATATTTTTCAGGCAAAAACTTCCCTAATGATAAAGTCATTGGATTACAAAAGAAGAAAGTTCCTATTACTGGCAAAATGAGATATCTAGATATAGGATTGCCACCACACATATGAGCGAGTTTTTCAACTTTCTCTTGCCCGACAAATCGAATTAGAGCATTCATAGCTACAAGCAACATGACTAACGTAGGTACTATTCCAGTTACCATACTTACGAAAACTTTACCACCCTCATTAAACATGCCGATAAAGCCTTTGGCTAACACAATGAACATGTCCATGCGATACCCTCTCTCTCTCAATAATTTTTTATAATGCCATTACACAGTTATTCTTGTATTTTCTGTTCCAACCACCTCCATATCAGATTTCGCTATATTAATAAACGCCTTATAATTTTCAATAGCGTTCATTACTGCCTTACTCACTGATTTACCTAACCTATTACATTTACTTTCTTCAAGCTCTAATAACTTTAAATGATTGAAGGAATTAAAAGGCTTCAATCTAGCAAAAATTGAAAACCCTTCCATTTTTTCGCCCCTAATGATATTGCAATCTTGGTCAAGACAAAACATAAGTACAACCCCAGCCGTGACTCTACCTTTCGACTTGCCAATAACGACCCTACCTTCTTTTCTCAATAATTTAAATCGCTGATTAAAATGTCTCAATTGCCAAAGGCCAAGTAACCCTTGAAGTATCCACATCCCTGCAGCAAGAAGAACAAACCACAACATATAATTTCCCCCTTTGAACTCAAGTCCTACTTTACATTTTAGTTATTATCTTAATATTTAGCTATCTTAACTTACATGTAACTTGTTCTGACACATGCAGCAAAACATTACTACTACATCTTCTTAGTGCATTACTTGTCCACCAGTTATGTTTACAGATTGCCCTGTTAAGTAATTTGCTTTTTCTGATGCATAAAAGGTAACTACATTTGCCACATCTTCAAACGTGCATCCTCTCTTTAACGGCACCTTATCTATATATGTTTGCTTTACTTGTGATTCTGGTATTCCTAACTTCACTGCATATTGCGGAAGCAAGCTTTCAAACAAATCTGAATCTAGAAGATTGCCAAGCATCATTGCATTGACTCTTATATTATCATCCGCTAGATCTAAAGCTAAGCTTTGCGTTAAACCAACAGCTGCAAATTTTGCAGCTGAGTATCCGCTGTTAAATTTACTTCCAACTTTACCCGATTTAGAATTAATTCCAATAATGGCCCCTTTAATATTTCTTTTTATCATTACTTTGGCTACTTCTCTAGCACAAAGGAAATATCCATTTAAATTAACATCTACAATCCGATTAAATGCTTGTAATTCAAATTCAGTAATCTTGCAACTTTTGGCTATTCCTGCATTGTATATTAATAAATCTACTCTTCCTAGCTCATTTACAACCTGTTGTACCATTGCTTTTACTTCATCTTCCTTGCAAGCATTCACTTCTACTGCAATTGATTTACCACCGCTTGCATTAATTTCATCTGAAACCTTTTGTGCATTTTCATATACCAAGTCTGCAACAGCTACCTCATATCCTTCCTTCGCCATATGCTTACTTAAATATTCCCCCAAACTTCTTCCTCCGCCAACGATAAGTGCAACTTTCAACATAACTAAATACCTCCTGAACGATTTCTTATATTTTTTCATATACAAAAAGGACCATGAGATAAGCAATCAATGCTTAGCCCATGGCTCTTACATAGTGACAACATTTATTTTTTTTACTTTCTTCTATTTTCTCTATTCGTATAATAAAGCTTTCTTGACTTCCTTTAATCACCACTTCATTATATTCAAATAGCGTATATATCTTATCGCCTGGTTGTAGAACTGATTTTATCTCTTTAGCCATATAAAAGTCCTCCTAAACCATAGTTTTGATAATTTGCACCTCGTAAAGAGTATACAAAAACCATGAGCGGCATTATGCTTAGCCCATGGCTCTTACATAATCATTTGAAACTAAGCATTCTTTCATCTTAGTCGGCAAAATCAATTAGTAATTTAGCAGTTTCTTCATCAGAAATTAACACATTTATAAATTTACCCTTCATTGCTCCATATATAGCAGGCACCTTTTCCGGTGAGGACGCAATACCTATGGAATATTTTATATTCCTTAACTTTTCCAAATCAATTGCTATTGTTCTATCCTTTAATACCGTATCTACCACATTGCCATCAACATCATAAAACCTTGAGCAAATGTCGCCTACTACCCCTGCATCTTCCAGCATATCATTGTATTCTTTGCCAAGAGAACCGGACCATACTAAGTTGGAAGACCTTATTGGTGCACCAATTCCTAATATTGTAATACTCACTTCATCCCATAACTTCACGATTTTACTACAATTAGCATCTTGCATAATGGCTGATTTAGTTTCTGTCGTTCCGGTAATAGCAGGTGCATATAAATAATGACTTTTAGCTTTAAAAGCATTTGCAACTTTATATACAATGGTGTTTACATGATATTCGCTATCTAAATTTTCAGGCCCCCCCACCAGAGGAATCATGTTGGCATTAACTACATCGCACTTCTCTACAGATGCTAGATTCGATAACGCACCAATAGTCGTTCCCCAGGCAAACCCTACGATATCACCATCATTTATGATTCGCTTTAAGTAACTTATTCCCGCTTTTCCAAGATTATTTTTTACCTCACCCGGGTCTGAACTCGAAGGCACAATATATACTTCTTTTAATCCAAACTTTTTTTCTAATGCGGTTTCCAGACTTTCATACAAATCATTTACAACGGAAATTTGCACAATTCCTGCTAACATTGCTTTTTTCAGATATTTGCTTACAGTAGTTCGATTGATACCAAACTTACTAGCTATTTCATTTTGATTCATATTCTCTATGTAATACATCTGTGAAACTTTCACAAGTAACCTTCTATCTACCTTAAGCATAGTGTACCTTTCTAACCTTATATGGTTTATTGATTTTTTGCCCATCGTCACATTTGTGACGGTATGTAACTTTCGTTCTGTGTCTATATATTAATATATTCTTTGGAAAATTACAATACTTTATATAAATAATTTTCTATCTATTTAAAAACCCCCTTAGTAAATGTGTTGTATATTATCTATACTCACATTTACTAAGAGGGTACCTGCCCTAAAAGCTATAGTATTTTCAACTTTGGTAACACCTTCTAGTATTCAGCCAATAAACCTTCTAATTCATCTAACAATCTATTGAATTTCTGTAACGTAATTTCAATCGGTTGAGGAGTAGACATATCAACACCAGCATTTTCTAAAATTCGAATTGGTGTATCAGAACCACCCGCTTTTAGAAACTTGTTCGCATATCGTTCTTGGGCTGCTTTGCCTTCGGTTTGAAGCTGCTTAGCAAAAGCTGTTGCTGCAGAGTATCCTGTAGCATATTGATACACATAAAAATTTCGATAAAAATGCGGAATCCGAGCCCACTCAATATCAATTTCTTTATCTACAATCATTTCTGGACCAAAGTACTTTACATTAAGATCATGATAGATCTCCTCCATAAGATCTGCAGTCAAGGTCTCACCCTTCTCACTTCGATCATGAATCTCTTTTTCAAATTCAGCGAACATCGTCTGCCGGTACAAGGTAGTGCGAATATTTTCTAAGTATTGATTCAGCAAATACATTTTTTCTTTATTATCCGTTGTTTTTGCCAGCATATAATCAATGAGCAATATCTCGTTGGTAGTAGAAGCGGTTTCAGCTGTAAAAATCACATAGTCCACTGTGGGATAAGGCTGGCTCTTGGCACTATAAAAACTGTGCAATGCATGCCCCATCTCATGGGCAAGGGTAGATGCATCACTAAATTGTCCATTATAATTTAGAAAAACAAAAGGATGGACGCCATAAACACCCCAAGAATAAGCACCGGAACGTTTACCTTGATTCTCATACACATCAATCCAATGAGAATCAATTCCTTTGTTAAAGTTTACTATATACTCCTCACCAAGAGGAGCTAAAGCTTGCCGAACAAGATCCAGGGCTTCTGAATAAGATAACTGAATTTCCACATCTTTTACCATTGGCGCATATAGATCATACATATGTATCTCCTCTACACCTAATGCTTTCTTTTTGAGTGACACATAACGATGCAGAGGAGCTAGATTGTGATTTACTGTAGCAATAAGATTATCATATACTTCTACAGGAATATGATTTGGCATAAGAGCCGCTTCTTGAGCTGAATGATAGTTATGGGCCTGAGCAAAAAACACGTGTTGCTTGACGTGTCCATTCAGTGTTGCCGCCAAAGTATTGCGATATTGGCTATAAGAACCTAGAATACCGGCAAATGCATCCTGACGTACACGACGATCAGAAGAACGCAGATAATTATTATAGCGACCTTCACTTAATGGAACCTCTTGCCCTCGTTCATCCTGAATCGAAGGAAATTTTACTTCCGCATTTGCTAAAACATTAAAAATAGTTGCCGGAGTGGCAGCTACTTCTCCTGCCTGAGATAATAATGCTTCTTCCCGCGGGGAAAGCACGTGCTGTTTTTGCTGCATCAAACTTTTTAAATAGAAGCTGTAAATCTCCAGCCCCTTTTCCTGCTTTTGCATTTTTCCCAGTTTCTCTGCTGATATTTCCACTATCTCAGAATCAATAAAGGCAGTAGCAGCATTTACTTCAATATTCAAAGATTGAGCCTTGCCAGTTAATGCCTGGTATTTATTATCCGCCGTATTCTCATCTTGATGCATTCGAGCAAAAGGATATAGCTTCCCCGTAATTTTGGTAATATCATCCCTAAGCTTAAGGCAGGCTAACAGGTTCTTTCCTGAACGATCCAGCTGCCCTTTATACTCACCGACTTTAGGCAGCATTCCTTTTACCTTATCATAGTCTGCCTGCCATTCTTCATCACTGGCATACAAATCGTCAAGATGCCATTTATACTCAGCTGCAATTTCCTCGCGACTGGGAATTTGAAACGTTTCCGCTCCTACCGCCGCCATAGCACTTGATGTCGAAAGCAACATGAGGCTAAGAGCAAAAGGAACTAAATGAGGCTGTTTTGACATTGAACAATTCTCCTTTACTGAAAAGTACTATTATATATATTATGAGTTCTGCTGTTTTTTTCCTGTATATATCTTCTAATATTTTCATTTCACAAAATTTTATTCTCTATTGCGTATTTCAATTAATGTATTTCTATTTGAATAACTCTTAAATACAAAGAAAGCTACTCTCCCATAAAGAAGACTAAGGTTCAAATGGAGTTTTTGCTCCACCTGAATCTTAGTCACACTTATCCTTAGGACTTAGCCCACTCTTAACTTCCACTGTGAACGATGGGAGTCTTAGAACGATTTTAGTCATAGGATAAGTAATTTAGAAGAGTAGCTTTCTTTTATTACAATAAAATACCTTCTTTAGAATGATGCTAGTAATTTAGCCGCTTGCCTTGGATCAGTTAAACCCGTAGTCGTATCAACCAGTGCTGTATAAATATGAGGAATGACGATTGTTGCACCATTTTCAGCACAAACATCTACCACCTTATGAACTGAATGAATATCAATTCCTCCTGTTGGCTCAAATATAGTAATGCCTTGCCGTACAGAAGCTCTTACCATTTCAGCTACTTCATCCAATCGAGATTGGCCTTCAATAGGATAAAATTTAACAGAATGCACACCAACTTCCTTTAACATCGCAGCAGCAGCATCACAAGAAATAGCATCCTGAAAATTTCTGCTTTCCGGCCCTGTACATACAGACACTCTTCCAGGGCCACCTGCCGGACTAATCAATGCATTCACCATGGTATGGTCACTCCCCACACCTTTTAATGCACCTAACGTATAACCAGCTGCAGGGAAAACTTGATTTACATGCACTGGTTTTGTCCTGATAGCGGCTTCGACAACTCGTTTCCATTGCAGAGGATCTCCTGCACCCAGACCAACAGAAACCGGAATTTTAGCTTGCTGAAAATCTAGAATTTGCTCTACCGCTTCATCAATAGAGTTAAAATTTTTAACCATAATACCAATATATACCTGACCCTCAGTAGCCTCCACAATATCCAAGGCATTCTGACGATCTTTAGCTAATAGATTTAAACGAACAGTTACATTTTTCATTATTTCTTTTCCTTCCTCTTACACTCACTAATGATTTCACGAATACGACTAGTAATCACTTTCTCCTGATCCATTAATAACGGACGAGGATCAATATTGATGATTCCTATATTGGCATAATAATTCCTAGTATAAATAGCTGGATTACCTGCTTCCAAATTTTCAACCAATGCAACAGCATTGATTCCCGCAATTTTTTCGTCAATTGTAAGCTGCGCTCGATAAATGTCCCGCCCGGCTTCATCTTGTACAAGTGACCCTTTGATTCCAGGAACATTGGAAAGTTCGTTAATGAGCCAATTCATACGATTAATTTGCCCTTGAGAATCATCTTCTTTCGACTCGTACCTGTCTAAGGCTGTCATCAGACCAATAATTGCTTCTTTACCAACCTTCATCGCTCTGCCAATTCCTTTATATTGCATATGGCAAGCTTTAATTAAATCATCTCTGCCACAGATCAGGCCTGAAGTGGGACCCTCTAAAGCCTTCCCGCCGCTGTAAATGACGATATCAGCACCACTCGCAATATAATATTTAAAATCCTCTTCTGCTGCCGCATCAACAATAATGGGAATATTTCTTTCCTTGGCAATGGCAACTATCGTCTCTAATGACTGCATCCCTTTTTGCACTGCATGATGAGATTTTATATAAAATAATGCTGCTGTTTTTTCATTGATACCTCTAAGAATATGGTCTTTTTCCACATGATTGGCTTGACCTACTTCAACTACTTTGCCACCACCTAGGGCAATCATCTGGGGAAGAGAAGCACCAAAATTAACAGAATGACCTTTTTGGAGAATAATCTCATTTTTTAGACCATCGGTATTAGGTACTCTCTCAACAAGGGTCAAATTTTCACCGGCAATAACAGCTGCTGTAGCAATGGCGATGCCAGGAGCAGCGCCAGCTGTAGGACATCCATTTTCAGCCCCTGTCACCTGTGCAATTTTCCTGCCAGCAGCAATCATCAACTCATGAATATCAACATAATCCATAGCAGCTGCACTCAACGCCTGAGCAACCTCAGAATGTACGGCACTAGCCCCTAGCACCGTCATTTTACCGCTAGCATTAATAATTTTACGCAAACCAAACTTTTGATAAATACTCATTATTAGCACCCCTACTATCTGAGATCATCTCTCATATCTATTTTATTAAAATCGGGAAGAACGCCCCAAGAAGCATTGCCCCCAAAATAGCTCCACCAGCAATGGGTTTCTGCCAAACATAGAAGAGGCCTGCTCCGATCACGGCTCCTAAACCTACAGGAATGGAAGCCATAGCAGCTGAAATAATAATGAGAGGTCCTAAATATCTGCCTGATGCATTGCCTGCTCCCATCATAACATCTGCCCCAAAGGTCGAACTATTCCCGCTAATTGTATATTTACGAATCAGCACAATAATCGTGCCAATTATTACACCAAGCAGCCCGCCAGTAGCCAGCGCAAGAGGAAAAGAAGTCAATGGAGCTGTTACTCCCATGCCAAGCAGCATAGCAGGGACACCAATGCCAATACCTGTCTGCAGTGAACCGCCAATGTCCAGAATACCAACAAGGGGTCCTTCTAAAACACGAGCAAAGAGGAAGCTTGCGCCAAAAGCTGCAGCTGCACCATATGCGCCGGTTTTAATACCACCTTCTAACATGGCCACAATAGCAATATCATTAAAAGCACCAATATGATACACATAATACATATGAGTACCAGCAAATATTCCCGCCGAAAGCATAGCAACAAAAATAACAAATGCCCATTCAGAATACCAAAATCCTGTTAATTCAGCTTGTCTTTCTTGATTCTCCATCTTATTTCACCACCGATCCAAAGATTTTATGAAATTCAATCAGCCCTGCAGGAACACCAATGTGGAACTCATTTAGCAATTTGGCATCAAATCCACGGAAAAACCCACTGAGTACAAACAACAAAACAACTGCTACCACCAAAGTCTTAGTAATATGGTTCCAACCGCTGTCATCTACACCTTTACCAATTAAAATCCCCAAGACAATCCCTGGTACTGCATTTCCCATAACGAGTTGAGACAATCCTCCCAAAACTGTCGCCCATGTACCACTTCTTTGACCAGCATCAATAGCTGCCATCCAAAAAACAATAGGCATTACTGGATTAATCAGCCAGTTAGCTGCCGGCACTAGTACTTTTGTAGCAATAACTTGCAGCGAAGCTGGAATGGCCACAGCTGTTGAATTCATTACAGTAACTATTACAACCCCAATGGCAGCACCGGCAAACGCCATTTTTTTCGGATCATGCAAGGTTTCCTCCACTTTCCGGTTTCTAGAAAGCAATGCCGCTGCCGCCCAGTTTGGAATAATACGATGCTCTACATCTTGAGTAAAAGCACCAGCACCAACAACAGATGCCCAAGAATTAAACAAAAATCCTAAGCCAAAAGAAAAATGGGAAATCGGATCACCTTCACACGCATTTAGCTCACCAAAAGTCCGAAATGCCCCCATCCCCTGGACATTTGGCGCATGAAACATTCTAGCAGCACCTGCCCCGACACCAAAACCAACCAAAGCCCCAATAATAATAGATTCCATAATGATCGTCATTGTGTCCATATCTCTATCCCCTCCCTTTTATAATCAACAACTCTTACTGCATCCGCAATATTCTTTGCGTAGTTGACAACTCTTCATTTCTTTTCTCAAATTTAATTTTTTCTGTGTCAATCATTCTAAGCTGAACAGTAACAGTAACGAGAATATCGTATCGCACCCGCCGACGTGGAAATAAAAATCCTAAAAACTTTTCAACATAACTGGTTTCCATCGCAGATACTACTTCAACATCCTGTGGCTCTATTTGTAAGATAACACTACTAAATGTTCGTGCTACTAGCGGCTTAATTTGAGAGAAAACATCATTAAAAGCTCTTTCTTTACTTTCTCCTGTGCCACTCAGAGACAATGTATGTTTTAACTCCTTATACATCATTGTACCTCTTTATTTTGCTGTACTTTTATATACTCTTCTGTTAATCGTCTGCCCAATTCTTCTATATCCATAAAACCAAAACCAACCACTTTTTTCCCTGCTCGAATAGCTGTAACGCCGGCATCAACGGAACGAAGCCCAAATTCAACAGGATATCCATACTTTGTTTTTGCTGTTATAGCCCCTGCACCGCCACTGCCACAAAATGAAATTGCAAAATCGGCTGCTTCTTTGTGCATCGTATCCGCTACTTTCATATCAGCGGCAACACCGGGAATCAAGATTGCTATGCCACCAGCCTGTTCTACACCTTGTGCTACTTTTTGACCTTTGCCTAAACGATCCCCAATTACGACTCTGACTTTCTTTTCCATTAGAAAATCCCCCTCTCCTATTTTAATTACTATTTTGGGCTGTCTCAAAATGTAAGGCTAATAGTACTGCCTCTGTATCGTTATTGGAGCACTCATTAACAGAATCAATATGCTGCAATACTTTTCTACTAAGTTCCATCATCTCCAAACTAACCTGTTCTACGATAAATGGATCTACCGTCGGAAGTTTTTCGCCCTTTTTCACACGCCTAATAGTTGATAATAAATGAACCCCCATACTTAACCAACGTTCCTGTGATATTTCAATATGAACTTCCTCTGCATTGACTGCTACGATCTCTAATAACTCCTTAAAGTCAACCAATTCTTCCGAATCCATTGGCATCTCCAAGGCAATTGTCTTAATAATTGTATCTATCATCTGCATTTTAATACCCTTCCTGATTTAATTGTAAATTTAGCTCGGAGCAACTGGTGCCCCTTGAAAACTTCATTTTCTGAATCAGTAAATTCAAATACTCCATCCTCTATAGTGAGAACACTAATATCAGCAATTCTACCTACTTGTAATGTACCAATTTCATGATCCATCCTGAGTATTGCGGCAGGGGCCATCGTAGCAGCTGCAATAACCTCATCTAAAGAAAAACCTAAAGCCAGAAACTTTGATAATGTCGTCGTTAAGCTATATACTGGACCACTATAATTTTCTAAATAAATATCTGTACTAATGGAACATGGCTTTATTCCCACCTTTTTGGCTTTCTGCAACGTTTGCATACTAAAACTGGCTGTACCATGCCCTATATCAAATAAAACTCCTCTTTTCAAAGCTTGATGTGCCTGGGGAAGTATTTCATCACCGTCTAGAATACCACCCTTTTTTCCATGAAAAGCATGGGTGACTACATCTCCTTCATCCAATAGATCCAAGATATATCCTAATTCAGGCGGTCCATTGCCAACATGAACCATCAATGGCAGTCCTACCTTCCGAGACAAATCTTTGGCTATTTCCAAAGGTCGTAATCCGCTTGCTCCCAAAACCGAACTACTCATCCGCACTTTGATTCCCCGAATGATTGGAAACTGGCTGATCATTTCGATCACACTCTGCGTATCAATCTGAGTAAGATCACTTAATTCAGCTCGACCAGAACATAAGCCTGCACTAGCTATGTTAATCCAAGCTAATACTTGCGTTATATTTTTTTCAACAACATTTGTAATAAACTTTGGAAATGTCGCTGCACCAGCGCTTCCCGCATCCACTAATGTAGTAACCCCTTGCTGAACCCCTACCAAATCAGCATCAATGCCTATTTCAGTATCATTAGGAAATACATGAGTGTGAAGATCAATTAAACCAGGAGTAACCAGATAGCCGCTGGCATCTATACTGTTTTTTGCATATTTCTCTAGACCAAACTCCTTCGAGGGATGGATACTGAAAACACGACCAGAATCTACGGCGATATCATATTTCCCATGTACTTTAGAAATAGGATCAATGAATATACCATTTTTAATAAAAAAATCAAATGCCATTTTTAACACCACCTTACGAAAAATATCGAAGCATTGCACTAATTTCGCTATTTGGTATATTACAATGCTCTTCACCCAACACGTTGGTCAATTTGCAACGTAACTCAGCTAATCGTTTACTTTCAGGCTGGTCACTATAATTAAAATCAACATAGGGGGAGCCAAAAGCCAGCCGATTTACCATTAGCAAAATATGAAGCATTAAACCAGCAGCTGCCTGCTCAGAGAGGTATTCCTTAAATTCAGTTGTAATTAGCATCCCGAGTTGAAAACCTTTACTAATGATATCTTGTGAAATACTTTCTATAAGAGGTAGCTCTGTAAAACTAATATTTCTGCGCATTAACATAAATGATTCCGTAAAGCCATGTTTTTTTTCTAGTGTCTCATGGGTATATTCTAATTGCGTACCACATATTTTTTTTAAAGCCTCATGGATTGCCACGATATCTCGTTGACTCAGTATGGAATTGACCACAACTACGGGACATTCTGTATCAATCGGCAATACACTAATAACTAGGTCAATAGACTGCATCTTAAGGACTTGATCTATTTCCAAAACGGAACAATAACCCAAAACACTCAAACTTTTTATTTCATTTTCCAATCTAATCTTAAGCAATCTGGCAGTGCCCCGTCCTGTACCACAAACCACAATCGCCTTAAACCGAGGCCTCCCATATCTTCTCTCATATGCCGCTTGGAAGTGAAGAACAATATATGCTAAATCCGGATCTGTCAAAAATACGTTAATTTCCTCAAATGCCTCGGAACATACTTGCTTTACACACTTAAACATTTCTGGATAGGATTGAATCACTTCTGCTACCAATGGATTAGGATCAATAACGCCATATTCATATTTTGCTAATTTATCGGTTAGATGTGCCAATAAGCTATCAAACAACTCTGTGTCATCCGTAAAGGTCACTTTTAGGTTTTGACTTACTTTATTGATAATTTTTGCAGTTATCTCTGTAACTACTGACTGTTCATAACTATCGTGATGATGTTCATTATGATACATACCATTGCCAAGAGACTGTAACCAGATAAAGCCAATCTCAGTATCAGATATCCCTACTCCCAAATGATTTGCCAATTTAACACTTTCTTCACTGAAAATACTATAAAGAGAATGATCTTTTGCTTTTATTGCAACCGCAGTATAGGATTCAGCAAGGCTATTATCTGTTTTAATTCTTTGGATAACAACACAAAAACGTATTAACACACCAATCAGTACTCGATCAGAAAGATACTGTTCACTCTTCTCCCTTATATGCCTAGCGATATGCTTAACCACTTGACATACATACTCTAATTCTTTACGTTCCAACAGAAAAGTGGTGATCACATTACCTACTCGAGATGGGAATTCATGTTCATGTATAATACTTTGTAAAATATATGACATTTCATTACTGTTTAAAAAACTCTGCACTACATATTCCAACGCTAAGCGACGATTCACTTCTGAACTAACAGCACGTATACCGTAATGAACTTTTCGTTCCATTTCGATACGCCAGTTTTGTAAAAGTCGCTCTACCTTTTGCATATCACCGATCACTGTATTGCGGCTAACTCCCATCTTCTCCGCTAGGGAATTCAAGGTAACAAACTCTTTATGAAGCAATAATTCTAACGCAATATACTTGCTTCGTTCCTCTTGACTTAGAAGCATCGCCGTACCTACTTCATTATCTAACATACTGCGTATTCTCTTGATATCCCTCATTTCACCACTGAGCCATATACCGAGATTGGTCTTGGATTCTAATTGAACTATTTGATCCTTTTGTTTCTCTAGCCATAAACGAATATTTTCCAAATCATATTTAATCGTTCTGATACTAACATGAAACTCATCGGCTAATTCTTTAATTTTCAAAGATCGTTTTGCATCAATTATTTTTTTTAGTATTTGACGACAACGAAAAGTAAGAATAACACTCTCACCCCTTTATCAATACATACACGTCAGAGCCAGTTAGAATTTCTTAACCGTATTATATTCTGAATTTTCGACACAATAAAGGACAAATTCCTTCACTTAAGATTAGTGCAAAATCCGTCCTTAAAATTTAACCCCAAAATAAAGTGTTCAGCTTCCCTCTAAAACTTATAAATTCTACAAAAAAAAAGCAGGAGCATTGCTCCGTGCTTTCTTACTAAGCGATATCTTAAATTTCACTTTTATCAAACGTCCCTAACCAATCCTGCCTGTTCTGACTCATATTCTTAGAATTATGGATAAAAGCTTCCAGAGAGGTAAGATCCCGCGTACTGCTCCCGTAACTGGCTGCAGTAACAATAGCACCACTCTTTGCCTGATATACGCGCTGTTCTAACGTAATATAACTTGTATGCTCCTCATTTTTAACCGTATGACCTTGAATTTCAGATACTACCACCCAATCACAATTAGCAGCAATTGCTTTTTTAAAGATATCTTCACTTTCTTCTCCTGTGTCTAATACATATCCTGGTAAAGTACTTCGATATTCATCATACAGCGCTTCCTTCATATAAGAAAACTCTCCACGCAACTCTTCCGACAATTGGTTTTTAATCGGGGCAACATATACTCTTGGCTTGCCAGAAACATTGATTGTCTCATTGGGTACTGACAATTCTCCCGCTGATACAGCCTGCTGTCTTTTCTGGTAATAATTCTTAATCGCCAAATCTAGATATAAAGTAATTTGATGAGGATCAGCATTTTGATTACTTGGAGTCTGCCAACGAATCTCTCGCCCAAACTGCTCATATCCCCCCACTAGTTTTTGCAATGCTCCAGTTACAGGATCGCCAGTGGTCACAACGCGAGTAAGATGCAAAGCAGGTTCAAATTTATCACGAAAAGCTTTATTGCCTACTGCTGGCGCGCCAAAGGTAATCACTTCGATTTGTTCCGGATTTACCCCCATATCAAGAAGCCTTGCTCCACCAATGGTAACTCCAGCACCACCTAAACTATGGCCTACTAAATATACCTTTTTATCCTTATCGCCTAGCAACATTTCCAGCAATGATTTTTCAGAATTAGCACCTTCTGCAAGTATTTCTCTACTGAATCCCGTCTGAACATATTGGTTAAAGCCCTTATGCACCTTTGGAGCGGAATCTGGCATATCCTTGCGCAGGGAATTAGCGGTGAATTCTTCGAGGGTTTTCCCAGAAAAATAAACCTTACTCACACGTAAATCAACTTTAAGATCCTTTACATTTTCAGTTCCCACTACAGAAAGCAAATAAGAAGGCACTGTATCCCCTTGCTGAATTTTTCTAGCTACCAAGAACCTAACATCTGCTTGATCACTTTTTTCTCTATACGACTGTATTTTCCAGCCATTTTGTTCCAGGGCATCCCTGGCAATATTTCCTTCGCGATCACTATATGCGGCCGTACAGGCAACAGCAGCTAAATATAGGCTCCTGGCCTCTTCATATTCTTCCAATGCTCCTGCACTCCCAATGACAGGCTGAGAAAGCAGCAGTATCATAGTGATTACATATATATAATTTATCATTTTCTTCAAAATACCATCTCCCACTACTCCTAGCCTCCCTCCATATTAGGTAACAATGGCGGCAATATAGATGTGCCTATTGTTCAACATTATTATAGGGGTCCCAATCCGTCATGGTAGACAAATGCTCGATTGCCTTCTTGCTGTCAGACAGCAATTTTTCCTTATCTTGAGGCAACGTACCTGCTAAAGCTACATAGTTGGATATATGATTGCTGCGGAACAAACAATGTGATTCATAAGGTAAATCAATAGCATGAATCAGTTCATATAATTCTCCCATTATTTCAGTCGGCGATAATATTTCAAAATCCCCGCGTTCGTATTCAGCACGCAGCTCACTTCCTCGATACATCATCAACGTTAAAGCACTAAGCATTGTAGGACGAATGGCATTTACTGCCTGAGCAGTGTGATAGGCATGCTGCCCAGAACCTGCCTTCCCTCCAAGGCCAATGATTACCATTAGGGATAATTTTATGCCGGCAGCCACCACCTTCTGCCCTGCCTCAATGGATTGCTGTGCGGTAACCCCTTTATTCACATGACGCAGTACTTCGTCATCACCCGACTCCATTCCATAATACACTAGTTTTAATCCTGCTTTTGATAAGTTTTCTAGTTCTTCTGGTGTTTTTCGTAAAATGTCATTGGGCCCTGCATAACAGGATACTCTGCGCAGTTTTGGAAAATACTCTTTCAGCACTCTTAAAATCTCCAAGAGTGTCTCCGTCGGCAAAACAAGAGCATTACCATCTGCTAAGAAGATACGGCGAATAAAATCCTTATATTGTTTGGCATGGTTAATTTGCGCCATAATTTCATCCATCGTTCGCATGCGAAAATCAACACTTCTGTACATATTGCAATAGGTACAGCGATTATGAGAACACCCAATGGTTACTCTTAAAATAAAACTTTCCGCTTCACTGGGCGGACGAAACACAGGCCCCCCGGCAGTGTCAAAATACATACACTTTCCTCCCTAATAAAAACAGCTAAAACGCTCGAACCACAAAGACGCAAAGTACACAAAGGGTTTTACTATCGTGCTTTTGTGGTTCGTAAAAATCACAATACTATCTCCACTCTATCCCCGATTACAATTTGATCCTCACTGACTAAGGAGTCATATGCCAGCAGTATGACTCCTTTTTGAGCAGCAAGTCGTAAGGCTGCGGCAAAACCCGGATCAGTTTTACTGTTAGGGCTAAAACTTTTTACCCCTTTCATCTGGACCAGGAAGAAAATATACCCCTTATAACCCTCCTCCACTGCTTTCATCATTTCAAGCACGTGTTTAGTCCCTCGCAACGTAGGAGCATCAGGAAACATTACCAGACCATCCTCTTCTAAGGTGACGCCTTTCACTTCAATAAATCCCCGGCAATCGGCTGACTCAAAATAAAGATCAAATCTAGATTTTCCATAGGTTACTTCTCTTTTCACCATAGTAATGTTTGTGATTTCCGAAATACCTTTAGTCAGCAATGCTTCAAAAACAACAGAGTTGGGTACTTGCGAGTCAATATTAATCAAACAATCCTCTTTGTAGATGCCAATGATCGAAAATCTGGTTTTTCGCTCTGGATTTTTGGCTCGCTCCAGTATCACGATCCTTCCAGCAATAAAAAGTTCCCGACATCTGCCTGTATTTTTGACATGAACCACTTCTTCGATTCCGTCAACTAATACATGGGCAATAAATCGATTGACACGCTTTATAAAAATACCTTGTACGATATGACTATATTTCATGAATACCTGCCATTTATTTCTCCTTATTAAACAACGGAACAAACTGTCCATATCCTGCTTTTTCTAAGTCTTCTTTAGGGATAAAACGCAGTGCTGCCGAATTAATACAATAGCGTAATTTACGGGGTGCAGGACCATCATTAAACACATGCCCTAAATGAGAATCCCCTGTTTTACTGCGCACTTCTGTACGAATCATGAAATGACTGACATCCTGTTTCTCCTTGATGACCTCTTCCATAATAGGCTTAGTAAAACTAGGCCATCCACAGCCAGAATCAAATTTATCTAAAGAAGTAAACAAAGCTTCTCCCGATACAACATCCACATAAATACCAGCCTGGGTATGATCCCAAAATTCATTTTGAAAAGCAGGTTCTGTTGCCTGATTTTGTGTTACCTCATATTGAATTTTAGTGAGTGTACGCTTTAGTTCTTCCTTATCTTTCATTCATAACACTCCTCTTTTTCAAATGCTCGTCTTTCCTATAGCCTGCCCTTATTCAATGAGATTAACCTATGTCTTTTATACCATACTATCAGGAACTACACAACCCTTGTTTTTAAACAAAAAGTCCCGCAACGTCTTTATAATAAACTGTTGCAGGACTATCGTGTTGTGTTCTTATTTTTTTATAATGTGGCGAAGGTTACACGCTGCTTGATAAGGATCAGCAGAAGCAATAATCGCTGATACAACAGCTGCTCCATCCGCGCCAGCCTCCATCACATGTTGAATATTATTCTTTTCAATGCCGCCAATGGCAACAACAGGCACCGAGACTCCTTCTTTTATTCTCCTAAAAGCTGCTAAACTCACATGATCAGCATCGCTTTTTGTCCTGGTAGGAAATACGGCACCGACTCCTAAATAGTCCGCCCCTTCATCTTGGGCTTTCACAGCCTCTTCCAATGTGGAGGCTGATACACCAATGATTTTAGTAGGACCAAGTAATTTTCGTGCTACTGCTAAAGGCATATCTTCTTGCCCAATATGTACACCGTCAGCATCAATCGCTAACGCAATATCGATCCGATCATTGATTATGAAAGGCACCTTATATTTTCCAGTAATATGTTTTACCACCAAGGCTAACTCAAAAAACTCTAAAGTAGACACATTCTTCTCACGAATCTGTACTAAAGTAGCACCTCCTTTAATAGCCTCTTCCACTGTTGCCGCTAAATCCTTATTCCCCAGTAACTCTCGATCCGTTACTAAATATAGCGAGTAATCAACTGCTTTTTTATCCATTGGAAATGACACCGCCTTTTTTCATAAGCTCAGGAGTCATAGCCCACACGGCATCAAACAGCCGCATCCGAAAAGTACCGATTCCTTCTCCTGCCTGCAAAGACTGCTGTGCCAATTCCCCGGCTAAGCCCATGGTCATAATGCCTGCTGCCGCTCCCACAAACCACTCCTCAGTTGCTCCACAAAAAGAAGCAACCAATGATGTAGCCATACATCCTGTACCTGTAACTTGAGATAAAATAGGATGACCATTATTAATCAAGCAAACTTGATCTTCCTGAGCAATAATATCCTGCTTTCCGGTAATCGCAATTACACAGTTAAGCTTTTTAGAAAGCAGTTTGGCTACTGTTATTCCATCTTCTTCATCAGCAGTCGAATCAACACCCTTAATCTGCGCATCCAAGCCAGCCAAACTCTTCATTTCCGACATATTGCCACGAATGACCGACGGCCCCACTTCTTCTATGATTCGCTTGGCAGTGGCAGTTCGAAGACTGGTTGCTCCCACTCCCACGGGATCAAAAACAATGGGAATCCCTCGTTCTTTCGCCTTTTTGCCAACCGCCAGCATGGACTCAATACTCCGCGAATTTAAAGTTCCTATATTTAATACCAAAGAAGAAGCAAAGGAAACCATTTCTTCTACTTCTCCTATATCATCTGCCATAACAGGAGAAGCACCAATGGCCAGAGTTATATTGGCACAATCATTCACTGTCACATAGTTCGTAATATGATGTACCAGAGGCTTTTTGTTTTTTACAGTTATGAGGCTGTCGGATATTTTTTGCAGGATTTCCATTCTTTTGTATACCCCCAAATGATTTTATAAAGTAGTGACGTAAAGAGTAGAACCGGTATGGTTGCTCCCAGTACAAACTCCATGGTAATAAACTGATGATACATAATAACCCCTAAGGCCCAAACTGCTAGGGCACTCCAATTTACAAGAAGTTCCGGACGCAATTGCCTATTTTTAATAATAAAATACTCAGTTAATAGTACCGCAAATAATGGAGCAAAAACAGATCCAATGGCAAGGAGGAAATTTTCGTACTGCTCAATATTCACCCACAAAGCGATACCCGTGCCAATCACCGTCATAACTAAAGCAATTCTTTTCTCATCTAGCTTCGGAAAAATATTAGCGAAACTAACACCAGCAGAATAAGCATCTAAAAAAGTGGTTGTTACTGTTGCCAGCACAATAATGCCTAGAGCTGATAATCCTAAATTAGCGGCCAGCATCATGGCAGAAGGTTCGGGATTACCTGCAATAATAGCAGCGCCTAAGCCAATCAGATACATCCAGCAGCTACCTATAAAATAACCTAGTCCGCTGCCCAAAGCTGCACTTGTTCTGCTTTTAGCAAAGCGTGTATAGTCAGCAATCAGCGGCAGCCAGGACAATGGCATAATAACACTCAATTCTAATGCCTCACCAAAAGACATTCCTCCAATAGGCGGTGCACTTAAAGCGGTACTATCTTTAAATACTACATTGCTCAATAGTACCGTAATACCAAACAACAAAAACACGGCTAACATATTCACTTTCTTTAAGCCGCCCTCTCTACCAAGAGCGATCCACAGAAGAACTAAGCCGCCAATCCCCATGCTCCAAAGAGAGAGGTGATCCATTCCCCACAGCATTTTGCTGATTTCATTAGCTGACCGGGCTGCAGCAATAATCATAACTGCTGTCCACCCTACAAGCTGCAGCACATTTAACACTGAAAATAAATAAGATCCATATACGCCAAAAGAAATACGAGTAGAGACGATAGCTGGTATCCTTTCCTGGGTACCAATGATACCGCCCAGCACCAAAATAATTACACCAACCACATGACCAATCACAATGGCTATTACTCCGCTTTGAAAGCCAAGAGGAGCTAATAACCCTCCTGTTAAGATTTCAGCAATGGATATTGCCGCACCAAACCATAAAAATAAAAAGTGATTAAAACCTAATGCATTATTACTTGTTTCATTCGTCATTTAACATACCTGCGCCTTTATATAAATTATAAAAATGATGAACAGGACCAACACCTTTGCCAATAGCAAAGGAGTGTTCAATCGCCGTGTGAATATATTCCTTCCCCCTAGAAACTGCCTCTTGCGCAGAATACCCCCTAGCCAAATTGGCAGCAATTGCAGCTGACAAGGTGCAGCCTGTGCCATGGGTATTTTGCGTAGCAATTCGAGGTGTACTCAAATATTGATAACTTTCTCCATCAAATAAAATATCGGTAGCATCATCTTCCCGATGTCCGCCCTTTAGCAGTACATACTTCGGTCCTAATTGATGAATGAAGTTAGCAGCTTCTTCCATATCCTTCAAGCTATGAATCCTTAGCCCACTGATTTCCTCTGCCTCGGGAATGTTGGGGGTTACAACCGATGCTAAGGGCAGCAGGTAAGAAATCAATGCCTCTACTGCCTCGGGCTGCAACAAATAGTAACCGCTTTTCGATATCATTACGGGATCTACAACAATGTTCTGGGCATTATATTTTTTAAGACCTTTTGCTATGGCTTTAATCGTCTCCGTACGAGAAACCATGCCAATTTTCACAGCATCTACTGCAATGTCATCAAAAATAGCTTCGATCTGTTTATCAATCACAGCTACATCAATATCCTGTACAGCAAATACGCCTTGGGTATTTTGCGCTGTCACTGCTGTAATCACACTCATACCAAATACCCCATGTGCCGAAAAAGCCTTTAAATCTGCTTGAATACCAGCCCCGCCACTTGAATCAGAACCAGCTATCGTTAGTACCTTCTTCATATAAATTCCCCCTTATTGAAATCACAAAATTGTACTTAAATTATAAAAATGATTGAGGCGCAGAGGCGCAGAGAACGCTGAGAGGGAGTAATATAAAAAAGCACATCCATAAGGATGCGCTTTAGCATATACAAAGACTCTATCGCTCATCCCTCCGCTGGCATTACCCAGATCAGGTTAAAAAGGGTCATAGATTTCAGATCTATCTCTCAGCCGGCTCCTCCAGCTCCCCTTGACATGAATTATTCTTTTCCAGGCTCATCGTAACATATCTTACCTATCTTTTCAACCAAAGGATTTTACCGTTTGGCTTATAATTTGCAAATTTGCTGCCAAATATCAGTCTGACTCGCAGGCCTTCTAGACTCTTTTAATCATGAAAGAACCTCTTCCTCATTTAATATTGTATTCCTGTCCAGTTAAGAAAATAAACCCACTTATAAAAAGTGGGTTCATTTTCACTGCTATCTATTTTGCAAGACCTTCAACATTAAGAAACATCAATCTCTTTTTTATGCTTCTTTAATTTTTTAATGGAACCCACACCCTGTTCAATCAGGACAAACAGTACAGGAATTAAGAATATTCCCAGGATTGTCGCTGCCAGCATGCCGCCAACAACTGCCGTTCCCATAGAATTTCTTGCACCAGCACCAGCACCTGTAGCAACTACAAGAGGCAAACATCCAATAATGAAAGCTAATGACGTCATTATGATAGGACGTAACCGTAATTTAGCTGCCTCAATAGCGGCTGCAACGGGTTCCATTCCCTTATCAACCCTAACTTTGGCATATTCTACAATTAGAATTGCATTCTTAGCCGACAATCCAATGAGCATAACCATCCCAATTTGCATGTAAACATCATTTTGTAAATTACGTACGAATTGGAATAAAAATGCGCCGAATATACCTGTAGGGACTGATAAAAGAACTGCAAAAGGTATACCAAAACTTTCGTAAAGAGCTGCCAAGCATAAGAACACAAACAACAATGCAAAACCAAAGACATAAGGAGCACGACCACCAGATATCTTTTCTTCACGACTCTGATCAGCCCATTCATAGCCAAAACCACTAGGCAATGTCTGTGCTGCCACTTCTTCCAGTGCAGTTAATGCTTGCCCAGAGCTATATCCTAAAGCTGGATTACCCCCTACTTGAATCGTTCTGTACCCATTAAATCGTTTAATTACAGGAGGTGCTGTAATTGTTTGCGGTTTTAATAAGGTATTTAAAGGTACCATGGCTCCAGATGAACTACGAACAAAGAAGAAACGAGTTCCCTCTACATCATTACGGAACTGCTGTTCCGCTTGCATAACCACTTTATAAGATCGACCAAAACGGTTAAAATCATTAACCTGCACCCCACCAAGAAAGGTCTGTAATGCAGTAAATATATCGTTTACGGGAACGCCTAACTGCTCTGCTTTTTCTCGATCTACATCAAAACGATAACCAGGAGTATCAATTCCAAAAGTAGAGTAAATCATCCCAATTTCTGGACGCTTACGAGCAGCAGCCATAAATTCCTTAGAAACCCTATCTATTTCTTCAATGGTATTGCCGCCTTTATCTTGAATCATCATGGTAAAGCCACCTACGGTGCCAATACCCGGTAAGGAAGGAGCATTAAAGGAAACAACCTTGGCTTCAGGAACACGGGAACCATTTATCAAAACTTTCATAACTTGCTGCTCAACACCTAGTCCTGGCGCTGTTCGTTCATCCCAGTCCTTAAGTTTTGTAAAAACAATCGCAGAATTTGCTTTCTGAGCACCAGCCAAAATATCATAACCTTGAACTACAATAGTATCCTCTACACCTGGCAGAGCA
This sequence comes from Pelosinus fermentans JBW45, assembly GCF_000271665.2. Lineage (GTDB taxonomy): Bacteria > Bacillota > Negativicutes > DSM-13327 > DSM-13327 > Pelosinus > Pelosinus baikalensis. The sequence goes on along the minus strand of NZ_CP010978.1, from coordinate 1,628,140 downwards.
CGCATATCTTCTGCTATTTTATTAGCAACAGTAGCGGTACGACTCGCACTTGCCGCCTCGGGTAAGCTAATACTTGAAATAAAGTACCCTTGGTCTTCACTAGGAACAAAGGAAGACGGTACTAATTGAAATAGCTTCCCAGTCACTAGCAATAGTAATACCAAGAACACAATACCTAAAACTGACCGTTTAATTAGTTTCGCCAAACCTCTACCATATCGTTCTATTGTCGCCTCAAACACATCATTGAATTTGTTGAAGAATTTCTCTAACATACCTGAATGAGCATTGGGATCATGAGGTTTCAGGATTAACGCACAAAGTGCCGGCGTTAAAGATAAAGCAACAATGGCAGACAATGCCATCGACACTGCAATGGTTAAAGCAAACTGTTTGTATAAAACACCTGTTGTTCCTCCAAAAAAAGCGACAGGAATAAATACAGATGCCAACACAAAGGCAATCGCAACAACGGGACCTGATACTTCACTCATAGCCAATTTCGTTGCTTCTTTGGGAGTCATGCCATTATATCGCATATGATGCTCCACTGCTTCAATTACAATGATCGCATCATCTACCACAAGCCCTATGGCCAATACCATGGCAAAAAGGGTCAGAGTATTAATGGAAAAGCCCATCACCATAAACGCACCAAAAGTTCCAATTAAAGAAACCGGAATGGCGAGCATTGGAATGAGAGTAGCACGCCAGCTTTGCAGAAATAAAAATACGACCAAAAGCACCAGTACCAGTGCTTCTGCGAAAGTTTTCGCAACTTCCTTCATCGATTCTCGTACGAATTTCGTATTATCAACGACAGAATAATAAGCAACATCCGAAGGAAACTTTTTGGATGCTTCTTCTAATTTTTCTTGAACCTGCGTAATGGTTTCTAATGCGTTTGCATCAGTCGTAAGTTGGACAGCAAAAGCTACTGCATCATGTCCGTTAAGAAAAGACTGGAAGCCATACTCTTTGCCTCCCATTTCAACTTTGGCTATGTCTTTTATACGAATAAAGTTGCCATTCTGAGAGCTAACAATAATATTTTCAAACTCTTTTGGCTCAGTTAAACGCCCTTGTACTCTTGCCGTATATTGAAATTCTTGCTGAGAAGAAGTCGGTCTTTGACCAATAGTTCCCGCTGGAGCCTGGATATTCTGAGTACTAATAGCATTCGAGACGTCACTCCCCGTGAGTTTCAACTGAGCCATTTTGTCTGGCTGCAACCAGATTCTCATACCATAATCGGCACCATATTCCATGATGTTCCCTACACCTTTGATTCTTTTCAAATCTTCGATAAGGTAAATGCTGCCATAATTCTTTAAGAAAGTACTATCATAGCTTCCCTTAGGAGACCATAAGGTAAAGATTAGAGAATTATCTGGAGAAACTTTACGAGTTGTAAGACCTGCTGTGGTAACTTCCGAAGGAAGAGACGCATTGGCTTGTGCTACCCGATTTTGGGTTTGTACCGTTGCCATATCAGGATTTTTACTCAAATCAAACTTTGCAGTCAACGAGTAGGAACCTGAATCAGAACTCGTTGATTGCATTGAAACCATATCTTCTGTCCCATTGACTTGTAGTTCAATCAATTGGGCCATCGTCTGTTCTACAACTTCAGCATTCGCACCTGTATAACTACCACTTACACTAACTTGCGGTGGTGTAATTTGCGGATATTGGGCTATCGGCAAATTAAATGCTGATATTGAACCAATTAATACAATAACAATCGATAATACGATCGCAAAAATGGGACGATCAATAAAAAACTTAGCCACCAGATTACCTCCTATTGCTTCGCCGGAGTTTGTAAATCATCCGGGCCAATCATTGTTACCGTTACAGGTGTTCCTGGCGGAGTCTTTAAAAAGCCTTCTACAACAACACGGTCATTTTCTGTCAAACCCTCTTCCACTACCCACATGTTACCAATTTTTGTGCCCATTTTAACTGCTCGTGTTTCTGCTTTCTCACCTTCGCCAACCACAGTAACGAGAGTCTTATCCAGCATTTGCTGAACAGCTCTTTGCGGAATTAAGAGAGCGCCTGAGCGCACTTCACTTTGTACCGCAACACGAGCGAACATACCGGGAACCAGAAGCTTGTTAGGATTGGCAAAAGACGCTTTAAAACTCAGTGTACCTGTACCAGTTGCTAAGCCTTTATCTACCTGTTCGATTTGCCCAGTGATTGGGTAGGTAGATCCGTCGCTGAGAATCAGCTTCAAATCCCGTCCCCACTCTGCTGGAGAAGCACCTTTATTTTTAGCAAACTGTAAATATTCATTTTCACTCATACTAAACTTTACCATGACTGGGTCAACGGAAGAAATCGTAGCCATGATTGTTGATCCTGCCGTTACAAAGCTGCCAATACTTAAATCATTAATATCAATCCTGCCATTCAATGGAGAAAGAATCATTGTGTCCTGAATATCTTCCTGTGCTTGCTGCACTTTAGCCCAATTGGCATTAGCTGCAGCGGTATTTTGTTTTTCCTCTGCCAATGCATTATCTAGAGTCTCCTGGGCAATGGCACCTTGAGCCGCAAGTTGGTTATATCTGTCAACATCCTTGCGAGATTTGGCTAGCAAGGCTTCTGCTTGAGCAGCTGTTGCCTGATTTGTCAGCAACGCGGAATTATATTGACGACTGTCAATGCGAAATATTGGCTGCCCCTCTGTTACTTCAGCTCCACCGGTTACCATTTTATCCACAATATTACCAGAAACCTTAGCCCGTACTTGAACTTCATTTTTGGCCTCTATTGTCCCAACAAATTCATATGCAATTGGAGTATCTTTCCTAGCCACCTGCATCGCTTTTACTGCCACAGCCTGCGGTGCTGGTGCTGCCTGCTTGCTGCAGCCGCTTATTATCACCATACTAAAAATAATTAATGCCATATAATTGCGCCATCTTACATTTGAACTTATGCGAACCAAATTATTTACCTCCCTTAACTCTGCTAACACTAATTTTTACTTTCTTGCCTGCTGCTACTCCACTGTTGTATTCACTGTCATAAACACCTCTATGGAATATACCTTATGTAAGGTAGAATTTTCCAATCTATATCGAAACCACTCCTTTTCAAAATGACTATTCAGTCAATCTTATTTTTATTCGACGAATTTATTACAATCCCTTCCTGCAAATTACTTTTTTTATTTTTGTGCCGGTCTTTTTTTTTAAGTTAAAGATTAAAAAAAGATGTCAAATAAAGACACTTTTTTCTGATTATTCTTCCATTAGAATTTTTTCATGAATTTTTAGTATCATCTGCCCATAGGTCTTCCCAGGGACAGCCCACTTACCATTTAAATCCGTCCATGTAAGAGATTGCCCGAACTTATCTGTACTTTTCACTAGATTATATCGGGGATCAACAATAGACAGCGCTGGCGGCCTCGTTGTCGTATAAGCCAACAAATGTTGAATCTGCGCCCTAACACCAATTTGCGCCGAAGGGAACCACGCCCCCTTGACACCGTTACCTGTTGTACCCAGTCCACAGTAATTATTCTGTAATGGTATCACATCACCACCATAACGAAAATTGCCCGTTTCATGTAATGCTTGTGCAAATGCTAAATCTGGACGTATTCCTTCCAATCCTGCCTCTTGGTAATAGTACTCAACCAATTGCTTGGGAGTGGTTGTAAGCAAAGGCAAGGGATTTCGCTTTAGAAGATACGTTACACATTGTTCTTGCGTGGCAATTGATGATCCCATTATCGTAAAATCGACTACGACTTCATTCTTTAAATAATTTTTTTTAATCGTTGTAGGTTGAAAATTTCCAAAAGCCAAGGTATTGGATATGGAGATTATCCAAAGGAACATCAACCCAAAACATATTTTAATAAAGCTAAATTTCCTCACTTTCTACCTCCCATAAATCACATTCCTTCCATATAAAGAACTATTTTACAAATATCTATATAATCCTGCTGCCATTTTTCTTTTATTGTTCTAACCGAATGGTTAAAGAATCATGCTCTATCTCCTGAGCCTTTTTTCCCACAAGGGAAAAAGCCCATTGGACGGAAGGTCCCAACGTCAAAGCAATAATGATGGTACCAATACCAATCGGTCCTCCTAGAAAGTAGCCTAAAATTGCAATACTACTTTCAATGACAGTTCTAACTTTCCACACTGGATAACCTGTTTTAGTAACCGCTCCCACCATGAAGCTATCTCTAGGACCGGCCCCCAGAGCAGCAGAAAGATAAAAAAAACTTCCCCAGCCAATAATTAAGATACCTGCCAGTAAGAGCCCGCTTTGGAATACCCAATAAGTAGGATCAGGAATCCACTTATTATCCATAATTACATCCATAAAAAAACCAATGAAATACATATTAGCAATGGTACCCCAGCCTGGCTTCATTCCTAAAAAGCAACTGGCAACAATCACTAAAATTCCTGTTAACTGGGATACTTGCCCTAAGGTCAATGGAAGATAATGAATTAATCCTAGATGAAGAGCATCCCATGGTGATGTTCCCAAATTGCTCTTAATGGTCATTACAATTCCAAGAGCAAAAAGAAATAATCCCCAAAATAAGAAAATGAATCTTTTTATCATGCGTTGATTTCCTCCTGTTAGTACAGTCTCAACTCTGAATCTATAAGTATATAGGATTAGAATTGATGCTGTATTTTTATAAATATGCTACATAGAAGTTATCAATACATGATAACAAACTTCCCGATTCAAAACTTGCTGCTTACTTGATTCATGAAACAAAGGAGCATTGTTGATGTTAATTAACAATGCCTCCACTATTCTTATTTTCTTATCTTACTTCATGGCTTACTCAAGATCAAGAACAATATCTGCAGGATGCCAACAGATAAGCGTATCAAGCTGGGAGACCTATAATTTGTCCTGCCTACTTATGATGCCCCTCCCGCTATCATAAGCTTTTTCTCCAGCCATTTTTGAATCCATCCCACAGCAATAACCCATTACCCAGTAAAATACAACCAGAGTAAAAAATATAAAAAATAAGGCGAGCGCAATTAATTCATGCGCCCAGCCTTCAGATTTCTGATCAGCAATGGGATTCATTTAAATTTAATCATATTAAATTGTATCACTAAATCTCCATGAAATTATCAATATTTTACCATTCCAGATAACCTATGTCAATTTTTTATTGTTTTCTATATAAAACAATAAAAATTGATTACTCGAATAATAAATATCTATTAATAAAAATTTTCTTGAAAGGAAATACTATATAACTGTCGAAGTAAACAAAAAAAGTAGAGGAGTGATTACCTTGGCTAAACATGAGAACTTTCAAATAGAAATCGGCGATACAGAAAGAAGTATTGAAGAAATTATCGACAATATCCGTAAGTCAAACTTACCGATTCTCCATATTAAACAAGTATCTACTTTTTCCCGTAAAACAGGCAGCGGCGCCACGCTTGCTCTTCAATTAACACCTGACGCAGTCAACGAAAAAGACTTAAAAGATCAATTAAATGAGTATGGCGGTTGCATGTATCAAGTCGCCTCCGTTATTAAATCATAATAACATCAATTCATGGAAAAGTTAAAAGTCGCAGCAATGACCAAGATAATACTATCTCCACAACTACTCAAAGCATTTCATTAAACATCGGTGCCGCCTATATCGTTCAACTTGAGCAGTAAAGCATCCAAAGTGTTCGTATAAGTATATTCTTTGAATAACTACAACAGCAAACTAAGCAGAATGTGACCATCTTCTCAGCTGAGAAGACGGTCACATTCTGCTTAAATACTATTAATTACTTACTATTTTCAGAAAGCAAAATCACCATTTTTAAATACGGGTATTTCTTTCCCTGCTGCTGTCGTTCCAATGATTTCAAGATCCTTGGTTCCGATCATAAAATCTACATGTACCAAAGAATCATTGACACCTAATGCTTCTAATTCTTCTTTTGCCAAATTCTCACCATCTTTGATGCACACAGGATACGCTTTTCCTATAGCCAAGTGGCATGAAGCGTTTTCATCAAATAACGTATTAAAATACAGGATATTTGAATTGGAGATTGGTGAATTGTAAGGCACCAAAGCCACTTCACCAAGATAATAAGAACCCTCGTCTGTCTCAATCAGTCCTTTTAGAATCTCATACCCCTGCTCAGCAGTAAAATCAACGATCTTCCCATCTTTAAACGTAAGAGAAAAATGATCAATGACATTGCCATTATAATTTAATGGCTTTGAGCTCACTACGGTACCTTGAATACCTGTTTTTTTAGGTAAAGTAAATACTTCTTCCGTTGGCATATTGGCGACAAATTCCAATCCTTCCGGAGTATATTCCGAACCACCAAGCCATATATGATTCTTAGGAAGTTCGATCTTCAAATCCGTACCTAATGAATTTTTATACTGCAGATACTGAAATTGATTCGAATTTAAGAAATCTGAACTTTTCTTTAAATTTTGCTTATGCTCTTCCCAAGCTGCAACTGGATCTTGTGTATCGACTCTCACCGTTTTAAGAATAGCATCCCAGAGCTTAGCAACCGCTTCATCCTCTGATAATTCAGAAAAAACTTTTTTAGCCCAAGATTTAGTAGGAATGGATACAACACACCAGGTATTTTTATTACTCATCAATCTTTCTCTATATTCTTTGAGTGCCGTGTTACTGGCTTTCTGCACCTTTACTAATCTTCCAGGATTCACATCCTTGAGAAGTTCAGGATCAGATGCGGCAATGCTGACAAAAGCCGCTCCTTGTTTTACATAAGACAAATAATAATCCTTCTGCCACTCTGGAAACTCTTCAAACACCTCTTCCGGTGCCTGCAGGAATCGAATCTTAGACAATAACTCATCTTTCCAGGTAACAACAACATCTCTTGCGCCCTCTTCATAAGCATACTGGGCTATCATTCTGGTAAAAGAGGCACATTCGATGGGCGAAGCAATTACCAAGGTTTGCCCTTTTTGAATATTAACCCCCGTTTTTACAATAAGACGTGCATATTTTTCCAGCATTGTATGATCCATCATTTTTCCCCTAGCTAATTTCTATCAAACGAGATAGAAATCACTACGTTTCACTCCCCTCATATTTACCTTCATCAACACTCTTACTACAAAGATTTTTCACATTCCTATCCTATTACCTACAAAGGAAAAGTAAGCATCCATGGCGTAATAAAATTAAAGGCATATTTTTCTTATTTTAACATTCAATATACGATGTAACAACTATCTTATTTAATAAGGATACACGCATAATAAAACTATGTAAAATTTAGTAAAGAAAAATAGTTCAATTTACTGTTTTGATGATTTAATTTTGAAGAACAAAAATGCAAAGGTTATGAAGCTTTCGACAAAAAGATATCTTTAGCTTAACACATATTTCTATCTTTTATGCAACAGATAAAATAAAAGGAAGTAGCATCATGCTACTTCCTTTTATTTTAAACTAATCCTAGCCACTTCCAATACGTAGCACCTAGTATCATGATCAAAAGATAGGCGATAACGGTTAATGGAATACCTGTTTTGATAAAGTCCTTTACTTCAAAGGTTTCAGTACCATAGGCCACCATATTCTGTGGCGCATTAACTGGTAAAATAAAGCCAAAGCTCACAACATACTGTAAGATCATCGTCATTCCTACTATATTGACGCCTGGAGTCTTCACACCCTGCAGTATGGATATAATAATTGGTATCATAGCTGCCGCCAGCGCCGTAGCACTGGCAAATCCAAGGTGAATAATAATAAGAAATGCTGATAAAACTGCCAGAATCATTAATATTGGCATCGTTTGCAAGCCAAAAATGGCAACAATAATCTTTGCAAGCCATGTAGCAGCTTTGGTCGAAAGAAGTGCCGAACCAAGACTAATACCGACCCCGAATAAGAGTAATGTTCCCCAAGGTATTTTAGACTGAGCTTCCTTCCAGGTCATAATACCAATACCAGGTAATAGCATAATTGCAATGGCAGCAATGGTCGTAGAAGAAGTGTCGAAGGGATGCAGAATCTTCTCCGTTGCCCATAAAACAAGAAGTATTACCGATATTATCATTAACTTCTTTTCATTTAATTTCATAGGTCCAAGTTCAGTCAAAGCTTTAGCAACCGCTTCTTTTCCACCTGCAATTTCATCTGTTTCAGGAGGCATCAGTTTCATTAGCACGTAGTACAAAGCCACGGACATAAAAATGGAAAAAGGAACAGCAGCGATAAACCAATCTAGCCAGCTAATATAAATACCAAGCTGCTTCTCAATAAAGCCTAATGCAATCATATTTTGAGCAGCTGCCGTCTTAATCCCTACATTCCAAATGCTATCCGCTTGCGCTACGGCAATCATCATCATCCCCGCAAACTTACTCTTATGTTCTACACCAAATGCCCCTATAATCCCCATAACAATAGGAACCATACAAGACACACGTGCAGTAGTACTTGGCACAAAGAAGCTAAGAATAAACCCTACCAATATTACACCAATTAGTACCCTATTGGTTTTAGCGCCGATTTTTGATAGAACAAATAAGGCAATTCTCTTATCTAGCCCCGTCTGCATCATGGCAGCTGCAATAAAAAGAGCTCCACCCACTAATGCGAGTGCCGTATTACTAAAACCGTCTAATGCCATCCTTAAGCCTTGAGCCGTTCCTATTATTGTTTTTGGATCAGCCTCATTAGGAGATATCCCAACCAGGAAAGCCATCAACGCCATGATAACAGCAGCACTAGCCGGATAGGATATCGTGTCTGTCATCCAAATAATAACAGAAAACACTAGAATAGCAAGCATCCTATGGCCTGCTATAGGTAATCCTTCAGGGGTAGGCATGAGAACAATGCCAAGTAATATCAATGCACCTATAATTAAACCAAAACGTTTTAGAAATGATTGTTCTACAGATTGAATTTCTGACTTAGTTGGTGCTGCCATTCTACATCCTCCTTATGATTTAATCACTGAACGCTACGCCTAGTTCTTCTATATTATACTATTTACTCCTCAATGTAACTAGAAAATTGAACCCCAACACCAAAATAGCCGTCTGAAATGCTTATTTCCTTTCAAAAATATCCTCTATAATAAAAATAACGAGGCTGCCCCTTTTCGTTTGCATTTTGAGGGCAGCCCCGGATTTATTAAATTGAAAGCAGAGCACCCTTACCTAAAAGCATTCTGCTTATTTTTCATAAGGCTGAAGCTCTAATAATTCTGGAATGGTAACAAATGCATATCCTTGTTTTTTTAATTCTTCAATCATAATTGGCAAGGCTTCTACACTGCCACCTAAATGAGGATTGACCCCATTATGCTGTAAAATGATATAGCCATTTTTCATTTTAGGCACTACCCGCTCCTTAACAGTTGCAGCATCTGGTCCCTGCCAGTCATCCGTATCCAAGGACCACAAGATAATCTTATTATTTCTGGAGTAAATTGCAGTATCTGCTATTTCATTATGAAAACCAAAGGGCGGTCGCACTAGTGTAGGTGTTTTCCCGATAATGCGATTGATTACAAGCGCACATTCGGCGATTTCTTTTGTTACGCTTGGGGCATCCAACTTTGTTAGATCAGCATGATCAAAGGTATGATTGCCAATAATATGTCCTTCTTCATCAATTTTCCTTAGCATATCTGGATATACTTTAGCTTGCTTGCCAATCACAAAGAAAGTTGCCTTTATGTCCTTTTCTTTCAAAATTGCCAGAATCTTAGGCGTCCAGTCATTCTCTGGTCCATCATCAAAGGTTAAGGCGACCTTTTTATCATGTGCGCTGCCGGCCCAATACAACTTTCCAGGAATATTATTCCCCCTCTTATATTTATCATTATCAGCTGGAGTCGTCTCCTCCCCCATCTCAGGAATTACCTGGGTTTCTGGTTTTTTCGCAGGAGTACAAGACGTCACTAACAAAATGATGCTAAGTAAACCACAGAGTAGTAAAAGTTTCTGCTTGTTCATAGTATCCCCCCTTGTTAGCTTAACACACCCTTCTGTCTTTTATACAAGCAATTACACCAGCCTCCGCCAGGAAAAGAATAAGAAAAAAGACTCATCCGATAATGAGTCTTCTTTGGTGTATCATGCAGTCATTTAATGGGATGATTGGCTGCTTTCACTTGTTTTTCCTTCTTCTGTTGTAATCGCGCTTTCCAGTGTATGCCATGATAAAACTGCACATTTCACTCTGGCAGGCATGTTGGAAATATTTTGTAAGGCAACTGCTTCATCTAATATTTCCAATTGCTCCTCCTCCGTGATCTCCCGTTTGATCATGCCTAGAAAGGTATCAATCAGCAGTTGTGCTTTTTCAATGGTCTGCCCGCGAACCAAATCAATCATCATTGATGTAGAAGCTTGGGAAATCGCGCAGCCAACCCCCGTAAAGGAAGCATCTTGGATGATATTCTTCTCTACCTTTAATGCGAGTTCTATTTCATCGCCGCAGCTTGGGTTTCTGCCCTTTAGGATCACCGTAGGATTTTCCATCTGTTTTTTATTTCGCTTTGATTTATTATGCTCTGCAATAATTTCCGTATAAATCTCACTAAGATCCATAGCCAAGCACTCCCCTGACACGTCCTAAGGCATTTATCAATGCATCTACATCTTCACGTGTATTATAAAAATAAAAACTAGCACGACATGTTGCATTCACTCCAAGATATTGCATCAAGGGATGCGCACAATGATGACCAGCTCGTATAGCAATCCCATCGGCATCCAAAATAGAGGATACATCATGGGGATGAATATCTTTTACATTAAAAGATATTACCCCGGTCTTTTTCGAAAGATCTTCGCATCCATAAAGAGTAATAAAAGGGAGCTGTTGAAGTTTCGGTATCGCATAATGAATTAATTCTTTTTCAATCTGTTCTATATTGGAAAAACCGACCTTCTCAACATAGTCTATGGCTGCTGACAGTCCTAAGACTCCTCCCACATTTTGTGTTCCCGCTTCAAATTTAGCTGGCAGTGGTGCAAAAGAAGTATCCTGTTCCCATACATACTCAATCATATCTCCGCCGCTTAAGAAAGGCGGCATTTTATCCAACAATTGTTCTTTACCGTATAGTACGCCGACTCCCATAGGAGCCAACATCTTGTGTCCCGAGAAGACTAAGAAATCAACATCTAATACTTTTACATCCACGGAAAAGTGAGGAACACTTTGTGCACCATCAACAATCACAACAGCCCCCACGCTATGCGCCTTATGCACAATCTTTTCAATGGGGTTGATAATACCAAGCACATTTGATACCTGGGTAACCGCTACGATTTTGGTTCTGCTGCTAATTTTCTTTTCGATTTCCTCATCCGTTAGAATGCCGGCTTCATTCACATATAAATATTGTAACGTAGCTCCCTTCGCTTTAGCCACCTGCTGCCAAGGCACGATATTGCTGTGATGCTCAGCAATAGAAATAACAATTTCATCACCGGGATTAATAAAGGTCATACCATAGCTATAAGCCAATAAATTTAAAGATTCGGTGGCATTCTTAGTGAAAATAATTTCACTTGTTTTTTCTGCCCCCAAGAATTTTCTAACCTTCTCTCGAGCATCTTCATAAATTTGAGTAGCCGTAACACTTAACTCGTAAGCGCCTCGATGAGGATTGGCATTAAAGGATGCATAATATTCTTGAACAGCATTGATAACCGAGAGAGGTTTTTGAGTTGTAGCTCCATTATCAAGGTAAACAAGCCGTTTTCCATTCATCGTTTTTTGCAAGATAGGAAAATCATTGACGTAATTATTAGACATGATTTAGCCGCCTCCTTAGATACATAGAAATTGTATCTCTCAATTCGATCACTGGTACTTTTTCCAGAATGGGCTGAAATTCAGCTTCGATAATTAATTTTTTTGCCTCTACTTCACTAAGCCCTCTGCTCATCAGATAAAAAAGTTTATTTTCATCCATTTTTCCTGTACTAACAGCATGTTGCCCTTCAACCGCATCTTCCCCACACAGCATCAGTGGTGTCGAACGATTCCGTACGGTTGGACTTAATAAAACCGTATATTCCTCTTCTTTGCCCTTAGAGCCGCTGGACCCCTTAATAAAGTCCAATGTACCTTTAAAGACTTTTTGACTGTGATCTAAGAGTACGCCTCGTGCTTCTATACTGCTCAAAGATTCACGAGCCTGATGGGTCTGTACATAATTAATATCAATTTTACGATTCTGATCACCAAAATAGAGAGAATGAATCGTTCCAGTGCTGTTTTTCCCCACCAATTGTGTTCTACATCCTGTAATGGTTTGTAGGGCACCTAGTTCTATCAAGGTGAAATCAACCTGCCCTTTTTCATCAGTGATCGCACTAATGGTATCGACATGAGTATCTTGGTCAGCCAGCATTTGCACTTTAATTAAATGAACAACAGCCCCCCGCTTAGCAAAAACTTTGGTCACACCACTGTGAAACCCATTTTTAGTACAGGAAGATGTATAGTTGATGATAATGTTCACCTCGCTTTTTTCATGAGCAAGGATAAAGTGGTCATCTACTAGAGTTGGATTTTCCTCATCTAAGTCATATTGAAGGATAATAGGAGTTCCTATTTTCTCCCCTTCTTCTATTTCAATGAAATAACCGCTGTTTTGATTCTTCTTAACAAAGTCTCTCATTGCTTCACTCGCGCCAACGTCCATTTTCTTTTCCATAAATTTAATGGTATCTCTATTCAAGCGGATATCTGTAATGGTTACTCCCTTTTCTGAGCCTTTCGTTATAGGCTGCTTGGAGTAATCCGTTATAGCAGGAATATCAGCTTCAAGGACAGCACTATTAACACCTAGCCAATTCCAGGTTTTTACTGGAATCGGGCTTAAATTCTTCTGTAGTTTTTCCATATCATCATCCCCTATCCAATGGTGCCTTCCAGTTCTATATTAATTAAATTATTCATTTCCACAGCATATTCCAAGGGAAGCTCCTTGGCAATCGGTTCTGCAAACCCTCTTACAATCATAGCTTTAGCTTCTTGCTCACTAATACCCCGGCTCATGAGATAAAAGATAGCCTCCTCGCTGATTCTGCCAATTTTTGCTTCGTGACCGATATCTACCTCATCATTTTGAATATCAATGACCGGCAGGGTATCAGAACGAGAAAGATCGTCCAGCATTAAGGATTCGCAGCTTACCAAGGATTTGCAATGGTGGGCATTGGCCGCTACTTTTACCGCACCACGATAAACAGCAACTCCTCCGCCTTTGGAAATAGACCGGGAATTAATATTGGAAGAGGTATACGGTGCCGCATGAATCACAGCCGCCCCTGTATCCAGCACCTGCCCGCCAGCCGCAAAAGTGACACCGTTAAAATCCGCTCGTGCTCCTTCTCCCTTGAGAATACTACGGGGATACAGCATAGAAATCTTAGAACCAAAAGAACCAGAAACCCATTCAATGCTGCCATTTTTTTCTACCAAGGCTCGCTTGGTATTTAAATTCAGCATATTTCTCGACCAGTTTTCGATGGTAGAGTAGCGGAGACTAGCATCTTCTTTTATGTATAACTCAACGCATCCTGCATGCAAATTCGTAACATTATATTTAGGAGCAGAACAGCCTTCAATAAAATGAAGTTTCGCCCCTTTATCCACGATAATTAATGTATGCTCAAACTGCCCTGCCCCTGGCGAATTCAAACGAAAATAAGACTGCAGCGGTATTTCCACCTGAACACCAGGCGGAACGTAGACAAAGGAACCACCTGACCAAACAGCTCCATGCAGGGCTACAAATTTATGATCATTTGGTGTAACAAGCTTCATGAAATATTCCTTAATCATAGGCTCATACTCTCTTAGGGCACTTTCCATGTCAGTATAGACTACACCTTGCTTGACCAGTTCTTCTTTGACACTGTGATACACTACTTCAGAATCGTACTGAGCTCCTACACCAGCTAATGATTCTCGTTCAGCTTGGGGAATTCCCAGACGTTCAAATGTATCTTTAATATCATCAGGAACCTCTTGCCACTTTCCCTTCATTTCTGTGTCTGGGCGGACATAGGTAACAATATCATCCATATCCAGTTCGTGCAGAGAAGGTCCCCATGTCGGCATAGGTGTTTGATTGTAAATTTCTAAAGAACGAAGGCGAAACTCTCGCATCCATTCTGGATCATTCTTTTCTTTGGAAATATCCAGCACAATTTGAGGGGTTAGTCCTTTTGAGGCTTTATAACGATAGCGATCTTTATTTTTAATATCATAAAGACCTCGATCAATATCCTCAACAACAGTCTTTTTCTTATCCATGAAGCGTATTCACCTCACCTGAATCCAGAGCGTCTCCTCCCAGATGTAGAAAACCATTTTCATTGATTTGGGATATCAAAGAAGCATCACCCGTCTGGAGAATTTTCCCGTTCATTAAGATGTGAACATAATCTACGTCTAATTGCTCAAGAATCTTGGTATTATGTGTAATAATTAAAATTGCATTCTGCTCGTTTTTGAAGTGTTTTACTCCTGAGGAAACAATACGAACGGCATCAATATCTAAGCCCGAATCCGTTTCATCCAGCATTGCCAATTGAGGATTGAGCATCATCATTTGTAATATTTCATTTCTTTTCTTTTCTCCACCTGAAAAGCCGACGTTTACATGTCGTGCTGCATATGTATTGTCTATTTTTAAGCTCTCCATAGCTTGTTTCAGTTCTTTCTTAAAAGCCATAATTTTAATAGTTTCACCGGTTATCGCATTTTTTGCTGTCCGCAATAAATTTTCTACCGTTATCCCTGGTATTTCTTCAGGATTTTGGAAAGATAGAAAGATTCCTTTTCTAGCTCTTTCATAGGTTTTTAAAGCTGTAATGTCTTCACCCTCAAAAGCAATGGACCCAGCGGTTATTTCATACTTTGGATGGCCCATAATCAAATTCACTAACGTTGATTTGCCGGAGCCATTAGGACCCATAATAACATGAACCTCGCCTTTATTAATTTCAAGATTCAAGCCTTTTAAGATTTCTTTGCCTTCAACGGCTGCATGTAACCCATGAATTGCTAAGAGTTTTTCTGCCATTTTTTCACCTCATTATTACTATCCGTCAGTTATTATCTTTATCTATTTTTCAGGGTTTAATCCCTAGTATACATAGTGAATTGCTAGGAATTAAATTTATTTTATTCTTTTTTGTACAGCATGTCAAGCCATACAAGATTTGTAAAAATATTTAAAATCTTATTGTTATAATATTGAAGTAAGTAAAATGCTGATGCATACTTTAAACAATCGAACCACAAAGACGCAAAGGACACAAAGGGTTCTATTTACAACTTATTTTGTGTACTCCTTTGTGTGCCGCATCAGCGGCATTGTGCCTTTGTGGTTCATAATGTCTTATATTTTTCACCTATAAAACTTATAATTCCTATAATTAAAAATAATAAGTAAACGCTGTAACGCTAAATATTCTATTTATCAATTAAACTATAAAAGGAAGCAGCCTCTAAAAGATGCTGCTTCCTTTTGCATGAAACTAACCTCTCTTTATTTAGCAACTAACGCTATGCCAAGTTCAAGAGCACGTTTATTAATGTCTTCTGTTCCCTTTGGAACTCTGTGAAGAATTGCTGTTGTAATGGATTCAACACTCACTGCTTTTGTTGTGGCTACAATCGCCCCTAAAGCAACAATATTGGCAAATAATGCCTTTCCAAGTTCTGCTGTCACTTTTTCCGTAATGGGAAGATGATATACATTTTTTAAATGATCTGGTACTTTTTTAACAAAAGTTGTATCAATCATCAATATGCCATCAGCAGGTAAATCCTTTGAGTACTTATCCACCGCTTCTTGAGTCATTGCCAAAACAAGATTAGGCTTGGTTACTTTTGGATAGTGGATTGCTTTTTCCGAAATAATAACTTCTGATTTACTAGCACCACCTCTTGCCTCTGGTCCATAAGACTGAGACTGAATGGCCATCTTGCCATCGAGTAATGCTGCTTCTGCTAAAATAATACCTGCCAAAATTAATCCCTGTCCGCCAGAGCCAGATAAACGCATTTCAATCATATTATTTAGCTCCTTTCTGTGCTCTATCAATAATTGCTTGATATTGTTTTGTATATTCCGGTGCCTCACTTTGATGCAGTACACCGATTTTGAATTTTCCTTCCAGTTGTTCTGGACTTAATTTTTTAGCTGCTTCTACAGTAACCGCATTATCACGCTGGGTTTTAAGCATAGCAGAAGCATCGCCTTTTTTGTTTTGACGACCGAAATAGATCGGACATTGGGTCACTGCCTCGATCAAAGAAAATCCATCATGACTAATACCTTTGGCAATCACGTCCACTAGCATATTGGCATGAAAAGCCGTACCCCGGGCTACGTATGTAGCGCCAGCAGCTTTTGCCAATTCTGCTATATCAAAAGCACGTTCTAAGGTGCCATAAGGTGCAGTTGTTGCTTTACTATCCGTTGGCGTCAGTGGTGAATATTGACCGCCTGTCATGCCATAAATGTTGTTATTGAATAAAATAACCGTTAAATTAATGTTACGGCGAGCAGTATGAATGAAATGATTGCCGCCAATGGCAGTGCCGTCTCCATCACCAGTAATAACAATTACATTTAGTTCAGGGTCAGCCAGTTTAATACCCGTAGCCACAGGCAAAGCACGACCATGCAGCGAATGAACCGTATCAAAATTCAGATAGCCTGATGCTCTTGAAGAACAGCCGATGCCGGATACAATTACGGTTTTATCCTGGTCAAGTCCTAATTTATCAATCGCTTTTATAATAGAACTGGTAACAATACCATTACCACAGCCTGGACACCAAATATGCGGCAAGCGAGGGCGATAGTATTTTTCAATTAATTTTTCCAATCTATTTTACCTCCCTAAATTAAAGATTTTTCACAAATTCTAGTAATTCTTTTGGTGAAATCGGCTCAGAGTCATATTTAGACATTGGTTTTACTGGTACTTTGCCTTCCACAGCTTTTTTGACTTCACCCACCATTTGACCGTAGTTAAGCTCAGGAACAACAATCACTTTCACTTTCTGGGCCAATTGGGCAATCTCTTTTTCAGGGAAAGGCCATACGGAAATTAGGCGGAACATGCCAACCTTAATACCTTCTTCACGAGCCATATCAATCGCTGCATATGCAGAACGCGCAGTTCCCCCATAGGTCACAATCGCAATTTCAGCATCATCCAGTTTATATTCTTCATACATAGTGATTTTATCAATATCACGTTCTACCTTCTCATGCAGCCTTTTAAGAAGCTTTTCAGTGGCTGCAGGGGACCCATTTGGGAAGCCCGTTTCATCATGTACTAAGCCTGTTACATGATAGCGGTAGCCTGTACCGAAATCAGCCATAGGAGGTACACCATCACTATCCGGCTCATAGGCTTTAAACTCACTAGGTCCTACTCTTGGACCTTTGCGGACAGGTTTTTCAATGGTATCATAATCAGGAATCTCTATTTTTTCACGCATATGCCCAATGATCTCATCTAACATTAATAGAACAGGCATGCGATATTTTTCTGATAGTTCATAAGCCTTAATAGTCAGAGTAAAGCACTCTGGTACACTTGCTGGAGTCAGGGCAATAACAGGATGATCCCCGTGGGTTCCCCATCTTGCCTGCATCATATCTCCTTGAGCAGGAGCTGTCGGTTGTCCAGTACTCGGACCTACCCGCTGTACGTTGGCGATTACAATCGGAACTTCTGCAATCGTCGCATATCCAATAAATTCTTGTTTTAAAGAAAAACCAGGACCACTTGTAGCAGTCAACACTTTTTTACCAGTCAGAGAAGCACCAACAATCGCTCCAATGCCTGCAATCTCATCTTCCATTTGAATAAATTTGCCACCAACTTCTGGCAGGCGTTTTGCCATTATCTCAGCAATTTCCGTTGACGGTGTAATTGGATAACCTGCGAAAAACGTAACACCCGCAGCGATCGCACCTTCAGCACAAGCTTGATTTCCTTGCAAGAGCAGTACCTTTGCCACTTATAAATCACTCCCCTATTTTTTTTCTACAAATATTGCATAATCAGGACAACGCATTTCACATTGTTTACAGGTAATACATTTTGTTTCATCTACAACTGTAATCTTGCCTAGAGCATCTAGCCCTAATACTTGTTTAGGACAGAAAGTTACACAAACTCCACAGCCTTTACAATGCTTTCCTATGGTTTTTATAGCCATACCTTTCACCTCCATCATTCTCTTGAGATACTTAGATAATTGCGTCCCATTATAAGGGTATAAGACATAATATATATGAAATATGTAAAACTGTAAAGGCAAGACATACGACAAAAACCAATGTCTTTGTAGAAATTCGTCATTTTTGCCAAACAACAATGCTATTGCATAGTTGCACCTATATTTTTACACATCTGCTGGAAAGATAAGACCGATTTGCTTTCTACAATCATCTATGACTTCCATTACATCTAAGGATAGCTGCAAGGAATTAATATTTGACTCTATTTTATGATTGTTTATTAAATGAATAAACTCTTCTACCTCATAATACATAAAGTCATTACATTGTTCTTGTCCAATATCCTCACTTGAACCATTGTTATAAAAGATTTTTACCACTTTCGGTGTTGATATTTTATCAATTACAATTATGCCTTCTTCTCCCTGTATTTCATTGCTGGCTTGAGAATTGGTAATCTTCGAATGAGATATGATAACTTCCTTATCAGGATAGTGAAGAACAACACTGCCTGCACCATCAACGCCAGAGTCTAACATAATCCCATTCGCTATCACTTTCTCTGGTTTGCCGAAAAGATAGATAGCAGGATAGATACAGTAAACGCCAATATCCATGATCGAACCATTAGATAATGCAGGATTAAAGGCATTTGGTACTTCCCCCATCTTATAGGCGTCATATCTAGATGAATATTGACAAAAGTTTGAGAAGAATTTTCTCACTGCACCGATTTTATGAAGGTTTTGCCTAACAGCCTGAAAATTTGGCAAAAAAGTACTTTTCATCGCCTCCATCAATAGCACCTGATGCTGCCGAGAAGACTCTACCATCATAGATAGTTCCTTGCGATTAGAAGCAATGGGTTTTTCACAAAGCACATGCTTGCCATGAGACATAAACAGTACAGCTTGCTTGGCATGTAAAGAATTAGGACTCGCTATGTATACTGCGTCGATTTGATTGCTCTGGGCCATCTCCTGTAAATTAGTAAACCGATTTTTCACCCCATGACGTTCTGCAAAAAGCCTCCCCTGCTCTTCCGTTCTGGAATAAACAGCATCTAAGGAAAATTCACTATGCAGTCTAGCACACCGAATAAAATCATCAACAATCCGACTCGTACCTACTACACCAAAACGAACCATAATTATCCTCCTCCTGATACAAGAATATCTACCTAAGAATGATAATAAAAAAAAAAACTGCACGGTGAAAAATTAAAACCATTTGAACCACAAAGACGCAAAGGACACAAAGGGTTTTAGTTATACTTTTTTGTGCACTCCTTTGTGTGCCGCAGTAGCGGCATTGTGCCTTTGTGGTTCATAAAATCTCATCGTTTTCCATCTTTAACAACTATACTATCTCTATTTATAAGAAAAGACTTGGCTTGTGCCAAGTTGGTAAAGAGGCAGGCAGAATTTTTATTATACCCACATTAAATATACATTCTTCCTCCATTTCTAATCCCCTGCCTATTAATATAGAAGTTAAAATTAAACTTTAAACAATTGTTTATTAACATCATTATAATAGCTGCCATTCAAATGACCTTCTTAAAACATCAAATACTGTTAAAAAATTTGCATATTATCATCATTTTAGGTAAATCTATAGATAATCTACATAATCTACTGCAAATGCCAATAGGAGGTTTTTATGAAAATTATGCAAGATAGAAAATGGACGAATCTTACCATAGGCTTATTCCTATCAGCGGCTATTTTTCTGGGAGGATGCACAAATCTTAACCCAGTTACTCCTGTTGATCCCAATCCCTCCCCAACAACTCCAACCGTCCCTACCAAACCAGTAGACGATCTGAAAGATATTAAAGTGGTCTATAACTACAGTGATAACGAAAAAGTACAGTTATCTGCCAATAATCTGATGTTAAAAGTAGGTCAAAAATTAATCCTTGAACCGGCGCCAGGCCTTACCCAGAACACACGCTTCACCTCCTCAGGTGAATACTTCTTCGGCGATATACTAAAACAAGAAACGGGTGGCCCAGACACTGGTAAAGCCATATTTACAGCCATCGGTCCAGGTAAAGGCAAACTTACCATTATTCCAAACACCACGGAAACAGCTCGGGCCAGTGAACTTTGGGTAACAGTCCAATAAATCGTATTGATACATTGTAAAGAGGTCATCCCAAAAGCTTCTAACCTTTGGAATGACCTCTTTACTTTCTTAGCAAGAAAGTTCCTATCCGCTAACTTTATGCTTATTTTTTACTATACCGCACCAGCACTCCTTTTGCCAAGGTATCCTTATTAAATGAAAAGAAAAAACTCTCTACGGATTCAAAGTAGAGAGTCTAACAGTGCCTTTGTGGTTCATAAATTTTTATGTTTTTTCACTATAAAACTTATAAATAGCAAAAATAAGCGAAGAAAATCGATTTTACGATTTCCTTCGCTTATTTTTTTGAAAAGAAGAGTGATCATTTTGCCTGATCTAATGCTGATTTTACAGCTTCAGTAAATTGCTTATGAGAAACGGTTGCTCCTGAAATAGAATCTACACGATCCACATTTTGCATTTCTACCAGCTTGGATCCATAGGCAGCTGCACCTTTTACCCCTTGCTGCGCTTTCTGATAGAATTCAGGATTTTCAATTTTCCCACTCGTCTTTCCATAATCTATATCCTTGACCTTACCATCTTTTTGAATTCCTCGATAGTCGGCCTTAGCGATTTTCCCCTGTTGAATGGTAAGGGTTATTTCGCCTACTGCTCCCCGTTCATCAGGGCTGCTTTTAGCTGTATATGTGCCATCCTTATAACTGTGGCTATGCTCACTATGGCTGCTGTCACTGTGAACATTATTTGGTTTTTGACTACTGCAGCCAGCAAGGAGAAGCCCGATTAAGACACTTGCTGCCGCCATGGATACCCCTCTTCTCATGAGACTTCTTCCTCCCTGCAGACAACTCTACGGTCTTTCCAGTTGGCTATACGACCATGTTCCAATACAATGCATCGTTCAGCCAGTTCGGCAACTTTTGGATCATGAGTAACCATAATAATGGTATGTCCTTCGCGATGAAGCTGCTGGAAAAATTCTAATACAATCTTTGCATTAGCTTCATCCAAGTTGCCCGTTGGTTCATCAGCCAAGATCAACATGGGATAGTTAATTAGAGCACGGGCAATACATACCCTCTGCTGTTCCCCGCCAGAAAGCTGACTGGGTAAATGGCGAGCCCTCTCTTTAAGGCCGACTCTCTCTAAAGCTAATAACGCTTCTTGTTCGTCAGGCATACTATGATAATATTGAGCTACCATCAGATTTTCTACTGCTGTTAAATAAGGAATCAGATGAAACTGCTGAAATACCAGTCCGATTTTATCTCGCCTGAGCATCGTCAGGTTCCCTGCAGTAACATCAGTGAAATCTACACCGTCTAAAACAATTGATCCCGTGGACGCTTTATCCATACAACCGATTATGTTCATTAGGGTCGTTTTACCAGACCCCGATGGCCCCATCAGTGCCAGCCATTCGCCCTTTTCTACTGTTAAATCAATCCCTTGAAGGGCTTTCACACTCCCGTAAACCATCGATACATCATGCAATTCTAGTAAACTCATATCCATTAACCTCCTCACTCGCCTCTGAGTACAATCGCTGGTTCAACTTCCGTTGCAATTTTTACTGGGATTAGGCATGCTAAGCCAGTAACTGCTATAGAAACAACCAATGCTAATAGAGCAATCAAGGGCTGAAATGAAATCATCCTGCCAAACACGTTGACACTTACCGCTTGAGCAAAAAAGAATCCTAAAATCGTCCCCAGCAGACCGCCTAAGGCTCCTAATGCCAGACCTTCCCCTAAAAACTCAAGGATAATGCTGCGATTTTCCGCGCCCAGCGCTTTCTTTAAACCAATCTCTTTACGCCGCTCTGTAACAACTGCCATCATCGTTGTAGCTACACAAATTAAAGTAAGCAGCAATACTACAATTGTGACTAAATAAACCAACGCCTGCAGCTTTCCAAGGACCGTTTGCTCCGACTGGGTCACCTGTTTCACTAAACGCGGTGCCACACCAGGAACTTGCTCTCCAATTTGTTGTGTTAATGTGTTTAGTTCTGCCTCATTAGCCGTAATACTGACCTGAGCAATACTAATCACACCTTCCTTCTTCAACATCTGTTGAAGCAAAGACAGATCAAGAAAAATAAAGTTTTCTTCCGAACCTCCTGTCCGAAGAATACCAGCAACTTTCACCTTTTTTTCAGTTTCGCTGCCAGCTGCCGCCAGAGTCACTTGCTGTCCTGGTTCAATCTCTAATCGTTCTGCCACTTCAGCACCAATAACGATATCCTCAGACTGATCCGCTGGCCACTCACCACGGATCTGCCAATAAGGGCTTACTTTCTTTACAGCCTGGAAATGCGTACCTGCAACTAGAAAGGGCTGTTCATTTAACTTAATACGGTCATACAAATACGGGGCAATGCCAATTAGCTTATCAGACGGCAAAAGCGCAGTCGCATTGGCAACCAGATTTTGCGCCATCACCTGTTGATCACCAGCTGGTGTTAACAATAAATTAGCACCATAGGAGCGAAACTCCCTGCCCATTTGCCTAGGAACATCGTAATAAATGGTAACAAGCCCTGATACAACAGTCGCGCCAATCGCCACAGCCAATAACGCAATCAACATGCGAGACCGACGACGAAGCAAGGCATTCCAGATCATCTTCGTGTACATTGAATATTTTGTCATCTTTATCACCTGCCATGAAGTACTGCTGCCGGACGCAGCGATAAAAGCATTCGCATAGCCGGAAGGCTACCGACCAAAGTAATTAGAATTACTGAAATAATGACCCAAGGAATGACCATCGCATTAATTGCTACGGCTGTACCAAAAACATTGTGACCAATAATTTGGGCAAATCCCAAGCCTAAAAAATAGCCTGCAATACCACCAACTAAACCAGTCGTCATAATCTCCGTGAGAGTTAGCAGTAAAACATCCCGATCTGTTGCACCAAGTGCTTTAAGTAAACCAAACTCCCGACTGCGCTCCATAATATTAGCCATTAAAAGATTCGAAATGCCAAGAGCTGATCCAGCTAAGCTGAGTCCTGTGATCAAGAGCATTAACAGCTGGGTCTTTTGCAGAATAGTCCCTTCTGATTCAGCAACTTGCCGAACTGGCTTGGCACGGGAATCACCGACAGCTTCTTCGATTTGATAAGCAATTGAACTGACATAAGCTGTACAATACCAAGTTTCCCATTCTTTTAGGGAAAGACTTTTTGGATCATGGGCTGCTTTGCGTGCTAATTCATTTTCTGGTGTTGTTATAGCGCTTACTTCTATTTTACCAATTTTACCTGGAAGATTTAGCCCTTGTTGGACAAAAGGCAGGGTTACAAAGATTTGATCATCTTCAGCACCGCCGCTGTTAAAAATACCTTGCACTGTTAGAGCTTCTCCCTGGGTACCTCCAGGCAAGACAATCTCCACCGAATCACCGATGTGAAGGTTTAATTTCCGCGCTAATGTAGAACCAACCATCGCTCCCTTAATGTCAGTATCATTAATCCAATTTCCCTCAACTGTCCACCAGGATTTTAGTTCTTTGATTCCGGTTTCCACAACTTCACCAGTAGGCAGCTCTAGTTGTCGGTTAAACCAGGTTCCTACTACGGTTATATCATCCGAACCGACAGTAGCCTTCGTTTCTAGTAAAGGAGAAAATGCAACAATATTATTAGCCCAAAAAATAGTTTTTAACTTACCAACATCAGCTTCCTGCAAATACTGCCCTGTCTTTCCAGAACTGGCTTCTATTCCATAAACATCTCGTAATACTGATGCCGCCCGAGGAATCACTGTAATGTTTGCTCCATACGCTTTCAGTTCCCGATTTACCTTATCGCCTACATCAAGCATTACATTCAGCATGGCTGTTGTCAGCGAAACACCCAATGCAATGGTAATGGCTACCATAAACATTTTCCGGCTCTGTCTAACAAGAGCTCCTTTCAGCATCTCCCAAAACATCTCGTATCCTCCTTTACTTAAATCGATTCTTTTCTTGCTCTAACGCCTGGGCAGGTACGATCATTTTACCCTGATCTACTTTGTATTCCAGCGGAATCGGATTACATCCACCTTTAAAACCAATAGTTGCTGTATTCATTACAACATCACACAGCATGCAAACCACTTGATTATCTCGCTCGAAGTAACCAGTTGGTCCGCAAATCTCACAAGCATCCAAGCCAACACCGTAAGCGGAACCACTTTTTTTAATCACGATAAACCGTACGGTTTCACCTGTTGTTGAGCGATAAGAGAAGCGGTGTAAATGACCATCATCAACTTTTTCCAAAGGAATACGAACTTGCTCTCCTTCGGCAACTACCGCTACAGCTGGAACAATTTCGACTTTTTCATCGGCATATGCCATACCAACGGTTGAAACCAGAAACATAGTGCATACACCTAAAGCTAATGCTCCGCTCCAGCGCATTTTCTTACGAGTCTGCATTAGTATTTTTCTGTATTGAGCAGGATTAAGCCCTATAGGCTTTTCCGGCTTGCTCTGCAACATCAACACCACTGGCAAAAGCAATGTAACTGCAAGCAGTGCGTATAAGAACCAAACTTGATGATTAATCAAAGGTCCTATAATCGGCGTCATTTGCTTCGTGGTTAAGAAAATCTTTCTTACGGCCATTATCTGAACTATAATGAGAGCTTGCTTCGCCATAACCACCAAAAGTTGCGCCGCAAGAATAGCAATGATCCTTTGGGTCGACAAAAGACTCGCAGCCCGGATAATTGCCAGACCAGTCAACCAGGTCAAAAGCCCCCCTAACAAAAATCCAATCATTTTCATGAGAAACTCTAGACTGATTATCTCATTGGTAAAGGTAATCATCTCAATTGGAAAAAGAATAAAATCCAATCCATGATACAGCAGCAGGGCAGCAGCAACAATACAAGACGCACCACCTGCTAGTTTATACTTATCAAGAGAAACCCCCTGCCTGACATTCCACCACAGAAATCCCAGCAGTGACATTTCGCCAATCAGCCCCAATACAAGAACCAAACCTTCATACACTTCCCGCTTCACGGCTTTTGTACCTAACTTTACAGTCGCAATAAAAGCAGCCCCCAGGATTCCCCATTTGATTCCGCGCCAGATCCACTTCTTAAAAGCTCCCGACTGATCCTTACTGGCCAGAGCCAGCAATATCGCTAAAGGGATCAAAGCAATAGCTAAATTTTGCATGGTCGGTATCATGTTTTGCAGTATACTTTGCAGCATATTTTTCTCCTTTCACTTTAATTTTTTAACTATACTAAAAAACAATAACCTAACATCCTTTTGAACTATAAAGAGACAAAGCACACCCTAGAATATTTTCTTTGTGTGCAAGGAAAGGGACATTATGAAATTCTTAAACTATAAAAAGGTCCGGGAAAAATCATCCCGGACCGCCAGTCTTTTTTTACCAACTTCTAGGGATATAGTCGAAATCCCAATGTAGAACTACTGGTTTTTCCCAGAAATGACCTTCTACACCTGTTTCTTTATCAACATGCAACATATAATTTTGGCGAGCTGGACTCTCAATCGTAAAGGCTGCATCGTATGTACCAGCACCTTTCATCTTGATATTAGCGCCATAATGAGGTCCATCACTAGCATTCATCGGCATAAGAGTACCTTCAATCACTTCACCAGTACCTTTTTTCGTTAATTTATAATGTACTGTCAAATAAGGAATAAATTCAGCAACACCAAAACCAGTATTATTGCCTTCAATAGCAGCAATATCTGTTTCCAGATGAATATCTGCTTTATCTGGTGTTAATCCCATGCCTGCTGGTTCCATTGTTATCGGTTGAAAATAAACAAGAGCAACTTTAAACCCAGCTTCTGGCACTTCGATGTCATCACCAACGGGATATTCCTGGAACCCGGCTGCAAAAGATTGTCCTACTGATAATCCAAGCACTGTTAAGGCAACAAAAGTCATTGATAAAAACTTTTTCAAATTCATGATACGGCCTCCCTAATTTTTTTCTTTTTTTGATAGATGCTATTTCCAAGAACCATTAATACAAGAAAGAATTGTGGCAACAGAGTTTCAACTGTCGGATAGATTCCCAAAACATCAAACATAGGCATCCCCTCCAGAAGCGTAACTCCAACTAAACCTCCTTCCTGTAGCTCTTTTACTCCGCCACCAGCAAAACTAATTGCTAAAATAAACATTAAAATACTAGTTCCCTGAAAGAAAGGTTTCAATGGAAGCTTAAGACTGCCATAGCGAACTACTGCAAAAATCACGACTAAAGCGAGACACCCCGCACCAAATCCCAGCCAAATCATTTGCATATCATCACCGGCATCATTAAATAGTGCCTGATAGAACAATACTACTTCAGCACCCTCACGATACACGGCTAAAAAAGCAGCGATTCCCAAGGAAAAAGTATTATTTTTAGTCAGAGAATTTTGGACCTTGCCTTCAATATAATTCCCCCAGGATTTTTCATCTGACTTGCTTTTCATCCAATGTCCAACGGACAAAAGAACGAACACCGCTATCAGCATAGTCGTACCTTCCATAATTTCCTGGCTGGCACCACTGAGATTAATCACAGAGCGGAATAAAATAGCCGTTAAAAAACTCGCTACGATAGCGGCCCCAGAATAATTATAAATAACCTGTGTCTTTTCACCATTTCCAGACTTAATCAGATACGCAATAATAGCACCAATAACCAAAATCGCTTCCGCGCCTTCACGAACCATAATCAGAAAAGCCGGCCAAAAAGTTGCCATAGAACTGCTTTGTTTACCACCGCCATCCATTTGAGCAACGTCTTCACGCATCATTCCAATGATCTCTTTAATCTGCTTTTTAACGTCTGCCTCGGGCGCTTGATTGGTCATCAATTTTTTAATAGTGCTAAACTTGTATTCAGTCAAGTTGGCCCTTTTAGCGGAAACAGTCGAGTTTACTGCCTTTTCCAAGCCATCTTTTTCATACATCCCATAATACGCATCATTTACTATTTTCTTGGCCCCAGCTGTATCTCCGCTTTTATACACAGTTAGAGACTGATCCAGTGTTTTTTCTATTTTTTCAACGACAGCATCCCATTTAGGTGCTGCAAAAACCATCCCCTGACTAACTACTATAAATGCCATAATAACGACAAGTAACCATTTACGCATATATTCACCTCCTTCTATATTATTGTTAATTGATAATAAAATCCATTATCAATTAACAAATGATGAAACATTCCAGCATTTGTTAGAATCTAAATATTTCATATGTATAATATGGAAATATTTTTAGTGATGATATATGTAATCATTCTCACTTAGAAATAATACTGCTAAATATGTTTATTGTCAAGATGTGGATTTTTTTCCTAAAATCACTACTCTACAGTAAAGGGAATCGTTAATATGGTAAGACAAACGATTGGTCTGCCTTCATTATCTTTTGCAGGTTCAAATTTCCATTTTTTAGCTGCGACTATCGCTGCATCATTAATACTTTTATATCCAGACGGAACTGCTA
Source organism: Pelosinus fermentans JBW45 (assembly GCF_000271665.2). GTDB lineage: Bacteria > Bacillota > Negativicutes > DSM-13327 > DSM-13327 > Pelosinus > Pelosinus baikalensis. The sequence goes on along the minus strand of NZ_CP010978.1, from coordinate 1,600,268 downwards.
TTGATACTTTGCCTGGTAACCCATTCTTTAAAATTTGCATCCGAAGCACAACATTAACCTTACGGCCAACTTCTTTCATCTCTGGGGGATTCACAGGATCAACCTTTACTAATACGATTGGCGGGGTCCCAAAGCCAATTTTTTTGCCGCCAGCATTTACTTTATCAGGTGTAACAACAGCCCCTTCTTTTGTCTCTGGCACCTTTATAGGTTCTACTACCTTTTCCGCTATATCATCCTCAACGACTGGCGGCTGAGGTTCTGGAGGATAGTCGGGCTCGGTTGGATCTGGTATCGGCGGTGCTGCTGCAACCTGTGGTTCCGCCTCTGCTATATCATCACTAGGAACATCGATTAAACTCAGTTCCATCATCTCTTCATCGACAAGAGGAACATCTTGTTCTCGAAAAGCCAAATAACCAGTTGTTACCCAAAGAAAAATATGTAAAAAAATAGATAAAGCAATTGCTTTATGCCAACTACTCTTATAAAACATCATTGAATCTATACCTCACTTCCCGTTTAGTCATGATAGGTACATCTCATACCGGAACCCCTTTTTAAAAAATAAAACAAATTCATGCCAGCTATATTCAGCAGTAGAAATAAGTAAAAAAATGAATTAAATAATGATAATTAAATTCATTTAATGACACAAGTTTTTTCCTAATCTATAACACCATTGTCACAATATAATATTTCAATTTATTCTATTGAAAATGAAAATCGTTATCTTTAATATTATGATACTCTTTTCATATTGTAAATACCTTCCTACTATTTTTTTGATTTTATTTTGTTCTTTAATTTTAGTTGCTTAAAAATATTCTTATTTTTTTCAGGAAATAACTAGGATCGTATTCATTTATAAATCACTCCTCTTCATTACCCTTTAGTCCACGAACGTCTTACATGTAAGCATATTGTCTTACATGTTTTGAGTGTCTCTTCTTTTCCATCCTTTACAAAATCCCTTATTTATTCTCTTTTTTCAGTAAAAAGTAAAGAGGATTATGGCAAAAAAACAAGAATTAAATTTTTATGATATTTATTATTAAACAGGCAACCATTAACGCCGAAGGGGAGCTTACATGAAAGGTTGGATAGCAGCACATAAGCGAATCACATTCATTGTACTAAGTATGGTTTGTACAGTGCTTGTTCTTTGGCAAGTATTTGCCGTTAAAATTAGACAGGATATACAAGACACCCTTATTCAGCGAGTCAGCCAGCAAATCAACGGACAATTGACAGTGGAAAGTGTTGATTTATCATTGTCTGGCCGCATAAGAATCCAGAATGTCTCTCTCTATGATCAGCAGGGTGCACTTTTAGCCCAGGTTCCAGTAATCAAAATGCAGTATCGCTGGTCTGATTTGACTAGCGGCAGCCTCGGATTACCCAAAATTGAAACGGTTACTTTAGAAGGAGGAGAACTTTGGCTCAAACAGGCCAATGATCATTTTAACTGGGATGACTTACTCAAAAAAGAACAAGATGAATCGACTCCCTTTCGCAGTAAAGTTGAATTAGAAGACGGAAAAATACATATTGAAACTTCCCTGTTTTCTCAGTTATTAGAAAATGCAACAGGTACGATTGACTGGCAAAACAACCCAGAGATGACGATTTCTCTCAAAGGTAAAGCAGATCAAAGCATAGTGAATGTAAACGGACAATGGGGTGAAAATCTTCCCGGAGATTTTCACATCCAAATTGATACTCTCGATGTACTCAAATTCAAAGAACTTTTTGCCAATACAGCCTATTCTCTGGAAGCAGGCACGATACAGCCATTACAGATTACAGTAAAGCAGGATACCAAAGGTACTTTACATTATCAAGCAGAAGGCAGTTTTTCTGATCTGAAATTAAATGGTAAAGTGGGAATACAGGAAGGACAAGGAAATTTCAGCAGTAACGAAACAGGACTCCATTTCAAAGATGTAAGCCTGTTGATTTCTGGTCAACAAGCACAAGGTCAAGGTACTATTTCCTGGATTGATGGTACGGACAACCTTGATTTTTCTTTGACTTTGCCTGATGCTGATCCCGCCGCTTTTGTATCGGGAATAACTGCAATGCGTCCGCTAGCCTTGCAAGTGCAAATTGCCGGACCAGTTGCGCAGCCTCATATCACAGGTAATTTCAGTCTGCCCCAAATCAGTTTCAGTAGTATGGCAGTCAACAGCGTTACAGGGAACTTTCGTTATACGGACAATAAAGTACTGCTGCAGCAGGTTCAAGGCACTGCCTATCAGGGAAATTTAGCAGCTAGCGGATCTGTAATGACAGAAGATCAAAGCTATGAACTGGATGTAAACGGACAAGGTCTTAATAGTTCACAACTAACAGATAAAGACGTTCAAGGTCCCCTTGCTTTTAACGGTCACGTCAGCGGTAAGGGTGAGACAGCTGTCACGAGAGGAAACTTTAGCATCCACGATGGCAAAACCTACGGGGTTGCCTTCCAGAAGATGACGGGCTTATTTGTAAAGAAAGGAACTACTACGGATATTTCCGGAATCGCCATTCAAACTGCTTATGGAACCATCTATCCCGAGCAACTTAGCGAAGAAGCCCTAGAAAGGCTGAAACAACATGATATTCCTGTATCCAAAGGAGAACTAAAGCAAGCGGTGACTAATAAACTCCTTGAAAAACTAATACGCTGAGTTTCAGAAAAAATGCTGCGAGTCCTTTAAAACATATAAAATGAATTGACCCACAAAGACGCAAAAGACACAAAGGGGATGTAATTATATTTTTTGTGTGCACTCCTTTGTGTGCCGCGGCAGCGGCATTGTGCCTTTGTGGTTTATTATTTCTTATATGTTTTCACTTACTTGCAAGACTTATAATTTAATGCTATGAAAAAAAGAAAGACAAGCTCCTGCAAGGTTAATCTACTTTGCAGGAATTTGTCTTTTTCCAGTATTATTACCTTCACGCTACCGCTTATTTTTCGTAGCGATATCCACCCAAACAGCTAGTACCAATATAGACCCTTTCACAATAAACTGCCAAAAGGTTTCTATATTTAACATACTCATACCATTATCCAAGCTTGCCATTACCAGCGCACCGACAATCGCGCCACCGACGCTGCCTACACCGCCCATCAGACTGGCTCCCCCGATGACACAAGCTGCAATAGCATCCATTTCGGCATTTTGACCAGCTGCTACCGAAGCTGCATTCAAGCGGGAGCAAAGCAGTACCCCGGCAATTGCAACCAATAATCCATTGATGGCAAATATACTCAATGTCATTTTTGTAACATTGATACCTGATAATTTAGCTGCTTCTGCATTGCCGCCAATTGCATACACTCGACGGCCAAATACGGTTTTAGTCAAAACGTAAGAAAAGGTAACAGCCATGATTGCCAGAATGAGCACCGGCACAGGGAACCCCTGGTAAGAATTAAGAATGATAATAAGTAAGCCAATTACTACAGCAGCAAAAGCAATTTTTGCAATTTCAACGGACATTGGCGGAATTGCCAAACCGTATTGGGAATGTAGTTTTCGACCTGAAAGGGCCTTATAAACAAGAACGGCAACAGCAATTAGGCCCAACAAAATACCAACCCCGTCAACTAGATATGCATTACCCACAAAACGGATGCTTGGGTCAAGAGAAGCAACGGTAGTTCCTTTGGTCATACCTACTAATATACCTCTAAATACCAGCATACCTCCTAGAGTGACAATAAAAGCCGGTATCTTTTTATAAGCAATTAACCAGCCATTAAAAATACCAATCAACAAACCAAGGACGAGAGTAATCCCTATCGCTAAAATTCCATCCACTTTGAGCCAAACATTAAGAACTGCTGTAATACCTCCCAATAGCCCCATAAGCGACCCAACTGACAGATCAATATGCCCGGCAATAATGATAAAAACCATACCGATAGATAAAATACCCGTAATGGACATTTGTCGAAATAAGTTAGACAAGTTTCTAGAGGTTAGAAAATCTCCGTTTGTCGTCATGGTGAATATAACCCAAATCGACACTAATGCTAAAATCATAGTATATGTCTTTACATCAAAATGAAACATGGATGCCAAGGATATTTTTTTCTCGCTGCCCATCCCAACTGCCTCTTTCTTCAGCTCCGTTGTCACGCAGTAGCCCCCCCTACAGCACAATGCATTATTTGTTCCTGATCCAAATTTTTATGGTTCAAAAATTCGCCTTTTATCTGCCCTTCATTCATGACCAGTATTCGATCAGACATTCCCAGGACTTCCGGCAAATCAGAAGAGATCATAATAATACCGATACCATCTGCAGCCAAGCGGTTCATCAGATTATAAATTTCATATTTTGCACCAACATCAATGCCGCGGGTTGGCTCATCCAAGATCAGCACCTTCAATTTACGCAGCAAATATTTTGCCAGCACAACCTTTTGCTGATTACCGCCACTTAAGTTTTTAATGCAAGTATCCAAGCCGGGTGCTTTTATCTTTAACCTTGCCATATAATCATTTGCATCGCTTAGTTCCTGACAATCATCAATACGGTCCATTGCCAACCGATATTTTTCAATAGTAGCTAGTGTCATATTCTCCCTGACAGACATGATCTCAATGATGCCATGGCGCTTGCGATCTTCGGGCAGCATGGCAATTCCCTGCTGCAATGAATCATTCGGATGGTGAATGGATAATAGATTCCCTTCCAGATAAACCTCCCCATGACATTTTCCATCATAAAAACCATAGATTGATGATACTAGTTCCGTACGCCCAGCCCCTACTAAGCCGGCAAATCCTAAAATTTCACCCCGTTTCAAGGAAAAATTAGCATTATCGACTAACTTTCTACTGGGATCACTTACATCATATACCGTATAATTTTTAACCGTAAAAACCTCTTGCTCTGTAATGTGTACCTCTTTGGGGTATAAATCGGTAATTTCCCGGCCTACCATCATCTCCACAATCTCATCCTTCGTTAGCGTACGGGTTAGTTTAGAACCAATAGAACGTCCGTCACGAATAACGGTCACTGTATCCGCTAATCGGAGGACTTCATCCAGTTTATGAGATATGTAAATACAAGTAACGCCCTTAACCTTCAATCGTCCCAAAATATCCATAAGAATCTCTACTTCTCCCTCGGATAAGGAAGCTGTAGGCTCATCCAAAATAAGTAACGTAGCATTTTTCGCTAACGCCTTGGCAATTTCGACCAACTGCTGCTGGCCTGTTCCCAATTGTTTTACCAGTGTGTAAGGATTGACATCCAGCCTCATTTCCCTTAAAAGTTCTTGCGTTTTTGACAACATCGCCGGTATATGAATACGCCCATGAGAGCTAATTTCATTACCAATAAAAATATTTTCATATACGGGAAGTTCTTTAAATAAAGCCAATTCTTGATGAATAATTGCAATACCGGCTTTTTCCGCATCAGCAATGTTTTTAATCATCATTTTCTCCTGATTAAAAACAATATCCCCCTGGTAGGAGCCGTGGGGGTACACACCGCTCAGTATCTTCATTAATGTTGATTTACCGGCACCGTTTTCACCACATAAAGCATGAATCTCACCTTTTTTTACAGCAAAAGATACCTCATTTAAGGCTCTCACACCCGAAAATTCTTTGATAATTCCCTTCATCTCCAAAATCAAATCGTCCATTTTTATCCCCTCATATTTAAATTGAGCAGGTGGGATACATCCCACCTGCAATTTGAGTGATTACTTAGGCCATTTGTCTTTAGGAACGTTTTTGTATACATCCTCTAATTTATTATAGGCATCTTTTATAACCGTCTCTGCCATGTTTTTGGCATCGACAGCTATAGGCGTCAAGAGAATAGAGGGAACATCTTTACTGCCGTTATTGACTACACCATCTGTTTTGATCTGATCCCCTTTGACGATTTTCACCGCAATTTCCGCTGCTGAAGGTGCTAGAAGTTTAATGGGTTTGTAGACGGTCATGGTCTGTGTTCCTTCTACGATTCTCTGGCAGCTAGCCAATTCAGCATCCTGTCCGGATATAGGTACTTTTCCTGCTAAATTCTGCGCGCCTAGAGCCTGCACGGCACCGCCGGCAGTACTATCATTAGAAGCTACCACAGCATCAATCTTATTATTGTTAGCCGTTAATGCATTCTCCATGATTTTAAGAGCTTCTTCCGGCAGCCAATCTTTTACCCATTGGTCGCCAACGATCTGGATATCCCCTTTGGCGATGAATGGTTTGAGAACATTCATTTGGCCCTCACGAAAGAGTTTTGCATTATTGTCAACGGGAGAACCACCCATTAAGAAATATTTTCCTTTTGGTACCAGGTCAGTAATGGCTTTAGCCTGCAATTCGCCGACCTTCACATTGTCAAAAGAAATATAGTAATCTACATCAGATTTGGTAATTAATCGGTCATAACTTAATACTTTAATGCCAGCCTTATGAGCCTGTTCGATAATCGGAGCCAGAACATCACCATTGTGCGGGATAATGACCAAGATATCTACGCCCTGGGAAATTAAATTCTCGCATTGCGAGAACTGGGTCTGATCATCCCCATTTGCTGATTGGACAACCACTTCTGCACCAAGTTCTTTGGCTTTGGCAACAAACATATCTCTGTCATGCTGCCATCTTTCCAGTCGTAAATCATCCATACTAAGGCCAATTTTCACAGTCTTGTTCTTCTGAGAGGAATCTTTGGAAGCAGTCGTTTCTTGCTTGGTACATCCGACCATCATGAATAAAGAAGTAATGCAGACCAACACCGTAATTAATAATCTCACACTATTTTTCTTAAACACAATCTATTCCCTCCTATTATTAAGATCAATCCCCTATCTCCCCAATTTCCCGCCCATTACACTTCTAATAGATACTGATTCAAAATTCCTTTGATTTGTTCCTGACGCCCCGATTGATTCACAATTGGCTTATTCTGCAGTGCATAGGCTTCTAACGTATGAAAATCTGCGTTGCCTTCTACAATTGCAAGGCCAATCCCCTCCTTAAAGCTGTTGTATCGTTCCCCAATTATATTTTCAAATACCTGATCTTCCTTTAGTTGGGCAGCAACTTTTAATCCTCTGGCAAAAGTATCCATCCCGGCAATATGGGCATAGAATAGATCTTCCGGCTCAAAGGATTCCCGGCGTGGCTTAGCATCGAAATTCAGACCGCCCTTACCCAAACCTCCGTTTTGCAGAATCTCATACATCGCCAGCGTAGTTTCATACAAGTCTGTGGGAAATTCATCCGTATCCCAGCCTAGCAGCATATCTCCCTGATTGGCATCAACGGATCCCAGCATACCGTTTATGCGGCTTATCCTTAATTCATGCTGGAAGGTATGACCGGCCAACGTAGCATGATTGGCTTCAATATTCATCTTAAAATAGTCCTGTAAATTGTAATTCCGCAAAAATGCCATGGCCGTTTGCGCATCAAAATCATATTGATGTTTCGTCGGTTCTTTCGGTTTGGGTTCAATTAGAAACTGACCGGTAAAGCCGATTTCCTTGGCATATGTCACTGCCATATGGAAAAATCGCGCCAAATTATCCAGTTCCAGTTTTAAATCCGTATTCAATAAGGTTACGTAGCCTTCACGTCCGCCCCAAAATACATAGTTATCTGCTCCCAATTCCTTGCCTGTTTCCAGCCCTTTTTTCACTTGAGCTGCTGCGTAAGCAAATACATCCGCATTGCAAGTAGTAGCCGCACCATGAAGAAAACGAGGATGGGTAAACATATTCGCCGTATTCCAGAGCAATTTGGTCTTACTTGTCTTTAAATACTCTTTCATCATAGTAATGATCTGATCTAGATTCGCATTTGTTTCCTCAAGTGTTGCACCTTCCGGGGCAATATCCCGGTCATGAAATGCAAAGAAAGGAACATCCAATTTGTCAAACAGTTCAAAGGCTGCTTCCACTCGTGCCTTGGCTCTATCCATTCCCCTATAGGTGTCCCAAGGTCTTAGCATCGTCTCACTGCCGAATGGATCGGAACCATCATGAGTAAACGTATGCCAATAAGCAACTGAAAACCGTAAGTGCTCCTCCATGGTTTTGCCGGCCACCAATTCTTGCGGATTGTAATACTTAAAAGCCAGCGAATTTTGAGATTTAGGGCCCTCATAGATAATTTTTTTTACCCCACTAAAATACTCCATTTTTTCCCCTCCTATTGTTATATAGTTATATAGCTGCCATCCTTAGATCACACTGAGTTTTTCGAAGGAATCTTGAAGAGCACCGTACAATTGATGGTAAACCCCATATAAAGAATTGTATTTTTCTATATTAGCCGCAATCGGCTCCGTTTGTTCCACGGTTTTGATCATCACGCCGCACGCCTCTTCCACTCCGGCAAACTCTCCGGCCCCCACTGCAGCCAATATGGCAGCGCCAAAAGCAGGTCCTTCTACCGAATTCACCACATGGATGGGCAACCCCAAAATGTCAGCCAGTATTTGACGCCATAAAACACTCTTGGCCCCACCACCGCTCACTCGTACCTCATGAACGGGAATGTTTTGCTCCCGGATGATTTCTAAGGAATCGCGCAAGCCAAAACCGACACCTTCCAAAATAGCTCGAGTCATATGCCCTCGACCATGGGTCATAGTCAGCCCCACAAAAGTTCCCCTAGCATTTGGGTCACTATAGGGAGTTCGTTCTCCCATTAGATAGGGCAAAAAGAGCAATCCTTCGCTCCCAGGCGAAACTCTTGCTGCTTCTTCCAACAAGGCAGCATAACCAGCATCATCTAATTGACAGACCTCTTCGACCCACCATTTCAAGCAGGAAGCAGCAGATAGCATGACTCCCATGACATGCCATTTTCCATTGGCATGACAAAAAGAGTGGAGGCGATTTTCGCTGTCAACAGAATAATTCTCCTGGCAGGCAAATACCACACCGGAGGTACCTAATGCCACCGACACCGTACCGACCGTTACCACACCTGTACCTACCGCGCCGCTCGCCTGATCACCACCGCCCCCGACAACGATAGTACCACTATGAAGTCCCGTTTCCTGTGCAGCCTGCTTTGTTAGGCTGCCCGTTACCTCATAGGATTCATAACATGTAGGCAGTTTTTCCTCTGATAAACCCAGAATGTTAAGCATTTCTGACGACCAACAACGATGGCCTACATCAAAAAACAAGGTTCCCGATGCATCGGATGTATCTGTTGCATATTCCCCTGTCAATTTCCATCGTATGTAATCTTTGGGCAACAAAACGTGCTCGATTTGCTCATAAATCTCTGGACGATTCTTCCTTACCCATAGAACTTTAGGAGCGGTAAACCCTGTAAGTGCCTTATTGCCTGTATATTCGGATAACTTTGGTCCTAATCTTTCACTTAGCTCATCACATTCATCCTGAGTACGTTGGTCACACCATAATAAGGCCGGCATCAGCACATGATTGTCTTTATCAAGCAGGACCAAGCCATGCATCTGCCCACTTAAGCCAATTCCCTCCACTTTACTTGGCATGTTTTGAGGCTCAGTCAAAATCTCTCGGATTCCCTCACGAACAGCATTCCACCAATCTATAGGACTTTGTTCCGCCCAACCGACCTTAGGATAATAGACAGGATACTCTTTTGATACTGTTCGTAATACAGTTCCCGCTTTATTTAGTAACAGCAGTTTTACAGAAGATGTGCCTAAATCAATTCCTAAAAAGCTCATTCCGCCCTTATCCCCCCTTGATCATTCGACAACTTTTTCCTTACTTCTACATAAGTTCGTTGCTCCGATAAACTAACTAAATAAAAAAATATAGCGAAATGGTATCACCTCCCTTAGATTCATGCTATTATCTTCATTGTTTGTTGGTCAGGTAAACTAATTCGATGTTTACATGCATATTCCTGCTAACTAAAACTAAATATTTTAGTTAGCAGCTGCAAAAAGCATATTCATGAAACCGGTGATGCATAGAGTCTGGAAATGACCAATGCAGCAGCTCCCATTGCACAGGCATGCATATTAAGTTGAGAAGGCAGGATTTTCACCGAAAAATATTTAGAAGCAAAACAGCGTTTCCCAGCCTCTTTCCTCAATTCATCCATCAGAATATCACCAGCTAAAGGCAGACTATTTCCAATGATGACAAGCTGAGGATTGAATGCATTAATAAGATTAGCCACGCCAATACCAAGGTATTTACCCACATACTCAAATGCCCGTCGAGACACATCGTCCCCTGCAATAGCGTTATCTATAATATTAAATATGGTCAATTCTTCCACACATATATGCTCTTTCATATAGCGAAATAGGGCTTTTTCCGAAGAATATTCTTCTAAGCAGCCTGTATTGCCACAAGAGCAAGGTATCCCGTCAAGAGAGACTGTCATATGCCCAATTTCACCTGCCAATCCCCTTGACCCGCGATAAAGTTCATTATTAATAATAATTCCCGCTCCTATTCCCGTGCCTGCACTAATGTATAAGAACTCATCTGCTCTTTTCCCTGCGCCGAACCATTTTTCCCCAATGGCACCAGCATTCGCTTCATTATCAATAAACACCGGGACGCCAAATTTCTGCTCAATAATTGATCTAAGTTCAATATTCTCCCACCCTAAATTAGGTGCCGATAAAATCAGTCCCTGTTCATAATTTACAATACCCGGGACACCAATTCCGATGCCAATGATACCGCGAACCGTCTGGGATGCATTCTCAATCGTTTCCTGAATTAAGGTTTGCAAATCGGCAATTCTTTGCCCCGGTGAGTTATGGGTGTGCTGTAAATCAATGCGCTTTTCCCAAATAATTTCCCCTGCAAAGTTTGTCATAATACTTAAGATGTAATTGACTCCTAAATCAATCCCGATAATATTGCCAACCTCTTTATTGATAGAAAGATTAACCGGCTTTCGACCGCCTTGTGATTCACCCGTTCCCATTTCTAAAACCAACTCTTCTGTAAGCAGTTCATCCACTAAAGCAGACACTGTTGACTTATTGAGTCCGGTGACTTTCGCAATTTCTGCCCTAGATATGGGTCTTTTTTTATATATGGTATTTAATACAATCATTTTATTAATCTGTTTTACTAACACTTGATCAGCAGTTTTCATATTATCCTCTGTCCTGTTCCTATATTTGCAACAATTAGTTTATCGAACAAACAAACTATTGTTGTTATTCTTTCGTTGCACTCCTCCTAGATTCCTGCTCACTAATTTTATTTTCATAAATTTTTGTAAAAGAACAGGAAGCAAACATATTTGACCAAAACTGGGAGTAGGCTTCTATAAGCCTACTCCATTATATTGATACCAAATTGCTTTTCCACGTAAAACATTGCCGCCTTCCCCTTCTGCAACACCAGGTATATACCACAAATCCCATCGCTCCCAACTAAAACCAGGTCCATATTTTCCATCAGGATAACCGTTGCTTTCGTAGCTCGGATTTAGACCATCGAGATTGTTTGCTGCTTCTGCATGGGTCATAACACGATAAATATCGACTGTCAAATCCAGTGCCTTACACAGCACAGCGATCACTTGACTCATGGATTCGATCTGCATCGCTGTTGGCGGTTCACTGCCAAAATTATCTGTCGTCGCACCATAACAGCAAGCTAAACAAATACCAATGGAAGCTGTATTTCTCTTATAGGTATGGGATTTTGTTTGCGAGAAATCATTGGTAGTAACGTGAACGCTGCCATCCTGATCGATATTAATATGATAATCATCAAAGAATTGACCATAGTGGTCTCCTGACCAGTGCAGATATAATTTTACATCCCGATTCATGCTGTTGGCTGCCGACCAAAGAGTGTTTTTGCTTTGCAAGGCCAGTTGCTTCAGCTCTGTCAGTGTTACTTGTCTTGTGGCTGTTCGGTTGGATGAATCGATGGATTGCTGTACTTTACGAATCTCAGCAACTTCCATATCAGTAACCCAGCCAATGAGTATCGATGGAATTACAAATTTTTTCCAACCTAATGTTTCATTTATTTGCTGTATAGCTCGATTTCGCTTGTCACTGTTTTCCATTTTATCTGCAAATGCATCCAGCTCCAAAATGATCCTTCGGATCACTCCTTTTAGCTTGCTTTCAGATAACGTAGCAAACAACACAAAGAATGCCATCATCGATACATTGGCCGCTAGAAGAGATCCTAAAACCCAGAAAAACAATTGAAACTCACTTGGAATCAACATAAAAAGAGCCCTCCTTTCTGATTTTCAAATCCCATTCCTAGATCCTCTCTTTTCTATCCTATGTAAGATTGCAAAACAAGGTGACAATGTCTTATTCCGACGATATACCACTATACAATTGATTCATCTTTACTTAAAAAATACAACCTTAGCCAAATGTTTGGCTAAGGTTACTATGATCCTATTATTCTGCTGTGCAGCGAGAAAGGCTATGGAATTATGCCTGATTTCTACTGTTTTGCGACGGAGTCTGCAACACATATACTTTCACCGGTTTAATACCAAATCGATAGGCTTCTTTCATTGTCCATTTTGCTATATCAATCCGATGCCCCTTAATCGCTCCGCCTGTATCCTCGGCTACCGCGAGGTTAAAAACCTCTGTGCTCTCTGTGTCCTCTGCGGTTAACGTCCCCCTAACTTTATAACTTATCTGATAAAAAAACACTGGAGATTCCAGTGTTTTTTTTAATAGTATCTAAGTTATGTAGTAGACAACAGCGATGGGTTTTATACCAGCAAAGTATTCATTACTTTTTAACAAGAATTTTAGTAACTTCTGCAATATATAAAGTATGGTGATCCTTATCAAGGTACCATTTTTCGTTAAGATCTTGCGCGATAAAGCATTCGGGTTTATATTCTTGTGCATATAATTTTTTGCAAAGAATCGCTATATTTGCTTCTTCAAAGAGCGGAATGCCATCTGCATGAAGGACCGTCAAATTAGATTTTCCTATTTTATCTTCATCTCTGCCAGACTTTGCTCCAAGATAACTTAAGGTTTTTCTAAAACTTTCATCAAAAAAAGTGAGGGAAAAGGTATCTGATTGATCGATAAACTCTTTAGTGAAGCGTTGTGGGCGAATCACAATGTAAGCGACATTTTTTGCCCACATTACACCAAATCCACCCCAAGAAGCGGTCATAGTATTCTGCTTTCCCTCTTTTTCTGCAGTAATCAGCATCCAGTCTTTTCCTATCATTTTAAAAGGGCTCTGTTCAAATTCCTCAGGTTTAATCTCATTAAATATAGTCATAACTATGATCTCCTTTGTTTTTCATTTTGCTTTACAAAATCCTTATGTATATATGATAATATAAATATATGAAGAAGTATAGTATGCACCTTTTTGTGTGCTACTATCCAAAAGGAGAGTACCAAACCAAATGTGCTTTAACGTTTCCACCATATGCAGCTAGCCCATAGTACGCCCCATAATGCTGTTAAAGCTTGGTACTCCTGAATCGTTTTAAATGTTGCCAATATATATAGCAGCCCGACAAGCACCCCCAAAGCAAACAAATCATATGCCATTCGCCATGCTTTAGATCGCTTGGTTACTGTTTTCTTAGGAACTATTGATTTATACCATGGTTCAGGTGCAACGATCATGATTTGCTGTTTAGTATTATGACCATGCACCATTGCTTCATTGATAACAGGCAAAGGTTGAGTATCGCCTAAATACTCTTTTAATTTCTGGCCACAGTAACGACAGTATTTTGCATTATAAGAAGGTTTCTTACCACAAAAATCACAATACATGATTACCTCACATACTCGTTTTTTCTATAGGATTCCCAATATTTATAGTTTTTCTTTCATTGAGACGAAAAATAATAACAATAAAGTCCTGCAGAATCTCTTTTGAGTTCTTGCAAGACTTTATAATATTTTGATCTAGAACAATGAAAACTGATTGTCCTCATACCCTTTTTTATAGCCTTTGATAATATCATCCATTCTATAAAGAATTCCAAATCGATTACATTGATTTTTAAACAACTGCCACAGCAGCTTTGCGTTTGGTGAAGGGCACTCATATTCGTTGCCAAACTGACGGATGTATTTTTGCCGAAGAGCAGGAAAGTGTTCATCAAGTTTTTGATAATACCATTCTCTCTGATTCTGCCTTAAGGTTACTCCAAACAAGGGATATATAAACTTAGCTCCATTTTCATGTGCATGGCGAATAATCTCACTGATATTATGCTCATTATCCTCTAAAAATGGAAGTACGGGCATAAGTAATATCCCAGTAAAAATCCCATTCTCTGAAAGCTGTCTAATGACAGAAAATCGCCTGGAGGAGTCTGCTACATTCGGCTCTATTTTTTTACAAAGTATATCATTCGCAGTGGTAATGGTCATTTTGACAATCACTGGCGAATGCTTTTTTATTGACTTTAGTAAACCAATATCTCTTATGATCAAGTCACTTTTGGTTGCAATACAAAGACCAAAACGGTTAGCATGTATTAACTCTATAGCACCTCTTGTTAAACCATATTTCTTTTCAAAAGGATTGTATGGATCGCTCATTGCACCGGTTCCTACCACTCCAGTCCTGCGTTTTGATTTCAGCTCCGATGAAATCAAGGCAAGAGCATTCTCCTTTGCCCTTACCTCATCAAAATTTTCCACTTGATAGCATCTACTGCGGCTGTCGCAGTAGATACAACCATGGCAGCAGCCTTTGTAAATATTCATAGTATAATTTTTCCCAAACCAATTATCACCAGTATCATAACCAGATATAATTGTTTTTGCAGGTATAAATTCCATTTTATAAATCACTTTCAACAATAAAAATTAGAGCATTCTTAATTTTATCATTAAGCAACTTTTTCGGCAAGACTGTCAGTAAGACATTGAACTCTTACCTTTAAAGCTTACCTGATAAGCTTTGTGCACTGGTATTCATCTGATACTCAATCAATTCTTTATACTTTTTTCCAATATCCGAGACAGGACTAACAAACACCTGTGAGGGTTTGCCTTCTTCCACAATTCTTCCATTATCCATAAGTACAATTCGATCAGCCACCCGTAGGGCAAAAGGCAATTCGTGAGTTACTACAAGCATAGTACTGGAACGATAACGGGCCAGCTCCTCCATTACTACTAATACTTCACGTACTAGAATTGGGTCTAAGGACGCAGTAGGCTCATCCCACAGCATAAGCTCCGGCTCATAAGCCAGCGCTCTAGCAATTCCTACACGCTGCTGCTGCCCGCCTGACAGCTGATCTGGTTTGTGATCCAGATGGTTATCTAAACCAACCTTACGCAACGACTCCATTGCCCGACTTTCAGCATTTTCCCGTTTCACGCCGCTCATCACTAATCCCAACATAACATTCTCAAGGGCGCTTAAACGTCCAATCAGATTAAAATGCTGAAATACAAAACCAATCCGTTTGCGAGCTTGTCGCAATTCATCCGGATCCATTGCAAGAATATTGGATTCATTTAGCATGATAGAGCCGCGATCCGGCTCTACTAAACGGTTAATTGTGCGAATGGCAGTTGATTTCCCGCATCCAGATGGTCCCATTAGTACAACGGTTTCCCCGGTTTTTACCCTAAGATTAAATTCATTAACAGCTACTAAACTGCCAAATTGTTTATAAAGATTTTGAATAACAAGCATCTTAATCCACCCAGCTTATTTAAACTTCATTTTACGGCGATTCATGGTCTGTAAGAGTCCCGGGCGCCCACTGGGTATGACAATTTCTCGCATTACCTCATCAAAAGATAGTCCAAGTGACTCCCCAGCAGTTAATTCATCAATGGCAATTGGACTAATTTTTTCTGCATTATTGGCAAGCAATAACCCCATAACCGCTCCTAGAAATGGTACGCCAATCCACGGCAAATTGGGAATTCCACCGCCAGACAAGACAAACATTGCCGTAAGCAATAGTGCACCAACCCCCATACCATAGATACATTCCGGTGCAGTAAAACTATTTTTTACACCTTGCACCACTCGTCTGACCCCTTTAGCTCGAGGTGCTTGATTGACTGCCCGTTTTCGACGAATGACGGTCATAATGGCTGTATGATCAAGAGTCAAGAATATCATCACAGCAATCAGCGAAACCATGCCGGCTAAAATTGCTTTCACTTGCATCAAAATCGTCATAACTTCGGCCCGGGGATCAGGCTCAATGATACCCACAGCAGAAGTATATAATGACACATTGTTATGCCCTACTACTCGATAGATAATAGGTCCTGCAAAGTCCGTTGTAATATTGTTTTTTGTCAATATTTGAATACGCTGACTGGGTATTACCTGTCCTGCAATAAACTGATCCATTAAATTGGCTGATCGGCTGATTTCCTCATCTTTCAAGTTTGGAACAGCCGCTCCCAGATACTGTAACTGAGCTGCAATAAGGGGTGTGTTAAATTGCTGCAATTGAGCAATGCCATTACCAGTTTCATTAAGAGTCTGGCGAGCTCCATTCACATCAAAAGTACGTAAATTAGTGACCATACTATTGCCATTGGCTACGATCCCATCAATAGCTGCCCGCGCCCGTCGGGCATCAGCTGCCACATTATCAACTGCGCTCAGTGTATTTTGCAGAGTCACTAAATTTTGCTGTGTTGCAGTCAGTTCATTAATGGAAGATGATACCTCAGGATTTAATAATCGGATAATTTGCAAGGTGCTGACAAGGCTGCCCATCGCACGTGAAGAATTCGTCAATTGCAACTGAATGGCACTGGTATCGAGCTTTGCTAAACCACTTGTCGCTGCTTCAATCGTTGTTTCTGCCTTAGCCAAGCTGCTTAAAGTCTCTTCTACCGCAGTAATACTGCCGCTATAACTATTCAGCGCATTATTGGCAACGCCAGTCATATTTTGAGCATCTTGAGCGATCTTGGGAATTTGAAGAACCAAGCTCGATGTTTCTTTCAAGGCATTTCCTAATTGAGTGCGAGGATTGTGAAAAACGGCTGTTCCGACAAGATTTCCAATAACATTATTGATAACAGCATGTCCTTGCCCATTGGCTGCTTGGGTTCCATCACCTTGTATAACCATCCCTTCAGCTGAACCACCGCTCTTTACCATTGTTACTTTTACTAACACGTTTGCGGAATCCAGGGGCACACCAGAAACAAGCTCACTGGCAGCCGTTCCCTGAAATGCAATGGTATCACCAAGCATAAACGTAACTCCAGCTGCTGGAGTAATAGTAGCCTTGGTAGCAAAAGCAGTCAAAAAACGTTTTAGCTCGATCATCGAACTCACTAAATACACCATATCACTACTTTTGCTGTCCACGGAAACGCTTTCAGCGTAACCAACTGCCTTTTCCTCTCGCATTGCATTGGCAATCTGCTCACCTAAACGCATAGAGTTCTCAGGTTCACTACCAACTGGAAATGCAATATCAATTGTATGATACTGGCTGAGTAATTTTTCAATCTCGGCATTGACAGAAGCCGATTTACTAATGGATTGAATAATAACAGTAACGGAACCGCCATCACGAAAAGCAAATAGCACGCCATCAATCTGCATAATTTGTTCAATGATTGTATTTTTTGCTCCTTCTGGCACCGCCTTTAAGGTTACTCGTGGTTCAGTCATAATACTAATCCCCGAACGACCTGGAACACTGCCAAAAATACTGTCAATGCTTTCATAGGTTTGTTTTGTTTTATTTTGTGCTGGTAGGCCCACTAAAAAACTGGTCAGCCCGTTTAAGGTTGGCCCCTCTTTTATTTTTCCCCCAGGAAAAACTTGTTCAATTACTTTTTCAATCTGAGCCTGACCATTTTGTTTCATCTCTTCTCTTACATTGACCAGCAGATCAAATTCTCCATAATCGCCAACAAGGGAAGATATAGTTTCAGAAAAGTATGTATTTGCTGACATGGCGATTAGATTCGCCAAGGATGATCCAATGATAATACTAACGATCAAGAGTATCAAAATATCACGGTTAAAAGAGTTGGAAAAGAAAGTACGCACAAATGTTTTACGTGTTTTAGCTAACACAGCTGCCACCTATACTCCCCCTCATAACTTCCCCAATTAAAGCAACTTATACTGGTCTAGGCTATAAGTAATACCTGCCGATATGTAAGAGTATCTGCAGGTTCTTCTTTTCTTAGTCATCAAAGAAGAAATTTTATTGACTCGGCTTGCTGACCTTTGACTCTTTAGATTCCCATAATTAAAATTATGGGAATCTAAAGGAAATGTCCTCCTATAAAACGAAATGTATCACAGTATCATTTCTTTCAATGTTATATGAACTTATCTACAATTTTAATTAGCAATTACACTACTAGAAGAAGACAGGTTTTTTAAATTTGAAGATT
Source organism: Pelosinus fermentans JBW45 (assembly GCF_000271665.2). Lineage (GTDB taxonomy): Bacteria > Bacillota > Negativicutes > DSM-13327 > DSM-13327 > Pelosinus > Pelosinus baikalensis. Next base: position 1,581,929 of record NZ_CP010978.1, on the reverse strand, counting down.
AGCTGCTAAGGAGTGTGGATGAATTAATGTATGAAAATCTAGACGATCAGTCTAATGAGCTAACAGTTATGAAAAAGATGCACAATATCAGTCTATGCGTTATGCGTCAAGAAGAAATGAAAAAAATCTTCGGCGAAATCATTGAAACAGCAATATGGATCATACAAGCCGATAGAGGTACCCTTCAACTTCTTGATGAGAGCTCCGGTGTTATTCGAATAATTGCTCACCGTGGCCTTGATCACTCCTTTCTTAGTTACTTTGACAACACCCACAAAAGTCAAACTGTTTGCGGTTTGGCTCTTAAGTGCTGCGAACATATAATTATTGAAGATATCACCCAAAATCCCTTTATCGATTCTCAGTCCCTAGAAGTCATGTTAGCGGCTGGTATACGATCCATGCAATCCATCCCTATATTCAGTCATACGGGGCAACTGTTGGGAATTTTATCGACCTATCACCGTACTCCTCACCAGCCAGATGCTAAATCCCTTCAATTATTGGATTTACTAGCACAGCAAACGCTGGATATCTTTAAACATACGCGTGCTGCAGTCTCCTATTGGTGGGTTCACAAAAAATTAGAAAATACGATTGATGAGCTTCACACAGAAAATCTGGTTAGAATCGAAGCGCAAAAAAAAGCAGCTTCCGCCTACGACCAAATTCACCAAATGTTAGAACGTATTACAGATGGTTTTTTCGCATTAGATAATGAATGGCGGTATACCTACATTAATTCCGTTGCAGAAAAATTCTGGTTTTGTAATTCCCAAGATATGTTAGGCAAAAAAATATGGGATTGTTTTACGAGTGTCCAACCCTATTATGATGAGTACCATAAAGCCAAGAAAGAAAATATTGCCGTCCATTTCGAAGCAAAGTCAAACAGTACTGATGCATGGCTAGAGGTACATGCCTATCCTTCACCAGAGGGGCTCTCCATCTATTTTCGAGATATAACAGAGCATAAAGCGATTGAACAAAAAGAGCTGGAATATAGAAAATTGCTTGAGGAACAAATTCTTTTATTAAACCTAGACCCTGATTACACATTTATACACGACCTGAACGGGAAAATCAGCTTTTGGGGGCAAGGCGCTGCACGAGGCTACGGATGGACACAAGACGAGGCCTTATCTAAGATATCCCAGACCTTGCTCAAAACCCATTTTCCCATCCCAATTGCCAGCATCAATGAAGAAGTGCTTGCTAAAGGAAAATGGGTGGGAGAACTTGTGCATACAACTAAAGACCATAAACAAGTAACAGTAAGAAGCTGCTGGCTTCTACGTAGAAAAACAAGCGGCGGCTCTCAGGAGATCATTGAAATCGATAAGGACATAACAGAAGAGAAAAAGATACGGGAGGAATTAGGCCGACTTGATACAATGAAGCTGGTATCTCAAATCGCAGCAGGAATATCCCACGAGATTCGTAATCCGATGACGACTGTGCGGGGATATCTACAGCTACTCGCGCAAAAAAAGAATTACTCTGAGGAAAAGTCTAAATTTGAACTTATGATTGAGGAATTAGATCGGGCCAATCAGATCATTACTGAATTCTTATCCTTAGCCAAGAATAAAACAGCACCTTTAGTTACTCATGACTTGAATGAAGTCATCCGCACTCTCACTCCATTGCTGGAAGCTGATGCTGCTTCCCAGGCTAAGTCTTTACGAACGCACTTATATCCTAATATGCCTACCATCCTATTGAATACGAATGAAATCCGGCAACTCATCTTAAATTTAGTTCGCAACGGCTTTGAGGCCACTGGAATTAACGGCAAGGTCAGTATATTAACCTATCTTGAGGATGGGCAAGTCGTCTTAGCTATTGAAGATAATGGCTGCGGCATCCCTGCTGATATAGTAAAAGATCTGGGTACCCCCTTTCTAAGTACTAAGGCTAGCGGAACCGGGCTTGGCATCCCCACTTGTTATAACATCGCAAGACGTCATAATGCTGCAATTACGGTTAATACACAGGAAGGGGGAACTACCTTTTATATTCAATTTCCAGTTGCCAAAATATGAGTACTGCAAACTTAAAACAGCAATCAGCTAAGACAAGGCTGAATTACAAAAATAATTTGAGCCAGTATCTAAGTTCTAGATACTGGCTCAAATTATTTTTGTATTGTCTTACGTAAAGCATTTTTCACGCAATAAGCAGTCAAGATTAAACCTAGATAGGCAAGACACTCATCAAATTCTTCCATATTCTGAAGATGTAAATACCTTTCGCCTAGCTCTGCAAATACAAATGCAAAAATCGTAATTACCAGCTCAGTGACGGGAAATCTGCGCTCTTGCACTAGCTTATAGGGAATTTTATATAAGCCGTATTTAATGACCCCACATAGCCACACTACTATTATTACTGCAATTAATGGATTGACAAAGGGACCATAAGGCAATTGGGATAGTGGAAGAAAAGAAGGGCCATCAATAGCATGAAAACCACTGGGATAAAATACTCTCCCCCAGCTTAATTCTCTGCCAATCATCAATAACCATAAAGGTATCGCCCAAATCAGAAAGCGAGCCGCAGGAATATCTCCGGCCGACCTGGCTTCCTGCCGCCATACGCAGGTTAAAAGTAGACCGAGTGCTAATATGGCAACCTGCAGCCATTCTAACAGACTATTTTCCCACCCCCATGAAACAGGTAAATAAGGGGTAATAAAATATGACAACAAAACACCCACAAGTAAGAACCATTTACAATATTTCAATTTAAAACCTCCGCTCAAGTGAAATAAATGACTATTTAGTCAATAAAAGATACACTACTATTAAAATAGCAACATATCCAATTCTACCACTTAGCAATAGTTTCCACAAGACTAAACATGACTCTGCTTAAAACAAAGAATACCCCCAGATATTCCCTTACAAAATACTGCACTTACACCAATACTTTAAAGGGTTTTAAACTCAAATGGTAAATAATATTAATAATTAGACGATCTAAATCATTCTGTGGTTTGTTCAGTAATAAAGGAGGACATATGTCAATCAATACTAAATTTATAAATCGCTTGCAGCACTATCAAGATCAAAAAGAAAAGCAAATCAAGCGATTTAATCGGACTAGCAATATACGAATGCTCGTGTTTTTAATAGGCGCAGGAGTTACTGGCTTTTCATTTCTTAAAGCTGAATCCCTTTATGGGTATTCTGCCTTATTTCTATCCCTTCTTCTCTTTGGTTATTTTGTTTTCAAGCATCAAAAGATCAGAAGAGAACTCAATAAGCTCATCTGTAAAATTAAAATAAATGAAAAGTATCTTAGCCGAATGGATGGAAGCTGGATTGATTTTACAGATAACGGGCAGGAATTTATAGATCCTAATCATCCCTATACAAGTGATTTGGATGTCTTCGGAGCAAAATCCTTGTTTCAGTGGATGAATGTTACTTATACTTTCCATGGCAGAAAGCAATTACGAGATCTTCTTGCTGCTCCTGAGAAAAATATCCCACTTATAAAAAAACGTCAGAATTCTGTAACGGAAATGGCACAAAAGGACAAGTTCGTAGAAGAATTACAGTGCATAGGCATGCTTACCGCTGAAGTTAAGAATGATCCGGATACTTTGATTGCTTACGCAGAAGAATCCTCTCCGTCATATACGAAGTTGCTGCAAATTATATTCTATATCGTACCTGCAGCAACAATTCTAACGATGGTTTTATTTTTTAATGGCTTTTCGATTTCGATTTATGTACCGCTAATTCTAATTATTATACAAATGGTGATTACAGCCATTGGATTTTCAAAGAATGCATTGACCTTATATACGGTGTTTCAATTTAAAGAAAAAATTAAAGCGTTCCATCACTTCATTCAACTAATTGAACAAGAAAACTTTCAAAATGGACACTTAATGCACCTGCAAACAGAATTGTATCACGCTGAGAAATCTGCCTCACTGCAAATAAAACAGCTTGAAAGAATTGTTGCTGCAAGCGAGCTTCGTTATAATTTCATTTCATTTTGTCTTATGAACTTTCTCTTACTGTGGGATTTTCATTGTGTATTTGCATTAGAAGCTTGGAAGAAAGAAAATGGTAAAATGATCCGAAAATGGTTTCGAATCATCGGCGAATTTGAAGCAATTGCAAGTCTGGGTGTCATTTTACAAATACATCCACAATGGGCTTTTCCTGATTTCGTAGAACAGAACCTAGCATTTTCCGCAACAGACATTGGACATCCCTTACTCGTTGAAGATAAAAGCGTACGCAACAATATTGAAATCAAAAATAATCTCTGTGTCATAACCGGATCGAATATGTCAGGAAAGACGACTCTATTACGGACAATTGGAATCAATCTTATTTTGGCTTATTGCGGAGCTCCTGTCTGCGCTACTAAGCTGGAATGCTCCATTATGAATATTTTTACGTCTATGAGAATCAGCGATGATTTAAACAGCGGTATATCCACCTTCTACGCTGAACTGCTGCGCATAAAAATGATAATCGATTTTTCACACAAAAAGCAGGACATGATCTTTTTGATTGATGAAATATTTCGCGGCACCAATTCAATCGATAGGCTGGTTGGAGCTACCAGCGTGCTAAAGAATTTAAATAAATCATGGGTAATTGGGTTAATTTCCACCCATGATTTTGAACTCTGCAATCTAGAAGATGAAGCTGGTAATAAAATCATGAATTATCATTTCACCGAAAGCTATGTAAATAATGAAATACAGTTTGACTATAAACTTCGCAGTGGACGCTGCACAACTACCAATGCAAAATATTTGATGCGAATGGTGGGCATTGAATTGTATGATTCTAAATAGACAATTACTCTTATATAGCGTCAAAGCTCTTACAAAATTAATAACTTCTGCAAGAGCTTTGGCGTTATATTGGTGGCACTATGCTCAAAAAGGAGTTTTTCATTGGCATAGACTGCAATTTTGGTGGATGTTGATCATTTCTTCTATAAGAATGTAGACCACTACATTCTCATAGTTCATTCATTTACTTCTTTGCTGCCATTTCTTTATAAGCTTCGTATTTTTCTCTAGCCGCTTTTTCTGCTGCTGTAAATAATTCTTCTGCTTCTCCAGGAAAATTTATTACCAAGGATGAGTACCGTACTTCTCCCATCAGGAAATCTCTAAAATTTGCTTTCGGTTCTTTCGAATCCAGAATAAATGGATTTTTGCCCTCTTCTTTAAGCATTGGGTTATATCGATACAGATGCCAATATCCTGCTTCAACTGCATTTTTGGATTCCAACTGGGTACAACCCATTCCTTTAGTCAATCCATGACTAATACATGGCGCATAGGCAATAACAAGTGATGGTCCTTTAAATTGTTCAGCTTCTTGCAATGCTTTGACTAATTGTGATTGGTTGGCTCCCATAGCAACCTGTGCAACATATACATAACCATAGGTCATGGCCAACATACCAAGATCCTTTTTCTGAATCTTTTTCCCTGATGAAGCAAATTGCGCCACTGCACCAATAGGAGTAGCCTTTGAAGATTGTCCGCCTGTGTTGGAATATACTTCTGTATCAACCACTAAAATATTAACATCTTCTCTGGATGCAAGCACATGATCTAAGCCGCCATAACCAATATCATAAGCCCAGCCATCGCCTCCATACATCCACAAGGATTTTTTTACAAGATGCTCCTTGTTATTCAATACGTATTCTTTTAAAGCTAAATCTTCGTCACTAAGATCTGCTGACTCCAAAGCCTTCACTAAGGAATTGCTTACGACTTTACTTACACTACCTTGGTCAATATTTTCCAGCCATTTACTGATTGCGGTTTTGAGTATGTCATCCTTCGTAAGCGTTGACAACTCTTCTAACTTCATAGCAAGTCTTTGTCTTTGCTGTTGAACCGCTAAGCACATACCCAAACTGAATTCAGCATTGTTTTCAAATAAAGAGTTTGACCATGCAGGGCCATGCCCATCTTTATTGACGGTATACGGGAAGCATGGTGCAGCTGCGCCCCAGGCTTGTGTACAGCCGGTTGCATTCGCTACATACATTCGATCTCCATAAAGCTGGGTCATCAGTTTCATATAGGGTGTTTCACCACAGCCAGCACATGCACCAGAAAACTCAAGGAGGGGCTGTTCGAATTGACTTCCTTTTACACTAAATTTATCTAAGGGGTTTTCTTTGTGGGAAAGTTTCAATGAATAATCCCAGTTTTCGATCTCCGCTTTTTGACTTGCCAAAGGCTTCATAGCAAGTGCTTTTTCTTTTGCAGGACAAACTTGTACACAACTTCCGCAACCATAGCAATCTAGTACATCTACCTGCATTCTATAGTTATACTTTCCGAAGCTAGGTCCGCCATTGGCTTTTTTAGTCTTATATCCCTGGGGTGCTGCTGCTGTTTCTTCTTCGGTGACTAAAAAAGGTCTGATGGCCGCATGAGGACAAACAAAGGAACACTGATTACATTGGATACAATTATCAGCAATCCACTCCGGAACATCTAAAGCAATACCTCGCTTATCATAAGCAGATGTTCCCAAAGGGAATGTACCGTCTGCTCTTGCAGCAAAGGCGCTAACAGGAATATCATCACCTTTTTGTGCATTGATCGGAATCATAATATTCTTAACAAAATCGGGCAGATCTTTATTTGCAGCCACGACCGTGTCCACCGCATCAAGCCAAGATGCCGGAACTTTAACTTTTTCCGCACCAATTACCCCTTGATCTACAGCAGCATTGTTCATATGAATCACTTTCTCGCCCTTTTGACCATAGGACTTGAGGATTGCTGCTTTCATGTATTCAACGGCCTGGGGCACAGGAATAACTTTTGCTAATTTAAAGAAAGCTGCCTGCAATATAGTATTAGTACGGCTTCCCAAACCAATTTCTTTCGCAATATGAGTTGCGTCAATAATATAAAATTGGATATTCTTTTTTGCCAAAGCTCTCTTTACACTTGCTGACAGGCTTTCTTCTAGCTCATTTCCCTTCCAGCTACAGTTTAATAAGAAGATGCCATTATCTTTAATATCACTTACAATATCGTATTTATCAATATAAGAAGGATTATGACAAGCTACAAAATCTGCTGTTTTTACATAATAACTAGAGCGAATCGGTGTTTTACCAAAACGTAAATGTGATTTTGTAATACCGCCAGATTTCTTCGTATCATATTCGAAATAGGCCTGAACATACAGATCTGTATGATCCCCAATGATTTTAATCGAATTTTTATTGGCACCAACAGTACCGTCTGAACCAAGGCCCCAAAACTTACAGCTAATAGTTCCTTCAGCAGCAAGATCTAATTCTTCTCCTACAGTTAACGATAAATAAGTAAGATCATCATGAATGCCTACGGTAAAATGGTTTTTGGGCTCATCTTTTATCATGTTATTATAAACAGCTACAATTTGCGCTGGGGTAACATCCTTTGAAGATAGTCCATAACGTCCAGCAAAGATTTGAGGTCTTACAGCCTTATCAATAAATGCCGAACAAACATCCAAGTACAATGGCTCACCCAACGCACCCGGTTCCTTGGTTCTATCCAATACAGTCACTTTCTTTACTGTTCTTGGCAAATCTTTTAAGAAATGCTCTAATGAAAATGGTCTGTACAGGTGAACTTGCAGATATCCTGTTTTTTGTCCCTGCTTATTTAATGCATCAACAGTTTCTTGAATGGCTCCACTTACAGAGCCCATGGCAACAATTATATATTTGGCATCTTCTGCACCATAATAATTAAATAATTTATAATTTCTGCCTGTGAGTTTATTAATTTTATTCATGTAATTTTCTACAATACTAGGTAGTCTATCATAGTATGGATTGGACGCTTCTCTTGCCTGGAAGAAAACATCTGAATTTTCTACCCCGCTTCTCATCACAGGTCTTTCTGGATTCAAAGAATTTTTACGGAAGTCTTCCAAAGCTTCTTCATTTAACATGCTGCTCAAATCTTTATAATCGATACATTCCACTTTTTGAATTTCATGAGACGTCCTAAATCCATCAAAGAAATGCATAAAAGGGACACTACTTTCGATAGCTGCAAGATGTGCAATACCTGCTAAATCCATAACTTCTTGAACACTGCCCGTAGATAGCATCGCAAAGCCCGTTTGCCTACAAGCCATAACATCGGAGTGATCGCCAAATATCGAAAAAGCATGAGTTCCTACTGTACGTGCAGTTACATGAAGTACACCCGGCTTCAGTTGTCCTGATAATCTATACATTGTTGGTATCATTAAAAGCAGTCCTTGGGATGCGGTGTAAGAAGTGGTCAACGTCCCTGCTTCTAAGGAACCGTGCATAGCACCAATTGCCCCTGCTTCCGATTGCATTTCTACCAATCTTACTGTTTGACCAAATAAATTTTTCTTACCTTTTGCCGACCATAAATCTACATGTTCTGCCATTGGAGATGACGGCGTGATTGGATATATTGTTGCAACTTCGGTGAATGCATAAGAAATATATGCTGCTGCTTCATTGCCATCCATTGTTTTCATTACTTTACCCATAAACTTACCCCTTTCAGCATAATCTTAATTCATTCAGTATATCGATATACTGTCAACCAGTTTCTAAATATTCTACACGAATTTTTTATATACTACTTTAGAAATACAGTAATTTACCCTTATAAATGTGACCCTTTATTTTAGGAGAAAGGACTTCAAAGTAATCATACTTTCAATGCGGCATTGCAAATACCTCTATATCTGACATGGAATATTTATATAATAACAGATATTGGAGTGGTACATTTTAAAGATCCTTATCTGGCAATGACACTACAAAGTCATGATTCCATTGATACATGTATAAAACATGATATTCAATTCTCAGATAAAATGTTATAAATACTTAAAGTTCTATTCAATGTAGCGTAAACATATTCCTAAAGCTATTTTTTTGTGATTCAAATTCTCTTACAAGTAAAAAATCTCGCTTCTAAATAATCCTTGAATTACAAAAAGATACTATTTGCTCATAATGAACAAATAGTATCTTTTCATTTATTATAACAAAAATAGAGTGTCTTTGTAGGATATACCAGGTTTATTCCATGTTTATGATCTGCCGATCAAATTCCCCAAAATCGTTTTACTGCTGGCTATCACCATATCGCCAAAGCCCTTATTATTTGCGAAAATTTCATCTAAAGCTGCCAGTAATTTGTCGAGCTGTTCATAAGATACAATTAGAGGTGGCTCTAAGCGTATTACATTCGGATTATTCAACGTATAAGCTGTAATGATCCGATGTTTATTTAAAAGCTCTCCTGCGACCATAGCACCTAAATATTCATTGGCTAATTTTTCTAATGCTCCCCCTGTCAGCCGATTGAGCAGCCCCTTCTCAGGCTGAGCAAATTCAAGTCCAATAATAAGGCCTCTGCCGCGAACCTCTTTTAGAAAGGGATATTTCTTCTGCAGCTCCTTCAACTTCTCCATGAGATATTCTCCCTTTTCGGCTGCCTGGCGGGATAAATCATCTCTAAACAGAATTTCTAAGGTGGTAATTCCGGCTGCTGCCGCCCGGGAATTTCCACCGAAAGTAGAAGTATGCAGTGTTCCCTTTTCAACACTGCCATAGGCTTTTTTCCATATCTCTTCGGTTGTGGTATAGGCAGCTAATGACGTTGATCCGCCCCCAAATGATTTGGACAGACATAAAATATCGGGAGCAATGTTATCCTCCTCGCAGGCAAACAGCTTTCCTGTACGTCCAAATCCGGTTTGGATTTCATCCAGAATTAGCAGTGTATTATAATTGCTGCAAATATCCCGAACTTTTTTCAAATAACCTTCCGGTGGAACAATGATTCCGGCTTCGCCTTGAATGGGCTCTACGATAAAAGCCGCTACATCATACTGACTCAAAGCTTTTTCCAGAGCTTCGGCATCTCCATAAGGAATAAAATCTACACCTGGCAGTAAGGGTTCAAAAGGCTTCCTATATTTCTCTCGACCTGTTACCGACAAAGCCCCGAAAGATTTGCCATGAAAAGAACTCTCACAAGAAATAAATTTGATTCTTCCGGTCGCGGCTCTAGCTAGTTTTAAAGCCCCTTCCACTGCTTCTGCCCCACTATTGCAGAAAAATGAGTACTGCAGTTCTCCAGGAGTGAATAGGGCTAAATTCCGTCCTAAGGCTCCTGCTATAGGATTTAAAGATGCTTGCAGCAAATTGGGAAGTTCCTGCACTGCTTCAAGCGCTGCATTGATTTCAGGATGATTATGACCTAGATTCAACGCCCCATATCCCCCTAAAAAATCTAAGTATTCATGTCCTTCTCTATCCCATATCGATACCCCTTGCGCTTTCACAAAGGACTTGTCAAAATTCAAAAGCCCCATAAGATTGACTAACTCCGGATTGATAAATTTCCGATGATTATCCCGATTTTCCTCCCGGGATAACTCCATCGCTTCCCTAAGTCCTAAAAACCCAGGCATTACCTCTCTGATTTGTCTTTCCACTGCTATTCCTCCTTATCTAAAACATGTGCACATATTGTACACACTCATTTATTAAAATATTCTCCATACTAGCAGTTATTCCCTCTAAATCTTCTCATTCTCCAATTGAAAGAATGATTCAGTTTTACCCAACCAACTTTAGTTAACCTTTTTGATTTATATGGTTGACTAGATGATCTGATTCATTTATACTTTTTCTTGAGTTATGAATATTAGAACGGCTAAAACGTATTTTTTACGCTGATCAGGGAGGAAAATAATGTCAAGAAGAAATAACGTAACTGATTTTGTTTATGCAGCACTTTTCGCAGCTTTAATCGCAGTACTCGGACTAGTTGCCATACCACTGCCAATTAGTCCTGTTCCTGTCACAGGTCAGTCTCTGGCTATTATGCTGGCAGGCAGCATACTAACAGTAAGACAAGCTGCTTACAGCGTATTGACCTTTCTACTGCTTGGTGCTGTAGGCGTGCCTGTCTTTGCAGGTATGACAGGGGGAATTGGCATTATTGTTGGTCCGAGAGGTGGATATCTCCTTGGCTTCTTAGTAGGAGCCATTGTGATTGCCCTATTAAAGGGACAACACAACAACAAATGGCGCCTGGCTCTCGTAAATGTACTAGGTGGTATCATTATTGTTTATACTTTCGGAGTACTATGGTTGGGTTTTGTTACAGGCATGGGATTAGAAAAGGCCTTCACTGTCGGTGCTCTTCCCTATATACCAGGAGATTTATTTAAAGCCTTTGTCGCAACGGTTGTGGGCGCAGCTGTAAATCGACAACTCCAAAAAGCTGGATCGCGCTGATGAATCCAGTATATATGATTGGTGGTCTGAGAACCCCCATCGGAAAAACGGACGGATTTTTAAAAGATCTACTGCCTGAACAACTCGCATCTATTATCTTAAATGAAGTAATTCATAAATACAACCTATCGCCAAATGACATCGATCAAGCCATCTTGGGAAATGCGGTAGGCCCGGGCGGTAATATTGCCAGGGTTTCGGTGCTTGCAGCAGGCTGGCCGTATAGTATTCCTGCCATTTCCGTTGATACCCAGTGCGGTTCCGGATTAAGTGCTATTAATTTGGCCGTTAGTCAAATCCAATCGGGTCAGACCGAACTAGTACTCGCCGGAGGCGTCGAAAGCACGAGTTTGGCTCCTAGACGGCAGTTCAATCCTGCTGACCCGCGCTTTCAAGGGGAACATGTGTATTACGAAAGAGCCCCTTTCTCCACTCCAGCAGTCGGTGATCCAGAAGTCGGGGATGCAGCAGAATACCTTGCAGAATATCTGTCCATTTCTCGAGAAGATATGGATGCATTAGCTCTTGAAAGTCATAGAAGAGCCTCTATGACAAAAGAACAAGATGTATTTAAGGATATCATCACGCCTATCCAAACAGCAGGCAAAGTCATTCATTCCGATGAATGTATCAGAAGCCGTATGAGTCTGAAACTCTTAGAACGAATGCAACCGGTTTTTAAGGCAGAAGGCAAAATCACAGCGGGAAATACCTGCTTAAAACATGATGGAGCCGCCCTAATTCTCCTGGCCTCTTCAAATGCGCTAAAAAAATATAATTTAAAACCACAAGCAATGATAACTGGTACAGCAAGCTGTGGCTGTGACCCCAACCTTTTCCCATTAGGACCCGTTGACTCCATTCAAAAATTATTGCGGCAAAACAAATTACAGGTAAAGGATATCGATGCCCTTGAAATTAATGAGGCTTTTGCCGTAAAAATCCTGGCCTGCTGCCGTCAATTGAATTTTAGCCTGGATAAGACCAATATACTGGGAGGTGCCTTAGCCTATGGTCATCCCTACGGAGCCTCTGGAGCAATCATCTTACTGCATTTACTAAAAGCCTTGCAGCAAGTAGACGGCCAGCGCGGAATTGCTGCGATCGGAGCCGTGGGAGGCATGGGAATTGCAACCCTTATTGAAAGGTGTTAAAAAATGCTGATTTATAGTGGTTTACATGAAAAGCCAGAAGATAAAATTTGTCTCATGTATGGCAATATACATCTTACCTATCGGCAATTTACTCAACAAGTTGATGATCTTGCCCATCACCTTGCAGTGCAAATAAAAAAGGGTGACAAAGTTTTGCTTAAACTTGCCAACCCTCTTTCCCAACTATGTTATTTCTTTGGGATCATCAAAGCAGGAGGTGCTTGTGTCTTCATCGATACTTCCACCTCGGAAGAAGTATGTGCAGCTCTTATGGACACTCATCAATTAACACTGTATATCGATGAAAGTTTTCAGTTTCCAGCCGCCTCTACTCCATTATTGCCAGAGATTCACCCAGAAGATCTCTTTTTAGGGGCCTTGAGCTCGGGAAGCACTGGAACTCCTAAGTTAATATGGCGTGATCACCAAAGCTGGGCTAGGGCTTTTCCGAGTCAAAGCATGGTTTTTCAACTTTCAAATGCAGATACTCTCTATTTAGTGAGTTCCCTGGTATATACTGCAAACTTGAATGCCTGTCTGCATGTTCTGTTTGAAGGCGGCACTGTGATGTTTGCCAGCACTCACATGCCTCGCACCTGGGTTCGAGAGATAGAATCTTACCATATAAGTGCTATTTTTATGGTGCCTGCAAACTATAAAATTTTGCTTAAGAATATGAAAGCTCCACTGACAAAGCTGCACTCAATAGTAACCTGTGGAGCAAAGATGGATCTGCCGACTCTCCAAGCCCTCCTAGCGTACTTTCCATCAGCAGAAATCTTTGAATACTATGGGGCGAGTGAACTGGGTCATGTGAGTTACTCCACTGCCAAAGATCTTTTAGAACGTCCCGATTCCGTAGGCCGGGCATTCCCTCACGTAATAATCTCAATTGAAGATGATATCATCTGGATCGAAAGTCCCTATATCGCTCCCGCCTATCGACCAAAAGCATCTGTAGAGGATTTAGGCCGATTAGATGAGAGAGGCTATTTATATTTATTGGGACGTAAGCATGGCATCATCAATACTGGAGGCATCAAAGTAATCCCAGAGCAGGTAGAAACAGCTCTGCTCCAATGCCCTGGAATCGCTCAAGTTGTTGTCGGAGGAATTGATGATCCAATACGGGGACAAAAAGTCTGTGCATGGATTGTTAAAAATCAGCCATCTCTGACGGCTGGCGAGGTCCTAGATTTTTGCCATAAGAAAATGCGTCCCCATTATTGTCCTCAAAGAGTTATCTTTCTTGATGAAATACCATTGAATTCAAATGGAAAAATTGATAGAATCAGCCTAAAAAACGCTTCGCATCCTTAAAATATAAAATAATTTTATGAACCACAAAGACGCAAAGGACACAAAGGGAACAAAACTTATACCTTCTCTATTTGAGAAATGACATCGCTATTCTTTTATTTATTTCTTACATATGCTAATAACTTTTCAGTTCCATAGGTAATTGCTCCATATAGTACTCCCCAAAGAAGCCAGGCATCGAGATTTGCAATAAAAGTCTCCCGATTTGTCGTTAGAAATACTAAAGGCAAAAGAAATGAAATAACGATGGCTATATATTTCTTTTTTAAAACAATAGCAGATATTCCTAGAAAAACGGCTATAGCAGGCATGATTCCCATAGTAAGCAAAAAAGGATTCATATCAATATACCTATAAAGCATCTTTCTTCCTCCTTAAAATTCTAGTGTATTCTATTATAACACTAAATAGAAAATTTCTCTTGATCTCAAATCTCCTAGCTTTTGCTGCAGAAAACCATCTTTCTTACTGAATATCATTGAATTTAAATGAAAAAATTGATAGAATCAACTTAAAGAATCGGAAACATTTACACATCATAAAAAGGTCAGAATCTCTCCCTAGAGAATCTGACCTTTTAATTCCCCAATGGACTGTTACCTGTAGAATAACAGATCCTTTTAGGAGGCTTCGTGCATGAAGGCTATTGAAACATTGCTCCCACAACGCTATCCATTTTTATTTGTTGACGAAATTATTTCTGCAAATCGAGATGAGATCATAGGAAGGAAAACCTATGATGCAACCTTTCTATATTTTCAAGAATATTTCCCTGGCAAAAAAATCGTGCCTCATTCCATTCTGATTGAATCCATCGTGCAATGCGGCGGTGCAGGAGTCAATGATACAGGACTATTTACTAAAGCCTTATGGGGTTTAGCATCTATCGAAACTGCTCGTTTTTTCGATTTTGTTGAACCCAATATCCCAGTTACCATGATCGTGAAGAATCTTAAGATTACCGATAAAATACTCAAACAAACCGGAACTGCTTTCTGTGAAGGAAAAAAAATTGTAGATGCAACCTGGCTGTGTCTCAAGTTGTAGAAATTCACTGCCTTATACTGATAAAATATCTGTCACTTAAAAGTGCCTACTTGTGGAAATTCAAAATCAACTATATACTCAACATATAAATGGTATTCTTTAGTAGATATGTTACGTGTATTAATAAAAATAGGAGGTTATCGTATTATGGCAAAGAATCTGCAAGATACAATCACATTAGCGAATGGAGTAAAGATTCCTTGGCTTGGTTTAGGAGTCTTTAAGGTAAAAGAAGGTTCTGAAGTTGTTGACGCTGTAAGGACTGCCATCAAATATGGTTATCGAAGTATTGATACAGCAGCTATTTACGGAAACGAGGAAGGCGTAGGCCAAGGTATTAAAGAGGGTTTGCAGGAAACTGGTATTGCTAGAGAAGACTTGTTTGTAACCTCAAAAGTCTGGAATGCAGATCAAGGATACGACTCCACCTTAGAAGCCTATCAAACAAGCCTAAAAAAACTTGATTTAGATTATCTGGATTTATATCTGATTCACTGGCCAGTAAAAGGAAAATATAAAGATACATGGAGAGCCTTAGAACGCATCTATCATGAAGGGCGAGTTCGCGCCATCGGAGTCAGTAATTTCCATGTTCATCATTTGAAAGATGTATTCCAGGATTCTACCATCAAACCAATGATCAATCAAGTGGAATTTCATCCCCGCCTCATACAGAAAGAACTGCGAGCCTTTTGTAAAGAACAAGGCATCCAGTTTGAAGCATGGTCTCCCTTGATGCAGGGCAGGCTGTTAGATAATCCTACATTACAAGGGATTGCTGACAAATACGGCAAATCAATAGCTCAGGTGATCATACGCTGGGACTTGCAGAATGATGTCGTAACCATTCCTAAATCAATAAAGGAACACCGTATCATTGAAAATTCAAATGTGTTTGATTTCGAGCTGACCAAAGAAGATCTGGAACAAATCGATGCTTTAAATCAAAACCAGCGCGTTGGCTCTGATCCAGACAATTTTAATTTTTAATACGCTAAGCAGCACCACTCTTTCTAGAGTGGTGCTGCTTCATATACGGATGTACTTCGTGTCATACGTTTATTCTTTACCGATACCAATTAGCTCATTCACCATATAAATGAGAATTTGAACACCGTTAATCAGTGCCGCTTGATCAAAGACCATATCCGGACTATGTAATCCAGGCGTTAAATCTGCTCCCAAACCAATATAACCTGTTTTTAAGCTAGGTTTATGCTGGACAAAAAAATGAAAATCTTCGCCTCCAGGAGTGGTAATTGGATCAAGTAAACCGTCTTCTCCCAGCACAGCTACAATGGCTCTTCTTGCTATAATAATAACATCATCATGATAAACAGCTGCCGGACAACCACCTACTAATCGAACCACCCCATGAGCTCCTATGCTAGATGCCCCACCTTCGATTGCTTGTATTGCTTTTTTCTGTAGTTCTTCCATAATCTGATTATCTTGAGCACGTAAATCAAAGGCCATCTTTGCAATGTCGGGAATGGCATTTACCGCGGCCCCTCCCGCTTGTAGTTTCGTAACTTTAACAGTTGCCGGAACAACTGGATTCATGTGAATCGCATTAATGGCATTCACCACTGCCGCAGCACCATCAATCGCATTAATCCCTAAATGTGGTCTAGCCCCATGGCTAGCCTTGCCTTGAATTTCTGCCTCCATTACATAACTGGCTCCATGACACAATGCTGGAGTCGCTTGATTTAGCTTTGCCTCTTGAATGGGTCGTAAATGGATTCCCAGAAGAACATCTACATCATCAATCACACCGTCTTCAATGGTACGAAGGGCGCCAAATAACTTTTCTTCTGCTGGCTGGAATAAAATTTTCACCTTACCCTTTTTAATACCCTGAGCCGCTATGTATTCAGCCACAGTCAGTACCATAGCCGAATGGGCATCATGACCACAAGAATGAATCGCACAGTCTTGATTATTAATATGATGGGCTAACGCATCCATATCCCCACGTAAGCAAATCGTAGGTCCTGGATGACCACTATCTAACATTCCAATTACGCCAGTTCCACCGATTCCTGTTTTTACATCAAAATTTGCTTTTCTAAGCTCCTGGGCCAAATAAGCTGCTGTTTTAAATTCTTCAAAACCAACCTCAGGTATAGTATGAAGAAAACTCCAGACTTCTTTAACTCTTTTTGCTAAATCATTCATAGTAATACCTTCCTATATTTATTTTACGCAAGCAGTCGCATAATGAACATGGAGATTACAGCATTACAAATAGAAATTCCTAACATAATGGGATAATACTTGGGATTGACACCCACCGTGCCTAATAAGCGACCTAAGTATTGAATCTTTGACCCCATGAGGTAAATTGCAGGAATTAGAATCGTAATGTGAGCACCTGTGAGAACACCATTAGTATAAAGAGCATGAGCTACCCCAACAGCCCCTCCCATTGACATCAGAGCGCTAATTAGTACCATAATGGCTTGACCGGGCAAACCAAAGATAGCCATAACAGGAGCAAATACATTCCCTAATAAATCTAATAACCCTGTGAGTTTTAAGATTTGAATACATACATAAGCCATAAGTACATTTGGGATTATATTATTGATCCCCACATGCCAGCCTTTTTTTGCACCATCGACAAAAACATCGATTACTGTTTTATCATTCATGAGCTCAGCTCCTCTTTGCAAAACTTAGTTACATACAGTCGCATAATATTAGCACCAACTATTTTCATTACCAACAGTACAACTAAGGGTATCGACATGGGTACCGTCAAAAATGAAAATAAAGCGGAACCTGAACTTAGATAATTGGTTACTGTACCACCTGCTGTAAATTGAAAGGCCGAAAAAATCAATTTTTCTTTTTCTGTAATTTCGCCAGTATCATATAATACCCGTGTCATTCCCGCTCCAGCATCTGTACTTTGCAGACTGGAAACTAATGCAATACCAGTAATACCGGGGATACCCAGCAATGGACGAAGAATTGGTGATAGTAATTTTTGTGCCGCTTTAAGACCACCAAGATGCTCTACAACTTCAATAATTCCCATAGCTAGCATAACACTTGGAAGAAGACCAAGGGCAAATAAAAAACCATCTTTGGCACCATTGCCACCTATCCCAGCAAAAGTTGCTTTACTTCCATCCTTCATCGTTCCGAATTTTCCACACAGTGTGTCAAAATCAAATGCTGAAATCCAACCTTGTGCACCAGCAAAAATTCCTGAAAATACGATTAGGGCCATTGCTAATGCGATATATCCTTTTATGGAGACTTTCGTATCTGCTGCATTATTTTGTTTCTCTTGTTTATCCACTGGTATACCTCCTATTTCTTATCCTAATATTCTTTGGCAACGGTTTTTCTAACATGTTGACCTTTTTTATTCCTCCTTCTACATCTTCTATATAAAAAATAAGCACCTTGAGTTAATAAACCCAGGCGCCATTGCCAAGTCTCATTTCATATATTCTCGATGTTAATTTCACTACTTTTTGTCTGCTGTAACTACATTTAAATATCCATTTGTTATATTCTACTACATTCAAGAGGTTTCTGCTACTTTTTTTTATATTAAATTTTAAAATATAATCTTTACTTTTAATAAATCACAATTTGTAATGTCCCATGACTTAGATTGTCGTTGTAGAAATTGTCGTTATAATTTTTCGTATAGAGTCAGACAAAAAGCAGGTATTTCTTTCAAGAATAAAGAAGATCAACTTTATATGTTCTCGACAATTTTGATTGCTATAGAGATCACCAAAAGGAAGGAATGATATTTATGGAACACCATGAAAATGAAAGTTATCAAGAAAAACTGCAAGAAAGAATCTTAAAAACCCGGTCTATCATTATTTCTGGAGAAATTACACAAGCGGTAGCAGCAAAAGTAATGGCACAACTATTGATCTTAGAAGAAGCCGGAGATCAGCCAATCAAGTTGTTTCTCAATAGCCAAGGAGGGCATGTTGAGGCTGGCGATACCATTCACGATATGATCAAATTTGTTAAACCACGCGTCATCGTGATTGGTACTGGCTGGGTTGCCAGCGCCGGCATCACCATTTATCTGGCAGCGGCTAAAGAAAATCGTTATTCTCTGCCTAACACTCGTTATATGATTCATCAGCCCCTTGGAGGAGTCCAGGGACAAGCCAGTGACATTCGAATTGAAGCTGATGAAATTATTAAAATGCGCTCTAGAATCAACAAGCTAATTAGTGATGGCACTGGTCAGCCTTTAGAAAAGATAGAAAAAGACACGCAAAGAAATTACTGGCTTGGCGCACAAGAAGCAATCGAATACGGTATTGTAAATCAAATCATTACTGAATCGACAGAGCTAAAGAATCTCTGATCACTAAGATTACAACTAAAAACAACCCCTGCAAATTCTCATCTGAGTTCTTGCAGGGGTTTATGCATTGTAGGTGAAAAAACGTAAGATTTTATGAACCACAAAGGCACAATGCCGCTGATGATCCCCCTTTGTGTCCTTTGCGTCTTTGTGGTTCAAATCGTTTTATTTTTTAAGAATGTGTCAGCTTTATTATTTGATATATACATCTACACTTGTTATGGTCGCTGTAACAGTTCCATCTGGAGCAGATGGATAGAACTCAAATGTAGCATATTCGTCCTTTAAAACATCCCGCAGTATGACAACGCCATGATCAAGCTGTGCTCCATTGGCATCATAAAAACCGCACCTTAGCCCAATGAATTCAACATCTTTACCAGAAACATTTTTCAACGTTCCAACAAAAACATTCGCCCCTTTAGAATCAAAATTCCAACCCGTTCTTTGAAACTTTATTGAATCCGAACTAATTCTTTCGGAAGCGCTGCAAATACCCAGCGTTGCATTCAACATAAATAAAGCAGCTAGGAATAAATACAAATATCTTTTTCTATGTATCATGTTAGCCCCCTTTTGGGTAGGATTACCCATGTAATTATCTTTTGGAATTCAAACACCTTGCTACCTTCCATATTATCATTTTTTCTTTTATTATAAAAGCAGAAAACTCCTGCAAGGCTTGAGAGCGGCCTTTCAGGAGTTTTCCACCTTTAAGAATTCGATTTCGGCTTTACTTTAAACCAGGCAGCATACATGGTGGGCAATACTAATAATGTTAAAATCGTCGCACCTAGCAATCCGCCGGCAATGGCTACTGCCATCGGACCCCAGAAAGTACTAGAGATCAAAGGAATCATGCCTAATATGGCAGCTGCTGCTGTAAGCATAATAGGACGAAATCTTAATATAGCAGAGTCAATGATAGCATCCCAGGGGCTTTCACCCGCTTTGATATGCTGTTCGATCTGATCGATTAAGATAACTGAGTTTCGAATGATCATGCCGCTAAGGGCTAGAATACCAAGCTCAGCGACAAACCCCATTGGCCGCATAGTGAGCAGCATAGAAAGACTGACTCCGATAATGCCTAAAGGTGCCGTGAGAACAGCGAGGATCATAAGGGAAACTTTTTGGAGCTGAATCATCAGCAGCGTTATAATGATGAGTATCATCACCGGAACAGGTTTAAGCAAGAACTCCATGGATTCTTGACTGCGCTCCAATGAGCCGCCAATTGTAATATTATAACCAGGAGGTATGCTTTGACGTAGTGCCGCAAGATCTTTATATACTTTCTTTGTTGCATCATTTCCTGTTATGTCTGGTCCTACATCGGCCTGAACGGTAATGGTCGGCTTAAGATCACGACGCCAAATCATTCCATCTTCCGCATCATAGCTGATTTTGGCAATTTGATCGAGAGGAACAAATTTGCCACTACCAATGTGAATAGGAAGATCTTTAATGGCAGAAAGATCTTTGCGATTTTGAGAATCCATACGAAAGACAATACCGACAGTTTTATCCTGCTCGTAAAACTCCGCAATGGATGCTCCTGATAACTGCGTCTGTAAATCAAGGGCTAAGCTTTGGCTGTTAATCCCCAGCAGCCTTGCCTTATCCTGATCGACTGACAAATGCATAACTTTATTTTTTTCATTCCAGTCAAAATTAATGTTATGCAGATTCGAATTTGCGCGCATTACATCACTGACCTGGTTAGCAATAGCCCGCACCTGCTCATGGTCATATCCGCTAACTCTTAACATCACAGGATAGGGAGAAGGCGGTCCCGTTTGAATCAATTTTACATGTCCTCGCACATTCGCAAAATCCTCTGCAAAAAGAGTATTAATTTTGCTATTTAATGCCTCTCTTGCCGCTAAATCCTTGGCAACAATAACAAATTGAGCATAATTGGCTGCCGGAAGTTTCGGATCAGAAGTTAATACAAAACGCGGTGCTCCTTGCCCCACGTAATAGCTGTAATTGTTAATGTTAGGATCATCCTGAAGCTGCTTGGCAAGCTTTTGGGCTTCCTGCTGAGTCGCTAATAATGAAGAGCCTTCCGGTAACGTCATCTCTACAATCAATTCAGGACGTACAGATGGCGGAAAAAATTCTTGTTTTATCAGTGTAAGCAGACCAATAGAACCAACAAAGCAAGCTACGGTAATACTCAGCACCAATTTACGATGATACAAACACCAAGTAAGTATCTTGCGAAAGAATCGATAAAATCTCGAATCATAAGGATCATGAGCTTTATCTTCTTTCGCTTTTGGATTAATGAGCTTATATCCCAGCAAAGGGGTCACCAAAACCGACACAAACCATGAAATTAACAACGCAATGGTTACTACTGTAAAAATACTACTGGTAAATTCTGATGCAGCCCCTTTCGAAAATCCGATAGGAATAAAACCAGCACAAGTGATTAACGTTCCCGTAAGCATCGGAAAAGCAGTAGCCGTATAGGCATAGCAAGCAGCATCGAATTTACTCCAGCCCTGCTCTAGCTTTACCGTCATCATCTCTACCGCAATAATGGCATCATCGACTAAGAGGCCAAGAGCAATGATCAGCGCCCCTAAAGAGACTTTGTGCAAATCAATACCAAAGGCTTGCATACATGCAAAGATGCCGGCAATTACTAAGGGAATGCACAGAGCCACAACAATCCCAGCCCGAATACCAAGGCTTAAAAAACTAACAATCAGCACAATAATAATCGCTTCTTTAAGAGATTTGGTAAATTCGCCAATCGATTCTTTAACAACCTCCGGCTGATTGGAAACCTGATGAATCTCCAGACCAAGAGGCAAATCCTGCTTAATTTGTATTATGGTTTTCTCCAGATCCTCTCCTAAAGTAAGTACGTTGCCGCCTTTATCCATGGCAAGGGCAATACCGATTGCCGGCTGGCCATTATAATACATCCTTGGTTCCATTGGTTCAGTATAACTGCGCTGAATCTTTGCTACATCTTCCAAACGGAAAGTACGATCATTGGCACGAATCGGCAGGTTCTTAAGATTATCTATATTTTCAAATATCCCGCTAACCCGTAAATATACATTATCCGTTGCGGTTTCTACCATACCGGAGGCTGCCATAGGACTTTGTGTTTTCACGGCATTAATAATTAAATTTGGATCGACGCCAAGTTGCGCCAATTTGCTATTTTCCATCTCAATATAGATTTTTTCCGTTTGTACTCCAATTAAATCTGCCTTCTTAACATTTTTGACCCCAAGCAGCGTTCTGCGCACTTGTTCCGCTTTTTCTCGCATTTCTTCATAGCTGTACCCATCAGAGGTAATGGCATAAATGCAGCCGAATACATCGTCAAAACGGTCATTGAAAGAAGGACCCACAATCCCCTGAGGAAGTGTGCTTTTCATGTCGTTTACCATATTGCGCACTTCCAGCCAAGTAGGGCGGACGTCTTTTTCATTTACTGTATCTTTTAATGTAACATAAATAACAGCTTTTCCCGGTTGAGAATAGCTTCTTAAATAGTAAATACCCGGTACATCCTGCAGTTTTTTTTCAATTTTGTCAGTAACCTGTTCTTCTACCTGAAAAGCGCTGGCTCCTGGCCAGGATACGGAAACAATCATTTGACGAATAACAAAATCAGGATCTTCCATTCTTCCCAATTGCTGATAAGAAAAGATTCCCATGATAAATGTCACCACTACCAAGAAATAAACTAATTGCTTGTGATTCAGTGCCCACTGGGTTAAATTCAGGTTCTTCATATGCGCACCTTCTCTCCTTCATGCAGCTTTTGCACCCCTGCAGTAACAATAACATCTCCATCTTGGAGTCCTTCCAAAACTTGAACCTTATTATCTCCAAATACTCCTACTTTAATAGGACGCAAGGTTACCGCATCATTGACAATGACCCATACATGTGGAATGTCCCCAGTCTGGTAAATGGCCGAAAGAGGAATATAGGTGACCGGTTGACCACCGGGTTGGGCAACCATAACATTGGCTGTCATTCCTAAATTGATGTCAGCAGGAGGATTGACTAAACTAATGCGTACTTTATAAGTTCGAGATACCTTATCGGCAATTGGTGAAATCTCTCTAATATTTCCTTGGGCTGTCACATTCGGCAAAGCCCAGAAGGCAACCTGAATTTGCCCAGCCTTACGCAGCTCATCCACTCGATTTTCAGGAACACTAATTTCAACTTCCCGCTCCCCATCCTTAACCAGAGTAAGTACCGCCTGACCCGAACTTACTATTTGTCCTGCTTCCGCGCTGATACTAGAAACAACACCACCACTATCGGCAACTAATGTGCTGTAACCTAGCTGGTTGCTGCCCTGGGTATATTGAGCGGCAGATTGGCGAACAGAAGCCTGAGCAACCTCATAATTATTTTGATATTGATCCAATTGGGCACGACTGATAGCCCCCTGCTCAAAGAGAGTACGATAGCGCTCCAGATTTGTTGCAGCTAATTGCAATTGAGACTGGGCAGAAGAAACTTGGGCAGAAGAAATGTTGACATTTTGCTGAATATCCTTAGCATCAATTTCCATCAACACATCTCCAGGGCTGACGCTGCTGCCAAGATCAACATTTCTTTTTATAATTTTCCCACTTACTTGGAAAGCAAGCTGGGTTTCATAGCGGCCGCGAACTTCACCAGAATAGTTTGCACTTTGGCCAGAACTGTTTATTTTTACTGCTTCAGAACGGACCAGAGGTATGTCCTCTGTCGTTGTGACTGTCTTGGAACAACCAGATATTAGTAACGATGTCATACTTAAAATTGCAATGGTGTTAATGATGCTTTTCTTCACCTGGATTACCTCCCTATTATATTATCACTTATAAACTATTTTAGTGTTATGGTTTATTCAGGGTAAAACATAACATGATTGACCTAATCATGAATGAAACATAAGGCTGCTATTTCTTCACAAGCGCATGAACAATAAAATCAATTAATACATCTGTATAATATTCTTGTTTATCTTGATCTGTGAGATATTGGCCCGTTTGCATATAACTAAAAGATTGGAACAGCTTAAAACCGGCATATGCTACCACCTTTTCATCCACTTCCCGAAAAAGCCCTTGTTGTTTTCCTTCATTAACAATAGCAGCAATACGAGAGATAATTTCTTGATCAATCAGTGTATGATATTTTCGGCTCAGAAAGGCTGAAAACAAAGCATCATCATTCTTTAGTATCCTGGTTACAAAGGTATCTTCATTGAAGTATGATATTGCACTTTTAATGAGGTGAATTAATCGCTCTAATGGGTCGGCTATTTCACACACTTGGGAAAACAAGATTTCTACGGTTTTATGACATTCCCTTGTTATTAAACAAGTAAACAGATCCTCTTTATCTTTAAAATGCTCATAAATCGTTTTTTTAGAAATTTTACAATCTCTGCTGATTTCGTCCATTGTCGTTTTCTTAAAGCCAAAACGATCCAATCTATCTTTGGCCTTATCAAGGATATTATTTTTTATATCATCCATAATGATCACCTACTTATTTATTGCTGAATTTGAATATCATAAAAATTTGCCATAAATCTCCCTACCCATAAACTATTATAGTATTTTAGTTTCCAAAAGGCAATAAAAAATTTGAGAAAATACTACCGAGGTCCAGAGAAAGAATCCTATTCTTCTACGAATTACAGCTTCCATTATTCCCTTGTCTTTTGGTTTTAGACGCCGTATATTAAGGCTACCATATTTTTATTTGGAACCCTGCAGGAATTCTTTATTAATCTGGAAAATATGTATAAGATTGAAAGTTAACGCTACTATTTGCTAAGTAGTGACCTATAAATATTTAGCTGGCTTTCAAATTTTTCAGGTAATAGTGGAGTGATATAATTGCCTAATCTATTTAAAAATGTTCCCAGAACCATTTGGCTTATTGCACTTGGGCATTTAGTTGCAGATTTATCGCCAGGAGCGCTTTATGTAGCACTCCCCTTTTTAAAAGCCAAATTTGCTTTATCTTACGCACAGGTGAGCGCTATTGTATTGACGCAAAATTTAGCATCTTCGGTCAGCCAGCCGTTGTTTGGATATATAAGTGATCAAAAGCACCGTCTTTGGCTAATGCCCGTAGGCTGTATGATTACAGGGATATTTATGGCTGCCTCTTTATTAGTTCCTAGTTATTATTTAGTGATGACATGTACGGCGATTAGTGGTTTGGGAAATTCAGCATTTCATCCTGAAGCTGCGAAAACAGTCAATTTTATTGGTGGGCAAGAAAAAGGTAAAGCAGTTAGCCTCTTTTCCTTGGGAGGCTATGCAGGTGTTGCATTGGGATCTATGCTTCTAGCGGTGCTGCTTTTAGGAGGTCAAAGCCCTCGAATTCTGATTTATACCTTTCCCAGCATTATTATTGGTGTTGCTTTATTTTATGAGATTAATAAAATACCATGTCCAAAAGTCAAAGGGAAAGGAAGCTTGGGAACACTTAAAGAATGTGTTAACTGGCCGCTATTGGCTTTGCTGGGTATGATTCTAACCCGCGCCACTGTTACATCTGGGATTAGTACCTTTGTACCGTTATACTATGTTTCCCATTTAGGAGGAAGTGAGATTTACGCCAGTTCTCTTCTTACTGTATATTTAGCGGCCGGCGCAGTGGGAACTATGTTTGGAGGAATACTGAGCGACAAGTACGGTAGCAAGTTGGTTATGCTGTATTCTATTCTGCCCATTGCTTTATTAATGTATTGGTTTTTATCGGCTAGCGGAATATGGATTTTTATCATTTTGGCTTTTGTAAGTATTTTGTTATCAGCAACTGCGACCAGTAGTTTAGTATTGACTCAAAGAATGATGCCAAAAAATATAGGGCTGGCATCAGGCTTTACCCTTGGATTTAGCGTAGGATTAGGAACTATGGGGGTTTTAGGTTTAGGATGGGCTGCAGACCATTGGGGAATTGCTTTAGTCTTCGATATACTAATTTTACTGCCGGTAATTGGTTTTATTCTTACAATGTTTATCAAAGAACCTCAACATCATTTAGAAGCCACAAATACGATGATAAACGTTTGTGATCCTAGAAAAAATTAATTATATTTCCATTTTATTCCATTACTACTAAAATACAAATCCTGCAAGGCTAATTTGCTTTGCAGGATTTGCATTTCCAATGGAAAACCATCTCTGTAATTCTACTTAGATCTTATAATGTTTCGTATGTCTTTTTCAATAATAAAGCATCATATTCAACTCTTGGACCTTCACATATAACGCAGCCTTTCACATTGAAATCTTTTAGTGCTTGTAAGCAGGCTTTAAAGTTGAAGTCACTTTCCGCTAAGGGAAGGTGATTCCTCTCACCTTTTTCGCTGTACTGAATTCCGCCCATATGAATATGAAGATCATTTAAAGCAACCTGCCCTAATTCATCTGCTATATATTGAAGTAGTTTGGCAAAATCATCATACCCCTTTAAGCTGCCGTTGTTTCTCGCATGTATGTGAGCAAAATCAACACATAGTTTGCACGAACTGACTTCTTTACACAAAGATACTAATTCTTCAAGTGTTCCGAATTGCGTTCCTTTTCCAGTAGTCTCTAATCGATAATCAATTCCTTTATATGGCAATCTGGATAAATTTTGTCGTATCGTATCATACGTCATCTCTTTAGAATCCTTCAGATAAAACCCTGGGTGGAAAATAAGACTTCGCCCTTGGACTTTGGCTAGAGCCTCTGCCGCATTTATGATTCTTTGCATTGACTCCTCTTGTTTCTTCCACTCATCTGCATTTAAATTTATATAATAGGACCCATGAGCCGATAAATAAAAGTCATTTTTGAGTTTGTTTTCCAATATAGCATCTTTGTTCTTATCCGATACATTGACAGACCTGACAAAAAGAAGTTCCATTGCATCAAGACCAAAACTTTTCAAATAGGTTATCCCGGATGCATAGTTAAATTTCTGACCATTACCGATGGGAAGACCAGATATCCCAAAAAGAAGTCTATTTATCCCCCTCACCTTCCTGTTAAACATGCCATTTTATCCTTCATTACCCACAGCGATTAAGATGAGCACCTCAATCCGACAACTACATAATCATTTCCGAGGAAATAGTAACTAGACCATTATATACAAACTGATGCTATGATTCTTCGTTAGTCTGATTCACAAATGTTTCGATTATACGTTTCATATAGTTGACGCTATCAGCACACAGCAAGACAAGGAAGAAAAAAACTACAAGCCAAAATTGAGCAATTACAAAAACAAATTAATGAATTAAAGAGATAATAGGATAGACCGTACAAGGGTTCATAATCCCTGCACGGTCTTATTTTTTGTTTAAGTGATTACACCTACCACCAATCTAAGACGGCTAAAGTGCAGGAAAGTAAAAGAAAGAAATAGAATAAGAGCAAAAAAGGGAGGCATATAATATGGCGACAGAAAATCTATGGGCAGCCTTTGGTCTTACTCTATTTGCCGGGTTATGTACAGGAATTGGGAGTGCACTGGCCTTTTTGACAAAACGAACGAATAAAAAATTTCTTTCACTCGCATTAGGATTTTCAGCAGGTGTAATGATTTATGTTTCCATGATAGAAATATTTAGAAAAGCGCAGGATTCTTTAATACTAGGGCTTGGCGAGAAAATGGGATCGTGGATTACCGTGATATCCTTTTTCGGGGGTATGTTGTTTATTGCTGCAATTGATAAACTAATTCCTTCCCATGAAAATCCACATGAAATGCATAGCGTTGAAGAAATTGCCGGCTCAGAAAAAGCAATACTGCTTCCTACCAATGAAAAAAAATTGCTTCGTATGGGGACTTTTACAGCTCTAGCCGTGGCCATTCACAATTTCCCAGAAGGATTTGCAACGTTAATTGCATCATTACAAGATCCTGCTCTAGGAGTAAGCATTGCTATCGCTGTAGCCATTCACAATATCCCAGAAGGAATTGCAGTGTCGATTCCTCTTTATTACGCAACAGGCAGTCATAAAAAAGCCTTCTATTACTCTTTTCTTTCCGGATTAGCAGAACCTGCTGGTGCAATTATTGGGTATTTGATTTTAGCGCCGTTTATGACAGATACCCTCTTTGGTATCGTTTTTGCAGGCGTGGGCGGCATCATGGTTTTTATTTCAATAGATCAATTATTACCTACTGCCCGAGAATACGGAGAGCATCATTTATCTATTTATGGTCTGGTCTTAGGGATGATGCTTATGGCTGTCAGTCTATTACTATTTATGTGATGAAAAAAACGCTTCGCGTCCTTTAAAACATAGAAAGTAAACCGAACCGCAGAGGCGCAGAGAACACTGAGAAAAAATAGATAAGGTTAAAAATCTCTGTGCCCTCTGTGTTCAACGTTCCCCTAAACTTATAAATTCTGATACTATAAGAAAAACGCTATGCATCCACTAATTTTTATTTGCACCATTTCATAATGCTGGACGCCCAGGTTAATCCTCCGCCAAAACCTGCTAACGCAACAATATCACCCGATTTAATTGTCCCTGATTTTACAGCCTCATCAAGAGCGATTGGTATTGAAGCTGCAGAAGTGTTTCCATACTTATTAATGTTTACTACTACTTTTTCCATTGGCATACCAAGCCTTTTCGCTGCTGATTGAATGATGCGAATATTCGCTTGGTGAGGCACAAGATATGTGATGTCACTCGCAGTAAGATTTGCATTCTTCAAGGCTTTGAGAGTGGTTTCCCCCATTACCTTGACCGCAAATTTAAAAACCTCATTTCCGCTCATATGAATAAAATGTTGTTTCTGCAATATCGTTTCATTCGTTGCAGGATGACGTGAACCACCAGCCGGTATTTTCAAAAGTTCTGCACCACCGCCATCTGCCCCCAAATCCACTCCTAAAATACCATAGCCTTCTGGTGTCTCACCTAGAACAGCAGCTCCTGCTCCATCACCAAACAGCATCCCTGTATTACGATCGCTCCAATCTGTAAATCGCGAAAGGGTTTCTGCGCCAATTACTAGCACTTTACGATACATACCTGCTTTAATAAATTGGCTACCCGTTATCATGGCATATAGAAATCCGGAACAAACCGCAGAAATATCAAAGGCAGCAGCGTTTACTGCTTTGATATTCTCCTGTACTACACATGCTGTTGCCGGAAACACCATATCCGGTGACGCCGTTGCTACGATAATTAAGTCTATGTCCGCTGCGGAAAGTTTAGCATCCTCTAATGCTTTTTGACCGGCTTTTGTAGCTAAATCTGACGTAGATTCATTCTCTGCCGCAACACGCCGTTCATGAATCCCTGTACGCTCAACAATCCATTGATCAGAGGTATCCATTCTTTGTTCCAATTCCTTATTCGTCATGATCCGTTGAGGCACATAAGACCCTAGACCAATAATGCCAACGCATTTTTTATTCATATCATAGCCCTCCCATTGTTTAAAACTCTTAAGTTACTCTTAAAAATGCCACTTCTAACTCCCATTATAGCACCTGGTATTAATACCAGGCAATATTTTTTACTATATCACTTATAGCCATTCCCCAGAATGGGCGAAATAATTAATCGTAAAATGGCACCAGGTATCCTTTGCTACCTGGTGCCATCTAATTTTGCTTTTTTTATTAAATTTTGCTTAACTTTCTATTCGGCAAGCCAGGCCCCCATTCGCCTGGCATCCGCCCCTACTATTTCTTCTGCCATTGCAGCTGTAGCTCCTTGCATACGAAGACTGCCATTAATGCAAATTTGCTTTCTACTGTTTTTACATAAATGCTCAAACATGCTGTAAGGCTAACTCCTTTTCTCTTCTGGCAGCATCAATTATCTTTTGTATAAACCCAATTTTTGAACAGGTAAATTTTGCAATATTGCCACCATTCCTTTTATTAAAACACTTTTCAACTTTACCATATTCAAAAGCGAGCTCAGGATGATCACGCAAATAATCACGCAGCAAAAATTCATTGCGCAAATAAAAATCATCATCATAAGGAAGAATATGCAAGTTATGTGTCCAAATGCCATTCTCATATTTTTTAAACAAATATCGATCATTCATATCGATTTGCATATAGCTATAGTCCTTTAAACTAAACATCGATTGATAAAAGCCAAATCCCCTAAAAGGTAGAACACCAATCAAGATAGCGATTACCGATTTTGCTTCTTGCTGAGGAATCGCTGTGCTCCCTACATGCTCAATAGCGACTGCATGAGAGCCAAGGATCATCCGTATATTTTTTTTTTCTTTCTCGAAAGCTTGTCCCCAATCCCAGTCACATTCCATAACTTTCATTGCATTTTTCATATGATCTCCTCCAAATTGATAGCTATTGTTAAATTTACCAAATATTACCTTTTATGATATGTTTGCGATTAAATAACAAAACTCCTGCAAAGTTAAGATATATTTTGCAGAAGTTTCTCAAAGATTTCTCTAATGAAAAGATACAGTTTGAAGGTTAATACTAAAAAAACATTGAAATCTGAAAACAGCAGTACATTGGGTATTGACAATCGTATGTGAAAACATTATAATCGTAACAATACTATATACGATATTGGTGATGACGGAAAAAAGTAATTGTGCCCTTTTCATGCAGAGAGCTAGTGGCTGGTGTAAACTAGTTGAAAATACACAATGAAGTTCCTTCCCGAACTGCAGGCTGAAAAACACAGTAGGTCTTGCCGTATTGTCTACGTTACAGACATAGAGCTGATCTTATGATCGAACTAGGGTGGTACCGCGGTGATTCGTCCCTTATACGGTATCGCTTTTTATTTTGTCTAAGATCAAATTTGGGTGGTACCACGGTCACTATCGTCCCTCTTTTTAGAGGGGCGTTTTTTCTTTTATAGCTGGCATAAAAGAAAATAGCTGAAAAATACTCTATACCTTAAGGAGGTTTACACACATGAATATTCCATTTCTAATTGTATGCATATACATTCTGCTGCTCTTTATTATTAGTTATTTTGCTCAACGGCGGTCTGCTGGCAGTGCCACCAATTATATCCTGGCAGGCAGACAGCTTACAACCCCACTGATTACCGTATCCATTGTAGGTCTTGCCGTTGGCGGAGCGTCAACCATTGGTGTGGCAGAACAAGCTTATAAAGTCGGCCTCTCTGCAGGCTGGTATACAACGGCTTGGGGTCTTGGAGCCATCACCATGGGAATGTTGGTTGCAAAAAAATATCGCCAGCTTAATATCACCACGATACCCGAACTTTTAGGCAGATACTATGATAAAAAAGGTATGATCGCAGGTATCGCCTGTCAAATACTCATTCAACTAGTCGTTATGTCGCTTCAATACCTGGCAGGCGGCAGTATTCTTTGTGCTTTAATGCCTGAAATCTTTACACTAACTACCGGCATGCTTACAAGCGCCGTCGTATTTATTAGTGTTACGATGACTGGAGGCATGTGGTCAGCTAGTCTTTCCAATCTTTTAAACGTATCATTAAAATACATTGGTATTATCTTAGCTACAATTGTCAGCGTAACACATGCAGGTGGTCTTAAAAACATTGAAGCTCAGCTGCCTGCAAATGTACCTTATCTCAGCTTCTTTGACGGCGTAGGTATCACCGGCATTATCACCTGGATACTCGTATTAGTAACTGTCAACTTATCTTTACAGAGCATTATTCAGATTTCTTTGGGTGCTAAAGACGTTCAAACAGCTCGCCGTGGTTTTGTGATTGGCGGCTTGATGATGCTGCCCATTGGTTTTGTCAGTGCACTACTGGGCATCATCGCAAAAACCATGTTTCCCGATGTAAGTCCTGCTATGGCCCTTCCAATGACCATCATGTCATTGAACCCTGTATTGGCAGGGATTACGTTAGCAGCTTTATGGGCAGCTGACGTATCCACAGCTTGTAGTCTGCTCCTCAGCTCAGCAACCTTGTTTTCCCAAGACATTTACAAAAAGTTTATTAATCCTGATCTGAGCGATAAAACGTTTCTGGTTGTCACAAAGGCATCCGTACTCATTTTAGGGTTATTAACCCTGATTCTCGCTATGACCATTAGCGGTATTATCACTACCCTTATGATTGGTCTTAGCTTAACGGCTTCCTTTAGTGTGATTGTTCTCTTTACCTTATTCGCCCCCTCTCTTTGCCGCAGAAACGCTGCATTTTATACCATTATGGTAAGCTTAGTGGTTTTAATCCTCTGGCAGGCCGTTCCTTCCGTCCGCATCTTCCCGCACGTGATTTATCTGGAATGGATTGCTTGTATCGGAACCTTCTTATTAACGTATCTACTGGATTCAAAGGTTATTACAGCCTCTGAATGCGCCTAATAAAAGCAATAAGAAAATGCTACGCGCCCTTTAAAACATAGAAAGTAAACCGAACCGCAGAGACGCAGAGAACACTGAGAAAAAATAGATAAGGTTAAAAACCTCTATGCTCTATGCGAACTCTGTATCCTCTGCGTTCAACGTTCCCTTAAGCTTATAAATTCTTATCTTATAAAAAACGCCTGCAAGGATTCTACATACGAGAATTCCTGCAGGCGTTTTATTTTCAATACATATCCCTAAGCAAGAATTAAGCTGCTTATAGAATAATATTATGCTACAAGATCGTTACACAAACCTTTCGTTTTCGCGGACCATCAAATTCGCAAAAATAAATCCCCTGCCAAGTTCCCAGATGCAGACTTCCATTCAGTATGGGAATGGTAACGGATGACCCAATCATAGACGCTTTCACATGAGCACGAGAATTCCCTTCACTATGCTGATAATCCAGTTCCGGTACCATATGATTGAGTGCGAGCAGCATATCCTTTATCACATCAGGATCAGCATTCTCATTAATCGTTACTCCTGCCGTCGTGTGAGAGACAAAAACTTGACACAAATTCTTCTCGCCCTGATTTTGCCTCAATAGATCTGCCACCTGACTAGTAATATCGATAAATCCCTCACGCGGAGTGTGAATCATAAATTCTTTCAGCATAGTAAGCCTCCATATAACTCATAACTATATAAGAAAAATATTAACATATTTTTAAAAACATATAAAACGAATCGAACCACAAAAACACAAAGGACACAAAGGGTTTTATTTTTATTTTTTTGTGCACTCCTTTGTGTGCCGCACTAGCGGCATTGTGCCTTTGTGGTTCAAAATGTTTTATTTTTTAAAAGGCAGTTTATCAAAAGCTACATTTAAAATACGCTTCATTACTGATTCTGGACCAGAATGATCGTATTCTTTTCCAAAAGCGCTGGATATACGGTCTCTTCTATCTGAATACTTCCATACATCTTTCCAAGTGCGAGCATCAACAATTCGAAATCGCAGGTCGGCGCTATCGTAAATCCGATAACCAGCATCATAGTGAACAACAACAGATCTTGGAACTTCCATCCAGCCAGAATACGCCTTTCCATCTGCTGTTACTCCCCCATATCGAACTCTGTCAATAACAGTCTCCGTTGAATAATACGCATCATAATGTTCATAGAACCAGCCAAAATCATGAACCTCTGTAAATAGTACAAGATCGGCATACTTTGGTATTGCTTTAATTAGATCTCCCGACATATCAGGCCCTATTACAGCATCTACTGGAGTATTAGGATCAGCCTTTATTCTTTCTATAATATAAGGCAAAGTGACATAGTGAAATCCAGTTACCTTTTCCCATCTTCTCGCCAACATATCCTCGATCTTTATTTGCACATCCGGATAGTTATGAAACTGATTCTTGCCGCTAATATCAAATCCATCATAAATAAATTCAGTATCCATAATTAGAATGGTTTTCACTTTTGTGAAGTCGTAAGTGTTCTCTTTCCATTCGGTCTGCTTCGCTAAGGCTATTGGAGAAATTCCAGAAAGAATACATATCATTACAATAAAAATCTTTATTGCAGTACTCATATTATATTCCTCCTTTTTAAAATGACTTGTATATGTATTTTTTATTTCTATTATAAGGGAGAATGGTAATAATTGAAATCATTTTATCCGATGGCCCACTGATTATTTCTCTTCATAATACTGAAGCAATTCCGTAACAGTTACAAACTCATAGCCGCGAGACTCCAGACTTTCAATAATAAACCAAAGGGCTTCTGGCGTTGTGGATGGAATTCCTCTGCATATTTCCATCAGTAACTCCTTTATGTTAAAGTGAGCTCCACTGCAGGCGAAGTTTAAATTCCAACTCTAATAGTGTATACGCATGATAATTTTAAAATATACTACGATAAAAAAATGCTACACCCAGATCTGCTCTATTTGAGAGCAGCTCTGAGTGTAGCATTTTTTTAGTAATTTTCTTATGCTTCTACAATTCCTAAAAACTTTAAAAGATATATAACTCCAACAAGGAGTGCTACATTTTTAATTTGATGTAATTCATGAATATTCATCTAATCACCTAATTTCCTTTTGATTTATTCTTCTCCTATTTCTTCCTAATATTAGCATAAATCATTTTGATAATGATTACCTCTACCGAAAGGTATAGTTTTCCATTTTTTTTACTGAACAAGAGCACTAATAACCTATTCTTTGGACATATACAGCAAATCGAACTATAAACATGCAGAGGAGGCACAACGTGGAACCTACCTATAGCTTATTTTTTGTGTTATTTTGTCATTGAGAGCAGAGCTTAGCAATCTAAGGGATTGCTAAGCTGTGATCGCTAGTGACAGATTGGTGAACTTATCCTCTAGAATGTATAAAACAAAATAGGCAAAAAGTTCTGTTAGAACTTTTCGCCTTCAATTTTCTTTTGATCAGCTTTTTTCAATATATACTATTTAATTTTGTCTGTCAAGAGCAAAATTATTATATCTTCCTTATCACCTTTTTGTTTGTTGACAGGCTACATCATTCCCTTTACAATGAAACCATCATATGTGCATATACACACGGCTAAACGCTGCAATATTCCATAAGAAAGGTGACCATCTAATGAAAAATAATAATGAACATCATCATCCTAAAAAACCCAGCCCTTGCAATTGCTTGAATATTAGGCGAGCCTCTAGAGCTGTTACCCATTTTTATGATAAGATTCTACAACCTAGCGGAGTTACCATTAGTCAATTATCCTTATTAAAGCATCTTAAACAAGTCGAGCCGATCACAATCAGCGAATTGGCTAACGTCATGCGCATTGATCGAACAACATTGAATCGGAACATGAAACCATTAGTAGATCATGACTTAATAACAATCACTCCTGGTCAAGACCCCAGAACCAGACAAGTGGCGATGACCCCAAAAGGAACAACCACCACAAACAGTGCATCACAGCTTTGGGATAAAGCCCAAGCCTCTGTTAAAGACTATTTGGGAGAAACCGATCTGGCTGTGCTAGTTAAATTACTTTCAAAACTAGAGGCATTAGTTCCTTAGTAAGACTAACTGCTTTATTCAAAGGGATATCGTATTCCCCATCGAGATCGAACTTCATCCATGATTTCCATGACATCCATGGATAATTCTACGGTATCCATTTTAGCTTTGTTCAAGATGCATTGATTCATGTCTTCCACTTCATATACCAATGCTTTTTCGGTTTCACCAGCTTCTATCACTTCCACTTTTCCGTCTAGATAGTGTATCGTAGCCTCCGATGCTCTTGGAAAATTATCGATTGTAATAAATCCTAATTCTCCTGCTATAACACCTCGTTTTGGCATTTTTGCTCTCATCGTTAGAGAAATCACTGCCATTTCATCCTTGGAGTTTTTAAGCAGGATACCTGACTGCTCATCTACACCCGTTTCGAACTTTTTCGCAGTAGTCAGTACCTCGTAGGGTTGGCTGGAAAGGAAGTATCTGGCGAAAGACAAAGCATACGTGCCAATATCAAGAAGTGCGCCCCCTGCCAATTCTTTACTAAAGAATCGATTGGTAACATCGTATTCTTTGCAACTTCCAAAAGATACCTGAATCATTTTAAGTGTGCCAATTTTCCCTGAGGTAACAATATGACGCAGCTTTTTTAGTAATGGCATGTGATACACAGTCATAGCTTCTGCAACGACTAAACTCTTTTGCTCTGCTGTAGCAACAATTTCTCTTAATTGCCTGCTATTCACAGTAATAGCCTTTTCACAAAATACATGCTTATTGTTATGGAGGCTCTTCATTATAAATTCATAATGATTACTATGCGGTGTTGCGATATAAACTACATCAATTCCAGGATCATTCAGCATTTCTTCGTAATTGCCATAGACCTTTTCAATATGATAAATACTTGCAAAGGCCTTTGCTTTTTCAAGATTTCTTGCGCCTACTGCATAGATACTGCCATTCACTTCCCTGATTGCTTTTGCAAAATCCAAGGCGATTGCCCCAGGACCTAAAATTCCCCACTTTAATGTAGTCATATGCTCACCTCAAAAAAGATTTTTCTAACGAATTTCTTACCACATTGCTGCTTCTTTTCTATGCATATCAATTTAAATGACCACTTTTATATTCTTCCAATTTATACTATTTTCACAGTACAATGCAAAACTCCTGCAAAGCGAACAACTTTGCAGGAGTTTTTATAAGAAAGCACAGTTGAAAAGGACTACTCCCATCAAATTTGGCATTTTCGATTGAATCTTAACCTTTGCAGTATATTTCTTCTGTACAGACTTCTATGCCTTTATCTTTGAGCATTTTGGCAAAGATACCATCACCAGAAATCAAATTTGCCGAAAATGTACCATCATATATCCACCCTGCGCCGCAAGTAGGCGACTTCGATTTCAGTATCGCTTTTTGGCACCCGCTCACTACTGCGATTTCTAAGCCCATTTTGGCACCCGCCCTATATGGAGCTGTCTGATCATCACCATTTAAAGAGATGATCTTTCCTTCAAATTGCTCTACTGGAGGACGAGGAGTTGGCAACCCAGCAAGTATTTCAGGACAGATTGGTATAGCCTTACCTTGTATTACCATTTCTACAATTTGTGGAACAGAGTATGACGAACCATTATATCTACATTCGACACCTGCTAAACAAGCACTTACGATTATCATTCCTATCATGATCCTTTTCATCTAAATTCGTACCTAAGTGTACTATTTCCTATTATAATACAAAACTCTCCCATGGTCTAAACCGTGCAGGAGTTACTAGAAAGTAAACCGAACCGCAGAGGCACAGAGAACACTGAGAAAAGATAGATAAGGTTAAAAAACCTCTGTGCTCTCTGCGAACTCTGTGTCCTTTGCGTCTTTGCAATTCTCCGCGTCTTCGCGGTTCATTACTATTTTTTATTCGGCAGCTCATATCTTTTCTGATTGGCGGGAGAAAGAGCAGTCTCTGTGCTAGGCTGATGGGGGGCGTAGGAGAGAAGTCGTGTGGAGTTCATTACAACTGCCAGGGTACTTGCATTGTGCAAAACAGCTGCTATAAATGGTGAAATTAATTTCGCAGAACCAAGCCCTAATCCGATGATATTCGCCCCAATAGCAAAAAGAAAGTTCTGCCTGATGATCTGTAAGGATTTCTTACCAAGGCGGATGATTTCCACAATTTTTTCTGGATTATCCTCTCTCAGAACAATACCAGCTGTTTCAATCGCCGCATCGGCCCCACCTACCCCCATAGCAATGCCAACATTGGCAAGAGCTAAGGATGGAGAGTCATTAATTCCATCCCCGACCATCCCCACTACATATCCCTCTTCCTGCAAGGATTTTATTATATTAAACTTATCCTGTGGGAGCATATTGGACCAAAACTTCTCCAGTCTTAAAAGATTGGCAATCTCTTTTACCCCTGCATCCGCATCACCAGAGACAATTCCAATGTTCGTAATCCCCTCTTCCCGAATACTGCGAATCGCTTTTTCTGCATTAGGGCGAAGAGAGTCTACGATCACAATGACTCCAATAAGAGTCATGCCACTAGCTACGTATACTAACGTTGCACTTTCAGCCCTGTTTTGCATTGCAAAAGGAATTTGTGGAGGAATTTTTATACTCATCTGACTTAAGTATGAGGAATTTCCAACATGAACAACCACACCATCAATCGTAGCCCTCACACCACGACCAATTGCCATTTCACTGTCAGGAATACAGGGTAAATTAATTCCCTGCTCTTTTGCAGCTTCTTTAATTGCATTTGCCAGTGGATGATTTGCATTCGCCTCTGCCCCGGCAGCTAAGGTTAAAATAGAATTGGAATCATATCCTTTATGAATCGGGATGACGTTAGCAACGGCAGGTTTTCCGTCTGTCAGCGTACCTGTTTTATCAAATAGTAAAAAATTTATTTTTCCTGCTTCCTCTAGATAACGGCCGCCTTTCACTAAAATTCCCCGACTGGCAGCATTCCCGATTGCTGCGCTAAGAGCAGTAGGCGTTGCTAATCCTGCCGCACAGGGACAAGCAACAATCAAAATAGTCATCGTTCTTCTGATATCTCCTGTCAGTAGAAACACCAGCAATGCCAAAAGAAATGAACTTGGGATGAGACGAGCAGAATAGGTATCTGCCATTTTTTGTATGGGAGCTTTAGAATGAGCCGCTTCTTCAACAAGATGTATCACACGGGCAACGGATGTTTGATCCCCCACTTGTTCTGCCTTAACATACAAGGTCCCCTGTTCAATTGTGGAACCAGCCAATACCTTATCACCAACTTGCTTGTGCACAGGCACAGGCTCTCCTGTTAATGCTGCTTGATTGACTACCGCCTCACCATTCATAACGATTCCGTCTACCGGAATTTTGCTGCCAAGTTTTATGGATACGATGTCTTCTTGCTTTAGTTGAGAAATAGGTATGATGACTTCCTGCCCATTTACAACAATCCAGGCGTCTTTTTGATTGCCTTCCAGCATACTCCGAATGGTACGGCGTGATCGATCCAATGTAAGGGTTTCGATTAAGGTGCTGAGGTTCACCAGCCATACAACTACCAAGCCAGTAGCCCCTTCTCTTAACAATACCGACAAAATAATGGCCGTTCCAATCAAAATCTCATTATTTAAAACTCGGCGCAGAAAAAGATTTTCGATACCACTGCGTAATATGGGAAAAGAGGTAATTAATGTTGCCAAACTGGTTAAACTCAACAAATTAACTGAAAGAGGTCCTGGGCGAAACAGATAACGAAACAGATGATAAAGCAGTGTTAAACCGCCAATAGCCACTAAAGCAATCTGAGTAGGAATGGGCACATCCTCTACCTCAAAAGGTTTTGCCTTCTGCCTTTTTAAAATCTGGGGCTTAGAAGTCTGTTTGATGTGCTGTTGCAAGAAGGACCATAAAACGCCTTCAGAAGTCATAGCCCGATTATATTGAATCAATATCTTACCCGACTTAGGATTTGCGCTACATTCTTGAATCCCTTTTTGCTTCCTTAAAAGTACTTCAAGCTGTGAAGCAAACTTAGGATTCAGTTTTATTCTAGGATGATAAATACGAATGCGCCCAGGTATCTTGTGAACAATTTGTAGATATGGTGCAGCCAAACAACGTTTCCCCCTTTTAGCTCTTTATCCGATGACCAAGTCGCTCTAATCACAAGAAAAACGCTACGCGTCCTTTAAAACATAGAAAGTAAAGGAACCCACAGAGGCGCAGAGAACACGGAGAAAAAATAGATAAAGTTAAAAACCTCTGTGCTCTCTGCGAACGCTGTGTTCAACGTTCCCCTAAACTTATAAATTCTTATCCTACAAGAAAAAGAACGATCCTCTAATAAACGCAAAAAAATCCCAGACACTGGGATTTGAGAGTGTCTAGCAGGATCAGCGCCCACTAGAATGTATTATATGGAATACAACTTTTTATTATACTGCTGCTTCTGTAATCGACAAATAGGAATTTTGCTTAAAGGTTAACAGTTGTTCACCAATCTGCTTCATTATTAAGTTCTCCCAATCATAGAGGAAATTAAGAATACATCCCTTAATACGTTCAGAAAGTTCAAGCAATGCTAATTTCATTTGCTGTTTACTGGAGCACCCTAAGGATTCCATGGCTAAGGTTGCTACATCGACCTGAAAAGGAAATATACCTTTCGTGACTGATTTCAAAGAATAACTGCAAGCTTTATTGCCCAAAAATTCAACGCAACGGGTAGCTCGTAATGTAGAGCGATGTTCGTGAACTACAGGCAGCAATGACCTTAGAGAAAGAGCGGGAAAAGGTCCTTTTAATGCTAAATTTCTCTCATTTGAAAAACCATGGGCTTTCACTTTTCCATTCAGCTTATTAAGAAGCCGATCTAACATTCTTCCTTTTTGCAGCTCTAACAAAACTGCAGGCCATGCAAGAGAATTTTGGCAAAACAAAGAATCCGCCAATTTATGAAGTTCTAAAGAAGAAATTCGTGAACGTATTTGGCAAAATTCCTCTCGTATATCGTTTGTACATTCAAGCCGCAATACTTCAATTGGTTTTATATATATTGACATAGGCATAAACCGCCTCCTAATGATAGCAATTATCATTATCACTATTATTAATTATACTACAAAAAATTATACCCAGTCAATATGATATCTCAAATAAATCTTATGAAAAACGTATATAACATGGATAAACATGGGAACAATACTAATGATTACATCGCATAAATTGGGAAAGGTAGGGTTATAATGTCCGATATAGAAACAGGATCATATAACGAATATGAAATAAAGTCTAAGGTAAAACAAAGCAGAGGGCAGCTCATGCGTGCGCGAGCTATGGAAACTTGCTGTGAGGACACGACCTTAGGGCTTGAACAAGTCTTTGAGGCGAAATTAGCCGCCATACGTATATATGAACAGAAATTAAACACAGTTACCGATCCCTATGCGCGTAAGGCATTGCTGCAGATGATCCGCAAAGAACGTAAAGAACTACTGGAATTGGCAGAACTAACAGACTTAGTAGAAACAGGACCGGGAATGAATGGCTTAACTAGAAGAAAACGCTGCTTTAATCACGAAATTAAAATGCGTACTGGACATAATGTAACCTTTTGGATTGGAGCCGTTGTTGTAGCAGCCGCTTTGATGCCGAGTGTTAGAGAAAAACTTCGTCCCTTGGCTGTGAAAGCAGTGCAAGGTGTAATCGGATTAACAGAGCAGGCACAGGGAGTTTTCAGCGGTGTACGGGAAGACATTGAAGATCTGGTAAGCGAAGCTCAATTTGAGCGTTTTAAGGACTCACTTGATGAGGTCGATGAAGATCTAGAAGAAGCTAGTGAAGAAACATTCGATACTACCAAAGCTGATCCTAGCTAATCCATATATCAGGAGGAACAAGTGGCTATTACGATTGAAATGTTACGCCAGAAAATCACAAATGCAAATCGTGAACTGCATGAAGCAATTGATATGAGTATTGAACTCAGACAGCACTCACCAGAAATAAAGGGAGAAGTGGTTACCATTTGGGAAGAGTTCTTGGGACAGTTTTTCGGTTACATCAAGAAAAGAAGTAAAGAATCGAAAGACAATTTACTTGCTGGTATCTCCTGGGCACGTTTAAAGCTTTTTTAACCAGCGGCACATATATTTACATTAACAGCAGGGAAATCATTCCTTGCTGTTGATTCTTTCACGCTCCATCATCCTTTGCCTGTTTATGGCTATAATTTATTGGTTTTCCAAAAGAGTATTTTAATCAAAAAGGAGGACGCTTTTCATTGGCAGCAGCTAGTCTTACAACAAGCCAGTACAATTTATTGCCAGGACGGTTACGAATATCCATTAAATCACTTCTGCAAAGCCCCGCTTTTGCTCACTATATAGCAACGAGATTGGTAAAAGAAAAATATATTTATTCCGTGACAGCAAATCCATTAACAGGCCGAGCGCTCATTCATTTTAATCCAACTTATATTTGTCTAACTGAAATTCAATCATTGATTTTTGCAATAGAGCAAAGATATTCGATACAAAAGTCCACTATACATGAGAGCGTAAAAATTGACTGTAATCATCCCCCAGAACTTATCAAATCACCGGGGACCTATGCCTTCGCAACAGGTCTCATTCTAGTAGGACTAGTCACCAAACGCTTCTTTGCAGGCAAATCTCCCCTGTCTTCTTCCCCACAAATTTTCAGTTTTGCTGCTCTTGCAACTTTAATCGCTGGCTACCCCCTCTTACGTAACCGCTTTGAAACAGCGGCAAAAAAACACAATATGAACTATGAATTGCTTTTGTTTCTGCCTACCTTACTACTGCTAACCATACGAGAAAGTATTACTGGATTGTCCGTGCTCTGGCTAGTCCAATTAACCTATTGGCTTGGCACAGCAGCGCAGGAAAATTCCCATAAAAGCATATCGAATCTTCTTATGGGAAAGCAGTTGCAGGCACTAAAAAGCCCGTCTGAAGAAAAAGAGAACCTCAATCTCATAGATACAGAAGTGAAAAATAACATCTCCACTCATAAAAATGAAGAAAAAAAATCTTCATCCTCTTTATTGGCTGAAAAAATCATATGGTATTCCTTGGCGATTTCAGGAATTAGCTTTCTTCTAACAAGAAACTTTATGCGAAGCCTCGCAATATTACTCGCCGGGTGCCCTGCTGCAATTTCCCTATCCAAAGACGCAGCGATGCATTCTGCAATTAGCCAAGCAGCCGAGAAAGGAGTTCTTATAAAGCAGATTGAGGTTCTAGAACGTATAGGAGACGTTGATACAGTATTATTTGAACATGAGAGCTATACAGGAATAGACCAGCTGCATTCTTTAGGTATCAAGGATATTCGTGTGATAACGGGCGATTGTACTGCTAACTGGCATTCTATGCTTCCTGACGATATAGTAAAAATGATTAACGATTTGCAAGCCCTAGGAAAGAAGATTGTAATGATCGGAGACGGGATAAATGACTCTCCCGCCTTTGCTGCCAGTGATGTTGCCATCGCTATGGGCAGAAAGGGAACAGCTCAGGCAATTGAAACCGCTGATATCGTGATTGCGAATGATGATCCTCGAAAAGTGGCTGAAATCATCTATCTTAGCAGATATATGAATAAGGTCATTCGTCAAAATGTATCCTTTGCTACGGTCTTCAATATAGCTGGTGTGGCACTAGCTGCTACCTCGCTCATTACTCCAATAACTGCAGGATTACTGCTGAATATCAGTACATTGGCAATCATTATGAACTCAAAATGCTCGTTGTCTGGTAAGAAACCAATTTGAATCTCTAGGATTATAAAAAACATAATAAAAAACGCAGAAGCACAGAATACTGAGAAAAGATCAAATAAAAATCTCTCAGCATATTCTGTGCTTCTGCAGTTACTTCATTATTTCGCTGCTCTCAAGAACATATAAGATCTACTTTAGCGAATGGCACGACGTCTTTTCGCCTCATCAACAATACTTTTAAATTCAGCTTGTGCCGCTTCTTTCAATGTCAATATCTTGGCAGTCGTAGCAACGGCTATCCGGTGCCCTTTTTCTCTAGCCACTGCACCACGACAAGGTGAAACACCTCGAACTTGACGCGCTTCTTCTACAAAATCAGAAGCTCTGGCACTCACTTTTGCTGCTGCATTTTTCACTTCGTCTTTGGCAATTAAAGCCCCTTTAGTCACCTTCACTGCACCAGACCGTAGATTGCGGCGATCCGACAGCAAAGCTAGAACAATACCACCGGCCAACAATAACAAGAGAGAGCTTTTGCTGAACATTTTCAAAAAATTCATATACATTACACCTCCTCGCACTTATTCTAATTTTCCCGTTGTATGAAAGCTTTATGTATTTTTAATTAAGGATTCATTCCATAATACATTATCATCAATTATCACTAATCTTGTCATCACTTCTAACTAATATTGAATAAAAATAGTAGGTACATATTGCCAATAGTAACGCCGTCGTTAAAAATAAAACGAAATATCCCAGATGTTCAGCTACACCGCCCAATATGGCGGCAGAAAGAGCATTTCCAATATCACCAGCTGCAATCATAATACCTAGAGCGGTACCTCGATTCGTTTGCTGGATTCGCTCTACTAAAAGTAAAACCAAGGTGGGATAAACAACACCAAATCCTAGCCCAAACAGAAGTCCTGAGAGAACCAGCATAATAGGCGAAATGGTAATCAATAACAGCAAGATACCGAGCAACATTGTGATACTCGCATATAGTGTTGCATTTAAGAGTCCTAAGATATGGCTTATCTTTTGTACGAAAAGACGGGAAAAAACCACTGAGATGGCAAAAGCAATAAAGAAAAGAGAGTAAAAATCAACCCCCTTATCAATGGCAGCAAGTGGGATAAAGGTTAGAGCTGCACTAAAAGCAAAACTTACTGCAAACTGAGAAAGAGTCGACGCACAAACAACCTTGGATTTCAGTACATCCATAAATGGTGCTCGAACAACATTTCTCGCAGCTAACTGAATTGGCTGGGAACGCCACTTCATCACATTAAAAGCAATCCCGATTAGAATAACACTAATGCCAGCAAGTGCATTGAATCCAAAATTATCAAAAGCTACCTGAGCCATACTCATGCTAAGTCCAAGACC
The DNA here is from genome assembly GCF_000271665.2 of Pelosinus fermentans JBW45. Classification (GTDB taxonomy): domain Bacteria; phylum Bacillota; class Negativicutes; order DSM-13327; family DSM-13327; genus Pelosinus; species Pelosinus baikalensis. The sequence continues at coordinate 1,537,211 of NZ_CP010978.1, read as the reverse complement.
ACACATGGTAGTTAACGTATACATGGCAATCGAGTTGGAATTACTTTCTCCTGATCCGATACTGCTGGCGAAGGTAACTGCTCCTGTACCATAAAAAGCCTGCCCAATACCGTAAAGGAATCGTAAAACAAAAAAGCCCAAAAAACTTGTCGCCCACCAATAACCAACAGTTGATAAAATAAGTACGATTTGTCCAAGCAGAATCACTGGACGGCTGCCTTTAGTATCCACTTGAAAACCAATCCATGGCCTTATAATAAGGGAACTCATTGCCGTAGCGCCCATAATAAGCCCAATTTGCGTCTCACTTAATCCGCTATTGTGCAAAAAAACTGGTAATACAGGAACAAGTAAGGAAGTACCAAGAATTGTATTGAAGTGAGAAATTGCAATACTTTGAAATTGTTGGTTCTTAAAAATCTGAAATGAATTAGCCATGAATAACCCCTTTTAGTCAACATGATATCTTATATGAAATGAAACGAAGGATAGCACCCTTCTTACTATGAAATATTCAATCCTGCAAAGTTACGTACTTTGCAGGATTCTTTCTTGCCTATCTTCCTTCCTAATTATACACCAAACTTACCCCTTATTGCGTATTAATTTTAAACGTTAAGGCTTTGATTCCATCTGAAGACGATCAAACTTACTAATGGTATTAACCAGATGATTATTAAAAATTTGACGTGCTATCACCAGCAGCTCTCGAATCATGGGATCTTGCAGTGAATACGATACTCTTGTTCCATCTTTGCGGGTTTTAACAATGTTTTTATTGCGAAGAATCGCTAATTGCTGGGAAATAACGGCTCCTCCAACACCACATAGTGACTGCAACTCATTGACGTTCTTATCGCCATCACATAGGATCTCTAAAATATTAATTCGCAATGGATGAGATAAAGCTTTAAAAAAATCAGCCTTAAAGTCTTGGATTTCTCTATTCATACTGTCTACTCCTTCTACACCAGAACCTCATTTGTCCACATTTCATAATAATAACGTTGTGATTCATATTCAAAGATAACTATATAGTATTAATTGAATATATGATACTATGTATCTATCTATATTTCAATATAATAATATTTCACATTTTTTGCATAGAGGTGTATAATAATGAACATATTGTTTTTCGGACTGAAAGGGGATTTACATGACACGCGCTATTAGAGTACCACTAAAACGTTATTTTACTAGATTTTTTAAGAAAGATTTATTAGCAGGTCTGACGGTAGGTGTGATTTCTCTGCCCTTGGCCATGGCCTTCGCAATTGCTTCTGGCGCAAATCCTGAAAATGGTATTTATACTACAATTATTGCAGCTTGCCTAGTCGCTCTATTTGGTGGAAGCAGATATCAAGTTGCTGGTCCAACCGGTGCTTTCATTCCCATCTTGCTCTCTATTGTACTCACCTATGGATTTGAGAACCTTCTGATAGCTGGATTCTTATCCGGAATTATACTGGTTGTCATGGGACTTTTAGATATGGGATCTCTGATTAAGTTCATTCCCCGATCTGTTACCATCGGTTTTACAGCCGGTATTGCTATCAACATTTTTGCCGGCCAGATTTCTAACTTCTTTGGTTTAACTGGCCTTGAGCGTCATGAAAGCTTTTTATTTAATATGCAGGAAATTGTAACCCACTTCCATACGATTAATCTTTATAGTACATTAACTGCAGTCATTTGCTTAGTAACGATTCTCATTACACCTCGTTATTTACCAAAAGTACCTGGTTCTCTCGTTGGACTCATCCTATCGACAATGATCGCAACTTTATTCTTTCCAAATGATGTAATTACTATCGCTTCTGCCTTCGGTGGAATCCCCAGCGATTTACCTCATATGCAATTTCCTGACATTACACTAGAAAAAGTGCAGCTGCTGCTTCAGCCAGCTCTGACAATAGCCATTTTAGGTGCCATTGAGTCTTTACTATCTGCCGTTGTCGCCGATGGTCTGACAGGTACACATCATAACAGCAATCGCGAATTAGTAGGACAAGGTATCGCCAATATAGTAATTCCCTTATTTGGTGGAATCCCGGCTACAGGTGCCATTGCCCGTACAGCAACCAATATTAAATCTGGTGCGGCAACACGATACTCTGTTGTAATTTCCGCTGTCTTCGTACTCCTTACGATGCTCGCTCTTGCACCCTATGCAGGTCTTATTCCACTAGCAAGCATGGCTCCCGTTTTGATGGTTGTTTCTTATAATATGAGTCAGCATCAAGCCTTTATTGGTATTGCAAAAGTCAAATCCTTAAGTACCGGAGTCTTACTTATTACCTTCTTTCTTACCGTATTTGCAAACTTAACGGTAGCTGTGGAAATCGGATTATTACTTACCATGATGCTGTTCGTCAAACGAATGAGTGAAATCATGGTCGTAACACAAGTTGTACCGGATCACGAGAACCATTTAATCGATATCGCAGACCAAAATGCACTTCATACCTATGATTGTTCCCAAATTAGCATTTTTAGCATTGAAGGCCCTTTATTCTTTGGGGCAGCTCAAATGTTTTCGGAAAGCATCATGAGTACAATCCATTATGACCCTAAAATTATTATATTACGCATGAGCCGAGTTCCAATTATGGACATTACGGGAGAAAATCATTTACGCATGATCGTAGAAAATATCCAGAAAAAAGGCATCACCGTCTTGATTTCGGGTTTAAATGAACAACCGGAGAAAAAAATGAAAAAAACTGGTCTTTATGATCAGATTGGACAAGAACATTTCTTTCCTCACACCAATCATGCAATCGCCTATGCACTAGAACATATTAATACAAACCATTGCAACACCTGCCAAAAAATAAATGGAAATGAATGCGTGTTAGATAAAAAATAATTAATAAATGGAATGAAACCTCTTCCAAAGTATCCACTTTTGTAAGAGGTTTCATTCCATTTATTATCCTAAAAAGACAGATTCCCGACCGCTTCTTTTCCCTTAATACCAAGGACATAGGGTGCTAAGAAAATGGATTTTCCTTATAATCATTCATCCTCTGTAGTACAGCGAATGAACCTATTCTGCAATCGGCTGCGCTTCACCATTTGCCTGTTCTTCCGGTATAATTTTTTCTACCTTTACATGCAAGGGAAGAAGAATAGAAGACGAAATTGCCGTAGTATCACTATAGGCGGGACTGAACACCGACTTTTGGATTGATTCAATCACTGCATTATCAAAAGCAGCATCTCCAGAACTAGTAATGATCTTCACCTCACCATCTACCGTTCCATACACAGATATCGTTGCCTTAACCTTCACAGCCACTGTTTGCTCTGCATATTTCTCCTTCACATCCTGAGGCAGAGAAATCGCCGCTAACGTAATAATCTGCGGAGGAGTCACTTGAGGTTTGTCTTTAGCTAAAGCAGATACTGACATTCCTGTTGTCAATAATAACATAAGTACTACAATAAATCGCATTTTTTTCACACGAATACACCCTCTTTACTTTTTTTATCTATTTTAAAATCAGAACAATAGTCCTGCTCCATGCCAGTCCAAAAGCTTATCAGCCCGCCCTAGTTAAAACCTTCTCTATTTAGCCTTCTTTATAATTATAGAGACAATGAAAATCATTGTCAATTAAAGTCTTCGAATATCTTGGTATTTTTTCCAAAGCCAATAGTACGCTCTCTTAGAAACAAAACACCTCGCTTGCTACAATTTGATTATAACAGCACCTCACAGCTCCACCTAGACATTAAACTTCAACAGCTTATGAAGTCCTAAATCCTGCATATTCTCTTAGTCAAAGGCATTTGACTCATTGCAAAATGAAATGCTGCAGATAAAAACAAAATACTATAAACTTGTCCCTAGCTAAAAAATAAAACATTTTGAAACGCGAAGACACAAAGACTAGAACTATCTATAATACCCCTTCGCGTCCTTCGCATTTCTTCGCCTCTTCGCGATTCATCACTGTTTTCGGCATTCTCTGTGCCCTCTGTGTTTAACGTTCTTCTCCAACTCATACTTTTTATAAAAAAAAACCATTACCGCATCCTTTTATCATAAGGTGCGGCAATGGTTCTTTTTCCTTTCGTACCGTAATTAACTGCGCAGCCAGTAATATCCGGTGAGCACAAGGGGTATTGCCAGAGCAACAGCCGATATGGTACTCCATTCCTTGCCAGCCAGAGGCGCGGTAATTCTAAACAACGTAATCAATATAATAACCACAGGCAGCAGCCAGATTTGCCTGGAGGACTGCCGTACCGGAGGGACAGATTTAGCCTGTAGCTTATTCGCCGCATTGCCTTTGTTCGGCCTGAATTTGACAAACCAGGCATAAATGCCGGTGATGATCATAATGCAGGTCAAGGCCTCCGTAATAAACCATAAGATTTTCAACGGCAAGGTGTCATGATTGCTAAAGTGAACTGGATTAGCCATAGAAAGCATCTGGATATACCAAGGCTGTTGAATGACGGCGGTAACCTTTCCCGTAGACGCATCAACCCAGACAGGCTTATTCAAGTGCGCGTCCCAACCTTCCCCCTGTGTGCAAACCGTATAATGCCAGCGCATTTTCCCATCTTCTTGAGGCACTTCGATTCCCGTTATTCTGCGATCAGGCAAAGCGGCTTGGGTCACTTCCATTGCCTCATCAATAGAAATACGCTGGACAGGAAAGGGCTTGTCTTGATAATCAATCAAGTATTCCTTGCGTATGCTTTCGTTCCAAGCATTATGAACCGGACCAGCAAATATAAAAATAAATCCGCTTAAACTTAATAATACGGCCCAGGAAAGTGTGGCAATCCCCAGTAATTTATGCCAGTCCATCCAATAAATACGCCGATGAGAAGAACGAATCGTCCCAAAGGAGATGTTTTTCATAAAAGGGGCATACAACCAGATGCCGAGCAAAGCTACAACGCTCAATCCGCACATCGCTCCGAACAAGTTCCTGCCGAATGACCCGAGATACATATCAACATGCATCCCATAGGCAAATCATAAACTTCGGAATCACCTCATACCTCACTTGTTCATTAGACCGTCTTATGAATCGGGCTGTATTCAAATCTAGACGAATATAATCATAGCCCTTGTCTTGAGACCGCAAGGAAAAGCCATTAATATGCTTTTCATGATCCAGATAGACAGCACGCAAATTATAACCGGGGTAACGTTCCAGCACTATTTCCGCTTGCTTGCCCACAGATAGCTTTGCTGCATTCACTAAGGATGCTTCTGAATCGTAGATACACTAACTTGATTAAATGCCGTTATCTCCCGTCCCAAAATCAGGGGCAAGGCACTTGCACACATACTCAACAGAAAAACTGCACAAATCAAACTTGCCCATTTGTGAATTGTATACCAGTATTTCATTGTTTCGAAAAGCTCCTCCTGCCTGCATTACCAGAACAATCCTATGTAAATGGTTCAACGTATTGCGACGTAAATTTTGCAGCGGCATGGGTACCTATTTTTTCAAGCATTGTCAGGCAGAAAGCATTTAATAATAATTATCATTATCATTAAATGCTTGAAAAATTTTCCCCTCCATAGCCTTTTTCAATTATGCAGTACGCTACATCAGCTGAAAGTTGATGATCTTTATTAGTAACAACCCGTTCTTTCATTCGTCAAGCATTCTAGCTCGTATAAGCGGCTCTAGCCAAACCTGCCTCCCCCTTACAAAGGCAAGATAACCAGCATTATTAATATGATAACACAAATGATGTCGTGATATAAAAGGGCATAAATATATCCTTTTGGAGTATTTATAACACCTTTCTAACATCAAAATAAGGATTTTTTAAACTCGCGGGGCGTCATTCCATAGGTTTTTTTAAACGCTACTGCAAACTTCCCGCCCTTTCATAGCCTTCCCCTCATAATACAGGTGGGGTATACGCGCCTCACCTCGTAGGGCGTACTTTAACTGCTCAATTGCCACCACCAGATCAGGTGTATTATAATGCTGACTTTGCCACTGCAAAGCCTCCGCAAGCTGAAAAGGATCGTCCATACAATTCCCCCGCACATGGGCTGCAAAGCAAGCCGGCTGGTATCTGCAGAGGACCAGCTCAAGTTCGGAAAGCGATGGACGGCGATTGCTGGAGGCCGGTACGACCGCTACGACAGCGTCACCATGAACCGCCTGAACGGCGTACGTACCATCATTGATCAAAATGCCTTCACCGGCCGTCTTCTTAGCCTGGTTTATGACGCCGGCAACGGACTATTTCCCTACATCAGTTATGACGATTCCTTTGAAGGATTTTCCGGCTCCGACCGTTACGGTAATACCTTTGAACCAACTACCGGCCGGCCCACACGCCGCTGGTAGATACTACACAATATACTTCAAAAGGCAGCACCATTCCTTCGGGAAGGTGCTGCCTTTTCGCGTCGATACATCTTATTTCGGTAGATTTTCTTTATATTTTCCGAAATTCAGGGTAGAAAAATCAGTAAAGAAGGTGGAAGCATGATTAAAACCATTATCCGTCCCATTAGTGAATTGTCTAAAAGAATGGTCGATGTAGAAGCCTTTGCGATTGACCAAGATACGCCTGTCCATCTTACTAAAAATGGATCAAATCACTGGTTATCATGAGCAGCAGCCATTACGAAAAGCTATCAGCAAAAATCAGCATGTATGAAAATTTGCTACGCTCCGAATCCGAAATCCGACAAGGCAAATCCCTGCTATTGGATGCAGCGATGACTGATATTGACCAGTACCTAAAGGAGCATATACATGAACAGTCAGGACAGCAAGTATCAGGTTAATATAACTCCTAATGCCGTAGCAAAATCGTAGACTTTTATGTGGATGCCATGAACTACCCTCCGGCCGCCAAAGAATTTAGGGATGCAGTTTATGAAAAACTATAGATTATCGGTCAAAATCCATATATGTATGGTATCCCAGGCAATTTACCTAATTTCGCAGAAATAGGATATCATAAGGCTCAACTTCGTAAGAGCTCACCCTATTTCAAAGCACTCTTAAGCTTCTCAATTAGCTCATTACTCACTTCTTTTTTGCCTTGAGCCGTAAGTCCTTCTTTTACACATAATGAAAAAGTAGACATGAAATTTTTGATTTTATTATTACTAATTTTTTTACACGCTAATTGAAAGGGAAATGAGCAGTCTGCCTCATAAATAGAATTTTTTATCGAGAAAAACAAATTATTAGATAATTCATACGCAGTATTTGAGTCCATAGTCTTATGCGACCAATTGTATCCCGCTCCTTTAATATTAAATTTTTCCTTATCATTGTTAATGGGCGCTCCATGTTGATAATACCACATATGAGTTCTAAAGAATGTTGGTTTAGCTTCTTCAATAAAGTTAAATGTATCGCGATAGGTTTCATAAGTTTCTCCTGGAAAACCAACAACTAATGACGCAGTACTCATTATGTCATATTCATTTAATAGTGAAAGTACTTCACGATACTTTTTCACAGTGGCTTTTTTATTCATATTATCAAGAATTTGCTGATTTCCTGACTCTATGCCGAAAAGCGCTTGTACACAGCCACTCTCTTTCATCAATTCAACAGTTTCTCGGTCTATGTATTGGGCTCTTAATTGCGAGACCCACTTAAATTTGTATTTATTTCGTATAAGCATTTTGAGCATAGCTTTAAATCTTTCTGGAGGAAAATTGAACGTTTCATCTGAAAAAAACACCCCAGAAACTTTATTGCTCAACGTGTTTAGCTCTTTTTCGACAATCTCAATACTTGCTGTTCGATATTGCCCCGCATACATTGATGAACCACAGAAACTGCATGAAAATGGGCATGATATTGATGTTCTTACATTGACGAACTCACATATTCTGTCGCTATATAAATTCCAATCAACAAAGTTGTTATTAGGTTGATTATTTTCCTGGGAATAACGAGTATATACATACCTATCATTTTGTTTATAAAATATATTATCTATATTTCCAAGCGGCAAATTATGTTTGATAGAATGAATCACCTCACCTAGCGCAAACTCTCCTTCAGTATTATATATATATATATCCGCGCCTATAGATTTAAATAATTTTTGTAAATCTTCTTCGTTAAGTGAGTGCGCCTGTCCAAAAACATACGGCCCTCCGATAATAATCTTTACGTTCTCGCTGTATTTACGAATAAAGGAAACTATATCAATAATCGGGAAGGGCAAAATATAAAAAGTGGTGGGGATGACAACACAGCCAATACTATCCTCCTTGAGTCTATTAGCAATATACTCCTTTTCACTAACAAAGGAATTTATATAATCAAAAGATATTCCCCTTTTATTTATATAAGTACCTAAATAAGCTACCGCCAGGCTGAAAGACTTAGCTACCATATTAGGCGGATAATATGGCTCGTTTTCTTCTCCATCATTTATATCACTATTGAAAGTCTGATATAGTTGTGATGGTGAATACAGTTTCTTTTTATACTCGATAAAACTTAAGTTTGACGTATTTGCTTCTCTATATGTTTTTGAATTTTGCCCAACACTAAGTCGCAAAAGCTTTCTCTGTGTTTGCATATTGAACTGGTTATACCCGATCAATAAACAGTCTACTTCCTGATTCACCGCATTTCCCCCTCCTATCCGACAATTATCCTACGAAGTTTCTCGATAATTTTTGGATTTTCCTTAATCTGATATTTATTAAGCAGTACCTCTCTTACAGACATATTAAAAGCTTTCATAAAGTCCACAACCCGTTCTTTACTCAAGCCTTTATTAACTAAATCAAATGGAATTGGATAATCTGCAACATGGGTTGAATTCTTTATGGATAACAACATGTTATCCGCTAAACCCTGAGCCGTATTGGAGTCCATTGTTTCATGCGACCATTCATAATCTTTGCCTACTAACTTAAATTTTTCTCTGTGTTCGTAAATTGGAGCATTATTATCGTACCACCATAGCCTCGCTCTAAAAAATGTAGGTTTTGTTCTTTCAATAAAGTTAAAAGTATCAAAATAAGTATCATGAGTTTCTCCTGGAAAACCTACAATGAAGGAAGCTACAGTCATGATATTGTGTTTATGAAGCATTTCAAGAACCTCTTCATATTTATCGAGACTCGTCTTTTTATTAATATTGTTTAATATTTGTTGATTCCCAGATTCTATCCCACAAAAAACTTGAATACATCCACTTTCTTGCATTAGTTCTATCATTTCTTGATCGGCATGTTGACATCTAAAAAAGGAATTCCATTTAAATTTATACTTATTTTTTATCATCATCCTCAGCATGTTTTTTAATCTGTCTGGTGGAAAATTAAACGTATCATCAATAAAGCTAATAGCCGTTACATTACCAATATCTCTCAACATATTCAATTCGTTTTCAACCGTTTCCAAATTAGCTATTCGATATTTGCCTGAACTCTTTGGGAAAGAACAGAACGCACAAGAAAATAAGCATGAATTTGACGTTCTAATATTTATATTACTGTTTAAACTCTCTGAAAACAGCTTCCAATTAACTGGATTCTCATCCAAACTATTTTCCTCTTTTTGCACCGATGTAAACTGATATACTCCTGCATGATTATAAATTACGTTATTAATATTATTTAATGACAATCCATTCTTCACTGCACTTATAGTTCGTGCTAATGCCTCTTCACCTTCGATAGAATATATGTATATATCCGCTCCAATTCTTGTCAATAATTTTTGCATCTCTTGATTACATAGATCTCTAACTTGATTGAATATAAACGGTCCCCCAATTATGACTTTTGCTGTATTATTATATTTTTTAACCGTTTGCATTATTTCTACTATAGGTATGGGAGATAGGTAATATGTTGTTGGTATTATAATGGTTCTTATATTATTTTCTTGCAGTTTTTGCACTAATAGGTTTCTATCTTCGTTAAACGAATTTATATAATCAAAACTAAATCCCCGCTTGTGCAAATAAGAGGCTAAATATGCTATGGTTAAGCTGAATATCTCTCCAATATTCGCACTTCCCGCTGAAGCCCTATTGACGCTTTCACTTTTTAATGCATTATAAATATGTATAGGTGTATGCAATTTACCTTTATATTTGATGTACCCTAAATTAAATTTATTTGTCTCTGTATAGTTATGAGAGTTGTGCCCATATTTTAATCTCAATAACTGTCTGTTTTTTGTTAAATCCATCTCATTATGCCCAATAAATAAACAATCAATCAAACTAATCCTCCCCTTTACCATGTTTATATATTATCTTAACGCGTATTTCAACTCTTCTACCCGTTCTTGGCTAACCTCTTCACAATCAGGATTTTTTATTCTTTCATTTACACATTTATTAAAAGTCTCCATAAAATGCTTAATCTTTTCAACACTAAATCCTTGCTCATATAAGAAGAAAGAGATCGGATAATCGGCAATATGTATTGAGCTATTCACAGACATAGTTAACTCATCTGTAAGATTATGTGCAGTATCTGCATCCATAGTAGAATGGGCCCATTCATATCCATTCCCCGTAATGTTGTATTCCTTTCTCTTATCATATATCGGCGTTTCATGATCGTAATACCATCTGTGAGTTCTAAAAAAAGTAGGTTTAGTTTCCTGCAAAAAGTTGTATGTTTCTTTATAAGTTTCATAGGTTTCTCCAGGGAATCCAATAATAATTAAAGCGTTCGTTAGAATGTCATATTCATGTAATAAGCCCAGCCCTTTTTTGTATTCTTCAACTATGGCTTTTTTATTCATATTATTCAATATTTGCTGGCTTCCCGACTCAATGCCACAAAACACTTGGACACAACCACTTTCTTTCATCATTTCAATCATTTCCCGATCTGCAAACTGGCAGCGAAATTCTGATTCCCATTTAAAATTGTAATTATTTTTTATCATCATCCGTAAAATCTCTTTGAATCTTTCTGGTGGGTAATTAAATGTTTCATCAATAAAAAACAAGCCTGAAACTTTGTTGCTTTTTGCTAGTGTATCTAATTGATCTTCAATTTCGGCAACGCTTAATTGTCTATACTTTCCTCCCGTAATCGGAAGTCCGCAAAAAGCACAAGAAAATGGACAAGATACAGCTGTTCTTATGCTGGCATATTGGGTCAATCCACCTGTAAATAAGCTCCAATTAATATGCTTATCTTCACTACTATTCTCTTCCAGCGTCAGCGTGTTATGACCGTAGGTATTGTCTTCTTGCCTAAAAAAAATATTGTTAATTTCATAAAGTTCAGTATTATCGTGGAATGCTCGGACCACTTCGCTTAAAGCATATTCGCCTTCATTACTGCATATATAAACATCGGCGCCTATCGCTTGAAATATTTTTTGCAGATTAGCCGGACTTTGACCTTTTACCTGATTTAAGACGTATGGACCTCCAATAATAATCTTCGCTGTTTTATTATATTTTCTTATAAAGTATACAATTTCCAAGATAGGATATAATGACAAGTAAAAAGTTGTTGGTATTGCTATTACCCTTATATTATTCTTTTCAAGTTTCTTAGCTAGCTCTTGCTTGTCCATATTAAAAGAGTGTACATAATCAATCGACAACCCTTTTTTATGCACATAACTACCAAGTATAGCAATGGCGCTGTTAAAATTATGTTGAAATGTCGCATGATCAAAAGTAGCACTAAGCGCATCATTATTATTGTAAAATAAGTTATAAATTTGATATTGAGTATAGCGCTTGCCGTTATATTTTATATACCTAGCACTTAATGCATCCCTAAAATAATATGAGTTTCTGCCATATGCTGCAGCTGTTATTTGCAACTGCTTTGAAATATTTATTCCGTTATGGCCAATGAAAAAGCAGTCTATCAAATTTTCCGCCTCCCTTTATATATAAAAAAATTTATTAACTTTCAAATTCTGAGATCTTTAGACTTTGATTAGCTGGTCTCTAGACATTTTTTCGCCACTTTAGTTACCCCCGAAACTCTCTGTTCAATGATTTCATTATAATTCTCGTACTCTGTCAAATTTAAACTCATGTCAAAAGTAGCTCTATATCCCAAATTTTCATAGAGTCTTCTTGCATCATTTTCCACTGCTATCAATTTTGCCTCATGCACGCCTTTTTCTACAAGCCATTGATTAGTCAATTCTAAAAGTTTAGTGGCAAGCTTTTTTCCTCTATAGTCCGGAAGTGTATAAACATCCATAATCCAACCATAGTAACCGGGATTAAGCAAACAATATGGAAAATCATTTTTTATCACTGCCCCTGCAATAGCGACTGGTTGATTTTCCTGACTATATGCAATATAATGCCGCATTCGCCCTACATTAAATTCTTGATGGTAAAATGCAAGGAGCACCTCGCTCATGCTATTTATCAGTAACTCTCTAGGAATTCCCATTTCTTTTAAAAGAATTTGTCGAAACTGTAAAGCCAAAGGTATCTCTTTTTCTGATGCCTGTATAATTGTAAAATCCTTTTGTCTCAATACCATAATCTAGTTACCTCCTCTAAAACTTATTTTGGCAAACAATGGTGTTACTTGCCCAAATTCCGAACGAAAGAACGGGGCTCGGCGTAGGCTCACCATTTAATAAGCACTGGCTCCAAATCCTTTAACTGCGATGACAAGGTGCCACAAAAACGTAGTTCAAATTCTTGTAGCGAAATTTCCCCAAAACAATAATTTTTGAAACTATCGAAATTATAATGCGGATTTATTTTTTTTAGTAGTTGTGTGCCGGCTTCTATCATTGCCTCCTGGTACCCAGCCTCTATTCTATGAGGTAAGTGAAAGTTTGAAACGTCATACATGTTTTGAAAAGTAACACCACATTTTTGTAAGCGCAAAGCAAATTGAAAGTGCTCAAATCCCCAGAACTTAAATTCTTTATCAAAACCACCTACTTTATAAAAATCCTTTCGTCTAACGCTGGAGTTGCCTATAAGAAAAGAAGCCCACGCTATTCCTGAATTCGTATAACCATTTAAATCATATAGTTTTTGTATTCTAGTATAATACATTGGTTGCCTTGAATACTTTTGAATAAGCTGAGTATCCTTATTGGAAGTTGATAAGTATTTTCTTGATCCGAAAAATTCCCAAGGACAACCTATAATTGCTACGCTTCCAGAACCTAAAGTCCTTTCAACATGGTACTTAACAAAATTTACATCTGGGAAACGATCGGCATCACAAAATATTAATCGTTCACCTTTAGCTGCAGCGACTCCAGTATTTCTTGCCACTGCTCTGCCTTGATGCTCTTGGCGTATGTATTTAATCTTACAAGCCAACGATGGCCATGCATCTTCTTCAATACTTTCCATTAAACCATCCGTTGACCCATCATCAACTACTATAATCTCATATTTGTTGGAAGGATACTGCTGAAAAGAAAAATATTGCAACGTCGTTCTAAGTGATTCCATCTGGTTAAATACTGGCACAATAACCGATGCATCAAAATATATTTTGTTTATATCAATCGCCTCCCATACTCGTTTACCTCTCTTTTCCATTATAACGATACCCCTATTCGCAGGCTTATTTACCTACGAATAGGGGTATTGGAGTTCCAAATTGAAGACCTATTTTATTTTTTTTAAAACCATGGTAACTTGAAGAATCCTACTATAAAACTTGCAGGTCTTTTAAGATTAATTTTGTGATCTCTCTGGCCTTTCCGCCGATTGCGCCATCTGGCGCTTGAATATTGGTAGCGAAGAAATAGCGATTTCCTTGCTTTTCGACACAGCCAACAAACCACCCCAATATCCATTTATCATCTTGAAATCCCGAACCGGTTTTACCCATGAATCGCATATAATCATTTTCTGACAAAGTAATGTTCTTTTTCACTATCTCCACATTTTGGGGAGATACCGGCAATTTCCCCGAGTATAGCCTGTACAGCAAGTCCACTTGTTCACGCGCCGAAATCTGTAATGAAGACCGCAGCCAGAAGGTTGTCAAGCCTCCAGAAATATCCCTATTCCCGTACTCTAGCTTATCAAGACCTGCCTGCATCCTTTTCGCCCCAACCCGGGACGCAAGTTCTTGGAAATACCAAACAACTGAATCCCTTGTGGCAGACGCCAATGTTTGATCATGGTTCCACGTAGGAAATGTATATTGCGTCCCATTCCATTTGAATAAGGTATATACATCTTCTTGGTCTAAGACACCAGTTTCCAATCCAATAAGTGAATTATAAATTTTAAAGGTGGAACACGGTGACAAGCGTTGATTACTTTGGGGCTCATTAACGACTATATACTGATCGTTAGCCTCATCGTACATAACAAACGTCCCTGTGGTAAATCCCTCAAAGTACTTACCAAGGTCTTCCTTTACCACGAGATTCGCCGCATTTGTGCTAGCCATTAAGCCACAATTAACAAGAACAACGGTAAGTAATACTAAAAACCATCTTTTCACTTCAACCATTCCTTTACTCGTTGATTTATAATGTGCCGTACGCAATCTCCTTAAACATGCTATAGATTACAATTGTAATCTATAGCTAAATATTACACTCGTGATCTTTGATTGTCAATATAATCCAAATAATTTATGGAGATATTTATTGCCTGATGATTTTTAAAAATGGGCAATATCCAGCTTTATACGAATTTACATTCCTATAAAAGATTTTTATCTTTAAGGATTGATAGCGTTATTCTCCTGGCATTTGCCCCATCTGCGCCCTCTTTTCCTTGAATATTCGTAGCAAAAATATAATTCTCTCCTTCATTTTCTACACACCCTATAAACCACCCATTAATGTTATTTCCATTCACAGTTCCAGTGCCAGTTTTCCCGTATAAAGTTACCTTGTCCAGCTCCCACACTTTGATTATTTTTTTGACAATGTCTATATTCCTTCGAGAAAAGGGCATTTCATAAGTAAATAGTTTTTTAAGCATCTCTACCTGTTCTAGAGAAGAAATTTTTAATGAGGATTCAATCCAAAAGTCATTAATTCCGCCAGAAATATCATAATTGCCGTATCCAATTTCCTTTAAATTATTCTTTATACTAGTTTCGCCCACGCTAGAGTCGACTCTCTGAAAATACCAATTTACAGAGTAGGAAATTGCGGAAGTTAGTGTCTGGTCTCTGTTCCAGGGTTGGATTGGATATATGGTTCCATCCCACCTTAATGAAGTCTCTTCATCTGTTAAAACTCCAGTTTCAAGACCGACTAAAGAACTAATTATCTTATATGTTGAATCCGGAGATACGCGCTTTTTGCTGTATCCATCATTATACACCTGATAGTGATCTCTTTTCATGTCAAGCAAAACAAAAGTTCCATTGTATTCCTGGAAATAATCGCTCAAATCTTCATATGCAATGCTATGACTTATCTTTGGTGATTTTTCTGCCTGAGCTGTTCCTTTTGCGTTGGTCAGCACAAAACACCCCATCAGTAAAAAAAGAATAATTCTCCAAACAATCCCAAATATTGTCTCTTTTTTATACAAGGCAATCATTTCCATTCTTTTCTTAATATTGGCTCTGCCACTTGCCAACCCGGCTATCGTGTAATCATAAACAGAATATGAGTATCTTTCGAGAAAAGAAATAATCGCAGCGCCATAGCTTTTATATTCATCGGGTTTTAGTAAGGAAAGCACATAAGCATCACAAGCCAATTCCCGATCCTGACGCATTTGATAAAAAGCGTACCAAATAATTGGGTTAAACCAGTGGATGATTTGCAAAAAAGATGTAATCCAATTTACATAAAGATCTCTACGTTGAAGATGGGCCAATTCATGTAATAAAATGAATCGTAATTCCGATTTGCTTAAATTACCGTTAATGCCAGCCGGCAGTATAATATGCGGTCTGATTGCTCCCATAACCATTGGACTTCGAATTAACGGTGATTCAACCAGCACAGTATTGCCCTTGATATTCATCCTGTGCTTACACTCCTCAAGCAAGTTAATAACACAGCTGTCATTTACTCTGAGAGTGCTCCTCAGAATACATTGCAGCTTAATCGTCCCATGAATCAAGTAAACAGTAAGAGTTATCACTCCAACTAGCCAGAACCAAAATGCAGCAACCTCCCTAGAGTCAAGGAAAGTCCTGTTTACAGATAAGGCGTAATCATGAGCAACGTTCACCATTTTCGTTAACGGCAGCTCTTTTGCTGTAGTCTGGTCTGTCATCTCATTACCCTGGGTCTCAAAGTAATTTCCGGATAAGACCTGAATGTTCAGATGATTAAAGATGTTGAACACGCTTAAAGAGCTTTCAGGCGTATAAGGAATTAACAACTTCATTATCACTAAAAACCATAATAGATACTGCAGATTGACGCCCATCCTATTTGCGAAGACCAGTCGTAGGACTATGATTAACCCTATTAAAATGCTTCCCATAAGTGAAGAGTATAGCAGCCAGGGAATAAAAGAATACAGTACCATAAGAGGCCTCCCTTAATAAGCTCTCAAAACCTCAACTCTTTTATTTTTTCTTTTGATCCAAGATACGTTTTAGTTCCGCTATCTCTTCTCTGGATAATTCTTGTTCTTCTAAAAATTTAGCAAACATCACATTTAAGGCACCGCAGAATACCTTTTCTAAAAAAGACTGGCTTTCCGCTTTCACACACTCATCCTCTGCTACGAGAGGGTAATAAACGTACGTCCGGCCCTCCTTATGAAACGAAATAGCATTTTTTTTTAACAGCCGCCCAAGTAGCGTTTTAACTGTCTTTGGCTTCCATGAAGTAACACCATCAACTTTATTAATGACGTCGCTAGCGGTAAGTGGAGCTCTGTCCCATAATATCTTCATGATTTGCCATTCCGCGTCCGAGATCTGTGGTAAATTCTTCATAGATTTCACCTCTCAAGATTACAAGTATAATATAGTTCTTTCTTCCTAATTTGTACTGAACCTTGTTTACAAAATACCAAGATCCTTTAGGATTACTAATGTAATCTCTCTGGCCTTCCCACCACTTGCACCATCGGATGCTTGAATGTTTGTAGCAAAGAAATAACGTTTTCCCTGTTTTTCTACACAGCCTACAAACCACCCTAATAACCATTTACCATCTTGATAGCCTGAACCAGTTTTGCCTATAATTCGTACTCCATCCTTTTCTGACAGAGTAATATTCTTTTTTACTATCTCTACATTTTCTGGAGAAACTGGTAATTTGCCCGAATACACCTTATACAACAAATCTACCTGTTCTTGAGCTGAAATTTTCAATGATGACCGCAGCCAAAAAGTAGTCAAACCTCCTGAAATATCGTGGTTACCGTATTCAATTTTGTTAAGATACTTCTGCATTCTTTCGCTTCCAATCCGAGAAGCCAACTCTTGATAATACCAAACTACTGAATCCTGCGTAGCTGATGCTAGTGTCTGGTCATGATTCCAAGCTGGAAACGGATATTGCGTTCCGTTCCATTTAAATAAGGTGTACACATCTTCTTTATCGAGAATACCGATTTCCAACCCTGCAAGTGAATTATAAATTTTAAAGGTAGAACATGGTGAAAGGCGAATCTTACTTTGAGGTTCATTAAAGACGCTATACTTATTATTAGTCTCATCGTACATTACAAAAGTGCCAGTAAATCCCTCAAAATATTTTCCAAAATCATTCTTGGATTCGAGCTTTCTCTCATAAACGCCAGTTAGTAATCCAGCAACAATAATGACAATGACTAATGCTAAGAAAAATACTCGTCTCATTAAAATCCCCCCAGTCTTCATCCTTAAGCTTCATTGAATACTGTTGGTGAAGCTATGCTATCTCCTGTTGATAGACAATACATGACTATACATTAAAAAAGGTTCGTGTTTAATATTGATTCCCTAAGTTGCTTCAAAAGCAATTACTTATTTCATTCTCTTCCGATTATTCAATACTTCTTTTTAAGAAGTCATTGTAATTACCTAAGAATTCTTTAACTTCATTTGCACTCAGCCCCCGATTTAACAAATGGAAAATAATCGGGTACTCTGTCACATGTATCGAATTTTTAATTTCTAAGAACATTTTGTTGCCAAGATGTAAAGCTGTTTCTGAATTCATTGTAGCATGAGACCAATCATAATTCGATCCTTTTAATTCATATTCAGTCTTTTTACTATGAATTGCCGCTTGATGGTCATAAGCCCATAAACGTTCTTGAAAGAATGTGGGCATCGTTTCTTCAACAAAATTATATGTTTCATAAAATGTTTCGTGAGTTTCTCCTGGAAAACCCACAATAATGGAGGCAATACTTAAAATTCCATATTCATTAAGTATTGCCAAGCTTTTTTTATACTCCTCTACTTTGGCATTTTTGTTCATGTTGTCTAAAATACGTTGACTTCCTGATTCTATCCCACAAAATACTACCTGACAGCCACTTTCCTTCATTAGTTCAACAATTTCTCTATCAATATGTTGACACCTTAAAAATGAACTCCACTTAAAGCCATAATTCTTTTTTATTAGCATACGCAAAAACTGTTTAAATCTATCTGCTGAAATGTTTATCGCATCATCAATTATGCAAAAGCCTGTTACTGTAGGAATACTCTTCAGCAAGTCTAATTCACGTTCAACAATCTCTAAACTTGTGGTTCTATATCTGCCGGCATATTGAGGAAATGTACAAAAGGAGCATGCATAAGGACAAGATATAGATGTTCTCAAATTCACATTAGTACCTATTCGCTCCTTAAAGAGTTGCCAATCAATGAAATTTTTATCTAAATCATTATCTTCTCTGACTGATGAAGTGAACTTATATTTGTCCCCTGTGTCATAATATATATTTGCAATAGAATCAAGACCTGATTGATTCTTTATGGCACAAACGGTTTCGTACAATGCACGTTCACCTTCTGCATTATAAATATACACATCTGCACCCAAAGATTTTAAAAAACTCTGAATCTCATCTTCCTTCATCGCTCGAACACTAGCCGCTATATATGGACCACCTACAATTATTTTAACATTTTTAGAATATTTTCGAATATATTTTAATATTTCTTGAATAGGATATGGAAATGTATAATAAGTGGTGGTAATTGCAATAGTCCTAATTTCATTATTTTTCAGTCGTAAAGCCAGCGCCTCCTTTTCACCGTTAAAATAATTAATATAATCTATTGTTAAACCTTTTCGTCTTAGATAAGTTCCTAAATACGCTACAGCAAGACTAAAGGATTCATTGAAAACATCCAAAGACTTTGTATAGTCTTTTTTTTCATTATGAAATTCGTTAAAAAATTGTACTGGTGTATAAAGCTTTTTTTGATACTCAACCTGCGCTAAATTAAATTTATGCCTTTCTTTATATGTAGTAGAACTCTCGCCATAGCTTAATCTAATAAGTTGTTTTTGTCTATTTATATCTAACTCATTATGCCCAATTACAAAACAATCAATCATAGAAATCTACCCCTTCACCTTGAATATTATTGCTAGGCGTTGCCTTTGTCCACCTGATAACTTCGTACCATTCTCATCAAATAAGCGTATCATCATTCAGCTTCGGGCGTATGGATTAGCCAGTAATTGGTTTTCTTTGATTGTCATAATAAAAACTTATAGAGCCATCTAAGAAATTTAAGTAATTCCTCCCTGTTTCCTTCGAATATGAGTCATTATCATCTCATTACAAAATAAATTTCCATTTACTTTTTTGAAAGAAACTGAATAGCAATCAATCAATGTTTACAAATATATACTTCTTATATTAGCTGACTTTAATTTGTGATTTCGCCATAATACAATCTACCAAATCACTAATACACAATATACTGCCTTGCAGTAAAAGGTCTTCATCAAATTCAAATTGAAAATGTTCTTCAACAACAACAAGTAATTGCATCATAGCAATAGAATCAATACCTATATCATTTAATGATGTATGATAAGTTATTTCGACTCCCTCTCCTAAGTTAAGTTCCTCTGTGATAAATAATGAAAGCTGATTAACAACTTGCTCTAAAGACATAATTAGTTTTCCTCCCATACAATATTTTTTTAGCGTTTTAACAAATCCAACAAAAGACTATTCACTTAGCCACCAGACCGATTCATAGTATATTAGATCACTGTTTCCAACCTTGCAGATAACCTTTCACAAACGCAACACAATATCTTGCAATGATATTTCCTAAAATAAAAATTCTTTAAGGCATTCCAAACAATAAATAATAACAATAGCAACAAATTCGCACTTTATAGAAATGCGTATTTGTTGCTATTATTAAACGTCTTAATAGTATTTTACCAATATTTGTTTCAATGCCAGCTAAACTGATATTGACGCCACTCATGTAGTGAGAAAGACTTATACTTTCTTATATGAACTTGCTTAAAATAACACCAGATGCTAGGTACGCTGAGAATCACAAGGCGTATGTTAAAGCCCCTTGAGGTACTGTTTTTTGTCAGATTCTACCTGTCTAAGCAAAGCTTCGCCATCTCATGTATAAAACTATACACTACTTACAATCTTATAATTATAACCCTATCGAAAAATTATCGTGCCGAAGCTTCGAATGGTTTTTCTCCAGTTATTTTCCAAAATTTACTCCTCATATGTACATATGAAGAATAATACTATTTCGTAAAAATGTCAATATATAACTTATCTTTTATGTTTTATATTGACATTTTTATCGCTTGCTACAAGCCTAGGAAATAGAAGCTACTTCATACTTATTTACACACAGACAATTCCACACGCTTTGAAAATAAAGTACTTAGTTCATAATGCATTCTCAGATAACGCTATAAGACTATCAGATGCCGTAAATACAATCAATTTATGTCAAATAATTACCATTTATTTTAACATACTCAATAGAAAAATCGCATGTCCAGATAGTAATTTCGCTTTCACCTTGTTTGAAATCAATTAAGACATCAATATTTCTTTCTTTTAAAGATTCCTCTGCCTTTATATATTCCTCACTGTTCAATGCAGGTTCACCGTTAGAAACAATCTTGTAGTTATTAATAAAAATATCAATTTTGCTGCAATCTAATCGTGTTTGCGCTTTACCAATAGCCATCAACAACCTCCCCCAATTTAACTGCTGACCGTAAAATGTAGTTTTTACTAGAGGAGAATTAGCTATTGACATTGCAATAGTTTTCCCTTTTTCCTTCGTTGGAGTATTAATTACTTTTATTGTAATAAATTTTGTAATTCCTTCACCATCATTAACAACTTCTTTTGCCATCTGTTCTAAAAGCAGATTTAAGTGATCCGCAAATCTATGATAATTTTCATTTTCAGATGAAATAATATTATTGCCAGCTAGACCATTAGCCAACAAAAAAACACTATCATTTGTACTGGTATCACCATCTATAGTAATACAGTTATAGGTTTTTTCCACTGAACTTTTTAGAGCTTTTTGCATCATTGAGGGAGAAATCTTGGCATCGGTAATTACAACGCTTAACATTGTAGCCATATCAGGCATAATCATCCCTGCGCCCTTAACACATGCAGCAATATTCACAGTCTTTCCATCAAGCTCAAAACTGATACAAGCTTGCTTAACTTTTGTATCGGTAGTCATAGAGGATTCAATAAAATCAATAGCACTTTTATCGTTCGTATCTAAATTTTCAATAACGTTGTCAATCCCTTTTAGTATAATATCCAACTCAAGTTCGCGCCCAATAACCCCTGTTGATCCTAAATAAACCTCCTCATCACTTATACATAACAGCTCGGAAACCTTCGAGATACATTTTTGAGCATCCATGATACCCTTTTTTCCAGTAAAAGCATTTGCATTGCCACTGTTGATAAGAACAGCCCTCTTTTTATTAGTAATTTTATCGTTATTCTTAGATAGGATTACAGACGCTGCAAGTATATCACTTTTCGTATATACTGCAACTCCATATGTTTCATCAACAGTTGAGTAAATAAGACCTATATTTTTCTTATTCTTATCTCCAGCAATAATACCTGCAAATTTAAAACCTTTAACTATTGTTAAACTTTTTTCCTTATTCATGTATACACACCCATTCCCTTCCTTGGTTCAATGATTAGATAAAATTTCCTTATGTTCGAACATTTCAAGATATTAAACAATGCATGTAACTGTTTTTTGACTATAATTATCTTCTATTATTGGATTTATCTGTATCTATTGTTTTTATATTCCAATTGATCTTCTTAACATTATATACATATGCTAATTATTTATCAAGATCCTTTACAATCTATAAAACATTTTTTTATCATTATTAATTATATTAGCAGCGTTATAAATATTTGATTTAGCCATTAACCGCCTTATTCTTTTAATAGCTTATCATCAAGAAATAAATTCTCCCCTTTCAAGTGATTTCATTTATTTCTTTACTGCAAGGGAAATTTTAGGTAGACCTAGATTATTCCCCTTTATAATTTCTTATAGATTCTTCATGTATACTATCCTCAGTGGGAATAACTAACAAATTAGCATCTAACAAGTTAGCTATAATATTGAATATCATACTATTTTGGTATTCAATATTTTCTATGATAGCATCATCGCTGAATATAATAGGTATTATATTTGACTTTAATAGAATTAGAAGGGTTTGGCAAATATTTATATAACCTGAATTTCGTTGTAATACCTCAAGAGGTAATGTTATTGGCGCTACTATCAATCCTTTCGCTGTAAACATTTCGTCCAATAGATAAATAAATAGTCCATATCCTACAGCACTAACAGCCTTATACTCATGAATAGAACTAGGAATCTTTTTTAAGCCAAGACGTTTCATGCCTATATATACTGCGCCTTGAAAAACTATTATTATATCAAATCCTTGATTTGATATAGCAAATACTGAACGCATTATATGCTTAAAGTAATTCCATTTCAAATTACCTGTATTGTCTATTATCACGCTTAAATATAATTTTATTATAACTCTTTTTGTACTAGTAATTAGCTCTTTTCTATTTTTCATTTTATTTCACCACCTGGGTATTTTTCAGTAGTCAAATCATACACATTATTGATTTTAGTTCTTAATATGATAAATCAACTTTTTCGAATTAGAAAAACATTCAGAGTGATACTTACTAGACGTAGTTAATGAGTGTTTCATTAACTATTTTAACAATTTTCTCAGTATTGCCATTAATAAAGAAATGCCCACCATCGAATAAATATCTTTTATATGACCCATTGAAACGTATTTGCCACTTAGCAGTACTTTCAAGAAGAGCTATTTCATCATCTTTGCCTGTTAAAACAGTAATATCACAGTTCAATTTATCTATTTTAGGTACTTCTCTATATGTTTCAAAAGCTTTACAATCAGCCCTAATTATTGGAATAAATGCACTAAGCATTTTCCTTTCAGAGAGTATTTGTTTCATTGTGCCACCGTATCTAAAAATTTCTTCTATAAATTCATCATCAGGTAATGTATGTAAATTAAACATATTATCCTTAAAGGAATTTGGTGGATGAGCTCCTGATAAAAAAATATGTTTTGGAATTACTTGCTTTTCTGCTTTCATCCAACAGGCAAATTCGTAAGCTAATACGCATCCAAGACTATGACCAAACAATGCATAATTATCAGTATTAAGCTCTTTAAAAATACTTTGATAAATATCCTTGAGTGCATCATCAAAATTACCATATAGCGGATCTTTAACCCTTCTTCCCCTGCCTGGATATTCAATGGGGCATATATCTATATATTCACTTAAACATTTATTCCACTTATTATAAAATGATGATAATCCTCCTGCATATGGCAGACAGAATAGTTTTATTTTTTTAGTCTTGCTAAAATTCATTTTATCAAAGTCCTTTCAAGGTAATAATGGCGTATTTTCTTCATTTCTCAACGTGATCTATCCTAAAAAGCAATATTTTTATACTGATCCTTAAATAACACATCATATGCAGAATTTTTACCTAGTAGCTCACTATGGTGCCCGTATCCAGCGATAGTACCATTATCGATTACAATAACCTGGTCTGCGGATAAAATGGAAGATAGCCTATGAGCAATAACAATAATTATCTTTTTCTTAGCTATATTATCAATTGCCATAGTAATCTCTTGTTCAGATATATGATCCAAAGCAGAAGTAGCTTCGTCAAAAACAATAACATTGGGGTTAGTTAGTAAAGCCCTTGCAATTCCCAGTCGTTGCTTTTGTCCTCCTGATAATTTAACACCATTTTCACCAATAAGTGTCAAATAGCCATTAGGCAGCGCAGTTATAAATTTATCAATATAAGCAGTTTTGCAAGCGTCTTTAATTTCAGCGTCAGTAGCATAAGGATTAGCCAACAATAGATTATCTTTAATAGTCAAATTAAAAACCATATTATCTTGCATAACTACACCAATTATCCTATGCAAGCTACTATAGTTTATTTCTTCAATTGGATAGCCATTAATCAATATTTCTCCTTGTTGTGGTTTATGTAGCCCTAGAAGTAGTTTTAAAATGGTCGATTTTCCACTTCCACTTTTCCCTATGATAGCGATTCGCTCATTTGCTTCTATTTTAAGATTTATATTTTTTAAAATCTCAGGCTGACCTTCACTATATGTAAAGCCTACATTCCTAAACTCAATGCTACTGGAAAAGTTATTTTGGTCAAGTTTGATACCTTGGTAGCGCGTATTATATTTCATTATTTCTAATACTCTTTCCATGGCTGGCAAATTAGTACCTAATTGAATATAAAGATTACTAACTGTACTGCAATTATTAAACATCTGTTCATAAAATTTAGTAAAAATTAAGAGCTGACCTATTGTCAGCTCATTTGTGTAGATCAGTATTCCTCCGAGAAAGTATATACTTATTTTATTTATGAAAATATCTTTAAAATTATCAAATGACATGCTCGCATACATATACATACATTGTCTATAAAACAACTTTATAAGTTTGCGCCAATAACGCACAAATTTTTTTGTTTGTACTTTCTCAATAGAAAGATTTTTCACCTCCTTCCAAGCCTGAAAACAATTAAACATCCATCCTTCATATTCACCCCATATATTCCTGTAATCTTCAGATGCCTCTTTTTGTCGGGCTGCTATCCAATTTCCTAATAAAAAAAACATAGGTATAATCCCAAAACTAAATAAAGCTAGTTTCCAACATATTATAAGAAGTATAAAACCATATGTAAAAATACTTATCCACGCGAAAGCATTTTCAAATATTTGCTGTTCTAAAAAAATAGAAAAGCTATTTACATCTGAATCTATTCTATTTTTTAAATCTCCTTTATCAAAACTCTTCCAACTATCTTGCGGCATCCTTATACAAGAATTCCATATTTTTAATCTAATATCGAAAATAAGTTTATTATACATCTTTGTACCAACTATCTTTTGATAAGATAAGAACAATGTCTGTAAGAAAAAAAGCAAAATGTATCCTATACAAATCCATCGTAAGATATCTAATTGCTTCCTATTCATAACTTCATCTATTAATTCCTTAAAGAGAAAAAGCATAGCAATTCCTATTGGAAGTTGTAATAGCTTATTAATACTTAAGATAATTAACTGCCTTTCATAATTTTTTATGAAAGGCTTAATTTCTTGGAATATTCTTATATTCTCTGTTAGTAACTTTTTCATATAGCGCAAGCCTTCACACCAAGATATTGTTTATGAAATAGTTGTTGGTAATACTCACATTCATTAATCAATTTTAAGTGGTGATCACATGACACTATTTTCCCGTTATTTATTACTGCAACCTTGTCAGAGTTCAGTATAGTTGTCAAACGGTGAGCAATAATTATTGATGTTCTATTTTTACTTAAACGATCCCACGCTGCTTGAATTGCTTTCTCAGCTTCATAGTCAAGTGCAGATGTAGCCTCATCAAAAATCAATATCTTAGGGTTTTTTAATATTATCCGCGCAATTGCAATTCTTTGTTTTTGCCCGCCGGATAGATTCAAACCACTCTTTCCTATAATAGTATTTAAGCCATCAGGGAGTTTCCTAATAAAGCCCATTGCATATGATTGTTCGCAGGCATCCAAAATCTCTCTCTCTGTACTTTTGGGTCTAGCTAAAAGAAGATTATCTTTAATTGTCCCATCAAATAATACTACCTCTTGCTGAACAACACCGATTGCCCTTCGAAGAGATTTTAACGAGCACTGTGATATATCTGTGCCATCGATCTTAATAACACCTTTAGTGGGAGTGTACAGTCTTGTAATCAAACTAACTAATGTGCTCTTTCCAGCTCCACTTTCTCCAACAATTGCCATTTTCTCTCCCTGGCTAATTGTAAGGTTAATATTGTCTAGAATAATTTTTTCGTTATAACCAAAAGAAACATCTATATATTCAATATGTCCTTGTTTTATACCAATATCTCTGCAAGTTATTCTCTCAGTTTCAGTTTGCAGCGAAAGTAGTTTAGAAATTTTTTTAACAGAACTCAAATTATTACCTATACGCATACTAGCTTCGTTAAGATTTTTAAGTGCAAAGTTAGCCTTATTAAAATATTCTATTGCCGCTATAAATCCACCTACTGTTAGTTCTCCTTTGATAATTAAAATACCCGAAACTACATACAAAGATAAATCAGAAAATAATGATACCAGAACAATTGTTCTCTCTGATATAAATTCCGTATAGTAGGTACTATTTTGTAATCGTAAGATTTCCATTAGTTTTTTAGTAAAAGAGCGCCTTACAGTGTTCTCGCTTGCGAGAAGCTGGATCTCTCTTATACCGTTTAACATCTCGTATACCCAACTTATAAAGCTTCCGTACAGGTCTCTGTACTCACTGAAAATCAACTTTTGTTTTTTTGAATAATATGAGGATATATATATTGAGGTCGGAATAACGATAAGCATTAATATTACTAATGTATCATTAATTGCTGAAACAAAAACTATGGATAATATAAACCGTACAAGTATATTGAACATATGGAATATATTCATGTGTATTAAATCCATAAACATACTTGTATCCCTATTTATGATTGAAATAACGTCTCCTGTATTACTATCTGCTAAAGTCTTGGCTTTGGATGTAATTATTTTATTAAATACCTTCTTTCGTATATCAAACAAAAACTTTGTAGAAAGATATGTCCAAATATTTGATTGTATAAAATGCATCAGCCTTTCCCCTAAGAATAAGACTACATAAACAAGTCCAGCAACCATGAAAAACTGCATATTCCGATGATAAATCATTTCATTTATCATCATTCCTAATAAATAAGGATATATTACGCTAATTAATGAAATAACCGTAACACAAAAAAACAGTAAAAAAAAGCTAATTTTATATGGTTTGGCAAGCTCCCATATAATTTGTAGTTCTTTTGATAAATATTTAGCATTCATAATAGATCCTCTCAAAATTTTTTCAAAATTACTGATAATTAAGAATCAAATACTATTTCAATCCATCTTCCTCTCAACTCGTCATTTAGGTACATATGCTTCTATCGTCATACCCATCCGTAATTTTTCGATATTATCCAATATTTGTACTTTAACCTCAAAAACGGTACTTTTTTCTGCCTCATCTTTATCAATATGTTCTGGTAGAAATTCCGATTGGCTTGCAATATATATCACTTTACCTTTTATTAATTGCCCTGATAAAGAAATCGATCTTAAATTCACCGACTGACCAAGTGAAATTAAAGTAACATCTTTTTGAGCAATATATACTTTTGCATATAAATCAGACAAATCCGAGATTTTGCCTATATTAGTGCCCACGTTCACTGTGTCACCTACATTTGCATTTTTCAATATATATATTCCGTCTACAGGTGACACTACATTACACTTTGAAAGACTTAATTTTGTCTGCTCCAAATCAGCCTTTGCATCTTCCAGCTCAAGTTCTGCAGTTCTTATCTCTTCCAACGTCGGACCATTCTTTAATAATTCTAACTGCGCTAACTCTTTTTCGTAATTTGCCTGTGCACCGTAAAGTACATGGTTTGTAGGACCATTTCTAGTTTGTTCCAACTGACTCATAGCAGTTTTAAAGTTGATTTCATATTTCGTAAGCTCTTGTTGTGCTTTAATTAACTCTCTTTCTGGTATTGCATCTTGTGCATATAAATATTTTAATTTTTTGTAATTATCCTTATAGTATTCATACTCTGCTTGTGCAGATGACATTATTAATGCAGCTCGTTCAAGTTCTTCGGGCCTCGCTCCTTGCATCTCTTCATCAAGCTTATATTTTGCGACTTTCGCCGCTGCCTCAGCCTCCTGAATTTGCTCGTATCTAGTACCGGCTTTCAGTTGCTTAAGTTTTACTTCTTTGACTCCAATTTTTATTCTCATCTGAATTATTTCTAATTCTTTAGCGGTACTATCTATGTGCGCTAGTAAATCACCTTTCTTTACTTGTTGACCTTCCTCCTTATATATTTCAATAATTTTACCTATAACTTCCGAATTTACACTTATCTGATTTGACTCTACATGACCATTTAATATAACTTCATTAAAAAAAAAGGCTCTTAAATCATATTGAAGGTCACATCCTGAACAAATAGATACTAATAAAAGTAACAAAGTTGTGCTAATAAACTTAATCAATAATTTATGCGAATTAATATACATATTTTGATGCTCTCCCATTTTTGAACTAGTCAATTAATACTTCTTGTTTTAATATTCTCCTTAATGTGAAGCCTAGTCTCTCTATGTGAAATGAAAGAATATTGGGAAAGGTAATTATTTTCTACTTTTAATTTAAAATAATTTATCTAATATCTTGTTTATAATATTTTTCCTTTTAAAGTATATTTCTAAATTAATAGGCCCCTTATATTCTATATAATTTGCACCTAATTCTTCATAACAATCCTCACGTCTTGCAATAACTTCTACTTGCAAACGATTTGAAGATTTCAAATTTTGGATATTGGTTATTGACCCATAGTACCTCTTTCCATCACTTCTCACATACCATACTGTATAATTTTTGGAGTCTATTGCATCTTTATATTTATTACTAATATCAGTAGTAATATGAATACACCTTTGATCATTACTATCATAATTTAAAGTACCAGTCGCTTTAATATATATACCTGTGTATGAAGTGTTGGTTATATATAATACTAAGATTAATATCAAAGCAAAGCCTATAAAAACTGCATGAGGTTTTTTAACTGTAAATATTAAGAGCTTATATTTAAATCCCTTGCTAAATGCCATTAGTAAATCTCCTTATTTATGAGGAAAATACTACTAATTAAACTGAATGGTTCCTCCTATTTACATAATCTAATATATATTTTTTCGCTTCTATACCACCACCATAGTTTCTCAGTCTTATTTTATAAGCCAAGTCTTTCGCTCGATTAAATACCCTTTCATCCCTTAAACATCTTAGGACTTCATCATAAAGTCCACTTGGGGTTAATTCCATTGGTAAAATAAAGTTACCTACACCTAATGCTTTCACTTGTCGCGCATTAAATTCCCTTTCTGAGAAAGTAGGTATAATTACTGCTGGTATACCATTAATTATATTTAACATGCAACTTCCATGTCCTCCGTGATGAATGGTTATATCACATTCTTTTATAAGTTCTGTTGCAGGAACCCAATCCATTATTTTTATATTTCCTGGAATTTCACGAATCTCTTTAAGGGATTGCCCCAATCCGGTAGACACTATGACATCGAATTCCGAATTACCAAAAGCTTTTATTACATTTTTAAGAATTTTTATACCCGATGCTCCTGCTGAATCATACAGGTTACCTGTATAAGCATAAATTAATGGACGATTTTTCTTCCAACTGGAATTATCTTTAATTTTGATTGTTTCGTATTGTTTTCCTGAACTCTCCCAAAGTAGAGGACCTATATAAATTACATCATCGTCAATCGGGTCAAATTCTGGAAAACTAGGTATAATAGTCAAATCTCCTCTATTTAGTTCTTCCATTCTGTCTATAGGATCTAGTCCATACCTTTTCATTAAGTCACTTACTATAGGTGCCGCTTTTGGATAGCTTTCTGTTGCTTCCTCCCACCATGAAACTCTCTTTCCTTTTGGATGCATACACGACTGCGTTATGGAAATAAGAGGAACCTTTAGAATTCGTGCAGCTATTTCTGTGGGTGGACTGAATTGCGATATGATAAAATCTGGAGAACATGTTCTGATGGCTTCAACTCTCGCTGGAATCATTGCATTTACATAGTCGGAATCAATATACCCAAATCTACCCCAATAATGATCAATATTACACCATTTATGTCCTTTAGGAATCAAGTTCTTAGGAGGTTCTACATATGGTGCTTCAAGAAATTTATATTTAAGATTTTTGACTAGAGTAGCTGAAGAACTTGCTATAAAGCAAGTAATATCAAATTTTTCTTTATCAAAGCTCTCAATAATTGGTAAAACTTGTGATAAAGGACCAAATCCCCCACTCATTCCTACAAAGATGTTCTTTTTGTCCTTTTTCATTTATATAAATCGTCCTCCATTCTAATAATATCGAGACCATACTGTTTACTTAGAAGATCATTCAAGGTACTCCTACGTCGAAGTAAATGAAGGCTATCCCTATAACAAAAGACTTCCGCAGCAGACGAATGGCTTAAGAAGGATGTGGGACTATTAGTTAAACCATATGCTCCTGACTTATCTACTAATAAATATTCACCTGGTTGCGCTTTAGCAATAGTTATATCTTTACCTAGAATATCAATGGGAGTACAACTAGGCCCCACTACAGTAACATTCTCCTTTATGCTGTTTTCATGAAGAGTACGAATGGGGAATCTGTTTTTATTATACCTTCCCAAAAAGGATGCTGCCGGATGTTGACTATAACCTCCATCGCATACCAAGTATTTTTTTCCCTTACATTCTTTGCTATATAAAATTTTAGTGATATACGTACCTGAATCTGCTGTTAAAAACCTACCGCTTTCCACTGCAATCCGCGTATCTGTGAGCCTAGATTTATATCTCGACCATAACTCATCCATACCGTGTTTTAAGATATTCATATCTAAATTTGATTCTTCGGCAAAATAAGGTATTCCGAATCCGCCGCCCAAATCGATAAATTTCAGAGAAAACTCATATTTATCGGATAATTCTATTGCAAGTTTTATAATTTCATTTGTATTTTTAACAATATCACCTGCATTAAGGATCTGAGTTCCTACATATACATGGATACCTATAATATTTAAATTCACTAGTTTTTCTAAAGCTTGAAAAACCAACCCAACTTGAGATTGATCAATTCCAAATTGGGTTGCCACTCCCCCCATTTTTATATCTGTTTCAATACAATTAAAATGGGGATTAATTCTTATCGCTATGTCTACCTTCCTAGATTTAGTGTTGGCTATTTCATTAATCAAGACCGCTTCTTGCATTGATTCAACATTTATGCAATAAATATTTCTATCTATTGCATATTCAATCTCTTCAGTAGTTTTCCCAGGGCTTGTAAAAACAATATCATTTGATTTATATCCTGCAGTTAGTGCGACGTGCATTTCACCTATTGAAGCCACTTCAGCTTTACTTCCAGCCTTCTTAATCAACTGACATATTCCTAACAAAGGATTGGCCTTCATCGAATATAATATTTCAAAGCTATCTGGTAGACTTCCTTTT
Source organism: Pelosinus fermentans JBW45 (assembly GCF_000271665.2). Classification (GTDB taxonomy): domain Bacteria; phylum Bacillota; class Negativicutes; order DSM-13327; family DSM-13327; genus Pelosinus; species Pelosinus baikalensis. Next base: position 1,505,562 of record NZ_CP010978.1, on the reverse strand, counting down.
AAAATATTAAATTTGCTTATAATATCTTCACCATTAAATAAATATAAAGGTGTACCATAACGTCTTATCGCTTCTTCAATTATACTTAACTTCATAAATCCTCCAATTACTCATAATGTATTTGGTTTCCTAATATTATTTTAGTTGATCAGCTTTCATGAGATACGACACAACGTTTTGCAGCAATTCTCAATTTATCCAACAGCTCACAGCTGGTCTCTTCCACACTTGGATTTCCCAATCTTTCTTTAACACAATTGTTAAATGCATCAACGAAGCCTTTAATATTATTCACACTAATTCCTCTATTTTTCATATCGAATATATTTTGAGTATCCCCTAAATGTGTTGAATTTTTTATAGTTAGATAGAATTTATCAACAAGTTCATGCGCATAATCCGCATTCATCGTTTCATGACACCAGTTAAAACCTGATCCTGTTAGATTGTATTTTTCTTTTTGGTTAAAGATTGGAGCATTTTGCGCATACCACCATAAGCGAATTTGAAAAAATGTCGGTTTTGTCTCTTCTATAAATTTAAATGTTTCCATGGCAGTCTCGTCACTCTCACCTGGATACCCTATAAAAAATGATGCTACGCTCATGATGTTGTATTTGTTTAATAATTCAATTCCTTTTTTACACTCTTCCAGAGTCGCCCTTTTATTCATGTTATTAAGTATTTTTTGACTACCTGATTCCAATCCACAGAAAACCTGTACACATCCACTTTCCTGCAATAGAGCTGCTGTTTCTTCATCAATAAATTGACATCTTATATGAGTCTGCCATTTAAAATTATATCTTTTCCTTATCATCAATCGTAATATGTCTTTAAATCTTTTCAATGGCACATTAAACGTATTGTCACTAAAGAAAATACCTGAGACTTTGCCACTATTTTTTAAATCATCAAGTTCCTTCTCCAGTGTCTCAATACTTGAATACCTGTATTTTTCCTTAAATCCGCGACCACCATAGGTACAAAAACCACAGGAAAATGGACATGACATCGCAGACCTTACACTAACATATTTGCCAAGACGATTCGCAAATAGATTCCAATCTGTTGAATTATTATCCAGATCATTTTCCTCAGGATAATAATCATTTATGACAAATTTATTGTTTTTTTTGTAATATATATTAGATATACTGTCTAGCGGTAAGCTATCTTTTATAGCTTTAACCGTTTCATTAAGAGCATATTCCCCCTCACTGTTATAAACATAAATATCAGCACCAATTGAATAAAAGAGCCTTTGTAATGCATCGCCATTTAATGATCTGACTTGATTTGTAATAAAAGGCCCACCAACTATTATTTTTACTTTGGCATCATATTTTTTTATGAAAGACACGATTTCAGTTATCGGAAAAGCGGTAGTATAATGTGTTGTTGGTATTGCAACAGCATGTATATTTGCTCCAACCAGTTTTGAAGCAAGTTCTTCCTTCTCACTATTAAATGAGTTTATATATTCAATTGATAAACCTCTCTTAGTAAGATATGTGCCCAAATAGGCTATCGCACTATTAAATGTTTCTTCAAAAACAGAAAGTTCATAAGAGTTACTAACTTTTTCATCATTATAAAATAATTCAAAAATTTGTGACTGCGTATATAATTTATTGTTACATTTGACAAATCGAAAATTCGAATCGTCCCTATATTCGTGTGAATTTTCCCCATGGATAATTTTTGCAAAGTTTCTTTGCTTTGCAATACTGACAGTATTTATACCAACAAAGTAACAATCTATTGTTTCCATTTTCATCTCTCCAATAACAGCTTTATTATTCTCCTCGCAATATGTAAATAATTCATATTTATTCGCTAATTAAAGAGTCACGTAACTTTTTATACATCTCGAAACTTGTTTCTTCTTCAACAGGTTTTTTTATCTTTTCCTTTATGCAATCATTAAAACTAGACAAAAACCTTTGAATTTTAGATATACTTATACCCCTATTCAAAAGATGGAAAGGTATTGGACATTCAGTTTCATATATTGAATTTTTAATCGACTTGAAAAGCCCTTCATTCAGAGTACATGCCATTTGAGAATCCATGGTATCATGTTTCCATTCCAAACCTTCGCCACCCAAAGAGTATTTGTCCTTCTGCTTGCTAATTGGTGCATTTGAATCATAGTACCACATATGGGATCGAAAAAAAGTCGGCTGAGCTTCTTCTATTAACTTGACAGTATCTGTATATGTTTCCAAAGTTTCTCCCGGAAATCCTACTATCATTGATGCAGTACTTGCAATTTCATATTTATTAAGCAGACTTATACCATCGTAATATTTATGAACAGTAGTATTTTTAGACATATTATTTAGAATTTTCTGACTTCCAGATTCAATACCAAGAAGAACATGATCGCACCCACTTTCCTTCATTAGACGAACCGTTTCTTCATCTAAGTATTGACATCTTAAAAAAGAATGCCATCTAAATTTATATCGGTTTCTTATCATCATTTTTAGTATCTCTTTAAATCGTGATGGGGGAAAATTAAACGTGTCGTCAATAATCCACATACCAGTTATGCCACTGATATTGTTAAGCCGATTCATTTCTTCTTCTATTGTATCTATACTTGCCTGCCTGTATTTTCCCGCATAAATAGGGTAATTGCAGAATTGGCAAGTGAATGGACACGATATACTCGTTCTGACATTTACAAAATTGCCTACCCGATCAGCAAACAACTCCCATTGAACTATGTTTTCATCTAGCTCATTGCTTTCATGAACATGTCCAGTGTACCAGTATTTATCTTTATTTTTGTAGAATATATTTTTTATATTATTTAGAGGAAGGTTATTTTTTATAGCATGCATCACTTTCCCTAGTGCTTTTTCTCCCTCTGTATTATATATAAAAATATCTGCATCCATGGCTTTGAATACTCTTTGCAATGCCTCTTCATCTAGTGAACGAACTCGATTGGCTACATAGGGCCCACCAACTATTATTTTAGTTCTAGTGTTATATTTTCTTATAAAAGAAATAATATCAAGAATAGGGGAGGCAAAAACATAGTACGTTGTAGGGATTACTACTGATAAAACCTTATTATTAGATAGCACACTTGCCAGATAGTCTTTCTCTTTATTAAATGAGTTAATAAAATCTATCGAAAAGCCATTTTTATGTAGAAATGTTCCTAAATATGCAATACTAAGGCTAAACGTCTCTGAGATGCCAACATCAGAAAATGATTTATTGACTATATTTTCTTCTTGATTAATTTTATTAAAAATCTGCGAAGACGAGTATAAATTACCTTTATATTTTATATATCCAAGTTTCGACATGTTCGTTTCATTATATAAATGTGAATTTTCACCGTAACTTAACCTTAGTAATTGTCTTTGTCTCATCATATCGATTTCATTATGTCCTATAAAAAAACAATCTATTGTTCTCATAAAATCACCTCTTTACTGCTATTAGAGTAGGATTATTCTATATACGCGTTTTGCACTGCTGGTTCAATTGACGTGGGGTAACTTTACTAGGGTTAAAATATCAATACAGAGTTGCTCTCATTTTTTCGATCATTTCAGGATTAGTTTCTTCCTCAAGTGGGTTACTTATCTTATGCCTGATACATTCATTAAAACTACCGATAAAATTCTTTATTTTATCAGTACTAATTCCTCGTGTTGAAAGATGGAACGGTATTGGAAAATCACTTTCAAAAATAGAGTTTCTTAGATTAGAAAACATATCATACACTAAATTATATGCAGTAGTCGAATTCATCGTAGCATGACTCCACGTATACCCAGACCCCTCTAACTTATACTTTTCTCGTTCCTTATAGATTGGTGTATCTTGATCGCACCACCACAGTCTTGCCTGATAAAAAGTCGGTTTTGTTTCTTCAATGAAATTATATGTTTCCTCATATGTTTCAGAGGTTTCACCAGGAAAGCCCATTATTAATAAAGCTGTATTCATAATATTATATTCATTCAATAGTGATATTCCTTGCCTATACTTTTCTACGGTTACTTTTTTATTCATATTGTTTATTATTTTTTGACTGCCAGATTCAATCCCAAGCACTACATGCTCGCACTGACTCTCTTTCATAAGTTTAACTGTTTCCTCGTCAAGATACTGACATCTGACATGTGCCTGCCATTTAATTTTGTTCCTATTTTTAATCATTACACGCAATATATCTTTAAACCTATCCGGGGGAAAATTATATGTGTCATCTATAATCCACATACCCGAAACTTTCCCTATATCATTAAGTTTCGCTATTTCATTACCTACTGCCTCCAAATCGGCCAATCTATACTTACCAGCATACCGTGGGAAATTACAAAAGCTACATGAAAACGGACATGAAATGGATGTTCTCATATTAACAAATTTTCCCATATCATTAGAATATAAATTCCAATTTACTGGATTATTATTTATTGAATTTTCTTCGATTTGTACTTTTGTAAATACATAATTCTTCCCACTCTTAAAGTATATATTTTCTATTTCCTCTAAAGCCTGTCCATTTTTAATCCCTTGAACCACCCTGCTTAATGCATATTCTCCTTCATTACTGTATATGTATACGTCAGCACCCATCGAGATGAAAAAACTCTGTAGTGCTATTTTATCCAGTGATCTAACTTGATTTGCAATAAACGTCCCACCCACTAAGATCTTTACTGTACTGCTGTAATTTCTAATAAAGGATATGATTTCAAGAATTGGATATGCAAATATGTAAAAAGAAGTCGGAATTGCAATTGTTCTAATTCTATCTTCTGTTAACAAATTTGCTAATTTTTCCTTAGCGTTATTAAATGAATTAATATAATCAATTGAAAATCCTCTTTTATGTAAATAACTACCTAAATATGCAATTGCTAAATTAAAAGTTTCATGCATATTAATGTCATCAAAAGAATTGTCAACAATTCTTTTTTCTTTGTTGAACATATTAAATATTTGTGAAGTAGAGTATAGTTCTTTTTGATATTTTAGATACCCTAATTTCGATGAATTCGTTTCAGTATAATAATAAGAGTTTTCCCCATAGGTCAGCCGCAATAATTGTCTCTGCCTTGGCATAGAAAGTTCATTATAGCCAACAAAAAAACAATCGATCTTTTCCATATCTTTCTCCTTTCTAATTTAGTGAACCCAATGCACTTTTCATTTCTTGTATGTATTGATAATCAGCTTCTGCTAAAATTGGAGCATTTAATCCCTTTTTCATACACATATTAAACCCATTTATAAACTTTTTGATCTGCTCAATACTATATCCCTTAACTAATAAATCAAAAGCAATTGGATAATCTGAATCATATACAGAATTTTTTATATTCAAGAACATTAGGTCTGTTAATGTCGCAGCTGTTTTAGCATCCATTGTTGAATGACTCCATTCGTAACCAGATTCCTCTAATTTGTATAACTTCTTTTTAGAATAAATTGGGGATTCAGCATCAGCATACCACACATGCGATCTAAAGAACGTAGGCCCCAACTCTTCAATAAAGTTATAAGTGTCCAAATACGTTTGATAAGTTTCCCCCGGAAAACCTATTATGATAGACGCGATATTCGCAATGCCATATTCATTAAGTAGACTTATACCCTTTTTATACTGCTCAACAGTAGTATTTTTGTTCATATTATCAAGTATTACTTGGTTTGCTGATTCTATTCCACAATAAACAACTTGACAACCACTTTCCTTCATTAACTCAACTGTTTCTCTATCAGCATATTGACATCTAAAAAAGGAATGCCATTTGAAGTTATATTTATTTTTTATCATCATTCGTAAAATATTTTTGAATCTCTCTGCCGGAAAATTAAAAGTATCATCGATAAAATAGATACCCTTAACCTTTGGATTCTCTCTAATCATGTTAAGTTGCTTCTCTAATGCTTCAATACTCAGCTGCCTATACTTTCCTCCATATTTTGGGTAACCACAAAAAGCACAAGAAAAAGGACATGAAACTGTAGTTCTGACATTAACGTATTTATATTGATTTCCTTCAAATAAATTCCAATTTATTAGATTATCATCTAACCCGATTTTCTCTTCCTCTGGAAAAGTAAATGAATATTTCCCCAAATCTTTGTAAAATATATTATTAATATCTGTATAAGGTGACATTTCCTTTATTGCTCTGAGCACCTTAACTAAGGTATGTTCTCCTTCGTTACTATAAATATAAACATCCGCGCCTATAACTCCAAACATCTGCTGCAATTCAGCCTCTTCCTGCTCTCTAACCTGGTTGGCTATAAATGAACCACCAATAACTATTTTTACTGAAGCATTATGCTTCTTTATAAATGCAATCGCTTCTAAGATAGGAAATATTGTTGTATACATACTTGTAGATATTGCAACCGCATGTAATTCATTTCTTTTTAATATTGATGCAAGCTTATCTTGTTCACTTTTAAGGCAATTTATAAAATCAAAGGTAAAACCTGATTTATTTAGGTAGCTTCCTAAATAAGCTATTGCACCATTTAATGTAGGCTCATAACTTAAATGTTCAAATGAACTTTCTCCATTTTTTTTCTGAGTAAACTTATTTGATATTTGCGTAGGAGTATATAATTGATCTTCATATTTTATATATCTTAGTGTTACGGCTTCTTTATAAAATTGAGAGTTTCTTCCCCACATAACCCTTGAAGTTCTCTCACATTTCAAACCTGTAATTTGATTATGACCAATTAGTAAACAATCTATTTTATCCATAATTTTCCTCCTTACCTAATAATACAAGTAAGAATTCTCCATTTTTTGTGTCATTTCTTCAAAATCTTGTCCTTTGCCTGCATAAAAAACTGTACCATGCTCTTCTCGTTTATCTCTTAATTTTGCAGATCTAAATAAATTGGAAAATTCTTGGTAGAAATCTTTTAATGATAATTTAGTTTTTAGAAACGTATGATAACAGTCAAAAAACTCCAATTTATCAATAATAAATTGGTCTTTTACTTTTTCATATTCATCTGTCCCGTGAAAAGGTGTTAATACTGCAAAAGTAGGAAGATCTATATCAAGCTCAAAAACTGTCTGTTTTAGTTCTTGGAAATTCTCCCGGGAATATTCTGGTTTAACTATGAAATTCGCTCTTATTTCTATACTGTTTTTATGAAGTATTTCTACGCATTTATGAGCCATCTCACTAGTTATGTTTTTCTTATATCCCTTTAACTCATCATCAAATATTGATTCAAGTCCAATTAAGACAGAATCTAATCCAGCCTTAGCCCACAATTCAAATAATGCCGCATTATTAATAATGGTATCTGCTCTAACATACATGTGAAATCTTTTCCGTATATTTTTTTCGATTATTTTCTGTGCCAACTCGTACATTTTGGGAGCGTTTATGAATGCCTCATCATCTACAACATATATATTTTCACAATCGATACCTTTGAGTTCTTGTATAATCAAATCATTGCTTCTCACTATATATTCGCGATTTGTTAATTTCCACAATACACAAAACGTACAATTATGTGGACACCCTGCTGAAAATCGCATCAACGTAACTGGTGTATAATGTGCATGAAAATATTTATTTTGATATTTTGAAACTAAATTTCTTGCAGGAATTGGATAATGATCCAACGTATTAAAAATTATTTTATCAGTATACTTGACTAGTTGATCCTCTATAATTGCTATCCCTTTAACGTCATCAATCAAAGTTTGATTTTCTATAGCTTTCACCAACTCGTAAAAGGAATGTACACCTTCTCCAATAATGGCATAATCAACATACTGAAGATAAATGTTGTCTAAAGTAACCGTAGGATAATGTCCACCGATAACTACTTTTACCCTTTCATCATTTTCTTTTATTTGCTGCAACATCCTATTGCAAACATTAACACTTGTAGTAAACGGAATGGCAACGCCCACAACATCATATTTCTTTTTCTTTAATAAATCCTCAATACTTTTTTCAAATCTCATATCCGCAATGTCAACTGTAAACTCCTTTAAAAGAGGAGCTGCTATGTATTCAAGCCCAAGTGGCTCACAACAGCTGAATTTTTCATTTAAGATACAATAATCAGCAGAAGGTGGCCAAACCAATAGAATATTCACTAAACATCATCTCCGTAATTAGTAATCAATAGATAAAAAATTTGCCTGAGCTATGAATAATTAATCGGTCATAAACCAAGCAGACATTAAAATAATACCGCTTTCTTTTGATATGTAAAATCTGCAATATAACCTTCATGGGGGTCATAATAATTATAACCACGTTCAATATGCTTTCCACCAAAAACCTTCATAATTGATCTTTCTACACATAATTTCTGAATCAGTTCTTTGTTTTCTGAGGCAACGCTTAATATAAGGGTATTTTGGGCGTACTTTATAAGCTCTTCATCACTTTCGGCTTCAATAATGGTTATAAATGGGAATGGTAATTCTAATCCGAAGATTTCACTTTTTTTATTTTTCACCAATAATACAGTAGGAAGCAAACATCCTTCATCCCCGCATTTTATAAGACGAGTATCCCCTCTCACCTCTTTGGTTACATCAATCGCGTCACCTTTCTGAAGGTAAGACTCAATCATCATATCAAGATGTCTCGCTTTTTCCATACTGAACATTGGTACTATATCACTACCTCTATTCATATCTATACAATCTTTTTTTATTCGCTCTACCACAGCATGTGCGAGTCTGTTCGCATCTCCTTTAAAAATTACTGAAGTAAGCCCTGTACATGTTCTGCCGCAATTCCAAGTCATTCTTCTATATATTGCATCAATAATATGATCATCAAAATCATCAGTAATAATAAATTTGCTTCTGCCATAATGTATAAAATAAGTTTTTTGTATATAATCTTTCGATGATGCTATTAATGACTTTGCGCTTTCAGGAATCATAAGCTGATCAGATATCCTAGCTAAATAGCCAATCGCACTTTCACTGCACGGCAAAAAACTAATGCACGATGCTAAAAGCGGATCGGCTAACTTAATTGCATTATATATAAGAAAATGAGTAAACGGATCTTCTTTCGGAGGAATAAGTATAATAGGTCTCTTCTGTGACAACGGTATTAACCAATAAATGCAAATTGTCGGAATATTTCCTGGTAATTTAATAGTTAAATTTTTTCCTGCTGGAAAAAACCCAATTTCTTGATTCTCTATATAATAGCAGTTAGTATCAAATATTTCCACCGAACCTCCAGGAACTTGCATAGAATTAATGCCTTCTAAATTATCCATTATATATGCTATTTCTTCGATTTCTTGTTCTATCAGACTTTGGGGCAAGCCAGTACAGGATGAGACCAATCTAATATAGTCTGTTTTATTAATGTTAACTCCATTAATACTAAAGTTCATTGCCCTAAAAATTTGTGCGGCTTTCTTAAATGTTTTAAAAATATCTTTTGCTGGCATTGCACGCATCTTATCAAAATTTTGTTCACTCATATTTTTAACTTCTCGGATTCTTATAACAGGGAAATTTGACAATGTAGCAAGGGGCTCATTCTTCAAAGAATAAACCCCTTGATATTCTATCGTATCTATACATTCATTATTTATGATTACAGGAATATTTATCATTAATATACTCCTTCCATCTTCTGTCCGGATAAACCTGCCGGACTATGAGGGTCAGAAATCCAATCCCAATTGTACGTTGATGCAAACTTTCCAAAAGGCTTAATTCTCACAGCTTTATCCCTTTCTATAAAACCAGGAATAATAGAATCTTCCGTAAATCTAAAACATCTTACCTCGCCTTCTTCACCATAATTAACCGGAAGCCCCTCTCCATTTATAATGTCAATTACTATATACGGCTGGCTAGGTATATAAATAACATGATAATTATCTTCTTTTTCATATGGTTTCTGATAACTAATTCCAGACACCGAAGTTCCATATATACCGACTATCGCTTTTCCTTTGAACAAGTTCTCACGCAAATACTTATGAGTATCACGAGACATGGCTAAGCCAGCGTGAAGCACCGCCTTTATATTTTTAAATAAATTTATATCCATATATTGAGGTAAAAGTTCTAAAAGACTTGATGTACAGAATAAAACTCCAATATTTTGGTATCGTATGATAGGATCAACTTGATCCCATATATGTTGAATATATTTATTTACCGCCTCTCCATTCCCCTCTTGCAAATACGTTCTGACAATTCTAGGATCCATGTCGATACAAAATATTTTACCACCTCTATTCTCTGCAATTGAGACCATTAATCTTCCCGTCGTATGCGGCCCAGTAGGTCCTATAAATAGCCAGTTCTCGTTTTTAGGAACACAGTGAAGGTTTAGAAACTCATCTGAAAAGTTCAAAATACTCTCCCAATATATACTTCCCCATGTTCCTCGTTTAGCAATTCCTGTAGTTCCTCCTGTTTCTGCTGTCCATATCCACTTATCCCCCTTTGATGCACTTAACGGGATAAAATCTTCCACCTGTCTATGTCTTAAGTCATTTTCATATTTGTCCATTTCATTTCTATTTTTAAATGAATAGTATTGCTTAAATTTTTTAAAATCATTTATTTCTTCAAGTGTATTAATTTTCAGCTGCTTTTCTCTTTCAAGCCAGTATTTCGCCCCTTCTTCCTTATCAAAATGGATGTTTAGAATTTCTCTCAAATATTCGTTATTTAACTTATAAACACATTTATTAAACATAACCAATTGCCTCCTTACCTTACGTTTCTCAAAACTTAACTTGAATGTCGATTAAATTTTTAATTACGTTTCAACTATGAAATTATTTTTTCGAATTATAAATTGGCTTCTTTGTGCAATTCTTCTGCCTTATCTATCCGTTCCCATGGAAGATCAACATCAGTGCGACCAAAATGACCGTAAGCTGCTGTTTGACGATATATTGGACGTCGCAAATCCAAAGTCTTTATAATACCAGCTGGACGTAAATCAAAATGCTTTTTAATAAGCTCGGCAATTAAAGCTTCATCTACTTTAGCAGTTCCAAAAGACTCCACCATGATAGATACAGGATAGGCAATGCCTATGGCATATGCTAACTGAATTTCACATTTATCAGCCAGTCCTGCAGCCACTATATTTTTAGCAACATAACGAGCAGCATAAGCAGCAGAACGATCAACTTTTGTACAATCCTTACCCGAGAAAGCACCACCACCATGACGTGCCATTCCGCCATAAGTGTCAACTATAATTTTACGACCTGTTAAACCAGCATCACCTTGAGGGCCACCTACCACAAAACGACCTGTTGGATTGATATAATATTTAGTATTTTTATCTAATAACTCCGCCGGAACAATTGGTACAATAACCTTCTCAATCATATCCTTCTCAATAGTTGCTAAATCAACTTCCGAACTATGCTGAGCAGCAATAACTATCGTATCAACACGCACAGGTTTACCATCTTCATATTCAACTGTCACCTGGGTTTTTCCATCAGGACGTAAATAATCCACTTCTTTGTTTTTACGTACTTCAGTTAAACGATAAGCTAACTTATGTGCTAAGGATATTGTCAAAGGCATATACTCCGCAGTTTCATTGGTAGCATAACCAAACATCATTCCCTGGTCACCAGCTCCAATTGCTTCAAATTCATCCATTTCGCCTTTCTTTGCCTCTAACGCTTTATTTACCCCCATAGCAATATCCGCCGATTGCTCACCAATGGAAACTAATATGCCACAAGTTTCTCCATCAAAACCGAATTTTGCTCGCGTATAACCAATTTCTTTTATCGTGTCACGCACAATTTTAGGAATATCTACATAACAAGTAGTGCTAATTTCACCTACCACATGAACTTGTCCTGTAGTAAGAAGAGTTTCACATGCTACCCGTCCCATAGGATCCTTTGCCATAATTGCATCTAATACTCCATCTGATATTTGATCAGCCATTTTATCAGGATGTCCTTCAGTAACTGACTCTGAAGTTAGCAATACACATTTCTTCTCCATAAACAATCCCTCCTATTGTTAAATACACAACAAATATCTTGCGCGCCAAACTTTTTAATTGAAGAAATAGATCTTTTTAAAGCATCTACTCTATTCTTTATCTGCTATAGTTTGTATAAAGTTTTTTATACTTCTATCATATGTTTTTTCAGACTCAGAAGTAAAAAAACAACCAGGTAACTCTGCATTGCCACGATGATGTTCAACACAAGCATAGCAATCTCCTCTGCGAGGACAAGCCAGATAAGTACACGCACAATTAGATTTATTTGCTTCCTTTTTAAAGTCCATCAGAATTTTCTCTCCATTCTATAAGTATTATTCACCAAATTGCATCGCCTACTTGTTATCTACTTTATTTCCATGGGTATTTTCCTTGAAGAAATATATCTTTATGAATGCTTTTTATTATACTCTGATAGTCATTCTGATTGTCGTAGTTATTGCAAAAGGAGCTTTCAAGAGCTCCTTTTAAGTAGGTACTTAACCCAGTTCCCTGATGAGCGCCTTTTTTAGTACGCCATGCAACGCTTGCTGGAAGTCTCCCCTCCATCATACTTCTAAAAAAGTATTTGTCCTTTCCATCTTTTACTTTATATTCAACAGGAATTTTAAGAGCCTCTTTAATGACATCCGAATGCCAAAAAGGATGTATTGTCTTTATGCCAACATTTAGTGCAAATAAATTACTAAATTCGTTAGAAATTTGAGTTTTACGTAAGCCATTAGCGATCTGGTCTTCTAATTCTGAATAGTAATTAAAATTAGAGTAAATTCCAGCATTCAAGAGGTCTGATCCGTATCCAGTAACAAAAGTCATCTTTTTTCCAATCTCTTTATATAGTTTTTGATAAAGAGAAACTGCGACCAAAGCAACCTCTATTGGCACGACATCCTTAAATGCAAAGTACCTTATTACATTTGGTACTTCCCGCAGAATTTCTTCGTTACTCAAATGAATTTTTATTAAATTAATCCCTAGAAAATCTGCCGTTTCTTGTGCCTCCTTATATTCGTTACCCCAATCTGTTCCCAAAGTATATGCGCACACTTTTTTATTTAGCTTTTTAAGGATGTACGCAATTGTTCCAGAATCAATACCTCCAGAAAGAGAGATACAGATTTCCTCGTCCCATTTCGTTAATTCTTTAGTTGCGTTAAATAAAACTTCATAAAACCTTTCTTTTGCTTTATCAAGTGCCATGCTGCAAGAAGGCTGCAAGAGAATATCACTCTGCAAATTTTTTTCTACTTTCAAATTGTTGTTATTATAGTGCACTTCAATTTTTTCGCCATGCTTTAAACGGCTTACATACTTAAAAAATGTTAAATTCTCACCATTCTTTTCTACATCATATTCTACTTCTAGTCCAATTCCTTGCAATATATCTTTCGCTATAAACAGATCATTAAAAACAGCAAATATACCTTTTTCAGGAATATTTATATAAAATATCGCCTGAGTATTCATATCACTGCCAACTATAACTAGGTTATCCTTACCTATCATTATAAAATTATTTTTCGGTATTGAATCTGCCTCTATGCACCCCTTCTCAAAAGAAATTATTAATGACTCACATTTCTCATTAATTTTCTGTAAATCTGAACCATATCCTACATATAATCCATTATATGTAAACTCTTTACAAAAATTAATTTCTTTTGACAATTTTTTAGATGATATATATATAGTTTTCTTCAATGTATCCTTCACACTGTTTCACCTACAACTTTACGCATAAATTGCTGTGCTCTTCCGTCACCAAAAGTCATCCGATGAGCTAGTTTTGTTTGTTCCGTAACTGTTATCAGCTGTTCTACATAACTTTCATTAACTACTTTTTTAGTTTTTCTAAAAGCTACTTCAGGATAACTGGCCAATCTCTTCGCTAATAGATGTGAGTCTTCAAGCAGCTTGTCTGGAGATGAGATTTTATTTATCAATCTGTAATCAAAACATTTTTGTAACGGAATAGCCTCACATTCATAAATTATTTCCAACATAGCATTCCTACCTAACGATTTTTCCAGCATGCATTGACCTAAGGTACAAGCAATCCCATGCTTTAACTCTGGCATGATAAATTTACCGCGCTCTGTCATTATTCTATAGTCACAAGTTAAAGCCAATTGAAACCCTATACCAATTGCATAATTATCTACAGCTGCAATAGTAGGCTTCGATACCCTTAGACAAGCAGTGTACATTTTAGTTATTCTATCTATCCATAAATCAACTTCCTGTCCTCCCTGTAGTGTCTTGACTTCATTGAAATCCCCGCCAACACTAAAGGATCTGCCGACTCCTCCTGTTAATATTATTGCTTTAACATTTGAGTTTTCTTCAGCAGATTGCAGACTATTTATTACAGCATCCTGCATAGAATCACTAAAAGGGTTATTATAATGTCGATGATTAAATTGGATCGTTAGAACTCCATCACTGAGGGATTCAATAACTAAAACATTTTCTTTCCTATCAATATTTACTGCACACATTTTATTACCTCCTGTTTTTTAAATCATGTCTACACATTTTTTAGTTCAACAATTTACTTTCTAAAATCTCCTGCCAACAAAAATGACCTCACTGCTATATTAATAGTATGAAGTCATTTTCACTATTTTGAATTATTAGCATTTAATTAAGTTCCTCCTTCATTCGTTTTTTTAACCTTCCAACTTCAAGAACCCATTCCATCGTTTTACTAATTACTTGTTCCGTCCACTCTACACGATTAAACAAATGATTAGCCCCCGGAATACTAATAATCTTAACATTTGTGGTCAAGTTAGAAGGATCCCTAATTATTTGCTCCCTTGTTTCCTTTGAATAAAGATCGTCTCCTCCAAAAATCAACAATTTATCCTTATCATAGGTATTAAACTCTTCTATATTCATACTTGAATTTATGTCTCTTACATACTCACTTCCCATCCAAAGCCCAAAGAATGGATAAACAAATTCTCTAGTCTGTGGTTCACGGACAAATTTAGGTACAAATCCTGAGTTTGGTAGAATAGGTGGCATAGCTGAAAACATAGGATTCCACATCGCTAAACCGGAAACTTCTTTACAAATATTAGCGATCCGACACGCAACTCTTCCCCCATCACTAAATCCTAATAATACTAATGTAGGATTTTCAGTTTGAAAACATCCTTTCACAAAATCAATAACTGCCAAAACATCCTCAACTTTTGTATTGATAGATGAATGCCAAAACTCATCATCACTTAATCCCAATCCACTATAGTCAAAACGTATAAATGTTATACCTAACTGCGCAGCTCTCCTAGCCGCAAAAACTGACATCCTGTGGACTTCAACACGATCGCCATTTAGTCCATAGCACATTATGATAATCGGTGCACCTATGGCTCTTACAGACGGGATATGTATGACTCCAGCTAGATTACGTCCCTTTGCATATATCTGAACAGGAACTTGCATATAACGTCTCCTTCATTACATAAATTTATCTTTAAAACTCAACTTCCCAATTAGAATATTCACTAACATTTAATTTTATTTCCTACTTATATTTCTTAATCCAATTGCAGATACGTTCTATAATATCGTATTGCCAAAGTGGATCTCTAATTATTGCATTTTTTACATAATTATTTAGATTAGGATATAATTTTTCATTTTCTAGATGCCAATGTACTATACGATTATTATCCTTACCTTCAGATAGTAACCAAAGAGATTTATCTTTACATTTTTTAAGTACTTCGAGAGGTTTATATTCAAATAAATTAAATAAAATCTCCGTAGACATTACCTGTCCATGAAGATTGTATGGCAATGCACCAATAGCATTACAAAATGCAATTTTCCCTATATCAAAATTGCTAAAAGACTTATAATCCGTTCCGGGCATAATGTCATTAACATCGAAAATTCCCGGTTTAATATTAGCCCATATTTCGGATACAATAGACGGCTCTATACAATATGGACTAATTCCTACAACACCTCGAATTGGAGCTAATGAAGATATCTCAGCAAATAACGTAGCACTTAGCCCTCGTCCTATACAAAATACCTTATCGCCTACTTGTTCTGCTACAAAATTAACGGCAATGGATAAGTCTTCGCGAAGAGTGTACAAATTCACATTTTCCAGATTACCTTCACTGTCACCATGTCCACGTGGATCTACTTGTAAAACAAATATTCCTAAATTGGACAGCTGCCGAGCAAGTTTACTCATAAAATAGTCAACGTCACACATAGGCTGCGAAAATCCAGCTATTAGGACAACTCCACACACGCTTTTTCTGTCTAAATCATTTCGGTGTGATACTGCAGCAAGCGATATTTTATTATTGACTAGCCAAAACTGTGTAAACATACAAAACACCCTTCATCAAAATTTAGCAATTATCATCTTCTTGAATTCTTGGTAAAATATAATCTACCAAATCATGAATACACATCATATTACCTCGTAATAACGCATCCTCACCAAATTCAAATCCGAAGCGCTCTTCAATAAAAACTAATAATTGCATCATAGTGATAGAATCAACACCAATTTCTTCTAATGTTGTATCATAAGTAATTTTCATACCTTCACCTAAACGAAGTTCTTCCCTAATTATATTTTCTAATTGATTAACAACTTCTTTTAATGACATATTGATCCTCCAAACTTTTTTAATATTGTAATATCAAAATCTCTTTTATCTTGATATAAGGTAATTACAAAATATCCATATATTATAATAAGAATTAAACTACATTATAATATATGGATTCACTTTCTCCTAAGTAAGTAGTTTGCGTTCCACAAAAGTGTAACTCAAAATCCTGCAATGACATTTCTCCAAATAAAAAACCTCTGAGGCTATCTAGATTACAGTTCGGATGCTTTGCTTTAAATAATTGTATACTATTTGTTATTGCTGATTTATAGTGTCCCTCCCCTCTTGCATGCGGTATATGGAAACTTGAGATTTCAGGACAATTGCGAAATTTAACTCCTATTTTTTGTAAACGCAAAGCAAATTCAAAGTGCTCAAAACCCCAGGTATTAAAATCTTCGTCAAAACCACCAATTGTCTCGAAATCTTCCGCTTTCACGCAAGAATTACCAACAAGAAAAGTTGCCCAAGCGATTCCCGAGTTTGTGCTACCTTTGGCGTCATATAAATTTTTCACCTTTAAATAATATAAAGGCAACCTCGAATATTTCCGTATAATGCTAATATTTCCACAATGATTTCCTAATAAATATTTTATATGTCCAAAATAATCCCATGGGCTTCCCACAATAGCAATCTTATTTAACTCTGAACTGCTTACAATATAATTCTTTATATAATCTCGATCTGGAAATCTATCAGCATCACAAAAGATTAGCCTTTTTCCCCTAGCTATAGCGGCTCCTTTATTTCTTGCAACTGCTCTTCCTTTATTTTCACTATAAATATAACTTATGCTACATGGTAATTGAGGCCATTTATCTTCCCTAATTTTGTCTCTTAATCCATCAGTCGAACCATCATCAACTACTATAATTTCATATTTTTTTGAATCATAGCTTTGAAATTTAAAAAAATTCAATGTAATCTGGAGTGACTCTGCTTGATTATACACTGGTATAATAACCGAAGCGTCGAGACATCTTTTATTTTCCATATCTCTTAACCTCCAACTTTTTTTGCCGATTACCATCCTTATCCATTAATTAATTAATTTTTCAGCAGGTGTTTATAATAAAATGAGATAGCTAACCTTCTCGAAACTTTGCCGCCTAATGTAGTTGGTATTTTTTTTACTGAATATAATTCTTGCGGAATCTCGTAAAGCGCTAAGCTCTCCCTGCAGGCTATCATAATTGTATCAGTATCAACTGATACACCTTCATCATTCAGATATATACAAATAACACGATTCCCTTGAATTTGATCTTGAATACCAAACACAATACAGCTATCTATTCCAGGTATTCGTTTTATTATACTTTCCACGCGGTATGGATCTATCTTATGTGCACCACGGATTATTATATCATCTGCTCTGCCCACAATAAATAAATCACCTTCATTATCCATATAACCCAAATCACCTGTCATTAACCAACCATTAAAATATTTCCTGCAAGTAGCCACATCATCATTCCAGTATTGTAGCATCGCGCTTCTAGTCTTCACGTATATCATCCCTATTTCATTACACTTGCATCGTACCCCGTTTTTATTTTTTATAGCAATACTAACACCACGTATTGGTTTTCCTACAGACCCATGCTTTATATATCTATTGTTGACACGTTGCGCAGCTACTCTAGGCCCAGCTTCCGTTAAACCATAAACGTTATGTACTTGTCCATTATAAAAAAATTGTTCAGCCTCAGCTAGCAACTTTCCATCTGCAACTTCTCCGCTAACATACACCAATCGAATACTCTCCACATTCGAATATTTGCTCTTAGCTTTAAGTAATAATCGGAGAATCGTAGGATTAACAAAGATAATAGAAGGTCTAAATGTGGCAATCCTCTTTAAAGTAGTTGATAGAGGTACGATAGGATTTTGCGCAATAACTCTTGCTCCAATTTTAAGTGCAACTAAAACTTCCCCAACGAGAGTTGATGCATGTATCATTGATTTAGTGATATAGAAAATATCATTACTTTTAGGTATCATATAGTCGATAATAGCATCTACATTTGTACTTATGGCATCATGTGTCAAGACTACTCCTTTTCTAGTTCCTGATGTGCCCGAACTAAAAAGTATAAATGCGGGTTCTTTACTTGTATAATTTTGTATTTTTTGAAAACATTTGCTAAGAGTCTCATCACTTTCCCATTCCCCTAAATTTTCTGAAAATATCTGTACGTCCTCATTTCTTTTTTTGCTGTAATTTACCTCGGACCTCACCCCAGAAATACACATCCGCCTTGTCTCACTACCATGCAATATATCAAAGACATCAGAAATAGGTAATTGAGGATCTATAGGAACTACAATACAACCAGCAGCTAATGCCCCCATTATTGCAATAATAAATGATGCTCCATTATCACAAATAACTGCAACCTTGTCTAAATGCTTTACTCCATTAATTAATAAGACATCTCTTAGTGCGATTACTCTCTTACATAAGCTAGTACTATCCCATTCTCCAAAATCATCCACAATTGAAAAAACCTTGTTTTTAATTTTATTATTTAATAATAAATTCTCGATCCTCATCCTATCCCCCTACATCAGCCTTGACAAGATTAAGAAATTTATTTCCCTGCTTTATTTGTTAAATTTTTACAACTTTCTCATTTTTGATTTTAATATTTTTTTAAATTAGACATAATCATTAGGCTGCACCAGCTTAAATAAAAAAATTATGGGCAGCCTATACTACCCACAATTTAGATACAAAATTTAAATGTCTGTAATTCTTTTATTCTTATAATTGCTGTATCATTATGCACAATTTTATACTCTAACCACTACCTGGTCATAGCTTCGCCCAAACATGTATAGACTTTATACACTAGTTCATAACATTCCATCTGATCCTATCGGAACTCTAACGTGCACGCAGCTTCGTATAAAGTTCTTCAAGTTATTGTAAAATAAATATTTTTTACATCAATTATTATTACAAATTGTTGATATATTGTAATAATAAGTAAAATATTTATTTCTGTCAATATATATTTTCTTAAATTTTACATATTAACATTTATTTTACATATTGACATTTATTTTACATATTTCTATAATAAGTTTAAATACATATTTTGTAAAAATATTATTTATACAGAGGTGGTCAAACAATAAACTATTTTGGAATTTTCATACTCATAAACAGCCAGACTTATTGTAAAAAATAGACTCTGCTTAATTTTAAAATGTCTAGATAGCTTTACGTTGGCATTCACCTGCGCAAGCTGTGTGCCCTGTTGAATTATAATTTTTGCTGATATGTTGCTACGATTTCTCTGAAAAAAAGCAGCATAATCACATACATTTTTTGAAAAAATTACTTACGTGCTCAATGGCACACTATTTGTAACTTTAAATATAGTACACATGTTTTATGAGAGTAAAGTTCAGTTCTGAATTGTGCCTTGAGCCCAGTGAAAGGGATGATAGTTATATGATGTACTGGTATGTACTCTGGGTTAAAACAGGAGCGGAGGAAGGTATACAAAAATGCCTTCAGTCCTACTTTGATTATAATACCTTGCACTCTTTGATACCCAAAAGATTGTTAATAGAGAAAAGACAAGGTGTAGCCCATCTCGTTCAAAAAAAAATGTTTCCAGGATATGTATTTATCTGTGCAGATATGAATTATATTATATATAATATAATAAAAAAAATTCCTAAAATAATAAAAATACTAAATAGCAACGGATCCTATTATTCCGCTATAGATGACTCTGAAATAAATATTATTCTTTCTCTAGTAGGATCAGGAGATATTGTAAAAATTTCTCGCATACATATAAAAAACTCGAAAATATTCATCTTGAATGGACCTTTGAAGAATTTAGAAGGAATTGTAAAGCGAATTGATAAGCATAAGAAAAGAGCTAAAATATTAATAAACTTATTAAACACTCCCAAATTAATTGACGTTGGAATAGAAATAGTTTAATTTAATGTGATGAACGAATTAAGGAGGAATATTTTTGAAAAAGTCACCTATCTATTTTCCACCTGTCGCCCAAGATATTGGTAATTATCTTACTGGTAAGCATTTTACAAATAATCAGATTAATTGCGTCTTAAAACTTAATGGAAGAATAAATGATACAATGCTAAAACAAGCTGTTCGCATCTCCTTAGATGTTGAACCCATTTTAGGTTGCTGCCTAATAGAAGAAAATAACAATCTTGTTTGGAAACGCAACGATAATATTGAGGAGACAGAATTGTGCTCTACCATTGAAACTAAAGAAGATGAAACCGAATTACAAAATTTCATTAGCACTCCCTTTAATTCTACGAACGACTGTCAAATAAAGATAAAAGTATTAAGAGCTGAATTCGACACAATTTGTGTAAAATTGAATCATACTTGTTCGGATGTAGAGGCATTCAAACAATATCTAAATTTATTGTCATCCATTTATAATCATTTATTTTATGAACAGCCATATATTGTAGAACCCAGTGTCTACGCAAATCGTAGCCAAGAACATATTCTTAATCTTACCGCTGATATTAACGCGATATGCAATAAACCTAATCCTAGTCCTACAGTAGCATTTCCTTGTACTATAGGTGAGAGTCAAGAACAAAAATTTTTATTAAGACAATTGAATTTCAAACAACTCAATTCTATTACAAGTTACGCTCATAAAAATGGAGCTACAACTAATGATATCCTTTTAACTGGCTTCCATAGATCTCTTTCCAAAATAGCAAAAATACAAGATAATACTATATCTATACATTTAACAGTTAACTTGCGCAGATATCTGCCCGCAAATAAGAAAATGCCAATTTGTAATTTTTCTGGAAAGCAAATTGTTATGTCTACTCAAAATATAAATGAATCATTTAATGAAACATTAGCTAAAATTGTGCATGAAACAACCAAAATAAAAAAAGATTGGCCTGGTTTAAAAAGTGCTTTTGAATTAGAAAAACTTGGAAAATTAAATCTTAAATATGCAAATGCTCATATTTATCGACTCAGAAATTACACTATAAAAAACAAAGTACATATGCCTGTCTTCTCAAATGTCGGAGTTATTACCAAAGATACAACGAAATTCGGATTTCTAGATATTCTAGACTGTTATATGATAGGGCCGGCACCCTTTTCACCAGGTCTTGTAATGCTAGCCAGTATCTTTAATAACACTCTGAGTCTATCTGTAAATTTTTATCAGTCAACAACCAAGAAAGTAATTGTAGAACAGTTTGTTGATACTATGCTAAATGAATTAGTTATGTGTATGGGGGAATAAAAAACTATATTGAATAAAAGGATTATTCAATATAGTTTTTTTGGAAATAAGTTAACCGTTAAATTATTCGCCAAAAGGAGAAAGAACGAATGATAGATTTTAATGGACTTAAAGCAGTTAAAGGTTTCAAATTCGCAGGAGTCTGCTCTAATGGACTAAAGAAAAATATAGGATTGTTATATTCCACAGTAGAAGATACTTTAGGTGTTGCTATTTACACAAGAAACGATGTTATTGCTGCACCTATTGTGATATCAAAGAAAATGGATGAATTATCTAATAAGAAAAGAGCTATTCTGATAAATAGTGGAAGTTCAAATTCATTTACAGGTAGACAAGGATTAATAGATGGGGAGCGTTGCATATTAGAACTTTCTAAAAGTTTAAAAATAAATATAGAAGAATGCTATATAGCTTCGACCGGCGTCATAGGGAAAAAGCTTAATGCTGACTCAATTATAAATAATTTAGAAACACTTACTGAAAAGCTTGATGAAAAAAATAGCCTGGATTTTATTGAAGCAACAATGACAACTGATACAAAAGTTAAGCAAGCATCTATAAAGTTTGATATTGACGGAATAGAAGTAACTATTGCAGGCTGTGCTAAAGGTTCAGGCATGATAATGCCTAATATGGCTACAATGCTTAGTGTTTTAACCACCGATGCATTAATATCCCATGAGCTTCTGAAGAAATCCTTAAGTGAATCTGCCGAAGATACTTTTAATTGTATAACAATAGATGGAGATATGAGCACTAATGATTCCATTTTCTTACTTGCAAACGGGGTGGCTAATAACAAGAAGATAGAAAACATAAATGATAAAGGATATGAAAATTTTTACAACCATTTGAAAATTCTGATGAAGCACCTATCTAAAGAAATCGTTAAGGATGGTGAAGGTATCACTAAATTTATAACTATTGATATTATCAATACTCCAAGCAGAGATAAAGCCAAAGCAGTTGCTTTATCAATTGCGAATTCTCCACTTGTTAAAACTGCTTTATTTGGTGAAGACCTTAATTGGGGCAGAATTCTAATGGCAACAGGTAAGGCTATGACAAAAATGGATTGTAGTATTATAGATCTTTACATAAATAATCACTTAATCGTTAAATGTGGTGAACCAATTATTGATGATGAAGAATATAAAAAAGCAAAGCAATCCTTAAAAAATAGAGACATTAATATATTAATTGATTTTAATCAAGGCAATAGCAGAATAGAAATTTGGACTTGCGATTTTTCGTATGATTATATAAAGAAAAATGCTGATTATACATCCTAATGACCAATGGAGAGTAGGCTGGGACGGACATTGCACCTAATAGGCTAGATGCAATAATTTATCATAAAAAGACGAATTAATATAGACGATTTCTCTGTAACCTCAAAAAACGGAGGAGCTGATAAACTAACTATAAAATCCATAATTTCTGCCTCCTATATGTATGAAATATTTTGCCATGTTCGCTTCTTCTTGCTGTTCTTAATGTATTTCTTATTGCATCTTCTGCAATTTTGCTTACTGCTACGTACATATATTCTCGTGCCAAAACTCTTTTTCTCATTTGTTCACTAATTCTGGATGTTTATCATGTATCATCAGTGCATTTTTATTAAAAGATTATTCTATAAATTCTGACATTGTCGATTTTGACGGAATACTTACATAACATCTTCTTATATTATGAAATAAGAACTGTATAATACTGGCATTTTTATTTTGTATATGCTAGACTTAAACTGTACATTGGAAATGCCTCCTGTTTTGATATTAGCTTAGGCTCCAATATTGTTTTATGATAGGAGGTTTTTTCACATATTTAATACTGCTGAAAACATCACTGCCTTCCAGCATAGCTGAAAAGATTGGTGTTTTCATTATGCTTAAAAACGTCACTCCTATGTCAGACTAACATCACGGTTTAAATCTAATGCTTAATACCGTTTTAACATAGGAGCATCATATCCATAATTGATATCTATTACGTCTTGCTCTTTTTACTTGGCTTCAGCAAGAAAAGCATTTAATTTCGTCAGAATTTCGACCTTGTTCATAATATTGTCAATACCAATGATTTTCTGCGGCAATTTCTTTGATTCCAATTCTTTAGCAACATCGCTCAACGTAACAATCAAAGCTCCATTAAAACCTGCAACTGCATCCAGCGAACCATGTTCGATCTTGATTGGAAGCTTATTTTCACTAATCACCTGTTTGAGTTTGATATTTAGCATCAAACTTGATCCTACGCCTGCACGGCAAGCAACTAACCCTTTAAATTCCATTTTTTTCATACCCCTTTTTTTCTATAAACTTTTAATATACTGCATTACCTCTGACGCATCTTTCGCTTGATCCAAAAACTCGTAAAATTTTTTACGTTCCAACAATCCCGTCAAATCTGCCAAAGCATTGATATGACTTTCACTATCTAGAGCACTCAAACAAAATAAATATTTTACTGGATCATTTTCTTTATTTCCAAATACAACCGGTTCCTTTAATGTTGCAATACCGATAGCACTTTCAATTACACCCGCCTCCGGCCTAGCATGGGGTAAGGCAACGTGCTTCGTAAGAACGAAATAAGGCCCCCCCTCTTTAGCCGTCTTTATAATCGCTTCAATGTACGATGACTTTATCTTTCCATTTTGCAACAAGGCATCTGCTGCTTGACGAACTGCATCTTCCCAATCTTTCGCGTCAATATTCAAACGAATCAGTTTCTCACTGGTCAAATCCTTTAACATCTACCCTAGCCCCTTTTCCTACTATTCTCCAAGTTTTTCTATCAACACTTTAAATTTGGCATTTTTAATCAATGTATTCACGCCAAAGTCACTAATAAAATAACGATATAATCTTTCAAAAACAGGTTCCCATACCCGACATTTACTTTTCGGGATACTTAACAAAAATACAACCTGCACTTTTTCCTTATCCCAAAGAATCGGCTTTTCCAAAACTGCCACAGCAATTGCCGCCTCTTTACTATGATTTTCTAAAGCATGGGGAATAGCAATTAAGCTGCCTAATTCCGTTGATGCCATCTGTTCTCTGGCAAATACCGATTTTTTCCCTGCTTGATCGATGTATCCTTTTTTTAACATTAGGTCCGTCATTTTTTCTAAAACATCCATTTTAGAATTTGCCTTTAATCCCGGAAAAAACAAATCTTCTCTAAAAAAATGCTCCTGGGATTCTGCTTCATCTCCATGGATAATCATTTCGATTTTTCCCAAATCCTCTTCGGTCAAAATTGGCTCTACTTGAATAATCTTTTCGGAATGGATTCCTTGAATCGGTACGGTGGTAAAGATGAAGTCAACACTTTTTATCGTTTCTTCTGTTATCTCATAAAGTGGGCTTACTACAGAAAAATCGATAGATTCTTCCAAAATCATCATTTGTTCTTTACTATATTCCGTCGTATTTTTCCTATCGGCCCGTTTCAGTGTAATAATGATATGCACCAATAAATTCTTAAAAGCAATGTCAGTTAGATGAATATTATATTTTAAGATGACCTTCAGGATGATCTGTTTTACTTTTTCAATTTCTTCCAGTGAGAAAAGCTTCCGGTAAAATACATTCTGAGCCAAATCTACCAAATCATTGCTATTAAAAATATATTCTGAAATACAATAACGGATTTGTGCCTCATCCCCCTTAATACGGACACCATTCATTCGATCAGCAATAATCTCAACGCCGAAGCGACGCAAACTTTTTTTTATGTCTTTCATGTATTTTTTCAAGGTGGAAAGACTAATAAAAAGTTCATCGGCCAGTTCTGACTCTGTAACGACTCTTTCATGTAAGGAGTTTAGCAGAAGCTCAGCAATAATAAAGGAAATTCTATCATTGTGGTCTGAAGGAATGATATGGTTCTTCAGCCAGCCTTTCCGGCCTTCATTGCTCTGTGCATCTTTAAATGCATCATAACGGTTCTCATCATAAATTTTCAGCATATACCCGACACCAGTTTCTGCCTGAATTTGAGCACCATGTTTCTGAATCATAGCATTACATTCTTTAATATCATTGCGAATCGTCCTTGAGCTTACACCAATCAAAACAGCCATACTAGCACTATTGAGTACTTTTTTTTCAATATCAAACAGTTTCAGTATTTTTAAAATCCTTTTGCTCTGAATCTCCAACACCTTACACCTCGCTTGCTACAAGTTGATTATAACAGCAACTTACCGCTCCACCTAGACATTAAACTTCCACAGCTTGTGGAAGTACGACCTAAAGCCTGCATATTCTCTCAATCGAAGACACTTGACTCATTGCAAAATGAAATGTAACAGATAAAAATAATATTATAAACTTGTCCTCAGCTAAAAAATAAAGCATTTTGAACCGCAAAGACACGAAGAATATGAAGAACACGAAGAATAAAAATATCTATAACATCCCTTCGTGTCCTTCACATTTCTTCGCCTATTCGCGGTTCATCACTTTTTTTATAACTCTTTGTGATTAATATTCTCCAACTTATATTTTAATTAAGAAAGAACCATTACCGCATCCTTTTATCTTAAGGTGCGGCAAAGGTTCTTTTTCTTTTCGTGCCGTAATTAACTGCGCAGCCAGTAATATCCGGTGAGCACAAGGGGTATTGCCAGAGCAACAGCCGATATGGCACTCCATTCCTTGCCAGCCAAAGGCGCGATAATTCCGAACAACGTAATCAATATAATAACTACAGGCAGCAGCCATATTTGCCTGGACGACTGCCGTACCGGAGGGACAGATTTAGCCTGCTGCCTATTCGCCGCATTGCTTTTGCTCGGCCTGAATTTGACAAACCAGGCATAAATGCCAGTGATGATCATAATGCAGGTCAAGGCATCCGTAATAAACCATAAGATTTTCAACGGTAAGGTGTCATGATTGCTAAAGTGAACTGGACTAGCCATAGAAAGCGTCTGGATATACCAAGGCTGTTGAATGACGGCGGTAACCTTTCCCGTAGACGCATCAACCCAGACAGGCTTATTCAAGTGCGCGTCCCAACCTTCCCCCTGTGTGCGAACCGTATAATGCCAGCGCATTTTCCCATCTTCCTGGGGCACTTCGATCCCCGTTATTCTGCGATCGGGTAAAGCGGCTTGGGTCACTTCCATTGCTTCATCAATAGAAATACGCTGGACAGGAAAGGGCTTGTCTTGATAATCGATCAAAAATTCCTTGCGTATGCTTTCGTTCCAAGCATTATGAACCGGACCAGCAAATATAAAAATAAATCCGCTTACACTTAATAATACTGCCCAGGAAAGTGTGGCAATCCCCAGTAATTTATGCCAGTCCATCCAATAAATACGCCGATGAGAAGAACGAATCGTCCCAAAGGAGATGTTTTTCATAAAAGGGGCATACAACCAGATGCCCGAGATCAAAGCTACAACGCTCAATCCGCACATCGCTCCGAACAAGTTCCTGCCGAATGACCCAAGATACATATCAACATGCATCCGATAGGCAAATTCCATAAACTTCGGAATCACCTCATACCTCACTTGTTCATTAGACCGTTTTATGAATCGGGCTGTGTTCAAATCTAGACGAATATACTCATAGCCCTTGTCTTGAGACTGTATGGAAAAGCCGTTCGTATGCTTTTCATGATCCAGATAGACAGCAAGCAGATTGTAGCCGGGGTAACGCTCCAGCACGGTTTCTGCCTGCTTCCCCACAGACAGTTTTGTCAAATCTACTAAGGATACTCCTAAAGCCGTAGGTTCACTAACCTGATTAAATGCCGCTATTTCTCGGCCAAAGATCAGAGGCAAGGCACTTGCACACATACTCAACAGAAAAACTGCGCAAATCAAACTTGTCCATTTGTGAATTTTATACCAGTATTTCATTGTTTCGAAAAACTCCTCCTGCCTGCATTACCAGAACAATCCTATGTAAATGGTTCAACATATACAGCGTAAATTTTGCAGCGGTATAGGTACTGTCCCAAGCAATTGTCATGCAGAAAGCATTCAATAATAATTATCATTATCATCAAATGCTTAATTTTTTTTCCTATCCACAGTCCTTTTCAATTATGCAGTACGCTACATCAGCTGAAAGTTGGTGACTTTTATTAGTATAACAACCCTTTCTTTCATTCGTCAAGCATTCTAGCTCGATATAAACGACTCCAACCAAACCTGCCTCCCCCTTACAAAGGCAAGATAACCAGCATTATTACTACGGTAACGCAAATAATTTCGTGATATATAAGAGCATAAATATATCATTTCGGAGTATTTATAATACCTTTTTCAAAATTAAAATAAGGATTTCTTGACGTTAAGCTCGCAATGTTCAGCCCACATTATTCATGCATTCCAAAAGGCAGCCCCCTTCCCTCGGGAAGGTGCTGCTTTTCCCATGACTAGAGACTAGTTCCATTTCTATTCACTTTGCATATAGAGAAATGGCTTTCTTCCTGTCACGAATTCTTTATGAATCATCTACATAAATATCGTTTTTACGTTGGACTTTCACTAGGGCTTTTGTTGCAATAACGCTCAAGAAACCATCACCGTAAATAAAATCACACAATCCGAAAAATCAGCGGATTGTGATTCATTTTATCAATAATTTTAATTGCTCTTCAAGTTTTGGCAAAAGGGTTCTCCCACCGCAGCATACTATTTCAACTTCAATAATTTATTACTGTATCGTTCTTCATTATATGGCTGTCCAGTCTTCAGCACATCGTACATCTCTTCTAGCAAGATAGCAGCAATTTTTTCTTTTGCCTGCTGCGTTGTATATCCGGATTGTTGCAGTCTTTCAAATGTAATTTTCGTTATTGGTGGATTATTCTCTCTGAGTTGGTTGTCTACAACCTGTAAAATAGTTTTTTTCAAATTTTCATTAGCCAAATGTGCCACTCTCCAATCTCTACACTTATTTCAGCTTCAAAAGCTTTATTCTATGCTTCTTATTATAACTGATTACTCATATTGCCACTACAAAATACTTTCCAATTAGAACTTTTCATAATCCACTTTCAGCTACAAACCGAACAACTTTCGAAACTCATTAGGCGTAAAGCCATGCACTTTTTTGAAGTTGGCAATCAATTGACTGCTGTTTTTATAGCCAACTGCCGCCGCAATGTTTTTAACGTTCAAATCATCATTTGATAACAGCCGCATAGCTTCTTTCATCTTCTCCTGACGCAGATATTCATCCATGGTATATCCAAAGGTTTCCTTAAAGCACTGGCGCAGTTTGGTTGCACCCATGCCGGCAACGGCGATAAGCTGTTTAATTGAGGGCGGATTTAAAATGTTTTTATCAAGTTCCTCCTTGACCAAAAACATATATTTCTTGTTTTGATACGTAACATAACGGCGTCGCTCCTCTTGCAGCTGCCTTTTCCAAAACCATTCATAACGAACATTACGTATAATCAATGCCAGCAATTCGCCGATCTTATTCTCATAATACATTAACGGTACACTGGCAATTCTTAGGGCATATTTTAGCTGCTCAAATAACAACAGGATGTCCGGAGTATTATACTGGGCAAACTGCCACCCATCATAATCAGCGAAATTGTAAGACGGCTCTACTGATTTATCTCGCAAATGTACATGAATCCATCCATCAAACAGCCAAATGCTGGTAAACCAAATTGGTGCATCAGCGTCAAATACAATTTTAAATGGCTGCCTTCCTGTTTGCACTAAATGAATACCAGGCTGTAGCCGCCGTGCTTTCTTTCCAGGCTCTAGAATCGTAATCACACCATTAGTCACCGAGCATAGCCACCGCCCATTCTGCCTGATGTCATATTCCCTGACAACGGGCTTCAGCAAAGTAACGTAGGCGTTAGTAACAAATAATCCAGCAGAAGGATGTGCTTCCATCAGCCAGCTGTCACCATGTTCTGGCGGTAAGCAATATTCAACAACATTATTCTGATTAATTTTTGTACAGCCTAACTGGGCGGCCAACTCCGCACTGCCTGTCAAGTATTCATTCGTTCCCACGGCGATCTTCCTTTCCAACAATTGGCGAGACGTTAGAGTTTAATTCACGTAATCTGTTTCTTTATCATAACATGGAATCAATAGAAAAAATAACCTGTATTGCAATTTCATACTGTCAAATACCACTAAGATACGGTTTTAAATCGCAAAATCATCTCAATCAGCAGCCTATATTGTGATAATTATTCTCATATTATAGGCTGCTGATTGATTCTTTACACCCCCAAAAATCACCTTCTCCTTCAATTGACTCTATAAAAAAAGCCTTGCTATAATAGATCCAGGTTGGTCCACTATTTACTAATCCTAGTAGGGCTAACTGTCACTAGTGAATGTAATAAGCAATTTTATTGATATTGATTATTTTTATCATATGATTTTTGCTGTTAGGCCAGCAACGAAAATCACCCTGATGAACCAAGGAGTCGATACTATGGAAAAAACAACATCTCATGCCAAAAAAAAACTTCTGTATGCCTTGCTAGGCAGCAGCCTGCTCTGGCAGTGGCCTAATGCTTCCTCCGCCGAAGAGTCAGTTGAACCTCAAAGTACTGTAGCCAATATCGCTTCACCCCAATCTGAATTCACGTTGGAAGGCGTTGAAGTAACGGCAGACAAAGATACATATGGTAAAGGTTATGTTACCAAGCGCAACAATGTTGGCACCAAGACCGATGCAGCGCTCGTGAATACGCCCCAGTCCATCAGTATTGTCACCCGGGAGCAGTTGGATGCCCGAGGTGCGACAAACCTTACACAAGCATTAGAATACAGCGCCGGCGTCACTTCCAATCAACAAGGTACGGATTACCGCTGGAATGCAAGCCTGGTGAGAGGATTTGACGTCGATAGACGCGTTGATGGCTTGCAACTAACAACAAGCAACTTCGCCCTGTGGGATTTTGAACAATATGGCTTAGAACAAGTGGCGGTTCTGCGCGGACCAGCTTCAACCCTTTATGGCAGCAACGCACCAGGAGGAATGTTTAACTTAGTAAGCAAACGCCCTACAGCAGATCAACTCCAGGAAATCCAGATCCAGGGCGGCACTGACAACTACCGCAGCATCGCTTTGGATCTTGGCGGAAAAATCGACGGTCAGGATCATCTGACGTTCCGCTTGACAGGACTGACTCGAGATCAGGATTTGCCAGTGGACTATAGCAGCTTCAAACGAAAGTTTATTGCTCCATCTCTGGCCTGGAAAATTGATCAAGATACCAATATTACCTTTCAGGCCCATTATTTAAAGGATGAACTGGAAGGCTCTGCTGATAGCATTTCCCTTTACCGTCCAAACAACGACTTTTATGGTCGCTCCGGCAGACTATTACTGGGACAACCGGGCTACACCGGTTATCAGCGAGAGCAATATTATTACGGTTATCTCCTGGATCACCAAGTAGATGATACATGGTCACTTCATCAGAATTTTCGCTACGGCAAGACCAATACCGTTTATAATCAGAATTGGGCGACCCTTCAAGGGGATGGTCACACGGTTACCTTCGACCCCCTCGCCTATGATGACACTGCCACTTCCTATCAGCTAGACACTTACGGGGAAGCGAAATGGAAGAACGGCGCTGTCAGTCATCAGGCTCTCATCGGCATTGATTATCGGCACGGCAACCTGACAAACCGTTACGGTAAAGGCGGCAGTATTCCTGCTGTTGACCTCGATGATTTGCACTACGGCACTTCCTGGGTTGCGCCTGAAACTGCTGTGGTCTACAGGGGCAAAGTCAAGCAGACCGGAATCTATGTCCAGGATCAGATTGACTTTGGCGAAAAGTGGACGGCTACGCTAAACGGACGCAAAGACTGGTATAAGCAAAATGGTGTGAATCCGCAAAATGGGGCGATAACCGAGATCGACCAGGACGCTTTTACAGGTCGCGCCGGACTCGTCTATCACGCCACCAAGGAACTGTCTCCCTACATCAGCTATTCCAAATCCTTTGAGCCCCAATCCGGCAGGGATCGCAATAATCGGCAATTCGTACCGACCACCGGCCAGCAGTATGAGCTGGGTATACAATATGAGCCGGAAAATATGAATGCCCGCTTTACGGCAGCACTATTTGATCTTCGCCAGCAAAACGCACTGACAACAGACCCTGTAAACACCAATTTCAGTATCCAAACAGGAGAAGTTGCTTCCAAGGGGCTGGAATTAGAAGCAAATATGGCAGCATTCAAAGACTTGAGTCTGACTGCCTCCTATACCATTCTCAATCATAAGATTACACAAGACACTGATGAAACGGCAATTGGCCGACGTACCGCTGGTGTCTCAAAGCATACTGCCGCCTTATGGCTGGACACTGCCAAAGACAAGCAAACCCAGCATGGCTGGGATGCAGGAGTTGGCGTACGTTACATAGGCTCCCGCTATAATACTGACAATACGATTAAACTCAGCGGCATCTGGCTTGCCGATGCATCCATCCGCTACAATGCCAAAGACTGGCAGTATAAGCTTAACGTACGTAATCTATTTGATAAATTTTATGAAGCATCCGCCTATGGCAACACCATGACCTTCCAAGGCGAGGAGCGAACGATCATCCTGACAGCGACGCGGCGCTGGTAAGACAAGACAATTCATAAAAATAGAAGCAACCGCCGATCGGCGGTTGCTTTACTATTCCTTGTTAGGCCACTAAATCCCAGCATCCTTTTCCTTTGATGGTCAGGATTTTCTGATGATAGACAAATAAGTCCTTACGATGACCAACGCTCATGACTCCAGTGCCCTTTAACTCGCTTCGAATCAGACTATATAGCTTTTTCTCCGTAGCTTCATCCAATCCAGAAGTAGCCTCATCCAGAAACAGCCACTGCGGCCGCAGTAAAATGGCCCGGGCAAAGGCAATGCGCTGCTGCTCGCCCAGGGAAAGAACATGGGACCAGTTCTCCTGATCATCCAAGCGTTCCAGTAAATGCTCCAAACAACATTTCCTCAGTATCCCCTGAATGGCTTCCTCTGAATATTCCTGACTGGAGCGTGGATAAAGCAGCGCTTCCCGTAAGGTTCCGACAGGTAAATAGGGCGACTGGGGTAAAAACAAACACTGCTGATTCTGGGGAATGTGAATATGCCCCTCGCCAAAAGGCCAAATCCCGGCAATTGCCTTGATCAATGTACTTTTGCCACAACCAGATGATCCGGTAATCAGCAAAGATTCACCAGGCTGCAGCCTCATGGCAAAGTTGTCCAGCAATAGCTCCCCATTTGGCAGCTTGAGGTTCAAATTCTCTACCGAAAAAGCCGAGTCAGGAGCGTCAATAATCCGAATTGACTGTTTCTGGTCCAATCGCTTAAACTCTTCCATGGTATCCATCAAAATAACCAATCGTTTTACAATGGCCTTTAACTCCGTAATCTCTTTATACCAACTAGAAAAAAACAGGAGTGACCGTTGTACCTTTTCAAAAGCTCCCGTGACCTGCATCAGACCTCCTAGTTGAAGCTCTCCGCTAAAAAAGCGCGGAACCGCAACAATGTAGGGAAGAGGCTCCGTACCCCTGCACAAGAAAAAAATCAAACTGTCTAAGATTTTTTGGCGTTTTATGGATTGATGAAGGTTATCATACACTTTTTTAAAATAATTCCTGAGCAAATGGCGTTCCCGATGCTCTCCCGAATACAAAGCAATCTCCTCTGCATATTCCCGCAAGCGCACTAAGGCAAAACGAAAATCTGCTTCATAACGTTGCTGTAAAAAATTGAGCTGTACCAGGGGATGACCCATTTTCCCCATAACACAATCCACCATCAAAGCATATCCCAAGGCAATCCAAACCATATCACCAGGAATTGTGATACTCGACTCCCTCCAGGACAAAGAAAAACTACCTGACAACTCCCACAGAATCAATGTAAAACTGCATAGGATTCCAAGATTGTACAAGAACCACAAAAAAATCGTCAAGAGGGAATCAATAAATAATTTTACATCTTCACAAATCATCTGATCCGGATTATCAATACCGTTATCCTGAAGCTGCAGACAATAATATTTTTTTGACTGCAAATATTCCCCCAATAGCCGATCGGTCAGCCAGCTGCGCCAACTCACCGCCAACAGCTGACGCAGATAGTTTTGGTAGACACTTACCGCCCAAGCCGCCAGGATCAACCCACCCCAAAGATATAAGGACTCCAGAAATGCCGCCATATCCCTGTCCTGTAATGTATTGAAAAACACATTGCGCCATTGATTCAACCACACCTGGATATAAACACTGGTAATATTCAGCCCAATAATAACCAGCAATAGCAATATCGCATAGTTTTTTGCTTTCGATCGCCAATAATGGTTACCAACCTTCCAGATCCCTTGTAATAGGCTAAAATGCTCCACCTTTGTTCACCCTTCAAACGTATCCTTTTGATACTGCCAATTATGAACATAATTATATGCGATAACGATAATCACTGTCAATTACGTTCTGGCTTTATTTCTATGTAAATTAGCGATTCATGATTGTAAAATATCACTGCCACCTCTTTGTCAGAGGTGGCAGTGATATTTTACAATCATGAATCGGACAGCTTCGTCTGGCAATAGTCAAATAAGTCTTCTGGCTTTTGCATTAGAAGGAATTGAGCAATTTCTTCTTTAAGATCCTGCAAACGCAATTGTTCCCCTTCGGTTATCGTCCCATCATGAGTCTTATAAGCAAGCTGAATAAATTCATTCGGTAACAACCCCGGCTTTAGGGTAATATTCAGTTTATCGTCGTCATAAGCAATTTCAAAATAATACTTGCCCCCCTGCCCGTCAGCCGCATCAGGTGCCAATTTATCAGCAGCCAGCTGTGGTTTAACCAGTAACGCATTTCTTCTCATAGCTCTGGTAACCATTTCAATACCATCGATAATGCCCGGGCCATATACTCCCAGCGTTATCGTAATTCGGTCACGCACCGGAACCTCATCCGGTACTAACTCACGCAAAGCCAGTTCCAGCAGTTTATACGCCAACGCTACACCGCCAATAAACTGCCGCCCGTGGTATTTAAGCATATCCTCATAGCTTATCACCAATACATCATTGCCATCTTTAATCCTAAAAGCCTTTTGCACTATATCCTCCCCCTGTCTTTTCCATGAGTGTCATAGCGTTTTATCTCCGGCCAAATGAAATCAGCTATATTAAGCGTGCTGTTAAAGGCATCAAAGGTCGCTGCAGCCTCCTGCTGCAAGTCAGCATTGCCAAACGCTGCCTTAGGCGGGACGACCCCCGGCAGCATTTTACCAGTACCGGTACCACTATCACAGCCTGCCTTACAATTATATATTTCTAGCAAATCAGGCAGCAGCTCACCAGCTTTAAGAGCAGCTTCATATTCCGTCAAATAAGGATATACTCCGCTGCCGCTGATTTTTCTAAACAGTCTGCCCGGAAGGTGTTTTCGAATACTTGAGCACACGCTGCCGCTTACCCCCAAAGTTACTCCCTGCCCTTCATTGCTATCAGCAAAATCCACAGCCTCATATCGACTCAGATCAATACCCCGCTCCACTATATATTGCTTTAACTTACCTATCGTAACGTTATATCGAACCTTATTGCCACTTTGCCTCAATTCCCCACGTTTCGCAATACAGGGTGACAGGAATGCCAGATCATCATCAAGCTGCCGATATTTTTTCAAAAACACAGCGCTGCACACCAGCGGACTATACACGGGCATCAAATGAGGGCGCAAAGCTGGCACATGGTTCATAATATAGTCAGTTACAGCCGCGCAAGGTGATGAGATAAAGGGCTTGCCGTAATTACTTTCCAGGATCCGGACATAGGCCCACAGGGTAATATCCGCCCGCAATACTACATTATAAAATTTTCTTACACCCAGGGATTGCAAAAAACCGAATACCTGGCGATAATCGCTGAAGTGACGCTGAACTGCCGGGGCAACCAATAAAGAGATTTGCCTTCCCCTTGCCAAATCCTGCAGAAACAATTCCATATCGTCCTGGTAGCCAATGACTTTTTGCGGACAGTCTTGCAGACAAAAGCCACAATTAATACACCCCTGATTGAGAGCTATTTTCATTGTCGTTCCTGCACCCTTCCCTTTATGTAAAGGACATTGCTGTAGACAGATATGGCACTCTCGGCAGCCGGACAAAAGCAGCAGGTTGGTCGTTATGACCTGGTCCCCTCCAGTCTTTTCATTATCATATAGCATAATACTCCTCCAATTGCTCCAGTGATCAACTGAGGGTAACCAAACATCATTTTCAGACCAGCCGCTAGTTTGTCCGATACATTCATCAGTTCCAGTAGGATTGAAATTGCCATGTACATGCCCACCATCTTTAAACCGGCAGCTACACCAACTGCCAGCCAGCGATTGACGGTTAACAGCATCCTATAGCTGGCAACATACATTACATTGGCAGCAGCTATCGGAAAAATAAATAACGGACTTGGTAAAAATTGTTGTAGAGCTGCAACCGTCGGCGCAGCTACAGCCAGCACGATTGCAGGCTTCCAGCCGCTTTTCTCCACTGCCAGCAGCAGGCAGGCATTTACCGCACTGCCGATAACAAACATCGAGATAAAAAATGGAATCGGTACAAGCAGTCTGATGGATTGCAGTGCAATCATCAGTGCCAGCAAAAGCGCGGCTCTAGTCAGTCTATGATACATTGGTTACGCCTCCGTTTTTGAGTATAGGCTGCAGCCAGTTCGAAAGTTACAATTTAACTTTGTAACTGGTGTGGATATAAGCGCCTTGGATTGATAAATCGTCATCCTGCTTATTTAATAGGTTATCCACTCCCACAATGATTGCACTATTACTGCTGATTGCTTTCTCCAGATTTAAGTTCCATAAGGTATAGGACTTGTTCCTGCCAACGCCCGCCGAAGCTTCATATAGATAATTGCTGTAGGTCTCAGCCCATAAATTAGCCCGTAAACCTGCTGACGACTCCACGTAGGATAAGCGGGAAGCTATTTTATGCCTGGCTCGATTAAAGAGTCTGCTTCCTTCCGTATCATTTACCGCATCCAGATAGGTATAACTGGTCGTCCAAAGCATTTTTTCTGACAACGGATAGGCAACCTCAGCTTCCATGCCTTGAATAGTGGCTTTATCAATGTTTTTATATTGAATCGTACTGCTGTCTATCATATCCTCTTCAATCATATTGCTGACCTTATTCGT
Source organism: Pelosinus fermentans JBW45 (assembly GCF_000271665.2). GTDB lineage: Bacteria > Bacillota > Negativicutes > DSM-13327 > DSM-13327 > Pelosinus > Pelosinus baikalensis. The sequence continues at coordinate 1,468,382 of NZ_CP010978.1, read as the reverse complement.
AAAATAGGTAATTTTACCGGTAGTCCGCCCCCAATCCCGCTCCAGGGAAAGCTCATAAGAATTGGAGTCTTCTGAATCCAGGTTGGGATTTCCAAGTAAAGTCATTGCCTTACCGTTGCGTACTACCTGGGAATTAATATACAGCTGATTCGGTGTAGGGCTGCGGAATCCTTTACTAACATTCAGCTTAACCCTAAGATCATCAGCTGCCTGATAAGTAAGTCCCAGTTTGGGGCTTACATTGCTGCCAAATTTATTACTGTCATCATACCGCAGCGACGTAACCGCAAGCAGCTTAGAAGATGCCTGCCATTCATCCTGAACATACAAGGCTGAATAATCAATATCAACTTTTGATCCCTGCAGGGTTTTTATTTCTCCAGAAACCGGGTCTTTGTAGGTTTCTGTATAAATCCCCTTGCCGGTTCTTACCCCCGTTCCGCGAAATTTCTCTGGCCGGTATTCACCGCCAAAGGTGAGCAGATGATCGGCTCCATAGTTCTTGCTTAGGCGTGTTTCAAAACCGGGAACCGTACGATGGGATTTACCGAAGTTCATAAATTTATTATTGGCAAGATTATGTACATCTACATTCTTATAATAATCTGATAAATAGGCCCGGAAAAATACGGATACATCGTCCTGTTGTTTGCTGTAGCTCAGTGCATATTCGGTTCGCTCATTGTCATCATGAACCTCCGTTTTAACTTTGCCAGCCGGAGTTTGTTTAAAAACATGCTCCCGCGTATCTTCATCCATATAAGCCGCTGTAAATGTAAAAATTTCATTTTCACTGATGTGATAATCCATCTTGGTATTGAAGTTATTGATTTTTCCAAAGGGCGCATAGGTTGTACCATCATCCTTAAAGGAAGCATCATTCTTTAATTGGGCTCCTGAGATGGTGACACCGTATTTGCCGATTCTGCCGGAGTCATAGGCAAAATGATAATTATCTCTTGCCCCCTCATTCCCCCCATAGGCTCTATGATCAAACCGCAAGGTAAGGGCTTGCTCGACAGGGCTCTTGGTAATAATATTTACCACACCACCCAACGCATCCGTGCCATAAAGTGAATTGGCAGGCCCACGGACGATCTCAATACGTTCTACATTATCCAGATCAATGCGCTCCAGTTCATAGTTTTGGTCAATTTCCGAAGCAATCCGCTTGCCGTCAATCAAAATCATTGAAAACCTGGAATCGAAACCGCGAATGGAAATCGCATTTTTACCGTCTGATCGCATCACACTGATACCGGTGGCTGTACTGATGATATCTTTTAACGTCTGTGCCCCCCGCGCCTCGATATCGGCTTTGGTTATGACCTGAACGGCCGTAGGAACACTTTTCACCTCCCTGCTGGTTTTAGTAGCAGTTACAATTACCTCGGACAGAGGGAATACCTCCTCTTCGCTTTCCTGGGCCTGAACAACAGGGACAGTAAGCAGCAGTGACAAGAACGCACATACGGTTTTCTTCTTCATCTTCATCCTCCCTAGCTTTATATCCTTACCAACGATTCTGCTGATAATGAAATGCTTTATCATTTACATCTGTTTATTATTATAATAGAATGAACGTATACTTTTCGTAGCTCATGTTACATTGTTTTGACAAGCTGGTGATAACGATGTCTGATATTTTGGAAATTATTGCTCATTGTCCGTTGTTTAAAAATCACTCTACCCTGCAAATTAGGGAGTTTTTAGCCGGCACAAACTACAGTATAAACCGCTATAAGAAAAACCAACTTATTTTTCGAATGGATCAGCAGATTACTCATGTCGGCATTGTTCTCACTGGCAGTGTAGAGGTCCAAAAAGTCATTCAGTCGGGTCGGATGATCAATCTGGTTTATAAGGAAAGAGGTGAAATTATTGCTGAGGGTACTGTCTTCTCTACCATACCAACCTATCCCTGCCAGGTAACCTCACGGGAAGTAACCGATATTTTGCTGCTACCCAAACAGTATATGTTCCAGGCTCTGGGCTGCAATCCCAGTCTTTTGACCAACCTTCTGCAGCTTATGTCTGATAAGCTCATCATGTTGAATACTAAAATAGAATTGTTATCCTATTGCTCGATTCAAAGTAAAATTGCTTTTTCTTTATTGCATTGTATAAACCAAAATCCAGTGGCGCAGGTGATTGAACTACCCTATTCCAAAAAAGCCTGGGCCGAGCATCTCAATGTACCGCGTCCCTCACTGTGCCGGGAATTGGGAAATCTATGCAAAACCAATATTATTACATTAAATAAGCGAACGATTACCATTGTGAACAGAACGCAACTGGAAGCAATGCTTAATGAATAAGCATTGATGTGGCAATAGAGCTGTTGAAAAGCAGAAAGAAGCAAAGGAATCATCCCTTGCTTCTTTTGCTTTCTACCTTCGAACCGACTCCCATGCTAACGACTGCATCACGAGCTTTATGGCATCACAGAATCCTTGATTATAATAGATTTCTCCTGCAAGAGTTTCTTTCTCCGTAAAGTTCTCCTGCATTTTGTCCACGATGCCCTTGCTGCAACTACTATTCTTTGTGACCAGTAAACGATGTCCTTAAACGATCTTTCTTAATAGGAACCCAAATCTCATAGTAATCAAGTCCATCTTTGTGAACACTTGTCAAATATCGCCCAATTAGAGGACCTGCAACCTGATTCCCCTGGTCTTGCAGCCACTGCATAGCTTCCGCGAGCATATGGTTGGTCTGTTCAGAGTAATCTGTGCCTGTGACGGTATATAAATAATCGCCTTCTCTCATGGCTGAGAACCCTTGCTGTTCGGCATGGGCCAACAGTTGTAAATTTTCTTCAGCGAAGCTAATACCTAACTGCGACTGACAAAAGCTCTGATTTTGCAGCAGCTCTGCCTGTGGGATAAACAAAGTATACCTGATCTGATTCAGCCAACAGCGATCCGGTTTCTTGTAGCTGCGAACGATATTAAACAAATCATCAGCTTGTGCACCGACAAATTTATAACGAAAATCGGGAGCCTGAACAATTGAAAATTGCCCCAGCATTTGCTCACATAATTCATAGTGCTCTACAACCTGAGTAAGCATTTTGCGCTGTCTGATTAGCCCTTGTATTTTGTCCTCTACGACTTGCTGATTATGTTTAAGGACATCCTTGATCTCGTGAAGATCCATCTTCGTCACAATCTGGCGAATATCCTTAACTGCCACATCCATGTTGCGAAAAAACAGAATATCAATAAGAATGACCAGATCATCATAAGAATAATATCGGTAGCCATTCTTTGCCTTTTTACTGGAAGACAGCAGCCCTGCTTTTTCATAATAACGCAGAGTATCAGTTGATAGGTCAAACAGTTTGGCCATTTCACCAATCGTCCACTTCTTTTCATTCATCAGCATCACCTGCTCTAACTTTTTATCACCCGCCCAAAACGCTTCATTGGTCAAGACCGGGTGTTTTTGCTTTTGTAATTTTAATTTATAAATTTTTTTCATTTTGACTATTGACATTTAATGAAATAGATAAGATAATATGAATCAAGAGATAATAATTATCGTTTAGTTGATTCATCAACCAAGCATTAATTATTAATTAAAATTTATATTTGGAGGTAATTTATTATGTCATTAATTGGAACAGAAGTAAAACCGTTTAAAGCGCAGGCTTATCACAATGGAAAGTTTGTTGAAGTTACAGAAGAGGCTTTAAAAGGCAAATGGAGCGTAGTCTTATTCTATCCGGCAGATTTTACGTTTGTGTGCCCGACAGAGCTTGAGGATTTGCAAAATCAATACGCTACGCTAAAAGAACTGGGTGTGGAAGTATATTCTGTTTCCACGGACACTCATTTTACCCATAAAGCCTGGCATGACAGTTCGGAAACCATTAAAAAAATCACCTACATAATGATCGGTGATCCTTCCCATACGTTGTCAAGAAACTTCGAAGTGCTGATTGAAGAGAACGGTCTTGCTGATCGCGGGACATTCATCATCGACCCTGATGGCATCGTACAGGCGGTTGAAATCAATGCCGGCGGCATCGGGCGTGATGCAAGCACACTAGTTAATAAAATTAAAGCCGCACAATATATTCGGAAAAATCCCAACGAGGTTTGCCCGGCTAAATGGCAGGAAGGTGCTGCCACACTTAAACCAAGCCTAGATCTTGTCGGAAAGATTTAAGAGGTGGGTTCAATGTTACTAGATCAGGATATAAAAGAACAATTATCTCAATATCTTCTGTTGATGGAAGGCGATGTGCTGATTAAAGTTAGTGCAGGCAGCGATACTATATCTAGTGACATGATTGCTCTGGTCGATGAAATCGCCTCTATGTCTCCCATGATCGCAATCGAGAAAACAAAGCTGCCAAGAACACCGAGTTTCAGTATCCATCGCGCAGGAGAAGATAGTGGAATAACCTTCGCTGGCATTCCTTTGGGACATGAGTTTAACTCTTTGGTTTTGGCGTTGCTGCAGGTCAGCGGCAGAGCGCCAAAGGTTGAGCAAAAAATAATCGATCAGATTAAAGGGATTAAGGGTAAGTATCATTTTGAAACCTATATCAACTTGAGCTGCCATAATTGCCCAGAGGTTGTCCAAGCTCTGAATCTTATGAGTGTCCTTCATCCGGATATTACGCATACCATGGTCGATGGTGCTGCTTTTCAAGAAGAAGTGCAGACCAAAGAGATTATGGCGGTGCCTTCAGTTTATCTGAATGGTGAATTTTTTAGCAGCGGTCGTATGGATGTCGAGGAAATACTTGCCAAACTCAGTGATAGCTCTGATGTCTCCGATTTAGAAGAAAAAGAGCCCTTCGATATTCTTGTTGTGGGAGGCGGCCCGGCTGGAGCCAGCGCGGCTATTTATGCGGCAAGAAAAGGACTTCGTACCGGGATTGCTGCCGAGCGGTTTGGTGGTCAGGTTAAGGATACCCTTGGAATTGAAAACTTTATCACTGTAAGATATACCGAAGGTCCTAAACTGGCGGCAAATCTTGAGGAGCACGTGAAAGAATACCCGATTGATGTGATGAAGCTGCAGCGCGGCAGACGTTTGGAGAAAAAAGAGCTGATCGAAGTTGAATTGGAAAGTGGTGCTATCTTAAAGAGCAAAGCAGTCATTCTTTCTACAGGAGCCCGCTGGCGCAATATTGGCGTACCGGGAGAAGCCGAGTTTAAAAATAAAGGTGTGGCTTACTGCCCCCATTGCGATGGTCCTGTATTTAAAGGAAAACCTGTGGCCGTTATTGGCGGAGGCAACTCTGGTATTGAGGCGGCAATTGATCTGGCCGGTATTGTGGAGCATGTGACTGTGCTGGAATTTTTGCCGGAACTGAAAGCTGATGTTGTGTTGCAGCAACGCCTTTACAGTTTGCCGAATGTGACAGTTTTGAAAAATGTTCAAACGAAAGAAATCACCGGTACGGATAAGGTCAATGGCCTTTCTTATATTAATCGCAGCACAGGAGACGTACATCACCTGAAGCTTCAGGGGGTATTTATCCTAATCGGTCTTATTCCGAATACCGATTGGCTGGATGGCATGGTAGAACGCAACCGTTTTGGTGAGATCATTGTAGACAGCCGCGGTGCAACCAATGTGCCGGGAGTGTTTGCCGCGGGAGACTGCACAAATACTCCTTATAAGCAGATTATAATTGCTATGGGATCCGGTGCGAATGCGGCACTAGGCGCATTCGACTACTTAATACGGAATTGATTTTCACGACGCAAAGGAAGCTCAAAAAGCCTTTGCGTCTTTTTCTTTTGGCCATGAACCATTGCTATAAATTAAACGACTGCCTCACCTGCCTGGGCGTCAAGCCATGAATTTTTTTAAATGCCTCCGTAAACTTGCTAGGCCTCGCATACCCCAGAAGTGAACTGATATTTTGGATACTCATCTCATCATGCCATAACAAACGCAGTGCATGGTTCATCTTTTCCTGCCGTACATAGTCAGCTATACTCATCCCATAGCACGATTTAAACAATATGCGCAGCTTGGTGGTTCCCATTCCAGCAATAGCTGCTAACTGCTTAACTGACGGCGGGTTTAGTATTTCCTTGTCTAACTCCGCCTTAACTTTCCAAATAAATTGTTGATTTTGATACGTTACATGCTTGGGGCGTTCCTTTTTTTGAAACCATTCCGCATGTTTCGGAGTTTGCACAGCACATAAAATTAAAGACAAAATTGCAATTACCTTGCTTTCAAAATACATTAGCGGCGTCACACCGCCTCTGATTGCAAATCGAAGCTGTTGAAAGTGCAGAAGCAACTCTGGGGTATTATAGTAGTGACTTGGCCAGGTTAAAGCATCGTTTATGGTCAATGATTCCTTCCACTCTCTATCCTGCAAGTATTTACTGATAAAATCGGCAAACACCCAAACACCAGTATATCGGATGTGCTTTTCATTGCCAAAGACTACTTTAAATGGCTTGCCCTGGTTAGCCATCAGATGAATGCCTTGCCTCATCCGCTTTGCTTTCTTGCCCCTTTCGAAAATGGTAACATCACCGCTCTCAAAGGAGCACAAGAACAATCCTGGCTGCTCAATTTCATAAGTCTTGGTAACTGGTTGATGCAGTGTAAAATAGGCATCGCTAACAAAAAGACCAGGTTTAGGATGAATATCGATAAACCAGCTATCACCATTTTCAGGAGGAAATACATAGGTAATACCTTTCGGACATCTGCTAAGTTCCCCGCTATTTTTAGTACATCTTAACTGTGCAGCCAGTTCGGCATTACCGTCAAAGTATTCATTTGTAGCCATATTCTCCCCTCCTTGCTATCTGTTTATCCAAGTACAACATCAGCCTTAAAACGGTACTTCACTTACAAAGAGAGTGACTTCCGAAACTGCTGGGGTGTAAAACCGTGAATTTTTTTAAATGCTGCTGTAAACCGACTAGGGCATCCATACCCTAGAAAAGTGCTGATATTTTGTACGCTCATGTCGTCATGGGATAATAGCCGTAATGCATAGTTCATTTTCTCTTGCCGTACATAGCCGTCGATGGTCACGCCATAATAAGACTTAAACAACTGACGCAGTTTGGTTGTCCCCATTTCGGCAATAACTGCCAATTGCTTAACTGATGGCGACACCAGAATATCCTTATCAATTTCAGTTTTGACCTGCCAGAGAAATTTTTTGTTTTGGTAAGTCACATACTTAGGACGTTCTGCTTGAAAAAACTTTTCCGAATACCCTTCAAGCTGGACACTACTCAAGATGGTGGACAGGATCTCCATAATCTTAACTTCAAAATACATCAGAGGCTTGTCAGTATTTCTTATACCATATTTAAGCTGTTCAAACAGCATAACCAGTTCAGGGGTATTGTAGTAATGGTTTGGCCAGCTCAAAGCATCGCCTAGTGTAAGAGGCTCTTCCCATTCCCTGTCTTTTAGATATTTGGCAATGAAATCAGAGAAAATCCAGGCCGCGGTGTACCAAATGGGCTCTGAACTACCAAATGTAATTTTAAATGGCTGCCCTTGGTTGACCAACAAATGGATGCCGGGTTGCAGCCGTTTGCTTTTCTTGCCCCTTTCTAAGATAGTAACATCACCTCGGGCAAAGGAGCACAGCCATAGACCAGGCTGTTCAATGTCATACACTCTTATGACTGGCTGTGGCAGTGTAAAGTAAACGTTGCTAAGAATCAAACCAGGCTTAGGGTGAACATCTACCAGCCAATTGTCCCTTATTTTCGGGGGCAGCCGATAGACAATTCCATGGTTTTGGCTGTCCGTCATGCAGCCTAGCTGTGCTGCCAGTTCGCGATTACCGCTGAAATATTCATTAGTACCCATACCCGCATCCTTTCCACTGCCACGTTTCATTAGCAAAATATGCTTATTCGCGCTGATCCTTATCTTACAATCTATATGTATCATACCATGTTACTATTGCAAACTAAATAACTGATACAATAATTTTCTATGCTTAAATTACATGAGATCGTGTCAAAAAAACGCAGAAAGATTCTATTAACAGTTCTAAATATGAGAATTTTTCTCGTTCAATCCAGCTTTAGTTTATTTTTCTACATAGCAATTTATCATCTGTCCAACCGTTGACTAACATAAAATTACCTTGCTATAATTAGCCACAAGTTAGCCAGAGCCGGCTTATCAAAAACTAACTTAGCATTTCAATCAGGAATTTCATTGATAATGATTATTGTTATTATACTATCACAGAGGGAGTCGAAGAAAGCATGAAGAAATACGTATCCCGGGCAGCGCAAAGAAGCTTGCTCTATACCCTGATTGGCAGCAGTCTGTTCTGGCATCTGCCTGCGCACGTTTACGCAGCAGATGAAACAAAAGAAACCGCACCGCCAGCAGTGCATTCTGCTGATGAACAAGCTGCTGAAGCAACTGCAAGTCAGCGGGAATTTAGTCTGGAAGGCGTGGAAGTTACAGCTAATAAAGAAGTTGCTGTCGATAAAGGTTATGTCGCCAAACGCAGCAGTGTCGGAACTAAGACTGACACCCCCCTTGAGGAAACCGCCCGCTCTATTAGCGTCATTACCCAAGAGCAGATGGAAGCCCGTGGCGTAACTGATCTGTTTGACGCTCTAGGCTACACCCCCGGCTTTAGTGACGCCACCTACAACCGGGATTCTCGATTTTTCAGGGCCAATAGCCGTGGGTTCACTGACTATTCCGTTTATACGGACGGCTTGCGCATGTCAACTGGAGGCTTTTCTAAGTCCAATTACGACCCCTATAGTTTTGAACGCATCGAGGTGCTGCGCGGCCCAGCTAGTATTCTCTACGGGGCCAATAGCCCTGGAGGGATTATCAATCAGGTCTCCAAACGCCCCACCAGCGAACAACTGCGAGAGATTCAAATCCAAGCCGGCAACGACAATCAGCTCAGTGGAGCCATTGATCTGGGTGGTGCAGTGAACGAAAAGGGGAATGTGCTCTTCCGGCTGACTGCCCGTACTTCCGATGAAGACTTGCCAGAAGACTACAGCAGTGCTAAGCGGCAAATGATCGCCCCTGCTCTGACCTGGAAACCTGACGATGATACCAGTCTGACCCTCCTGGCCCATTACCAGAAAGACGATATCAAGGGCAGCTACGATACCAATCCGTACCGCTACTTACCCGGGCACAAGCTATACGGCTACTCTGGTACCGGTTTTTACGGTGAACCGGGCTATGACCGCTTTATCAGAGATGATAAGCAAATCGGATATATTTTTGAGCACCGCTTTAACGATACCTGGTCAGTAACCCAAAGCGCTCGCCACTCAGATATTTCCGCAGATTTCAAATATTTGTCGATAGACAGCGTAACGGATGGTATCGCCAAACGTACAGCATATTATTCTCAAACCGATCTCAGCTCTAATGTCATTGATACTCACTTTCAGGCGAAATGGTCCAGCGGTGCAGTGGACCATACCACTTTACTAGGCTTTGATTATCAAAACAATGAATATGGCTATATCTGGCGGTCAGGTTTAGCGCCATCTCTTAACCTTAACAGCCTAAACTACGGACAAGGGGTTACTACCCCCACTGCATTAGCCTCCTGGACTTCGGCAGATATCAAAATGAAGCAAACCGGCTTCTATGTCCAGGATCAGCTAAAATTCGGTCAACGCTGGACAGCAATTGCCGGCGGTCGTTACGACCAATTTGATCAGGACACGCGCGATATCAAGACGGATGCACACACCCGCATTGACCAGAGCGCCTTTACCGGTCGCCTAGGACTGGTTTATGATGCTGGCAACGGGCTGTTCCCTTATATCAGCTATGATGAATCCTTTGAGGGCCAGGCCGGCACAAACCGCCACGGCAAAGCCTTCGATCCAACCACTGGCCGCCAATACGAACTGGGCGTGCAATATGCACCGGAAAATAGCAACATCCGCTATAGCGCCGCCATCTTCGACTTGCGCCAGCAAAATGTCTTAACTAGCGATCCATTGAATACATCAAACGAAAGTTTTCAAGTTCAAACTGGCGAAGTCACCGCTCAGGGCCTGGAACTAGAAGCTAATATTGCCGCCCTAAAAGGTCTTAATATTACTGCTGCCTACACCTACATGCCCAAACATAAAGTGACCAAGAATAACGATGCTGCCCTTCTTGGCAAGACCACGGCAAACGTCCCGAGGCACAGTGCCTCCCTCTGGTTCGATACCGCTGCGCCAGAAGCAATGAAAGGTGAGAGAATTAAAGGCTGGGGCTTTGGCGCAGGCCTGCGCTATATTGGCTCCCGGTATGATTATTATAATACCGTTAAATTAGGCGGCGTGGTACTGACCGATGCCTTAATCCGCTATGATGCCGGCGGCTGGCGCTACGCCTTCAATGTTCACAATTTGTTTGACAAAGAATATGTCATCGGCTCCTGGACCGGTGATAACTATGAAACCGTCAGTCCCGGCCGCACTTTCAGATTGACAGCCACCCGCCGCTGGTAGTCACTTTTACCTTAACGGCGTTATAATTTCTAATAAGCCTATCTGGTTTCCTACTATGGAAGCCAAATAGGCTTATTGCATTTTACTCTTTTACATTTATTTCTCCTGGCATACTAACAATATATATGCAAGTTCTTTAATACTGCCAAATTTAACTTCATCCTGTTTTTCGTTCTTCATCGATTTGAGACCAGTACTACTAAATTAAAAATGATTTTCTGACCTCACTAGGAGTAACATGATAGACTTTCTTAAAGGCCAGCGCAAACTTGCTGGCACTCTCATAGCCAACGGTTGCAGCAATATTACTGATGCTCAAATCGTCAACGGACAGCAGCCGCAGCGCATGCTTTAGTTTTTCCTGCCTAATATATTCGGCAATGGTGATTCCGTACCAGAGCTTAAAGCTTTGTCGCAGTTTGGTTGCCCCCATTTCGGCAAGGACAATAAGCTGCTCCATGGAAGGCGGCTGGAGGATATTCTTATCTAGCTCTTCTTTAACCTTCCAGATATATTTTCTGTTTTGATACGTCAGATGTTTCTGGTTGCGGTTTTTCTTCAAGTAGTCTTCCCATAAATCCTGGTATTGCATATTACGCACAATGAGAGACAGCAGTTCCCCCAGCTTACTTTCATAATACATAAACGGCGGTGGAGCGTCTCCATTGCGGATCGCATATTTCAGCTGCTCAAACACCATGACAACATCGGGAGTATTGTATTGAAACGGCTTCCAGCAGGCTGCTTCAGCCAGATAAAAAGGTGACTCCAGCGGGTGAGCCTTTAGATAACGATCAAGACAGTCACGAAACACCAGCATGCTAGTGTACCACATCGGCTGATCGGTTCCATAAATAATCTTGAACGGCTTTCCCTGATTGACCAGTGCATGAATGCCTGGTTCCAGTTTGCGTGTTTTTTTACCATTCTCGACAATGGTAATATCGCCACGGGCTACTGACCACAACCATAAACCCGGCTGCTCCATTTGGTATTCCCTAACCACCGGCTCCAGCAGGGTAAAGTAAACATCAGTAAAAAACAGCCCTGTCGCCGGATGAATATCAACCAGCCAGCTATTACCATTTCGCGGCGGCAGCCCATAAAGTACGCCATTGCCAAAGTCTCTTGTGCTGCAGCTCAGCTGCCCGGCCAGTCCAGCATTTCCTGTCAAATACTCATTTGTATCCACTGTCCGCCTCCCTTCTTTCAGTCTTCTGCTATTATCGCTCACAGTATCTTACTGTTATTACTTATGATAGCATGAATTTTGTCTAAACAGAACTAGTCCAAGCTCCATATCCCTGTCCTAAATTGACATAAGGCTGCACATTCCATTCGCAAAAATTCCTCCTTTTACCCTCGGCCGGTTGATAACAGTTCTCTATTTGTCTCATGACAACCCACTTCTTAAACCTCTGTAACCCGTCATTATCAGGCGTTGACGCCACTGGAACTACCTTGCTATAATGTGCCCAGGCTAGTCATCAAGAATTCGTTAGGGTGGCTAACTTATTATTTATAAGTGATATTGATTATTCTTATCGATATCACTTTCGGCATTATTCACTATATAATACAATAGCAAAGGATTGATGGTATGAAAAAAACCTCCCGTACCCGAAAAAGCCTGCTCTATGCCTTACTGAGCAGCAGCCTGCTCTGGCACTTGCCTATGACCGCTAACGCAGCAGATGAAGTGGCCTCAACTCCAGAACAAACCGCTGCAGAGGCCGACAGCAGTCAACCTGAATTTATCCTGGAAGGCGTCGAAGTGACTGATGAACGGCTAAAGAAAGAAAGCTATATCGCCAAACACAGCACAATTGGTACTAAAACCGACACCCCTTTAAGCGAAACGGCCCAATCCATCAGCATAATCACCCGGGAACAAATGAACAACCGCGTTGTTACCAACTTTGCCGAAGCCCTGGGGTATACCCCGGGAGTGACGTCTTTAGTTTATTCCGGTGAGGGACAAACCTATGGATTAAACATCCGCGGTTTTACTTATGACGGTGCTTATAACAATGGCTCCAGCCGCCTAGGAAGCTACTACGGCAGTAATTTTGACATGTACAGCCTGGAGCGGGTCGAAGTGCTGCGCGGTCCGGCCTCAATCCTCTATGGCGCAGGCAGCCCTGGGGGCATCATCAACAATGTTTCCAAGCGACCGACAACCGAACCGCTGCGAGAGATTCAACTGCAGACCGGCAGCAGTGACAAGTTTAGCGGTGCTTTGGATCTTGGCGGTCCGGTCACCGAGGATGGTAAACTTCTGTTTCGTCTGACGGCACTGAAATCCAAAGAAGACTTATACACCGATTCCAGCACCATGGAACATTCCTTTATCGCCCCAGCCCTGACCTGGAAACCTACCGAAAACACCAGCCTGACTTTTTTGACCTATTTTCACAAAGATGATCTAAAAGGAACCACCGAAGAATCTTACCAAAAAGTCTATTTGCCCGGCAATTCTTTTTACGGCTCCGGTATTTCCAGCAAGACTTATTTTGGTGAGCGGGATTTTGACCGCGCCATTCGAAACCAAAGCCAAATCGGCTATATCTTAGAACATAAAATCAACGATATCTGGTCTATGACCCAAACTGCCAGTCATTTTCATACCTCAATGACCCAGCGGGGAGTAACGGCAGATTCCCTGGATTCCGCTAACCAAACTGTCAGCCGTTCCACCAAGGTAACCGGCAGATATGGCAATTCCGATTCCATCGACACTAACTTTCAGGCCAAATGGTCCAGCGGCGCAGTCACCCATACCACCCTGCTGGGATTTGATTATCAGGAAGGCGAATACAACTGGCGTTGGGGCGGCGGATCAGCTCCAGACCTGGATTTATCTACTATGAATTACGGACAAACCATCACCATGCCTGCTTATTCCTATATTACCGCAGGTAAAACCAAACAAAATGGTTATTACCTTCAGGACCAGCTTAAATTCGGCGGAAAATGGACCGCTGTGCTGGGCGGACGCTATGACCGCTATGATAATATTTTTAGAAACGTCTCCAACGGCACCACTACCATTACCGATCAGAACGCTTTTACCGGACGCGCCGGTATTGTCTATGATGCTGGTAATGGCGTAATGCCATATATCAGCTATAACGAATCCTTTGAAGGCCAGGGCGGCAGCGACCGTCATGGCAAGGCTTTCAAACCAACTACTGGTCAACAGTATGAACTTGGCGTGCAGTATGAGCCGAAGAAGATGAATGCCCGTTTTACGGCAGCGATCTTTGACCTGCGCAAGCAAAATGTCCTGACCACCGACCCAGTAGATACCCTTTTTCAAATTCAAACCGGCGAAATAGCTTCTAAAGGTCTGGAACTGGAAGCCAACATGCAGGCTTTCAAAGGAGTCAACCTGACTCTGGCCTATACCTTGCTGAACAATAAGACCACCAAAGACAGCGATTCCGCCAAAGTAGGGCGCCGCACCGAAGGCGTTCCCCGGCACAGCGCTTCTCTATGGCTGGATACTGTCAAATCCGGTGATACAGCAGAAGGCTGGAGCTTCGGCGGCGGCCTGCGTTATATCGGTTCCCGCTACAACTACTATAACACCCGAAAATTCGGCGGTTCCGTCTTAACTGACGCCATGGTTCGCTATGATACCAATAGCTGGCGCTATGCTCTCAATGTCACTAATGTTTTCGACAAACACTATGTCGTTACATCTACCGACTACTGGGCTTATTATGACTCCGTCGACAACGGGCGTAAGGTAGTACTGACTGCCACTTATCATTGGTAGAAAAAAGGATTAGACAATAGTAGTAAAACGCCAGGGACTACCGTTTACGGTATCCCTGGCGTTTTACTTTTCATATCTGCCATACGCTTCAAATTCTCAGATTAAAGTGTCGTCCGTTTAACAAATACCACGATATCGCCGTCTGCTTGCAGATTCCTTGCCTTGACTGCCCCGTCCCCAAAGTCATCCACAAGGACAGGTGTGATAACCAGAATTCTCAAACTCGGTTCAAGCGCCTGCAGTTTCTCGACGACGCCCAGCCGATAGCGACCATGGAAATCCCCCTGGTAATGGATGATTTTCCTATCAGGGTAGTGGCGGTAATGCTCCACAATGCTTTCAGCCATAGTGTTATCCTTCAGGCACTGGGCGCGATAAAAAGCCTCCATTTGCTCTTTGGGCATAGCCTTTACGGACTGCATCTGGGTAAAGAAACGCCGCTTGTATTCACCGTCAGGAGTGCGGTGAACCGCAGGCAGGTACTGCCGCATCGTTTCATCAATCCCTTCCAGCGAACTCTGCCTCGCATAGTGCGAGGCCATCGGTCGGGGAATGTTGGCCGCAAGCACTTGCAGTCCTTCCTTTTTAGCAAACTCGACTAAGGGCCGGTAATCACTCTGGTAGTTTGGCCAGGGACGGGACTGGGCTAAGAAAGCAGTTTCGGTTATGTCACTGGCCAGATAGTCATTCAGCGGTTGCTGCACATCGCGTTCAAACATTTCCAGGGAGATGGTCAGTGCGGAGTGTTGGGCATAAACAGTTCGCAACAACTCCTCTTCCAGACGATGAAGGGCTTGATTATCGTGGTATTCGCCGAATATCATGACATTGTAATCCCGGAATAGCTGACTGACATCATCCACTGACACAGCTTTCCCGGAAACAGTCTCATAGCACTGGTAATCAGCTGAATTCGCTTCTACCAGAACAGAAAAAAACGTCATCCATATGGCAATAAGCAGTGTAATTGATCTCATCATTAGCTTCATATTGTGATACTCATGCCAAATCTCCACAAACGGCCTTCGAGGATCAGGGCATCGATTTTTTTATCGAGAATATTATCAATGCCAAAATAGGAGTCATATTTATCATTCCATTTTTTGTTGATCACAAAGTTTAAGGTATTATAGTTGTAATCAGTCTCAACATAGCGGTAATCACGCACCCATTCATGCCATAGAATACCACTAATTCCCGTATTTTGAATATCATCATAATGCAGCTGCAGCGAATACCTGTTTTTTGCCCTGCTGCTCAGGCGTTCATGGGTTTTGGAATCTTCAGCGTCCAAATAATTATAAGCAGATTTTAGCGTAAATTTATCGTTCAGATGCCTTCCAGCTTCAAGTTCAATGCCTCTTATCTTAGCTTTATCAATATTGATGTATTTTGAATTATAAACCACACCAGTCCCAGGAATGTAACTCATTGTGTCGTTTGTTCCAATCAGATCGGTAACATCGTTATAAAAGTAAGTTAATTTTCCAAAATCATTTCCTCTTTCTCCTTCGAAGCTTATATCATAATTAGTCGATTTCTCCGGTTTTAAATCTGGATTACCAGCAACAATAACAGTCATGTTGGGTATAGGGCGATGAGTCATTTTCATATATAACTCACTGACACTGGGTGCTTTAAACCCTTTCCCCAAATTTGCCTTAAAGCGATAATTATTATCCATTTTGTAAGTCATACCAATTTTAGGACTAAAATCATCGCCAAATTTATTACTGTTATCATATCGCAGGGATGGAATAATTAAAAGTTTGCTATTAACAGCCCATTCATCTTGTACGTAGGCGGCCTGATATTTTATTTCTTTTTCTGATATGGACTTGCTTATTCCATGCTCAATGATCGTAGAAGCATGATCACCATTGTCTTCCAGCCTGGTCCCACGATATTCAGACGACCGGTATTCACCACCAAATGTCAGTACATGTTCATCATCCAATTTCACCGTATTTTTCCCATCAACTACCCAGGTTTTATACTTTGCTCTGTCAAAGTCACTATATGTTCCACTTTCAAGCAATGTATCATTATTTTTTTCCAGCTGATTAAAATAAGCCCGCAATTCATAATTACCTCGTGAATTGATACCACGATAATTGATACCGTAGGAATTTCTCGTATTGGTATAATAATCTCTGCTGCCATCAGTGAATCCCGATTTCAAATGTTCACTCATTCTTTCATAAAAGACATCGAGGTTCTTACCTGCCGACATATCGTATGTTCCACTGATATTATAGAACTGGCGTGGTCCATACATATTCGTACTATCTGTTCGTGCCCTCTCTTTAATATCGGTAAAAAGTGTATCAACTACCCATGACCATTTCCCTTCTTTACCTAAGTCAAAACGGAAGGAAGCGTTCTGTTGCTTGCTGCTGTTCGACAAACCCACGGTAGTCTGTGGCTTTTCCGATTTACGCATAATAATATTGATGACGCCGCCCAAAGCATCTGATCCATAAAGAGAACTAACCGGTCCCCGTACGATTTCGATCCGTTCCACATTATTAATATTAATCCGGTTTAATTCGTAATAATTCATGGTTGATCCCGTATCTTCCCCTGCCATACGTCGACCATCAATCAAAATTAGGGACTGGTTCGTATTCATACCACGCAAACTAACCTGATTACCTGTCATTCCCGCTTCAGAAAGATTTAAATTCATCGCCAGCTTCAATGCCGCTACTACGCTGTCAGCCCCCATGGTTTCGATATCTTGCCGGGTGATGACCTCAACACTGGCCGGTATATCCTTCACATTCTGCTTGGTCCGAGTGGCAGTAACCACCACCTCACTAAACTGGTAAGGTTCCTCCTCGGCGTAAGCCGGCAAACTCAATGCCGCCATAATACCGAAACTTAATAACGCCACTTTGCTTTTCTTCTGAGTTTGTCCCATTTTCATATACTATCTTCCTTTCTTATATTGTAGTAAAGTCGACAACTTTATCTATGAGTTAACTTGAATTCATAATCGACTCCTTTCATTAACTTAAGTTATTGGTAATAGAAAATAGCAAAGCTCCATGCGGTAATAAGACCGTCATGGAGCTCACAGGCTCTCTAAAAATGACCCGGCAATTAGCCTTGGGCCGCTATAGGCTGCACTTCCACCGAATGTTCACCATCTAGCAGAGCATGCAAGCATTCTAATACTGACTGGGCGATGTTCATATACCAAAACTGACCAGCTACGGTCAGGCGAGCTACTGCCGGACCAAATTCAAGAAGCCCACGCCCTTGCCAAATCTCCAGTAATGATTCTAATTCCAAAACAGCAGGTCCATAGCAGGCTGCTAAGGCACTAAGTTGTAAATAACCCCGCTCGAGTTGTCCAATAACCATATTGTGCAAACCACTGTCGACTGGCTGCAGCAGCATGCCAGCAACTGGCTTATGACCTTGCTCAATACTTTTAATATAGTTACCGACATCCCGATTTAAAAACATAGCCACACCGCCAATATTACCGCCGGCACCCGCACCAAAGGGAATCACACTGTGACCTGCCTTTGTAAGGGTATTGTATATGCTTCGCTCACGATGGGTCTTCCTCCAGTGGCAAATACTGAGCCGGGAAAATACATGGGCTGACAGTTCCGCTTCGGCCGCAGCAAACATTTGAGCTTGCTGGGCCGTTGTAGCTGCCGGCGGCAGCTTCCCGGCATTGATGGCCTGCTGCAAGGCACTGTCTTCATAAATGTTTAACTGATATAAATCCATTCCATCAATGGCTGCCGTTTTCAATAGATTAACATCATCAGCCCAAACCTGGTTAGTCTGGTTCGGCAGACCATAAATCAAATCAATAATAACGGCAGCCTGATTATAACTTGTCAACAATTCCAGCCTCTTAAGAATTGTCTGCGTATCATCCAGCCGGCCAACCCCTCGCCGTACTTCTGGGTTGAAGGACTGAACACCGATGGATACACGGTTTACCCCATGATCCAGCCAAGCTTCCATCTTAGCTGGAACTAAGTCATTAACCCTCCCTTCCAGTGTCAATTCATAATCATTGGCTAGGGGCAAACAGTCACGAATAGCGTCCAGCAGCCTGGCAACCTGCTGAGGTGCCAGAGTACTGGGAGTCCCACCCCCGATAAATACGGCATTAACCGGTCCACTGGCTAGATAAGCGCTATCCCGGCTCATCTGCAGTTCTTTAATTAAATGATCAATATAAACGGCTTCCAACTCTTCCGCTGAATAATTTTGAAAAAAACCGCAGTATAAACAACGATGCCGGCAAAAGGGAATATGAATATACGCTACACGTTGTTCAGGTTTTTGATTTTGTCCCAGTAAAGACTGCCATGTCGCCTGCCATTCCCCCGGCATGATCGGTTTGCCTCGGACGCCGGCATGAACAACTCGGCGTTTTACAAAGGCTTCTACCAGCGACTCTTCGGCTGCTGTGCCAACGGTCAAGGCATATTGATCTGGGCTCATGTTCGCCAGAATTTGTTTTAGTCTACTTCCCCTCAAGAGGCAGTCACCTCACCTTTCCCCTGCCCTGCAACTAGATTCAAGCTATTTTTTATATCTACAAAAACAGCCTGAGCCGCCTCTAGATCGCTGGAATCAGGATGGCTGGCAGCTTTCTTATAGCGTTCCATCCGTTCTGGGGTAGCAGCATGAGGATGATTTCCCGGCATATTTTTAAATTGTTCAATTAGCTTCGGATCTATTTTCCCCTGGCATATAAAAGTTCCCACCAATTGATTGCTAACATCCAAGAATGCAGCAGCATTCTTGAGGCTGCTGGCAGCATGCTCTGAATCAGGATAGGCCCCTAATGTAGCAAATAAGGCAACTGGTTTATCCTGAATGGTCTTGAGATACTCCTGGGCCTTCTTATCAGCTGTTCCTTTGTCAACCCAAAAGCCGACTATCACAAAATCATAGTTTGTCGGCGCCGGTGCTGTTTCAACTGGAAACAACGCAGCCCTTGCACCAAAGACTTCATAGATCGCCTCTGCCACCTTTTTGGTATTGCCCGTAAGACTGGAATAAACAACTAACGTTTGCATAGAAAAACCTCCTATTTTTTAAAAAATCCAATTTTACCACTGTGCTATTATTCATCATACAGTCAGTGCATAGTCATGCCCCCTGAGTCAAGCAGCTGTCATGAGGAAAACAGACACGATGCGAACTCCCTCCTTGCTCAATCGTCATAATCGTTGTTTCGACTCCGTATAAAGCCCGTAAATTTTCTACAGTAAATACTTCTTCCACTGGCCCATCCGCAAATAGCAGACCGTCTTTGACCGCAATCATACGCTGGCTAAAGCGAGCTGCATGGTTTAAATCATGCAAAACCATAATAACGGTAATCTGCATATCCTGATGCAGTTTGCGAACCAGCTTCATTAATTCCAGCTGGTGATGAATATCCAGATAGGTTGTCGGTTCATCTAATAAAAGCAGGCGAGGTTCCTGGGCCAGGGCCATAGCCAGCCAAGCCCGCTGCCTTTCCCCTCCCGACAAACTGTCCAGCCGCCGGTGCAGCATTTTCCGGATACCAGTGGCTTCCAGTGCCGCTGCCATACACTCTTGATCATCACTGTCCAATTTTTCAAACATTTTTTTATAGGGCATACGCCCATATGCCACCAGATCATAAACTGTCATGTCTCCCGGCGCATGTACTGTCTGAGGCAGTATCGCCATAATTTTAGCTACCTGTCGTGGTTGCAATTGATGAATATCCTTGCCAGCCAGCAAGACGCAGCCAGCCAAAGGAATCAATATTCGGCTTAATGCTTTCAATAAGGTGGATTTCCCTGATCCGTTTGGTCCAATAATTGAGATAATTTCCGGTTTATCGATTACAATATCCATTTCTGGAATGATCACCTTGCTGCCATAGCCAAGTTTAATAGATTGGGCTTCAATGGTATGATTCATCGCTGCATCCCCTTTCGCAGTAAATAAATAAAGAACGGAGCTCCTAAAAAGGCCATAAAGATTCCTACTGGTACTTCCACCGGACTGAATATGGTACGGGCGACAGTATCGGCGGCTACTACAATCGTAGCTCCCAGTACGGCTGCACAGGGCATCAGATACTCAAAATCCGAACCAACCAGCATGCGGGCAATATGGGGGATAATAAGTCCAACAAAGCCTAAGAGACCCGCCACGCTGACTGCCGAAGCTGCCAGCAAGGCTGCCAAAACAACCAGGAAAAATCGCGCTTTTTCCACTCTTATGCCCAAACCTTTGGCAACTTCATCACCTAACTGCAATGCATTTAAATGACGGTAAGAAAGCATAGTCCCTAAAACTCCGACCAAGCTATAAGGCAGAATCATCTGCACATGATTCCAGCTGCGCCCTTGAAATCCCCCAGCCATCCAGTTGACCGTCCCCTGCACTTTATCGGAGTGAAAGACCATAAGAGCACTCATGCCGCCGCCAAAGAAGGCAGCCAGGGCCACGCCGGCTAGGATCAGCCTAAGAGGCTGAATTCCCCGATCCCAGGACAATAAAAATACGATTCCAGCAGCCAGCAGGGCTCCAATGAAAGCAACCGCCGGCACCAATGCCATAAGCCCGGGCCATAAAATCATCACAGACATAGCTGCCAGACCAGCTCCCGCGGATACTCCAATAATTCCAGGATCGGCTAAAGGATTGCGCAGCACCCCTTGCAAGATGCAGCCGGCTAAAGCTAAATTGATCCCGGTTAACGCGCCAACCAATACCCGGGGCACCCTGATATTATAGATAATTTGATAGGCTTCATTGCTGGCCGGAGCAATAAATACATTCCAGATATCATAAGCACTAAAGGGTACAGCTCCCACTCTGATCCCCCAAAACAAGGCCGCCACTAGCGCAACCAGCCCAGTTATACTGATCCCCGTTCGCCAAGTCCCACGAGGATCGATTGCGACTTCTCTCATTGCTTCGTCACCTCCGGATATAAAAACCCAGCTAAAACAGTCAATGCTTCACCCACCTGCGTACCAGGATTTACAGCAAATAAACGATAGGGCAACTGATGAACTTGATTGGATTTGACAGCATTTAGTCCCCGCCATGCAGGATGATTAGACAATTCATTGCGAAATTTCTCATTGATTTTTTCATCGGAACTATGGGTAATCAAAAAAATCATATCCGGATTTTGCTTCGCAACATATTCCATGCTTAATGGTACATAGCCCATATGTCCACTGCCGTCATCTCCCTGGTCAGCAATATTAACCGCCCCCAGACGTTTCAGCAAATCTCCGCTAAAGCTGCGGGATGTTGCCATATTGAAGCTTTCCGGAGATCCCCATACAACTACTACTTTAGGGGCCACACGATCTTTATTATGATTCATTATCTCTTCGTAGCGGGACTGAATCTGGTTGATTTGTACGTCTGCCTGATCCGGTTTTCCCGTTAGTTCTCCATAAAAACGCAGTGTGTCGATAATTTGTTGATAGTTATCAAGGGATTGCAGCAGAATGGGAATGCCCGCTTTATCTAACACTGGAATCAAATTATGATGAAATGGCATGTTAACTCCTAAAATCAAATCAGGTTTTAACCCAATAATCTGTTCAATATTAGGATTGGGAGTAACGCCAACAGTCGGGATCTGCTGGACAGCATCCTTAACAGCCTGTGGCAAAGCCTCTGTAGCGGGGCGTCCAACTACCTTCCCGCCGACTGCATAGAATAGTTCCAGATTAGAAGCATTCAAAACAATCACCCGCTGGGGCTGACGGGGGATTTCCACCTGTCTGCCAGCACTGTCAGTTACACTATAGCGAGTTGACTGATTTACCACTGGTTCTGACTGTCCTCTAAACAAGAAAAATCCACTGACAGCCAATAATAAAACGATTATTCCAATTGTCATTCTATTCATCTTCGCACCTCACTTCTTGATTTTCACGAGCCATAGGCTCTTAATATCTCGGGTCTATTAAAATAAATGAAAGCTCCGTGCGTATTACTACTGGCACGGAGCTCTTGGCTCTCTAATCGGTTATTTTGCTAACCATTTGTATTGTATTGTATTGTTTAGTACAGAACCACCAAATGCTATTATTGTTCTATAGTATATTGATAACAATTATCAAAGTCAATATCTTTTTTGAGAATATAACAATGTTTTCACGAAACTCCAGCTTACTTGTTGCAAACGTTCATTCTGGTTTCTTGCTTACAATCGCCTATATACTGAATTTCGCCACACCGTGAGCACTTAATCTCCATATCTTCAACGATTCCACGAAATAATAAGCGATTACATTGACCACAACGTACTTCTGGCCATTTTGGTTTTGCATACCGCAATTCTTTATCCTTTATCTCCATGTGCATCACTCCAAATTATACGATCTAAAAATCACCTGCCATAGTGGTGTGGCATGATCTTTTCCCCCATAGTAAGATAAGGGAGTATTTACCTTTACTATTTAGTATATTGATAACCATTATCAAAGTCAATTTATTTTTATAAAAATATATATTTGAATTGACAAAATTATATCCATTTTCTATAATGATAATAATAATCATTATAGAAAATATAAAACAAAGAGAGCCCAGAGCTCCGTGATGAAATTGTATTTCGCACGGGGTTTTTTATTTATATATTAATTTGCTGTTAATGGAGGAATATCATGAAAATACGTCATAACATGATAAATAACACTGGTTCAAATGAATGCCGTTGTTCAAAATGCAACAGGCTCTTATTCAAAGGTCAGGTAAAGTATATTGAAATCCAGTGTCCGAAATGCAGTTTAATACAAACCATTAAAAAGGGTAGATCGTTGCGGCTTATTGCTCTTAACGCTTCTAATGTTGATTTATATTATGCCGTTGGCGGAGAATTAGTCGGTCGCCCCAGTACTATGGCACTGTCATCGGATCTGATGGAAAAAATTAAAGACGTGCCATCTGTAGGCGAGACACCAACTCCCAACATTGATCAGATTATCGCTTTAAAACCCGACTTAGTTTTGACTACTGATATTCATTTGCGTCAGCCAATCCTTGCCTCATTAGAAAAAGCGGGTATTTTAGTATACCTTCAAAGATTAAATAATTACCAGCAGATTAGCCAAACCCTGCGCTTTTATGGTGAATTGACAGATCATTCGCGGCAAGCTTATCAGGTGATTCATCGTTTGGATAGCAAATTGCAGCAGGTCCAAGCGAAAAGCAAAAATAAACCCTCACCAAAAGTCCTCGTTGTCTGGGGATCTGCCGAAAGTTTTCATATGGCACTGCCAAACAGTTTTATCGGCGATCTTCTCTGCCGCCTCAATGCAATGAATGTTGTCCAAAGCGTAGGCGGTGGCAATGCCATGGGATATGCTCCCCTCAGTCTTGATATTGCGATCCAGACCAATCCAGACCTGATCTTGCTAATTACCCATAGCTATGACACTAAGGTCAGTGACCAAATTCGCAATGAATTGGCACTTCACCCTAGCTGGAGAAAGTTAAAAGCCGTACAGGAAAATCGGGTCTACCAGCTGCCATATTGCCTGTTTGCTGTTAATCCCGGCAGTCGAGTAGATGAAGCCATCGACTATCTGTCCAATTTATTTTATCAATAAGTAATAACTGACAGGGCTTCATTGAATGAACTTACTGCAACCCAGCCGGGTAAAACGAACCCGAAGCTAGTAATAAAAACTTAAATTTGCAAAATGCTTCTATATAAAAGAGCAGCAATCGGTCATACCTTTTGGATCACGGAGTGAAAAACAAATCGTCATACTAACAGTGCACTAGTATATGGATACTATTTCAAGTTGTATACTAACCCAAATTGATTTAAAAATACTCCTTTTTAACAAAATAATTACTACTTAAACAGCTTCAAATATGAGATTGTTTCTCATGTTATGGCAATTGCAACTATTTTTTTGACCTCTTATAATTAGGCACTATAGTGATTGACATATATTAAAACTTCTTGCTATAATGGTTCTCAACACAAGTTAAATATCACTACAGGAAATGTGTCCTTAACTCGTGCTTACAATTTGCCATCTAGATGTATCGAGAATGATTATTTATATCAAATATCATTCTTGTTACATCTAACAATTTTTTAAAAAACGAAAAAGGAGTTGAATTAGAAGATTGTGTCGGCGGATACACCGCTGATAAGTGCAAATACGCTCCACTTTAAATTCAATCTTTGGCATGTTTGATCCCCTGCTAGCTATGCCATACCCCTCAAGTACTGGTGGCATACTAAAATGTAAGGAGACAGCAATATATGAACTTTCGTCGGACTTTTTTCTGTGCCGGCATCACTCTTTTTTGCTGGAGCGCACCAAACTGGGGCTATACCGCCCCTCTTGCCCTCACCCTTCCTGAGAGCATACACTTGGCGCTAACCCGCAGTCATGCAGTAAAAATAGCGGAGTTAGATGCAGCCAAAGCCTCCTTGGAAATTAAGAAAAATAAGTCTACTTATTGGCCTACCGTCAGTATAACTCATGAGCAGACCCAAATTGAAAAATCACCTAAACCAGAATACGGCAACTACTTGACAGCCAAACTTCCTTTGTCTGATGGAGGTAGAACCAAAAACTTGGTGATGCAGTCACAAGAGTTTTATGAAGGAGTTACTGATAATCTGGAACATACCAAGCAACAGGTAACTGCCAATACGATGCTGGCTTATTCTAATGCATTGCAAGCTAAGAGCTGTGAAGATCTAGCGAGCCTGGCTGTAGAAAACCTGACCCAGCATTTGGCACAAGTCAAACTTCAGGATGCGACAAAAAACGACTTTAAAAGGAATGTGCAGCGAACTGAAGCTAAACTGGCGCAAGCCCGGCAAAATTACATTCGTATACATAATGAGCGCCAGTTGGTCACTAGCCAGCTAACAAGCCTTCTGCAGCTTAAGCCAGATCAGGAATTGACTTTGTCGGAAATACCGGGACAGTCTGCCCCTGAAACATTGGATCTTGCCATCCAGACCGCACTACATCAGCGCAATGATTTAAAGCAAGCCCGCAAAGAGCAGACCGTAGCCCAATGGGGTATAAAAGTCGCTGCCAGCAACAAGCGTCCTAGTGTTTACTTACTCTTTGTCGCCAGTGACCTGTGGCTGCCAGAGCAGTATTGGTACACAACTGTTAGTGTGTCAACTAATTTGTTTGATGCTGGCCTGGCTAACATACAAGTCCGCCAGGCCACTTTAGAAGAAGCTAAATCACAAGAATACCTGGAACAGAAAATTGAGAAAATCACTCAAGAAACCAGAGAAGCCTTCTATTACTTTCAACAAGCTGACACTGTGATGAAGGAAACTGCTCAATGCCTTGGTAAAGCCGCAGAGGATTATGAAACCGCTATTGCGGAGTTCAAATCCGGGAAAACTAACAATGAGGATCTTCTAAATTCCTATAGCACACTGGCCGAAGCTAAAGCCAATAATGTGAATGCCCTTTACGATTACCACAAATGCCAGGTAAATCTACTGCGAGCTACTGGTATGCTGCCTGTTTCATGGTAAGCAGTCTTACGCTGCTACTTTGCTTTTGCAATACATTTTTTACTGCTAAAAAAATACCCACAAAAATTATTTATAAGGAGCTAATATAATATGGAATTTTTAAATCATTCAATAGATTTGTTTCACAAGGGCGGTCCTGTCATGTATCTTTTAGCGATCTGCTCGCTATTCGTGGTGGCAATTGCCGTCGAGCGCGTTTTGTACTACAAAAATACATTTGCTAATACACAGGCTTTTCATCAGGCACTACAACCTTTATTGGAAAAGCAGCGTTTGAATGATGCCATTCAATTATGTGAGCAAAAGCCACATACACTCTCAAGAGTAACCCTAGCCGGGCTTTTGGCTTCTCAACGAAATGGTCAAGTAGAAAATGCTTTGGAAAGTAGTGCCACGTTGGCAGCTGATCGTCTGCGAGACCGCCTAGATGATCTGAGCACGATAGTTACTCTAGCCCCACTGCTTGGACTATTAGGAACTGTTATCGGCATGATCAATTCCTTTAGCGTGTTCAACGTACAATCTGGACAGCCCATGGCCATTACAGGCGGTGTCGGGGAAGCACTTGTTGCCACTGCAACAGGTCTTAGTGTTGCTACTTTGGCTCTTGTTTCCCACAGCTACTTTTCTCGAAGAGTCAACCGTATGATCAGTGATATTGAGCAAACAGCCGCATTAGTCATCAGCTATATGCCATTTAAAAAAGCAGCACGGAGAGAAACACATGAGATTGCGTAGTTTACGAGTAGATAATCAACCACAATTGATGATTATCCCTATGATTGATATTATCTTCTTTTTATTAGTGTTTTTTATGATGAGTACTCTGTATATGGTAGAGCAGCACACCATTCCAGTGAATCTGCCCCAGGCAGCATCTGTTCAGCAGGATAAACCCAGCAGTATAAACATTACAGTCCTGGATAATGGCAGTGTAATGTTTAATCAGGAAGAAATACCGCTAAACTTGCTAGCTAAACGAGTCAGTCTAGAACTGGGAAAACAGCCGGATAATGTTTTTGTCTTAAGAGGCGATAAACAAGTACCATACGGTCAAGTAATCGCTGTTCTGGATGAACTAAAGTTAGCCGGAGCTCACCGAGTATCGATAGCGGCAGAGAAAGTGAGGTAACTCATCTATGTCCTATGCATTTCATTGGCGTAAAGCCATGGCTGTATCTTTTTTCCTTCATATTATCCTCTTAGTGACGGCAGGCTATATCGCTTCTGGATTTACAGCTGCCTTGCCAATACAAGAAGAGGTCATTCTGGAAATGGATTTAATGAGTGACCCGGCAGATCGAGCTGGAAATAGCCCATCTCTACCGGAGCTCCATCAGGATATACCAAAACCAATTCCAACGGAAGCAACGCCAGTAGAACAAATCCAAACAAGTACTCCAGTTGTCAAGGCAGAGCCTGTTGTTACAGCCAGCGATTTAACCATGACGGAGGCTGAAGCACCAAGTTCCTCCTCTTCATCATCATCTAGTGAAGCTAGCAGTTCTAGTAGCTCTGCAGCGTCTGCTGCGGTAAGCGGCGGTGGTTCACGCAGCGGTATTGCCGCACCAGGTATCTTATCGAAAGTAGATCCCTCCTACCCATCAGATGCCAGACAGGCTGGTTTGGAAGGTACTGCGGTGCTACGAGTACAGATTTTAGCAAATGGTCGTCCCGGTGAAATTTCTGTAAGCCGCTCTACTGGTCATTCATCCTTGGATGATGCAGCCGTAGCTGCAGTAGCAAAATGGAGATTCGTGCCGGCCAAGGATCGGGATAGTGGCAAAACAGTAGCATGTTATACATCATTGCCAGTATCCTTTCGCTTGAAGTAAAAAAGCATCATAGAAATCATGGATTTTACATGAAAGCACAGAGCACACTAAGGTTATCAACTCCCTTTAGTGTGCTCTGTGCTTTTTATGTATATTTTCTTCTTTCTCTACCTTTTTTATATCTTACATCATACTATACTGTAACTAAAGCTTTAACATTTTCTTGTTATAATTTTCAAAATATTCAGCTTAATGCCTAGACTACGCTTATTCAGAGTGATATAATAAAACCAAGGAGATGATAATATGTTTGATAACTATCCATCAGCTTATTTATTACTATTATCCTCAACAATCTTCTTAGGAATTTATCTTATTGCACCAATTGTTGGATCATGGCATATGTTTTGTTCCATCGCAGTGGATGTCCTTAAATTTTCAGGTACTATTGTCTGTATGTTTTTCTTACTTTGTGCAGTAATCGAAGCTGCTCATAATCTGTTCTTAAAGAATCGTCATCATTAAATGGGTGCTGTAGTATGGTTGTTTATCTTATAAAGCCTCGCTAATTCTTTATTAGAATTTTGCAAGGCTTTTATTTTATGATTAGAGCAATATACGATCTATTGCTGATAAATTATAAAATAAAACTTAAATTAATTGAACCACAAATACGCAAAGGACTTTATTTTTGCGTCTTTGTGGTTATAAGATAATACTTAGCCCAGAAGCTTGTGTATCATATAGGCTACCCCCTTATCGTCATTCGAAAGAGATACATACTTACAGATTTTTTTGACGTCGTCTTCCGCATTTTCAACTGCTACACTAAAACCAACTCTTTGCAGCATAGAAATGTCATTATAGTTATCACCAAATGCCATTACATGATCTAACGAAATATCTAAATGTGCTATCAAAGTCTCTAATGCATTACCTTTGGATGCAGAGGGATGAATCATTTCAAAAATATCCTTGCCCGCTATGGTCATTGACATACCTGTGTAATTACTAAAATACTCCCTCCCATGACGCAACTTGTCATCATCTAAAGTAATCGCTGAAATATTACCAAAAACAAAATCTTGCTCTAGTACTTCATTAAAATTATTGACAAACACTGCACTATCTAAGGTTAGAAAAACATCGATTCCTTCCTTAAGCTTCTCAGGTGTCATCTTCCTGACATGGTTAATTGCATTTTCATAATCACGGGTTAAGATAGTATGCGCATTAGCTGGCATGTATACGAAATGATCCGTACATAATGTATAGAAATACTTACGATAGCTAAGCCAATCAAGAGCTTCTCTTACGTGATCTTTATCCAAACCAATCGCTTTTATCTGATTTCCATTTTTATTATACACAAATGCACCATTATTTGATATTACGTGAGGTTTAAGGCCCGCCCGTTGGCATAGCGCCAAGACATTTCCATAATTTCTGCCTGTTGCAATCGCAATTTCCATTCCTTTGCTTTGAGCCGCCTTAAGCGCCGCAACATTTTCTTCAATGACCTCATGATTCGAATCCAGAAAAGTGCCATCTAAATCCGATACGATTAGTTTCATAATTATCACCTACACTAGAAATGAGTTAGAAGCGCATGTGCGCTTCATAATAATAGACTCTTTGCATCATTATATCCTAATGTATCACAATCCTCAATTGCAATAAGGTAAACTGTATTAGTACAGTTTTATAAAAAGCAGAACAGTTACTACAAGAGTAAAGCATCTTTTTCATCAAAGCCGATCATGGGATTCAAAGCTACTTCCCATAAATGACCATCAGGATCGGAGAAGTAACCGCTATAACCACCCCAGAAAACATTCTGGGCTTTTTTTATGAGTTTAATTTTTGTCGCACAAAAACACCTCCGCCAACATTGTTCTAGAAAATTATTATCCTACACTTTAAACTACTTGTCTACCAGCGCTCCAACAATAAGTATGATCTTTCTCTGCCAAAGATAAATACTTACTCTGTATAGCAAATAAAGTAATGCGTATATTAATACTGTATCTGCAGATTACTAAAAAAACTATCACATCATCTCAAGGAGGAAATATGACAAATTTATTTGGCGAGTTTTTTGGTACTTTAGTGCTAATTTCTTTTGGTTGTGGCGTGAATGCAAATCTTACCTTAGAGAAGTCTTACGCCAAAGGAGCTGGCTGGATTTGTACTACTGCAGGGTGGGCTTTCGGCGTTATGATTGGTGCTTTTGCTGCTATTTCCCTGGGTGCCCCTCAGGCTGATTTGAATCCCGCTGTTACTCTTTTCAAAACCTTTGCAGGTACATACACCTTTGCTCAGGCTATTCCTACCATGTTTGTTCAAATACTTGGCGGCATTGCAGGTGGCACTATCACTTGGTTAATGTATCTTCCTCACTGGGGAGCCACGGATAGCAAAGAAGGTAAGCTAAGCGTATTCTCCACGGGCCCTGCTATCAACAGCCCTATGGCAAACCTGCTTTGTGAACTATTAGCAACTGCTTTCTTATTGATCGCATTTTTTACCATTGCTAGTAAAGCCGTCCAAGGCAATCCAGGCTTCGGTACTGGTCTTAATATCTATATCATTGCGATGGTAATATGGGGAATCGGTCTGAGTATGGGCGGAACCACGGGTTACGCGATCAATCCTGCCCGTGATTTAGGTCCTCGCATTGCTCATGCGATCTTGCCTATCGCTGGTAAAGGCAGCTCAAACTGGGGATATGCTTGGATTCCTATCGTTGGACCCATGCTTGGTGCCTGCTTAGCCTTTCTATTTTGCAGAGCTACAAATTTAGTTTAGGTGATGTAAAAAGTGGGTACTCTTGATTTCTCCCTTATTTGGAAAACCTTGCTTACGATACTTTACGGCACACTTATTTTACGCATTGCAGGACGCAAATCCCTAGCCCAAATGACCGTAGCACAAACGGTAGTCATGTTAGCAGTGGGTACCGTTCTAATTGAACCCCTTGTAGGAGCTGAACTAATCGATACATTTGTGCTAGTTGCAGTTGCCGTGTTTACTCTGATCGCAATTGAGTACTCTGAAATCAGATTTCCATTCTTAAAGAAAATTTTTACTGGACATCCTGTAGTGCTCATTGAAAATGGAGAGATGAAACGAGAAAGGCTCAAACAAGTTCGAATGACAATTCAACAACTAGAAATGGAACTTCGTCAAGCAAGTATTTCTAAAGTATCTGATGTAAAATGGGGAACCATTGAACCCAATGGACGATTTGGATTTATACTCAAGGATGAATTACAACCTGTTGACCGCTGGGAATTTGAACGCTTGCTGGATCGGTTGGCAAACATCGAAAGATCTATAACAAATCATTCCAATGGAGCTTTCGATGCCCCTCCTCCAGCACCTATTGGAAATGAAATAAAAGATTCCCACTCGGAAGAAGATGTTTTTAAAAAGCTAGTCTGCGAAGTTAAAAAATAGTGCAGCATAAATCTATTTTATGCTGTACTATTTTTTAACTTTTAAGAATCAAATAGATCCCATTACTCAATTGTGTTACATCCCCTTTGACTGTCTTTGCTATCTCAAGTGTTAGCTTTTGCTGCTCTTCTTCATCCTTAGCCTCAAGGACGAATGCTTCACCTGCACTTAGTATTTTATGATTTGAGAGAGTAACTGCAGCAATGATTGCTGCTGTCTGCCTTTGTGTACTTTCATTCCCCATGTTTACTCCTCCACCGCTTTTGATCGTAATACGGCATGACTCTTTTTAACGGATTCTAATAATGGTGTATTCTTAACAACGTCAATCAGTTTCTCAAAATCTCTAACGATAGGCACAAATAATATGATGATTTTTCCCGTTTCATAGTCTTTTCTTGTGAAGTTGTATCGCTTAGCCCCAAGTGTTCGGGTCGCTTCAAAAAGAATTGCCTTTCGCTGCCCAAAATTATGAAGTGCAATAGCAGAATGCTTCTGGTTGGGTTCAATGATAACCGCTACCCCTTCCTTCGCAATCATCTTCTGAGCGTTCTGAGTTCCAGCAAGATTAGTTACGAAGGTACCTTCTACAGAAACTTCGCAGCCTTCTACTTTTATATCGGCAAGACGCACGGCTGCAACATCCCCGACACTTTTCCCCTTGGAAAATCTACTAATCACCTGATAAACAATACATCCGGCAAGAATCCCTGCCACCACCTGATACATTATACCGATGTGCAGTGCAGCAACGATCTCCATAGAAGCAGCCGTAGTTAGGGAAACAACCAATGCAAAATAATTTCTTGCTTCGAAAGTCTTGGCGATTCCATCTATGTACGCATTCCCACGAGGAGTGTATTCGGTCTCCTCCAAATCTTTTAAGCTCTCTCTTTCCGTCTTTCTAACATCACGAAAATTCTGAACAGCCAATGCAAGAAAAGTGACCGCCGTGTAATTGTTCGACTTGATAGCTGGGATGGCAACGGCTCCAATGGATGCGGCTACAAATGCCAGCACTACATGAATGAGAACTCCATTGGGGTAGGAAGGATATTGTTTATAATCGACTTTTAGTACAAGCAGCCTTGCCATCGTTCCCATTGCGATTGCGATAATGATTAACCACAAATCTTCAGTAGATATAACCATCGGCCCGCGTCCATCCATTATATCGCCTCACTTTCATATTTCATCTGGTAATTCATCGCCAAAACCGTACTTTAATCAGTCTATCTTTAAGAAATCAGATGCACAGTAATTATTATTTCTTTGATCCAATAAAAAAATCCGCAATTTAATATTACTAATAAAATTTGACATTTCAGCTATCATCCGATAGAATGGATTATATGACTTAAATGGCTCCGTAGCTCAGCTGGATAGAGCACTTGACTTCGAATCAATAGGTCGGGGGTTCGAATCCCTCCGGGGTCACCATGAAAATCAAGCCTTCGCAAAGCTTTGCGGAGGCTTTTCTTATGTCAACTTATGCAGTTGCTTTGAAACATAGCTGCCTATTATTTCTCCCGGACACAATCGTACCCGTTTTCTTTTTACCCATTTACAGCCCTGCAGATTAATCCCAAATAAAATAACAAAGGATGCCTATCCTTCTCTTGTAGTAAGTGATAGGCATCTTTTCTATTTATATGCTCCGTGTCCCTTATTTGATCACGAAGAATAAGTCAAGATATTCTGATTATCAGAACACATCAGCGTCCTTCTTATTGCTTCCTTACAACTTATAAAATTCTTCAAAAGATGCTGTTACATAGGTATGATCTAAGACCCCTCCCAATTCCCTGACAGAATGCATAGCAAGTATAGGAGTTCCCATATCTACAGAGCGTATAGCTAAATGAGTCGATGAAATAGGACCGATGGTAGAGCCGCCTGCTAAGTCAGAGCGATTAACAAATTTTTGTACAGGTACACCTGCTTTTTTACATATTTCTTCGTAAACTGCATCAGAATTACTATCGGTAGTGTAGCTTTGCTTGGCACTAATTTTAATCACGGGTCCTTTATTTAAAATAGGTCTATTTACAGGATCATGCTTTTCCCCCATATTGGGATGTACAGCATGGGCAAGGTCTGCAGAAATCATAAAAGATTTTGCCAGTGATCGAAAAAACTCTTCTCGTCCTTTGCCCTGGGAAATAAGAATCCGCTCTAAGACAGTAGAAAGAAATGGTGAATCTCCTCCCTGCTTGGTTCTACTGCCTATTTCTTCATTATCAAAGGCAATCAGTACATTTGTTGATTGTGTTGCCGTGACTCTTAAGAGTGCCTCCAGACCTGCATGAACCATCGCTAAATCATCTAATCTTCCTGAAGATATAAACTCATTAGTAAGACCAATAATACTGCCCTTTTCGTATTCATAAAGGTATAAATCAAAGTCGATAATACTTGATACATCTACCTTTAACTCTTTTGCAATCTCATTGAGCAGATAATTTCCCGCTTCTAACCTTTCATTTACATGAGCCAACAGTGGCAGTGTATCTCTTTGGGGGTTTAGTTCTATACCTTTATTAATTTCTCTGTTCATATGTATTGCAAGGTTTGGAATAATAAGGATCGGTCTTTTTATATTTACAAGCTTAGTTTCTGGATATAAGATATTTTCACTTCTTACCGTAATTCTTCCCGCTACCCCTAATGGCCGATCCAGCCAGGTGTTTAGTATAGGGCCGCCATACACTTCTGTATTGAGTCTGATATAGTTTCCTTCACTAATCATCTCCGGTGCAGGCTTAATTCTAAAAGTGGGTGAATCGGTGTGCGCTCCTATAATTTTAAAACCCGACTCTTCCAGATTTCCAATTCCTAAAATAAAAGCAGCAATTGCAGAATCATTCTTAGTTACAAAATATTTACCACCTTTTTTAAGATTCCACGTTTCATCTTCTCGAACTTCTATAAAACCGCAATGATGCAGGCGCTTTTTTACTGTATCCACAGCATGAAAAGCCGTTGGACTTTCATAAATAAAGTCAATAAGCTCCTGGGCAAACTCTAGTTCTTCTATCATTTTCATAAACCTCCCAATCCATTTATAGAACTAATTTACAGATAACAGTTCGATACCTATTACCTGTATTTACCATCAAAAGATAAAAATCCTGCAAATTGCTTTTTAGTCTTGACAGCAATCTTAACTGAATTAGGAGTACCTCCTGAACATAGGATTTATGGGTCTGCCGCCTTAGGTTCCCCCGAAAGAAGTACTCCTAAACCTGCGCCAAGAAAAGCCGGTACAATTACAATTGTAAAATAAAGATAACCGAACCACAAAGACGCAAAGGACACAAAGGGTTTATTTATGCTTTCTGATTTTCGCAAAAAATTCCTAGGAGGGCTTTGTTCTCCTAGGAATACTTTTTTATGTGAAAAATGATTAGGCCACGATTAATTTATCTTCTTTCATAATGTGTTCCATAAGCCAAACGCATACAAAATCTAATATACCTAGTAAATATTCATTATGTCCGTTATCAATTTTATTTACGTCGATATTTTCCATTTTATCTAAAAAATCAGTATGAGCAACTTTGTGGGAAAGAAACTTTTTATAGCCAATACTTTTCATGTACTCTTCTTCGTCTTTAAAGTGATCTACTGTATAGTTTTTTAACTCATCAATGATTTCCATGATATGATCATATTTATCCAAGATCATTTCATTTTTCAAAAGTTCATAAATTCGATTTGCTATTCTAAATAGCTCTTTGTGCTGTTCATCAATGGATTCTACTCCCAGGCTATATTTAGCTTCCCATTTTACCATGGCTTGTTACAGTCTCCTTTACATCTTATCGTTTTTTACGTTAAGACATTATTCTTTCTTTTCTTTCATTTTCCTCTATTCTCCAGCAAATTTCTCACTTTTCTTTTAGTTTTTATCTACGCTCTTGTGTAAAATCTCTTGGATTATGCATAGAATAACATATAGTGTAAATACTTTATGAAGAGTATCCAATATCAAGATTGGAGGACACAATATGATACTACACTCAAATCTTAGAAATCTAGTAGTCGGAGTAGAAGAAAAAGTGCCCTTAATCAACGGCAGCAGCGTTACTTACATTAATTTTGATAATGCAGCAACCACTCCCCCTCTGCATGCAGTCATGGACGAAATAATTAATTTTGCCCCCTGGTATTCATCCATTCACCGCGGTACAGGTTACAAATCCCTGCTTTCATCTGATATCTATGAAGAAGGAAGAGACGTGATTAAAAGCTTCGTAAATGCAGATCAGAGAGATGTTGTTATTTATACAAAAAATACCACTGAGTCTATTAATTTACTGTCTTATGTTTTAGCAGAAAATGATGATAAACAGGTCATCCTCGCTTCCGATATGGAGCATTTAGCGAATGATTTACCGTGGAGAGATAGATTTACTATTGATTATGTAACTATCGATAAAAACGGCATGTTTTCTTTAGAAGATTTAGAAATGAAATTAAAAAATTATAGAGGAAGAGTAAAAACAGTCGCCATTGCTGGAGCCTCCAATGTAACTGGCTATAAAAATCCAATTCATAAAATCGCCAGATTAGCTCATCAGCATGGCGCAAAAATTCTTGTTGATGGAGCACAATTGGCACCTCATGCCCCTATTGACATGAAAGACTATGATTCTCCAGAACACATCGATTATCTAGTATTCTCTGCCCATAAAATGTATGCACCCTTTGGCATTGGAGTTCTCATTGGTCCACAGGAAACCTTCGAAAGACAAGAGCCTTTTTGTAAAGGCGGCGGTGCAGTAGAATTAGTTTCACATCAATTTATCGAATGGTCTCTTTCCCCTCATAAAGAGGAGGCAGGCACTCCTAATGTTATGGGTGTAGTAGCATTAACAGCGGCAATTAGGACCTTAATGTCGATTGGCATGAATGTCATTGATCAATACGAACAAGAGCTGATCCACTATACCATTCACAAATTAACATCCATTCCTGATCTAAGATTATATTGCTGTGCTGAAAAGAATGAAGATCGACTAGGCATCATTTCTTTTGATCTTCCAGGTGTCCATCATGAATTGTTAGCAAAGATGCTCTCTTATGAAGGGGGTATCGCTGTAAGAAGCGGCCTATTCTGTGCTCATCCCTATGTTGAAAAGCTTTTAGGTCTAACCCCCAACAAGTTAACCTATTATCAACAGCAACCTGAAGTTCCTTTTCCTGGATTAGTACGGCTAAGTCTAGGATTCTATAATAATAGCAATGAAATTGATCTCTTCATTGATTTATTAAGTGAAATTGCCCAAAATAAACAGGCATACAAAGAAAAATATCAATCTGAATGTTAGACTGCTTACTTAAATTAGTAAGTTTTTTTTTGCTTTTAGTACAGAAATTATCATTGCCTTTCATAACGTATTCAGAATACATACTATCGTTTTTGTGAAAACCTATTGCCTTTGGCTTACTAATTCCAATATAATGAAAGAATGTGAAGGAGAGATGTAAAAATGAGTAAATTGAAAGACATGAGTAACACAACATTACAAGGCTATTATGCTGAATTATCTAAGAGCTATCAAGATTTTCAGGCTCAAAACCTTAAATTAGATATGTCCCGGGGAAAGCCCTGCACTGAGCAATTAGATCTTTCTGCTGATCTTTTAGATTGCCTTACCAAATCCGATTATAAAGCTTCGAATGGAATTGACTGCCGAAACTATGGCGGAATCGACGGTATTCCCGAAGCAAAGGAACTTTTCTCTTGGATTTTAGATGCAAAACCCGAGGAAATTATCATTGGGGGTAATTCCAGCTTAAACATGATGCATGATTTAATTTCTCGCGCCATGCTGCATGGCTTGCCAGAAAGTGATGTCCCTTGGAGTAAGCTGCCAAAAGTAAAATTCCTCTGTCCCAGTCCTGGTTATGATCGGCATTTTGCCATTTGCCAGCACTTAGGAATTGAAATGATCAGAGTTAACTATCAAGATGATGGGCCGGATATGAACCAAGTTGAAAACTTAGTGGCCTCCGATCCAGCAATCAAAGGCATCTGGTGTGTACCAAAGTATAGTAATCCCACTGGTATTATCTATTCTGATATCGTTGTAAAGCGTTTGGCAGCAATGCCTACAAAAGCACCTGATTTTCGTATTTTTTGGGATAATGCTTATGCAGTACATCATCTCACAGATACCCCTGGCACATTACTTAATATTCTGCAAACCTGCAATACCGCAGGTCATCCTGACCGTGTTTTTGAATTTGCCTCAACATCTAAAGTTAGTTTCCCTGGCGCTGGAATTGCTATGCTGGTCAGTAGTGTTAACAACATTAATTGGCTTAAAAAACAGCTTAATATACAAACCATCGGGCCAGACAAATTAAATCAGCTGCGTCATGTCCGCTTCTTCAAAAATGAAGCTGGCATAAAGGAACATATGGTGCGACATGCAGCCATTATTAAACCTAAATTTAATTTAGTCCTGGATATCTTAGAATCAGAGCTGGGCGGCGAAAATATTGCTTCATGGAGCAAACCGCAAGGCGGCTACTTTATTAGTCTCGACACTCTCCCAGGATGTGCAAAAGAAATAGTAGCAAAAGCTGAAGCTGCCGGCGTCCTACTCACTCCTGCTGGTGCTACCTACCCTTATGGCAAAGATCCCGAAGACAAAAATATTCGTCTTTCTCCTACCTTCCCTCCATTGTCAGAATTAAAACAAGCTATGGAATTGGTTGCACTTTGTGTGAAGCTAGTTAGTGCAGAGCATGAATTGGCTGCTAGAGGACTGTAAATCTCTTTCATTTTAATATGCGTAAATAGTTAAAGGGTCTGTCGCACAAAAATAATGTGGCAGGCCTCTTTTTGTAAAAAAACAATTCCCGGACTTCGAAAAGTCCGGGAAAAGGTGTAAAATTTATTTGATGGTGAATTGCGTAAGTTGCGTAAAGAAAATTCTGAGTTAAAGTACATGCAGATTATGAATCGGCTATTGCTAAAGTACAATTGAAGCACGGGGGACAAAGCTCATTTTAGAATTATCATGAATGTGCAAAAAAACAGGAGTTGCTGGTTTGTTGAAGAGGCAAGGCTGGAACAGATTTATACACTAATATCGCCAAGCACTGGTGTCTCAAAATAGCATTTAATATCATCGATATTTTTGTAATTGCCCAAAGCACACATTAATTTAACTACGCTGGCTTCTATATTCATGTCTCCTGCACAAATAACCGCATTTTTAGCGATTTCTTGTCCTACCTCGTATATGCCTAAATCAATTCCCTCTTCTAGACATTGAGTGGTAATGACGACCGCTACTCCGGCAGCAATGAGTTCTTTCACTTTCGTAAGAATATCATTATTCTCTTGACAAGGTATTCCGCCGATTCCGAAACTTTCAATAATTACCCCTTTATAATGCTCCTTCAAAAAGTCAAGAATATCCGGTTTTATTCCAGGAAACAGCTTAACTACCATCACATCCGTACATATGGAAGTCTGCAAATTGAATGGCTTGCTTGCATCAACCTTTAACATATTGCAAACGTCTTTGCTAAAAGTAATTTTTCCCAGTTTTATTTCGGCAACGTTGGCGCAGTTTATACTTTCAAAGGCATTCATATTACGAGTCCTGATTTTTTTTGCTCTGGTTCCATTGATAATTTTTCCGTCAAAAGCAACAAAAATGCCCGGTATACCTTCAATTGCAAATCGTATAGCATCCGATATATTCTTCTTTGCATCCGTATATAATTCCCCTATTGCAATTTGTGAACCTGTTACAACAACGGTCTTCTTAATATTTTGCAGCATATATGACAATGCCGCTGAAGTATATCCCATTGTATCTGTACCATGAGTTACAACAAACCCATCGTAATCATGATAATTTGCATAAATTGTTTCAGCGATTTTTATCATCAAATGCGGATTCATATTTGTACTATCTATGTTCATAATCAGCATGCCACTGATATCACACATATCCTTTATTTCTGGAACTAAAGCCAATAATCCCTTCGCATCAAACGAGGGAGACAAACCGTGGCCGCTTTCCGAACAGGCAATTGTCCCTCCAGTCGCAATCAACAATATTTTTTTCATACATAACTACTCCTTTTATTAAGAATTCTGCATTAAGCCCTTTAGTGTTGTGTGTTCTACTTGCGAGCAAGTCAATACGTCGAAAGGAATTCAAGCCATTCCAGAATTTATCTTACTCAAGCATGCACTTAAGAGGATACCTTTTGTG
Organism: Pelosinus fermentans JBW45; assembly: GCF_000271665.2. GTDB lineage: Bacteria > Bacillota > Negativicutes > DSM-13327 > DSM-13327 > Pelosinus > Pelosinus baikalensis. Next base: position 1,429,131 of record NZ_CP010978.1, on the reverse strand, counting down.
CCAGAACTTGCTCTTCATTCTTTTTCCACATGAACAGGCCAGTATAACCACAGAAAATAGTAACTGCGATACAAGCAAAGGTGAGCCACATATATGGCAAATATTGAAGCGTTCCCACACCTAAAATACCGGCCATGAAAATACCATTATCACTCCATGGCACCATACCTGATGTCAAAGTACCGCCAAATTCGGAATTTCTGGAAAGAACCCTTCTGTCATAACCTAATTCATCGTATTTTTCCACCATAATTTTAGGTGTTAAAATTAATGAAACATACATAGCACTACCAAATAAATTACCAAGGAAAGCAACAATAATTGTCATAACTGACAATGAACCGCCTGATTTTATCCCTTTTTCCACTTTTTGGGCAATAACTTTTAATATTCCGATTTTTTCCAAGAGACCGCCAAAACCCAGACCAAAAAGAATGATGCCCACTGACCACAACATAGAACTCATTCCACCACGACTCAAAATATTATCTATGAATACTAAACCAGAATTTTTAGGAATTTGAGCCCAAGCGGTCGTTATTGCTTCAACCGGCGATAAGCCTTGGAAGACTATACCCCAAATAATACCTAAGACCGCACCAAAGGTAATCACGGGAATTGACGGCATTCTCATTACCAGCAACGCAAGGACCACCACCATGGGAATTAAGTTGAGCAAGCTAACATGATACATACTGTTAATAGCATCCATAACCGTATTCACTTTACTTAAATCTACTGTGTTATTTCCAACAACAGTAAATCCGGTAATTGTAAATGCAATAGCTGTAATAATATAGCCTATTAGAGAGATCGGCAACATACCTTTAACGTGATCAATTACATCTAATTCCGTCATAGAAGCGGTTATTATACAACTATCCGATAAAGGCGAGAGCTTGTCTCCGAAGTATGCACCGGATAATACCGCACCTGCTGTTATTGGTGCCGGTACGCCAAGCCCTGCGCCAATTCCCATCATAGCAATTCCTGCGGTACCAGCTGTTCCCCATGAAGTACCTGTTGAAAGTGAAGTAATACTGCAAATAATCAATGTGGCTAATAAGAAGATAGATGGATGAATCAACTTCAATCCGTAATAAATCAGGCTGGGAACAACACCACCCGAAATCCATGTTCCGACAAGAGCACCTACTGCTAAAAGAATAAGCACTGCATTCATACCATTATGAATACCAGCAGTAATTGCTTCTTCCATGTTCTTGTAACTATGACCTACCAATTTGCCAATAAACAGAGCTAAAAACCATCCTGAAAATAATGCCAAATGAATTTCGATCTTGAATGCTTGGCAAGCAAATGCTAAAGCAAGAAAACCACCTAATACGAAAAATGCTTGTCCCAATGATGGTAATTTAATGTTATCCGACATAATTTCTAATCCCCTCTTCTATTCGTTTATATCCCAAAAACCTGCTACGATTTTCATTTCATCTCCTTCCAGCTTCATATAGATATAAAATATATACAAGCAAATTCCATGCCAAAGTCAAATCGCAAAGATTTTGTGCCAATTTTACGACTATTTCGACAAAAAAAGATATATCCTTTTAAAAAAGATATATCTTAGGGAAATAAATTTCCACGCCAATAGGAAATAAATTTCCCATTAGCGTCTGTATATTATTATTTTAGATTATATTCTGTAATTTTATTGAACAACTGTCTTCTAGTTATATCTAATTTTCTTGCCGTTGCCGACATATTATAATCACTCAGTTCAAGGACTTCTGCAATATATCTGGCTTCAAATTCCTTTCTCACATCTTTGAGAGATTTGACTTCGACAATTTCATTGTTACATTGTTCGCCCTTTTTATACTCCGGCAAATCCACTTCTTTTATGATACCATTGCTTGATAAAGCCACTAATCGCTCGATAATGTTTTTTAACTCTCTTATATTTCCCGGATAATCATAAGAGAAAAGAAAATTCATGACTCCCTTTTCTATTTGATTCACTTTCTTTTTAAGTTCAGCTTCCGATCTTTTAAAGAAGAAGTCTATTAAATCCGTCAGATCCTCTTTTCTATCCCTAAGAGGTGGAATTTCTATTGTAATGGTGCTCATTCGATAAAACAAGTCTTCTCTAAATTCACCTTCCAGAATCGACTTGTGCAGGTTCTTATTTGTTGCACAAATAAGCCTAAAATCCACATCAATTGATTTATTACTTCCAATTCTTTCAATTGCTTTTAATTCTATTATCCTTAACAGCTTTACTTGCGTACTAAGAGATATTTCCCCTATTTCATCTAAAAAAAGTGTACCGCCGTGTGCTGCTTCAAATCTTCCTTTTCTTTGCTCTACCGCGCCGGTAAAAGCACCTTTTTCATGACCAAATAGCTCTGATTCAAGTACATTATTGGCTAACGCATGACAGTTGATAGCAATAAAAGATCGTCCTCTCCGGTCACTGCAATGGTGAATATAGTGGGCAAAAACTTCTTTCCCCACGCCAGACTCTCCCAATATCAAAATATTTATATTACTTTGCGCTGCTTTTTCCGCTATATCCAGTACTTTTTTAAATCTCGGATTCTTGGTTTTTAACATAAAGTTAGTATCTATTTGCTGGCTTCGCACCAATTCATTATTATTTTCCAAACCTGTTAGATTTTTGATTTTATCTATCTCTATGAGAAGCTCCTCAGGATCGTGACTCTTTATAAAATATGTAAACGCTCCTTTTTTCATCGCTTCTACTGCATTTTGAACTGTGCCATATCCTGTTACAATAATTACTTCCGTTTCAGGATGCTTTTCTATTATCTGCTCCAAAAGTTCGATTCCACTCATTCCCGGCATAATTAAGTCAGACAATACCAAATTAAAATTTTTCTTTTTTAATTTTTCCAAAGCATCTTTACCGCTGCAGGCCGTCTCTGTAATATATCCTTTACTCTCCAGTATCATCTGAAGAACTTCTCTATATTCTTTTTCATCATCTACTACCAGTATCTTCAAATTGTTATTGCTCTTCATTATTTATATCTTCCCCCTTTAATGGCAGCGTAATATAAAAATCAGTACCTTTCCCCAATTTACTTGAAACTTTAATATCTCCGACAAATTTTTGCACTTCATTATATACAATATATAATCCCAGACCAGTCCCTTGTCCCAGCGGCTTCGTAGTAAAAAAGGGGTTAAAAATATTATCCAGATCCTTTTCATTAATCCCAATTCCAGTGTCTGAACATGAAATAAACAGCGTATCCTGTTTTTTCTCACAGCGAATTGTTAGTACTCCGCCATCAGGCATCGCATCAATGGCATTGGCGATCAGATTAATAAAAATATGCTTTATTGACTCTTGATTTACATAACATATGATGTCCGTGTCACATATAATCTCTTCTTGAATATTTCTTTTGACCATTACTTTATGTTCTAGTTTTATAATACTACTAATACAATCTCTAATGTTGATATTTTCTCTGCTATTACCTGAAATTCTAGAAAAATTAAGTAAATTTTCTATGACATTACTCGCTTTTTCAACAGAAGCTTCGATAACACTAACGGCTTCTTTAGATACATTGTGATTTTTGTTCATATCATTTTTCAGAAGATAGCAATAATTTCGTATTAAGCCCAGCGGATTCCTAATCTCGTGAGCTACCCCTGCTGCCAACTGACCTATGGCCGCCATTTTATTGGAATGCAAAAGCTGCTGTTCAACGACCCTGGAACTTGTAATATCTTTAATCATAATAAGTATCCTATGTGTATTTTTAAAATTATCCTTAAGCGGAAAAGTACTCATTTCATAGATTCTATTTCGATATTTAAACTCATATTGCAAGTTTTTCTCTTCAAGCAGCGTCCTGTTGATTATACAGCTATCACAGTCAGCAGTACATAAGGTTCCAGGAAATTCCCGGCATTTTTTATTAATTATGTCATTTTTGTCATTTTTCATTATGTCACAAAAAGATTTATTGACTTCAACTATGCGGTAATCCTTATTCACGATAATCATCCAATGGATTAAACCATTGAAAGTAGTTTCCAAATCATTTCTACTCATCTCTAACTCTTCAGTTCTTTTTTGTACTTCTTTTTTCAATTGATAATTCCATGTATAGAACAGGAAAAAGCTCATAAGTATTACAATACTAAATATTCCAACACTTAAACCGAGTTTTTCCAATATCTTTTGTTTTATAAAAGGTGCCGATATGCCAAACCATTTTTGCTGTATCTTTGCCATCGTATTTTTCCGGTTCAGATTATAAATCCCTTTATTGATTATATTAAGAAGAATTTTTTCCGACTTGGGAACTGCTAAAACACATTCCTTTTCGTAAATGGGATTCTCAAGGATTTTAAATTCATTTTCTAAATTCAATTTATCAATCAGCCAGCTGATTACCGGTTCGTCCCCTACTACCGCGCTTACTTTTCCTTCTTTTAAACGCATAATTGCCCCATAGTAATCCGGTGCATATACATAATCAATATTATCAACCTTTGAATTTAGAAATTCACAAACATAATCTCCTTCCTGAGCCGCCACCGTCTTATTCTGCAAATCATTATAGTGACTAATTTCCTGATTATCCCTAGCCACCAAAATAATAGATTTTTCATTATATATAGGCTCGGAAAAAAGATAATACTTTGCCCTTTCTTCGGAAGGATACATATCAGAAATGTCTGTTTCCCCTTTTGCCAGACTATCTAAGGCTTGATTCCAAACCAACGGCTTAACCTTTATTTCTTTCTCCAATTCGATAGATAAAGCTCTGATATAATCTATAACAATACCTTGATATTGCTTACTTTCTTCATCCATATATCTTAATGGCGGCGCATTGTTGTCAGATCCATAGATAATATCCCCATGTTGATCCAGCCACTCCCGTTCCTCCCTGGTAAGCTCATTGGATTTCCCGAAAGACTCAAGCAAATTAACATTATATTCAATTTCCCAAAAGCTATTAATAACTCCCAATACAAGCAGAATTATTAATATAATAGTATAAACTAATTTCTTATGCATAAAATAAGATTTCCCTCCTAACACATTCCTTTTAAAATTTACCGTATAAACAAAAAACTCCTGACTGAAAGGGACAGGATCCTTGTCTCAAGATACACTAAACTTTTCGGTCAAGGGGGAAATAATGCCCAGCAGTGTCGAAGTTAATGTTAAGGCGTTAAGGACGATAAATACAATGAAAAAGATGTTACTTCTAGCGAAATGGTTCTAGCAGCACAAATCGGCTATTGCTAAAGGGGGCAGGGAGGGGTTCCTTAATCCAAGACAAGCTAGTAGCTTGGTTTTTGCAAGGGAAAAACTGTCGTTAGCGATATAATTATATCGCTAATGCGACAGCCCCTTTCACCTATGTTCGGTAATGCAGCTAACCTATGGTTATCTTATTCATTATCATAAGCGCTCAAAGCTATTGGTAAGGATTGGATCACAACATTTCCTGCTGCTGGCAGTCCCACTAGAATAGCACTTATGACTTCTTCTCTGGTCGCTCCTACTGCTTTCGCTTGTTTTACATGAAAAGGCAGTCCGCCTTCCAATCTTAATACTGCTAATACAGATAGATAGGAAAGAGTTTCTGTTTTCTTATCTAGCTGACTTGCCTCACCCCACTTTTTCACCGTCTCCATCCAGACCTTTTGATGTTCTGGAGCCTCCGTTAAAAAAGTCTGAAAGGCATTACTTATTAACAATTTGTCACTCATTTTTCGTCCCCCTATACAATGCATTTCCTTGGAGTGGCTTCTTTTTTTATGTTCCTAATAATCAGTAACTGTTTGTTACACCGCTTGGTACATGCCCTGTTGGTACTACTTTTGAAGCATTAATGCAGTAAGTATGTTGATCATCAAAAAAGATATGGGGGTTAAAGCTTTCTAAAATGGCTGCTTTATCCAATCCTCCTAAAAAGAAAGCTTCATCCACTGTAATTCCCCATGACCGCAATGTCTTGATTGCTCTTTTGTGGGCTGGCGCATTTCGTGCTGTCACAAGTGCTGTTCGTATTGTCTTCTTCTCCTTATCTTTATAAGCCTTCTGTACATTATTTAAGGCCGTTAAAAAAGACATAAAAGGACCAGGCAGCAGCGGTATTTCACTTTTTTCCGCTTCATGTTTTTTGAATTCTTCTAAACCCATCTGCTGATATATTTTTTCCGCTTCATCACTAAATATAACCGCATCACCATCAAATGCAATGCGAATTTCCTCCATATCGTCCTCTTGCTTTACATAGGTTCCTGCATAAATAGTAGCACTAGCATGCCCATTTTGAAGAGCAAGTGATACATCCTCGGGATTAGCAGATAAAAATAAATCGGCTTTAAAGGCTTTTAAATACTTATATGGCGACCGCCCCCTAGTAAATGCAGCCCTGGTAATATCCAATTTATGCTGCTCTATGGAATTAAAAACTCTCAAGCCAGTATTTGGATCATTTTTGGAAATCAGAATAATTTCTACCATAGGTTCTCCCGTTTCAGGATCTCGCAGCTTCAGCAGCCGTTTTATTAATGGAAACGCCACTCCATGGTTCAGCAGCTCATTTTCATGTTCAATCTGATATTTTGTGTACTGTTCTTCTCCTTCTTCTTCAAAAATTTTATTACTGGCATCTAAGTCAAAAAGAGCACGTGAAGAAATGGCAATTACTAACTTTCCATCTAATGTAACTGGCATGTACAGTCCTCCTATTTGGATAATGTCTTTCATACTCATTCTATTTACCATAAAATAATAAACTCCTGCAGAACGTGAACTGCCCTTTGTCAAGTCAATGTCATTAAGGGAGCATATCAACGCTTTGCAGGAGTTTATTATTTTAAAGACTTACAGCATCTACTACCGGGGATAAGATGATTGTGCCGTCTTGCGCTTTTAGTTTAACGGTATTGCCTTCCATGATTTCACCACGGACTATTTTTTTGCTTAACTCTGTTTCGATAGACCTGCTAATCTGGCGGCGTAGTGGCCGAGCACCAAATGCAGAATCGTACCCTTTCTTGGATAGTAATGTTAAAACCGCCTCATCCCAAACCAAGGTAATATTCATCTGCTTTTGCAAACGTTTATTCAAGTTTTCCAATAGGATTCCGGCAATTTTACTAACTTGCTGCTCTGTCAGGGCATTAAAAACAATAATATCGTCAATGCGATTCAAGAATTCAGGTCTGAAATGAGACTTGAGCATGCTAAGAACTTTTTCTTTAGCCCTCTCAAACTCATTTTGTAAAATTTCAGCCGATCCTAAGTTGGATGTCATAATAACAACTGTATTTTTAAAATTGACGGTTCTGCCTTTTCCATCTGTTAGTCGTCCATCGTCTAATATTTGCAGCAGAACATTAAATACGTCACTATGAGCCTTTTCAATCTCGTCCAGCAAAATTACGCTGTAAGGGCGACGACGTACCGCTTCTGTTAATTGTCCTCCTTCATCATGACCAACATAACCTGGAGGAGCACCAATTAAGCGAGCGACGGTATGCTTCTCCATATATTCACTCATGTCTACACGAATCATGCTGCGCTCATCATCGAATAATACTTCTGCCAGGGTTTTTGCCAATTCCGTTTTACCAACCCCTGTTGGACCGAGGAAGATGAAGGAGCCAATTGGACGGTTCGGATCTTTCACTCCTGCCCGCGCTCTGATGATGGCTTCACTGACAGCCTGCACAGCATCCTCTTGACCTACCACTCTTGTATGCAAAATGCTTTCTAAATTAGCCAGTTTTTCTCGTTCTCCCGCTAACATACGGTTAACCGGAATACCAGTCCAGCGGCTAACGATCTTAGCTATGTCATCTTCACCGACTTCTTCTTTTAACAGGACTTTATCATTGTGTTTTTTGCTTAGTAATTCATCTTCGTTTTTTAACCGTGCTTCTAACTCTGGCAGCTTACCGTATTTGAGCTCTGCCAAATGAGTAAGGTCATAAGCCCTTTCCGCAGTCTCCATCTCGGCTTTGACAGATTCAATTTCCTTTTTCAAACCACGCAGGCGCAGTATAGCTTCCTTTTCTCCCTGCCATTGGACTTTCAGCACATCTGTTTCTTGACGCAGGTTTTTTAGTTCCTCTTGAATCGTATTTAGTTTCTCCAAGGAAGAAACATCACTCTCTTTTTTAAGAGCCTGTTCTTCAATTTCAAGCTGCATCACCCGGCGCAAAATCTCATCTAGCTCACTGGGCATCGAATCAATTTCTGTACGTAATTTCGCACCAGCCTCATCTACCAAGTCAATCGCTTTATCAGGCAAGAAGCGATCGGAGATATACCGGTCTGACAGTACAGCTGCCGACACCAGAGCACTATCCTTGATTCGAACGCCATGATGAATTTCATAACGCTCCTTTAAGCCTCTTAATATGGAAATCGTATCCTCTACTGTAGGCTGATCCACAAGAACCGGTTGGAAACGACGCTCCAAAGCAGCATCTTTTTCGATATGTTTACGATATTCATTCAAAGTGGTAGCACCAATACAACGAAGTTCACCTCTTGCAAGCATGGGTTTTAAAATATTGCCAGCATCCATAGCTCCTTCCGCAGCACCAGCTCCCACTACCGTATGAAGTTCATCAATGAACAAGAGAATTTTTCCCTCTGATTTAACAATTTCATTTAAAACATTTTTCAAGCGTTCCTCAAATTCACCTCGATATTTGGCACCAGCCACTAAAGAACTAAGATCTAAGGAATACAAGCTTTTATTCTTCAAAGTTTCTGGTACATCCCCAGCTACAATGCGCCTAGCTAACCCTTCTACAATCGCTGTCTTTCCAACCCCAGGTTCACCAATCAGCACAGGATTATTCTTGGTACGGCGAGATAGTATTTCTATTGCTCTGCGAATTTCTTCATCTCGACCAATAACAGGATCTAATTTCCCCTGTTTAGCCATTTCGGTCAAATCCCGCCCATATTTTGACAATGCCTGGTATCCTTCTTCAGGATTGTCGTTGGTAATCCGCTGTCCTTGACGATATTCCTTTACAATCTGTTGAATGCGACTGCGATGCAGCCCAAATTCCCTGCAGACTTCCACCACATCACTATCACCATCTTCTACAACAGCTAGTAATAAATGTTCTGTACTGATAAATTGATCTTTCATACCTGATGCAATTTTTTCCGCTAAACCCAGCACCCGAATCATTGCCGTATTCATTCGCAGACTGCCCTCTTGACCGCGAACGGAAGGCTGATTCGTGATTAATTTCTCTACCTTGGTCTTTAAGAGTTTAACATCAATTTGTGATTGAGCTAAAATTTGCCCAATCATGCCATCTTCTTCTTTGACTAGTGCTAATAATAAATGCCTGGTACTTACTTCTTGTTGGTAATGCAGCGCAGTTAATTGCTGCGCTTCTGAAAGGGCAGCTAATGCCTTTTGTGTGTATTGATCTTGATTCATACTATTTACCTCCTCTATATAACGAACATAACAGCCTTAATCATATTTTTTTGTGGCGCAGGGCATAAATCTGTTTATAAAGTTTCATTTCTTCCGTCTTTTGATTCCACGGAATATCAATCTGAATTTTTATATACAAATCCCCCAAAGTTGCATTTTTCTTAAATCCTCTATCTTTTAAACGAAGTTTCTGACCAGAACGAGTTCCTGGCTGAATCTTCACTTCAACTATCCCCGATGGAGTATGCACGGAAACCAGATCCCCTAAAACAGCTTGTTCCGGATAAATCGTCAAATCGCCCTCTAAGTCAATCTGGTTGATAACACGCCAATTAGACTGAGGTTTCATCTCTGCATGAAGATACAAATCACCATTTGCACCATTATTAGAACCTTTGCCCCCCATTCCTTTTAGACGCAACACAGTGCCAGGATAAGACTTACCAGGAATTTTCACCTTTAGCTTTTTATGTTCTTCCGTGACTCCTGCCCCCTTACAGGTACTGCATACGCCCCTGCTGGTAAAGCGCTGCCCTTCACAGGCAGCACAAATGACTGGTACATGAATTTGAATTTCTTTCTCTGCTCCCGCCATCAGTTCCTCCACTGTCAGGCTGATTGTGGCTTCCACATCGTCCCCTTCATATCTAGGCTGCCTTGCCTGATAACTTCTCCCATAACCATCTCGCTGGCTAGAAAACTCCTGCCCAAAAATGGAGGAGAAAAAATCGCTGAAACCAAAGCCATCCATATGATACGTCTGATACCCAGAAGCATTGGGTGGCGGCTGAAATTCTTGACCCATCCGCCAGTTTTCTCCTAATTTATCATACTTTTCCCGATTGGAAGCATCACCTAATACCTCATATGCCTCATTGATTTCTTTAAACTTTTCTTCTGCCTCTTTCTTTTCCTTCCCTTTTTGCACATCAGGATGATATTGTCTGGCTAGTTTTCGATATGCCGTTTTAATTTCTTTATCAGTGGCGGCCTTTGGCACACCTAAAACTTCATAATAGTCAATAAATTTCATACCTTTCACCTACCTTCTTCAATAGCTGCAGATTTATTTCTTACAGCTGTTTTATCAAATTTTGCATCAATACTGTCATTTTTATACTTCCTTGTATTTGGGGCGATAGAATTTGATCTTAATCCGAGAATAAGGTGCTGCTAACATAATATTAACCATCTTCTCTACTAATATTTTACCAATTTCTCTTATTAAAAGTCAATGTTTTTATTTGACTATTTGACTTTTAATTTTATAAATATATTATCTTACACTTTTTTATAAGTTTACATTTTCAGCGGATTAGCTCGATTGCTCACCAGACCTCTACAGATACCAATGTATAGAGTTATAAAAAAAGCAATGAACCACAAAGGCACAATGCCGCTGATGCGGCATTGTGCCTTTGTGGTTCGATTCGTTTTATATGTTTTAAAGAAAGAGCCACATTTTTCTTAGTTGCTCTTTCGTGAATCATTTTACTCTAATGCATCATTCAGATCGGCAATTAGATCATCTATATTTTCCAATCCTACTGAGAACCGCAGTAAATTATCAGGAGTTTTACTCTGGGGTCCTTCAATGGAAGCCCGGTGCTCAATAAGACTTTCTACTCCACCAAGGCTTGTTGCCCTTTGAATGATCTTTAACCGTCCGATAAATGCCAAAGCATCTTCTCTATTACCTCGAACTTGAAAGGATAGCATACCACCAAATTGGCTCATCTGCCGCAATACAATATCATGTCCTGGATGATCGACTAGCCCTGGATAATATACTTTTTCGATTCTAGGATGTTTTTGTAAAAAGTTGGCGATCTCTAAGGCATTCTCCGAATGATTTTTCATACGGCAGCTTAAGGTCTGAATGCCCCGCAATACTAGCCAGCAATCAAAGGGTGCCGGAACTGCTCCGCCGATTTGCTGCAGCATGCGAATTTTATCAAAAAAAGCATCCTTTACTTTACTGATTACAGCACCACCCAAAACATCACTGTGTCCACCGAAATATTTAGTCGTAGAATGGACAACAATATCAGCTCCCAATTCCAAAGGTCTCTGCAGTATAGGCGTCGGCCAAGTATTATCACAAACACAAAGGGCTCCTGCTTCATGAGCGATGGCTGATAAAGCAGAGATATCGGTTATCTTTAACAAAGGATTTGATGGAGTTTCCAAATAGATAATTTTAGTATTCGCTTTGATCACTGTCCGAACTTGAGAGAAATCATTTACATCCACATAACTTACTTGTAGTCCCCACGGTTCCAAAATATCTCGTAATATACGCGTAGTTCCATGATATAAGTCCTGGGATACGACGACATGATCTCCAGGAAGCAACGCTTGAAATACATTTAAGATCGCTGCTAAACCAGAGGAAAATGCAGCAGCTCCTTCTCCCCCTTCTAAACCACACAAACACTTTTCCAAAGCATCTCGATTCGGATTACTCAAACGACTGTAAACATGACCACGAGGATAGCTGCCATCTGCGTCACGTTCAAAGGTTGTCGACAAATGTATCGGAGGTGCTATTGCACCTGTCTCTTGATCTATTTCATGCCCAAGATGAATTGCTTTTGTTTCAATTTTCATATCCCATCCCCCTCGTATATTGTTTAAAATCATTTTTATAACATCTTATTGAATAAAGAAAAAGGTTAAAGCCGGTTTAATCCGTACTTTAGCCTTCATAGTTCTGATCAGCTATTTCATTCCTCGTCATTGAGATAAAATGTTCCTATGCTGTTATGGAATACTCTACGATCTCATTACTTATATGACAGTAGTTTATCACTTATCAAAAGGACTGTCTACCAATATATAAACAATCGCCTAGAGATTTGTTACTCGAATCTCATTTATGTTTTTTGTTGAAGCAATTGGAATTGTTATTTACACCCAAAATAATTACAGCCCCAACGAAAAAAAGCAATAAAAGCTCTTGAACATAAAAATGTAATCATGATCGTATAAAAACTAGTAAACCAGCTCCAATCTAAATATTCAATCAGCTCAGTATATAATTCAATAGGATATTCGATGGCAGTAATGACTGCACTAAATATCGCTGCATAATAAATGATCGGCCATAAGCCTCGTTTTCTTGTAACTTGATTATATAAAATACATGCAGTGGGAAATACCCATAATTCAAACAAGATGCTTGTGTTATAGTAATGCGGCAGCAACCGAATAGGATAGTCCAATAACTTTAAATTCACAACTGGACTCCCCCAGGCAAAGTCAATAACGGATTTAAAGAGAAAAACAACAACCCAATCTCGAAAATATCGCCAATCGACGACGAAGATCAACAACAACAATGTAATTACTGCCGCGACTATGGTAATAATCGTCTCTACACTAAACATTTTTTTCGTATCCCTCACTGTTCATAGAGTTGAGTCTTTAAGATTATTATTCTGTACAATTTACCTTAATTTATCCTTCAACTCTCCCTCACCCTCTCCGGGCTCATTATTTTTTCTTAATGCATTAGGGATTAGTACATGCAGGAGTTACATACACTATTATATAAGTAATATAATAAGGTGGATGCTAAATGATAGAGTTGTTTATTTTCAGGTTTTTATTAGTATGTGCTTTTATCATCGGCGTTTATCGCTTTGGAGATTGGAAAAATCTTCAAAGCTATTATCCTACTATGCTTTTTGTCATGGTTGTGAATTTAAGCTCCTGCCTATTGACGTATCATCATGTTTTATGGGGGTTTGGTCCAGACTTTTTTGTAACAACATCTACTGTCGTTGAACTACTTAACTCTTATATTGCTCTACCGGCTACGGTATTTATTTTCTTATCCCGTTTTCCTTCATCTGAAAGGCTGCTTCAATATGCTTACTTTGCCTTATGGATTTTCATTTTTAGTACCATTGAATTGATCGATTACACATTAGGAGGAATCTCCTATCAAAATGGCTGGTCGTGGCGTATATCAACCCTGTTTGATTTTGCTCTTTTTTCTATTGTAAAAATTCATCATTCAAAACCCGTCTTGGCCTGGTCTATCACATTCTTGTTAGCAGCAATCATATTATTTTTATTCGATTTTCATACAGCTGAAATGAAATAGCCTATTTTTTTCAGCCTTACTCGAAATGGAAAAGGTTTTTCAAGTACGATGGTAAATATATTAAACAAGGATTTTAATTTTGGAGCGTTATTATGAAGATCATAGATATAACGAATGATACAATACATAAAGAGCATATATGCTGCTGCCTATCTGATAAACAATCAGAATCCGGTGTACGTCTCAAAAAGGAATGGCTCAGCAATCAGTTTTTGGAAGGCTTAAAGTTCAAGCGCCTCAATGAGCGAGGTAAAGTGTTTATTGAGTATCTTCCAGCCGAAAATGCCTGGGTTCCCATTCATGCCCCTGGCTATATGATCATTAATTGCCACTGGGTGGCTGGCAGGTTTAAGGGACAAGGCTGGGGGAAAAAACTATTAGAAGAATGTGAAAAAGATGCTAAAAGCATGCATGGCATTGCCATCATTTCTAGTAATAAGAAAAAACCCTATTTATCCGATAAAAAATTCTTATTAAAAAGTGGTTTTGAAGTATGTGATACAGCACCTCCCTACTTTGAGTTATTGGCAAAAAGGTTTCATTCGACATCTCCTATCCCCTATTTTCGTGACAATGCCAAAACCCTTAGAGTTGACTTGGGCCCTGGTTTAGACATCTATTACACAGCCCAATGCCCTTTTTCTGTGAATTACGCTCAAGAAGCTCTTTTATGTTCTAAGGATTCTCCCGTACCCATTCGAGTTCATCAAATTACCAGAAAAGAAGAAGCTCAAGATCATACTTGCCCAATAACAAGTTATAGTGTTTTTTTAAATGGTAAATTTATAACTCATGAAATATTAAATAAAGCTAAAATTCTAAAATTGCTAGCGAATTAAAGAAAAATCATAAAATTTTTGGTAAAATGCTGCATAAGCCGTATCTTTTTCGAAAAAACTTTGACTAATAATATAAAGAAGCATTAAACAATTATTTTAGGCGGTTTCTATACAAGCCTGCTTAGAAATATAAAAAATCAAAAATGTAAAGATGAGGTGTCAATCATGTCCAAAGATTTTTATGCCGCTTTAAAAGCAAGACGTTCGATTTATGGTATTAGTAAAGAAGAAATTGTATCCTATGAAAAGATACAAGAAATCATTGAAGCTGCTGTAAAGCATACTCCATCTGCATTTAATTCACAAAGTGCTAGAATACTCCTATTATTAGGAAAGCAGCACGATACATTGTGGGATATTACCAAAGAAGCTCTTAGAAAGATTGTTCCGGAAAATGCATTCGCTCCTACGGAAGAAAAGATAAATTCTTTTAAAAGCGGATATGGTACGGTGTTATTTTTCGAAGATGAAACTGTAATTAAAGATCTCCAAACTCAATTTGCACTTTATAAAGACAACTTCCCTATTTGGTCACATCATGCTTCCGGCATGGTACAATTGGTTGTGTGGACTGGATTAGAAGCAGAAGGACTCGGCGCTTCTCTGCAGCATTACGGTGCTCTGATCGAAGAGCAAGTCATTCAAAAGTGGAATGTTCCAACAACATGGAAATTGATTGCACAGCTTCCTTTTGGAAAACCAACTGCAGATCCTGGTGAAAAAGAATTTAAGCCATTAGACGAACGCATTAAAGTGTTTAAATAAGAAAAGGTAAAAGCAGATCGATTCCCTACTAGGGTCGATCTGCTTTTTTATTGCTCATCCATTGAATGTATGGTTTGTGTGAAGGATTAATTCCTCATACAGCGAATTACTGATAGTGCCTCGTACGCCATGCCTTCTTAACGCTTGTGTCTGGACACCTTTTGACATATTTCACTTTTCGAATTACGTAAAAATGTTATGAAGGATTCCAGCTCCTCCGACTTCGGCAGTTCCTGCTCCATTGCATCTAATGCTTGTTCCATGCTTAGTCCCGAATAATATAATAATTTATAAGCACGCTTCAGCGCTTTGCGGGTATCTTCCTCAACGCCCCCACGAACCATTCCAATTTTATTGAGACCTGCTACTTGAGCGAGATTTCCATCCACCATGATATACGGAGGTACATCTTGTACCACTTTAGAAAAACCACCAACCATAGCATTTCGTCCTATTTTTACAAACCGATGAATTTCCGCGAAACCGCCAATAGTAACTCGATCTTCCACCACTACATGACCAGCTAGATTAACAGCATTGGACATCACTACATGGTTGCCAATCACACAATTATGAGCTACATGACTATATGCCAACAGCAGGCAATTAGAACCGATTTGTGTTTTTCTCCCCTTGCCGATCCCTCTGTTAATGGTTACAAACTCTCTAATATGGGTATGATCTCCAATCCTCACATAACCTTTTTCACCAATGAATTTTTTATCCTGTGGATCCGATCCAATGGATGCACCTGCATGAATCCTGCAATTTCTGCCAATGCTTGTCCAGTCATCAATCACTGCATTTGCTCCTATTTTAGTACCTTCTCCTATGCTGACATGGTTTCCAATGATCGCACAAGGTCCAATCTCAACGTCTTTGCCAAGTTTAGCATTCGGAGAAAGTACTGCCGTTGCATGTATCTTATTCAGAACCAGTATCTTAGCTTGATTTTGTCTCACACTCAATGCACCGCCTTATCAAGATAATGGACCAATGAAAAATCTAAGCCTTCTATACTATATGCTATAAATTCATTAAATTAAGTGATTGATTCCATTTTTTCCACGCTGATCGCTGGGTCGTTGTTAACTTACCAGTTATAAGATTTATCGCATTTACGCGTTTTAATTTTTGCCTTCTCTGTTCCCATGAGAGAGAGGTATCAGAAACAACAGACCATACTCGCTGCTGGGATTTTATCAATGACTTAACAATATCAGTTTGCTGATTTTCCGTAAGATCCAATTGTAACATCATCATCGTATATTGTTCTGTAAGCTGTTGGCTTTCCTCCAATTGATTTTCAAAAATTTCTCGGTCTTTTAAAGGCAGCACTTGTGTAATTTTACTGCCTGCATCCATGCGAATCTCTTTCATTTGGCTTAAGGAATCCGCATAGTTGTATAAATCATCAAATTTATATAGGTCATCAACCATTTTTTGTTTTCCTCGTACAGCTCTCATCTGCTTGTCTGCATCTAGAATAATTCCATCAATTTGCTCTCTTTGTTCTTTGGAAAGATTCAGGTTTATCCATAGCGCTTCCTGATACATATCCGCTACACCAATTTGAGCGGAACAAATCCCAAAGCCAAATATAATTTCAAAAAACATAATACAACATATAAATGTTTTAGCTATATGCAACACCCTGCACTCCTTCATCCATTTTCTTCTTGTCATATGATGCCTTCATCGTCTCCTTCTTATATGGGACAAGTTTAGACGTACTAATAATATTGATTTTATCGTATCTGTCTTTTTTTTTTCATTGAAAGTCTATATATTTATTAAAATTTTCTTTTTTTTACAATTTAATTGCTATTATAGGAATAATAATCCACTTAATGTCGAATAATCTCATTTTTTATGAAAATATCAAATCCAATTCAAACATTCTTTTTTTAAAATAGAAAAATAATCCAAGGAAGGCTAATTTAGACAAGGAAGTTACCATAAGAGGGTAAGCGATGAAAATTTTACTAATGGAAGACGAATCAAAAAGCAATGGAACGATGTTCCCGCTCTTAAAAAAGCATGGTTATGCAGTTGATACTGCAGGAGATGAAGAAGCAGGGGTGGAAATGGCCACAACACAAGTCCATGATATTATCCTCCTGTACCGCTCTTTTCCATGCAGTAACAGCATCTCCTTTTTAAAGAAAATCCGTAGTCTAAGAATTAATACTCCTGTCCTTTTTCTCCTTGAAAAAAGTATGCCAAAGTATCGAATTGAAGCATTAGATGCTGGTGCTGACGATTCTCTGGCAAAACCATTTTTCACAGGAGAATTGCTGGCCAGGCTGCGTGCCTTGAGTCGAAGAAAAAATAAGGATTTTGTTGGAGATAATATTTGTGCCGCAGGTCTTACTCTTCATCCGTTAAAAGGCAAGGTAATAAAAGGCAACCAGTCCATCCATCTCACCATGAAGGAATCATTACTTTTAGAAATGCTGATGCGCAATTTTGGTCAAGTTATTACCAAGGAACGAATTATGGAAAAGGTTTGGAGCTACAACTCTGAAACCAATATTGCCAATATCGACCTTTACATTCATTATCTACGTAAGAAATTGAACTCATCTAATATTAAAACAGTGCGAGGGGTCGGATATTTTCTACAAGAGGATACTTGTATATGATCTTTTGGTAGCAATACACTACTTCAACAAAAAAGCAAAGAAACTAGACCATCTTTTAAGACATGGTCTAGTTTCTTTGCCCTATAGTAAATTGATTCCTGGAGTATCTCCCATCTAAACTGCAATCTTCTTTATTGACAATACTTAAAAACCGTATAGAATAGTTGATATACATAAAATTTGCATACCAATTATAAGAATGATTCAGAGGTGAATACGATATTGCTCCAGATCCTTGATAGTATGTGTATTCTTTTAGCGAAATCAGAACAAAAACATTTTTCCTATACAAAGAAAATGTTGGATCAATCGGGTTTAGAAATCTCACCAGGACAACTAGTCGTGCTTTATTCCCTGTTCACGAAGGACAATATCTCCATATCAGAACTTAGCAAGAATGTTTTGTTAGACAATTCAACACTTACTGGTCTGATTGATCGTTTAGAAAAGGCAGGCTTTGTGATGCGAATTGATACTCCCAACGATCGGCGCTCTTACCAAATTATTTTAACAGAGAAAGCGAAAAGCCATAAATCAACAATATTGCAATTAATGAAACAGATTGAAAGTAAAATGTTAGAAGGCTCCAGTGAAGCAGAAATCTTTATGTTTCGCAGCATTTTGCAACGCATTCTTATTAATTTCAACAGCTAATATGATATGGTAAATAAGGTGACAGAAGCACAATGCCTCTATCACCTTATTTCTATTACACCAGTATTTTACTTCCCAATAAAGTTTGCTTTGCGTTTTTCAATGAAAGCAGTCATGCCCTCTTTTTGATCCTGTGTCGCAAAACAAAGACCGAAAACTTCTGCTTCATAGGCGATTCCTGAAGTCAGATCCACATCAAGACCTCTATTGACTGCTGTTTTACAAACTTGTACGGCAATTGGTGCTCTTGATATTATTTTCTGAGCCATTGCTTTTGCTTTTCCAATTAGTTCTTCAGGAGCTGCCACCTGATTTGCCAGACCAATTCGGTAGGCTTCAGCAGCATCAATCATATCACCAGTAAACAATAATTCCTTCGCTCTGCCTTTGCCCACTAAGCGTGACAACCGCTGGGTTCCGCCGAATCCTGGTGGTATGCCTAAAGACACTTCTGGCTGACCAAACTTGGCTTTTTCCGAAGCAATGCGAATATCGCAAGCCATTGCAAGTTCACAACCTCCACCCAAGGCATAGCCATTAACTGCCGCAATAACAGGTTTGGGAAGATTCTCAATTTTATTAAATACGCCTTGTGCCAATTGCCCCCATTGTCGGCCCTCTACAGCAGTCTTATCCTTCATTTCAAGTATATCCGCCCCGGCAACAAAAGACTTTTCGCCACTGCCAGTAACGATGACCACTTTTACAGCATCATTAGCAGCTAGTTCATCAAACAGTTGATCCAGTTCATGTACAGTTGCAGCATTTAACGCATTTAAAGCCTTTGGGCGATTAATAGTGACTGTACCAATACCATCACTATCAATCTCTACTAATAAATTTGTATACTCTCCCATAACGAACACCTCTCCTTAATTTTATAGAAACATTGATTTTTCACTTAAAATTGCATTCAAATCAAGCGCTCTTTATTTTTTTAAATTCCTCAGTTAATATCGGCAGTACTTCTAATACATCGCCGACGATACCATAGTCAGCCATTTTAAAGATTGGTGCATCAGGATCTTTATTAATCGCAATGACAAGATCAGATGATGACATACCTGCCAAATGCTGAATGGCCCCGGATATACCACAGGCAAAATAAATCTTCGGTCCTACGGTTTTTCCCGTCTGCCCCACTTGATGCAATGCCGGCTTCCATCCCGCATCTACTGCAGCACGGGATGCCCCTACGGAAGCGCCAAGAACATTGGCCAAATCTTCCACGAGTGAGAAATTTTCAGGTTTACACATACCTCGCCCACCAGATACGATAATTTCAGCTTCTTCCAAATTGCAGGATACGGTACAAACGTGAATCATATCGATAAGCTTCGTCCGCATATCTTCTTGCTTTATTTTACTAGCTACGCGAATCAGTTCGCCTTTCTTACTATAATCTAACACTGGCTTCTTAAATACGGAAGGGCGAACAGTGCCCATCTGAGGACGATGTTCCGGACAGATAATTGTCGCCATGATATTACCGCCAAATGCTGGTCTAGTCCAGGAAACGAATCCAGTAGCCTCATCAATACCAAGACCAGTACAATCTGCCGTTAGTCCAGTTCCCACACGGCATGCAACACGTGCTCCAAAATCCCGACCATCATTCGTCGCACCCATGAGAATAACAGATGGCTTATAATTGCTGATTAAATCAAATAAGGTCGCAGTGTAACTATCCGTATTATATTGGGCTAATTCAGCAGCATCTACCAAATATACTTTATCAGAACCTGCTGCAAAAGCATCTTGCGCTAACCCTTCAACGTTATGTCCAATCAGAACACTCGCTAAGCTTTGTCCCATACCATCTGCCAATTTACGCCCTTCACCAAGTAGTTCCAGACCAACATTGCGCAGTTTTCCTTCACCAACTTCCAAATATACCCAAACATCTTTATATTGGCTTTTATCCATAGCCACAACTTTATCTTCTTCTTCACGAAGGATTGCCTCTACTGGACAAGTATCAACACAAGCACCGCAAGCAGTGCACGCCTCCGTTATGTACGCTTTTTCATCCTGCATTACAATGGCACCAAAGGGGCATACAGATAAACAAGCACCACAGGCAATACATTCTTCTTGGTTTACTTTTATAGCCATTGTCCTGTCACCCTTCTTTTATATAATTTTAGCATCCGATAGTTTTTGAATCAATACAGCAACAGATTCCCATGCTGTATCTTTTTGAATGATCACGCCTTCCGTACGCTGGGGAGGTGTAAAAATTCTGCGGACTTGAGTGGGCGATCCCTTTAAACCAAGCCTTTGCTCATCTACATCAAGGTCTGCCATGGTCCATACAGGGATTTCGGCCCGATTGGCTTTCATTGTTCCTTTAATCGTAGGATATCTAGGTTCATTAATAGATTTTACCACTGATATCAGCAAAGGTAATTTTCCTTCGATGATGCCATAGCCTTCCTCATACTCACGCTCTACGGAAACCGTATCACCATTCACTTCAATTTTAGCTACATAGGTGATCTGTGCAATCCCCAAATGTTCTGCAATCTCTGGTCCAACTTGGGCGGTATCCCCATCAATGGCTTGCTTGCCACAGAATATTAGGTCATAGGTACCAATCTTACGGATGGTTGCCGCCAAGGTATAGCTGGTAGCTAATGTATCCGATCCACCAAAAGCCCGATCACTGACTAATATGGCTTTATCAGCACCCATGGCCAAACATTCCTTCAATGCCTCTTTCGCCTGAGGCGGTCCCATAGAAATCACTGTAACCTTACCGCCATGCTTATCTTTTAATTGCAGGGCAGCCTCCAAGGCATTTTTATCAAAAGGATTTACAATACTGGGTACTCCTTGTCGGATCAACGTATTGGTTACTGGGTCGATTTTTACTTCGGCAGTATCAGGAACTTGCTTAATACAAACAAGAATTTCCATCTCTTCGCCTCCTAATATAATTAATGCATTTTTATATAGAACCTTACACAATGCCCTATCTCTTTAAAAGCTCATATCTCATTTAGATAGGGCATTGCCCATAGCAGATTGTCTTGGCGAGTAATTCTTATCGTAAAACAGCACCTGAAATAACCATACGCTGAACTTCATTTGTTCCCTCGTATATTTGTGTGATTTTGGCATCACGCATCATGCGTTCTACTGGATACTCACGAGTATAGCCATAACCGCCAAAAATTTGTACAGCATCTGTTGTAACGGACATGGCAGCATCAGAGGCAACTAATTTTGCCATGGCTGCTTCTTTGGAGTAAGGAAGATGATGGGATTTATGATAGGCAGCACGATATACGAGTAGCCTTGCTCCCTCCACTTTAGCCGCCATGTCAGCAATCTTAAATGCAATTGCCTGATTGCTGGAGATCGGTTTGCCAAATTGTACCCGCTCTTTGGAATACTTAATGGCTTGCTCCAAAGCTCCTTGGGCAATACCAAGAGATTGAGCAGCAACACCAATACGTCCGCCATCTAAGGCAGTCATTGCAATCTTAAAGCCCTGCCCTTCCTTCCCTAGCAAATTAGCAGCTGGAATACGGCAGTCTTTCATAAATACTTCACGTTGTACAGAAGATCGAATACCCATTTTCACTTCTTTTTTACCGAAGCTAAGACCGGGAGTACCTTTTTCAACAATAAAAGCGCTCATGCCTTTTAAACCAGCTGCTTTATCAGTAGAGGCAAATATCACTTCAATTTCTGCTTCCCCGCCATTTGTATTGAAGATTTTAGCACCGTTCAAAATATAATGATCTCCATCTTTAACTGCTGTTGTAGTAGCAGCGCTTGCATCGGTGCCAGCATTAGGTTCAGTCAAACCAAAAGCCCCTAGCTTTGTGCCTTCTGCTAATGGTCTGAGAAACTTCTGTTTTTGTTCTTCTGTTCCATAATGAAAAATGGGCCAGGAACACAATGATACATGCACCGAAAGTCCAATACCTGTTGATGCACATACACGAGATATTTCTTCGACTGCCATGGCATAGGATAAAAAGTCGCTTCCTGCACCACCGTATTCTTCTGGATAAGGCAGTCCTAAAATTCCCAGCTCACCCATCTGATCAAAGATTTCACGTGGAAAATATTCTTTTTCGTCCCGCTCTGCCGCAGTCGGTGCTACCGATTTTTCAGCAAAATCTCTTATCATGCTCCGAATGTCTTCCTGCTCTTTGGTTAGTTCAAAATTCATAGTTTCTTCCTCCCACATTTTATTGTTATTATGACAAAATCTATGTGATACGCCAATTGGCGTAAGCCACCAATCATTGAAAATCTAGAAATACTTTATTTCCTATCTGTCAAATTATTTAGTTTGTATCAACATATCTTGTATGCAAAATAAATAATTAACAAAATACAGTATAATTTTTAGACTAGAGTGAATATTTACGACGTAACATTGAAGAAAATAACTCTTAAAAATTAACTGTATATTCTAAATACTAATCCATGCTTTAGAATATTGCAATATCATAATCGAATAAAATCATTTTTTTGTGCAATGATATCGTTTGTGGCGAACGAGTCTAGTTCACCACATGATTCTGCCTTGGTATGATTCGATCAAGAGAATGTTCAATAAATTTCTCAATTGGCGCAAGATCGCGATTCACTTGCATACGAATGAGTGCGCCTTCCCATGAAGTATATAGGAATTCTGCCATGGACTCTGCACCATACTCCAATGATATTTCCCCCATTTTTTGACCTTCTCTTATACAAGACACAAATAGCGCTGTCCATTTATCAAATTCTCGTTTTAATGCATCTCCCATAGCGGCACTGGGGTTTTCCACTTCAATTGCCAGTTTAGCAACCAAACATCCTCTGCCACAGCCATACATGGCATAATAATCCCGAATACCTAAAAAATAGTTTTGTATTTTTTCTCTAGGAGAACCGTTTTCATTTTCTAATTTTTCTGCAATAGACTTGGCTAATTGTTCTCCATAATACTCAATAATGGCTATACCAAAGGCTTCTTTCGATTCAAAATAATGATAGAACGATCCTTTCGGAACATCTACTGTTGTCAGTATTTCTTGTATCCCTACAGCATGATAGCTTTTTGCTACCATTGCTTTGGCTCCTGCTTTAATTAATTTTTCTTTTGTCGTGTTTTTCATAATTAAATAATAGACCAGTCGTCTTGAGAAGTCAACATTTTTTAGAATTTCTATTAGACTTTTTTACCTGAGCTTAGTATGATATATAAGTAAGTTCTGCCATACTAAGAAAGACTTCCCCATTTTTATCATTGTGAACAGAGTAAAGCAATCTTTTGACAAGGGGAGGATTGCTTCGCTGTGCTCGCAAATGACAGGTTTACGCTCCCTTAAAACAGATAAAGCGGAACCGAACCACAGAGGCGCAGAGAACACAGAGAAAAAATAGATAGAATAATAACGGCCCCTCAGCGTCTCCCCCTCTGAGTTCTCTGTGCCCTCTGTGGTTAAAAGTCCTTCGTATTCTTTGCAACAGCTACATAAGGATGTGAACAAATGAATTGGGAAAACCTACCTATTTTGATAATTTTGTGTTTATCCGTTATTGGTAACAACCACTCTGTATCAATTGCTGCACTTATACTGCTTCTAATAAAGCTGCTAGGCTTTCATACATGGTTTCCTTATATCGAAGATCATGGCATTACCATTGGCATTACCATTTTAACTCTGGCTGTATTAACACCTATCGCTCAAGGACGCATATCCATCGGCGGAATCTTGGAAGCATTTAAGACCCCCATTGGTTTAGTAGCCATTTTTGTTGGCATTCTCGTCGCCTGGATCGCTGCCCAAGGTGTATTTTTTATGAAAGAATCTCCAGAAGCAGTAACGGCTTTAGTTGTTGGTACCATTGTGGGAGTGTGCTTCTTCCAAGGGCTGGCAGTCGGTCCTCTAATTGCAGGTGGAATGGTATCTTTGATTATCAGTGCAATAGGGTTGTTTAAAAATTAAAAGCACAAAAGCCCAGTGCCGCTTTAGTACTGGGCTTTTGTAGTCCCTTTTTTGCATTTGTCTACATATCTTTTGCAGGAACTGGTCCTCTAGAAATTGCAATTCTTCCTGTACGAACAATTTCAAGAATGCCGAAATCAGTTAATACCTCACACAAAGCATCAATTTTAGATTCTTCACCGGATAACTCGACGACTAAGGTTTCTCTATTTACATCTACAATTTTAGCACGAAAAATTTCTACAACATCAACAAGGTCTGATCGATTAGCTTTATTGGCACGAACTTTAATGAGAGCTAGTTCACGTTGAATGGAATCCACATATGTGATATTTGCAATCTTAATCACATTAACGAGTTTTGACAATTGATTAACTACCTGCTCTAATTCAAATTCATCCTCCACCTCAACACCAATGGTGATTCGCGTCGTATCAACTTCCTCAGTAGGTCCCGCTGCTATACTTTCAATATTAAAGGCACGACGGCTAATGAGTCCTGATATATGAGTTAATACCCCTGGCCGATTCTCTACTAAAACAGCTAATGTATATTTCATCCAATTATCCCCCTTAAGACCATTTGATCCAGACGTCCTCCTGGCGCAACCATAGGTAATACATCTTCAGTTTCTGGCAGCAGAATATCAACCAGCACTGGGCCTTCCATTTTCAATGCTTTTTCGAGTACCGTGTTTAACTCTTCTGGTTTTGTTACTCTAAGACCAGCAACCCCCATAGCCTCAGCAAGCTTCACAAAGTCGGTACACCCCTTCGTACTGGAATAGGAATACCGTTTACCATAAAACATCCGCTGCCATTGATTCACCATACCAAGCACCTGATTATTCATAACGATAATTTTCACTGGCAATCCATTATCAGCAAGAGTTGCAAGCTCCTGACAGTTCATCATAATACTGCCATCACCAGTAAATAATATGACATTCTTCTCCGGCAAAGTTATCTGAGCCCCAATCGCGGCTGGCAAACCATATCCCATGGTTCCCAAACCACCAGAAGTCAAGAAAGAACGCTGTGTATTAAAATTGTAAGATTGTGCAGTCCACATCTGATGTTGGCCAACATCCGTTACAATGATGGCTTCACCTTGAGTAAGCTCACTGACCTTCTCAATCACGGTTTGTGGCCGAATTCCTCCTGCAGGCAAACTTGATGCCAAAGGCTTTTCCCGCTTCCATTCCTGTACTAAACCCACCCACTCTGCTCTTGCCCACTGCTTTTTCGTTACATTACGCTCCGCTATTTTTTCACACAAAAGAGGCAAAGACCACCGCAAATCTCCTATTACTTTTAAATCAGCACGGACATTCTTATTTACCTCGGCTGGATCAATATCAAAATGTATAATCGTTGCTTTGGGAGCAAAGTTCTGAACCAGACTGGTGACCCGATCATCGAAACGAACTCCAATACCCATTAGAAGATCACAGTCAATTGTCGCCATATTGGCAGCATAGGTTCCATGCATTCCCACCATTCCCAAGTGTTCAGGTGCATCACTAGGAATACAGCCTAATCCCATTAAGCTTGATATGACTGGAATGCCAGTTAGGTTGATTAATTTGCGAACGTCTTGGGAGGTGCCTGAAATATTAACACCGCCGCCTACAAAAATTACAGGTTTTTCTGCTTTTTCTAAGGCTTCAATCACTAAATCAATCTGGCTAGAATCACCAGCAAATAAAGATCGATATCCTCTAAGACAGACAGTCTCAGGATATACAAAATCAAGTGTATCATTGAAAACATCTTTAGAAATATCAATCAAGACTGGTCCTGGCCGTCCGGTGCGTGCAATATAAAACGCTTCTTTCATTACACAAGGCAAATCCTGAATCTTTTTTACTAAATAATTATGTTTGGTAATAGGAGTAGTAATACCACAAATATCCGCTTCTTGAAAAGAATCTTTGCCAATCAAAGATACTCCTACCTGACCAGTAATCGCCACCAAGGGAATAGAATCCATATACGCTGTTGCAATACCAGTAACCAGATTGGTTCCCCCAGGACCAGAGGTAGCAAAGCAGACGCCTGTTTTACCCGTTGCCCGAGCATATCCATCTGCAGCATGCACCGCTCCTTGTTCATGGCGAGTTAAAATATGGGGAAAATCAGTTTTAAATAATGCATCATAAAGGGTTAAAACGGCCCCCCCAGGATAACCAAATACAATATCCACCTCTTCCGCCTTCAAACATTCAATTACAACTTCCGCTCCCAACATTTTCAAAACAAATACCTCCTTATTTTCTTAATAAGAATTAAACCGTTTTTGAACCGCAGAGGCGCAGAGTGCGCTGAGGGGTAAATTTATAACCTATCCATCATTTCTCTGTGTTCTCTGCGGTTACATCATTCTTTTTTTCTCTTCCACTAAAATCATATTCATTCTAATATCGTAAGAATATACTATGAATTTTATAAACCACAGTAAAATAAAAGACCTCCGTCCCTTATAAAGGGACGGAGGTTAATCCGCGATACCACCCAAATTATTATGGCATAAACCATAATATCTCATAGGTACGAAGCATAAATACTCTATACCTCGCCGCAATAACGGGCAGCAATTCCTCTAAAAGAGGCCCGGCGCAGCTTACTAATTCTTCAGCCCGCAACTCGTGGATGATTTTCATTGTATTTCATATTACTGGCTTACACCATTTCCAGCTCGCTGTGAATATTACCAATACAATTACTCTTCCATTCATCGTCATTATAGTCTTCTTTTTGATTATAATACAAAAAATTCTTCACACTGTCAACAACATTCTTTATGAAATGGACATTTAATTACAGAAACCTATAACCACTTCACATTTTTCCTTCTAACTCCATTTGTATTACAACAGCTTTTCATGCTCAAATACCTTGCGTAAAAAGGCAAGAGGCATATTTCCCGCCTTCAGATACATACTGTGAAATACTTTATCTAACTCGAGTCCCTCTAGTTTACCTTGCTGCGCTTTGGCCATATCTCTCTTTAATTCCCACACTAATTTGTTGCCAGTAAGGTAGCAAAGAGGATAGGCTTTTTCTTGAGAGTACCAGTTTAATTCTGCTTGCACTCTGCCTCCCACAAATCCAGTCACTTTTTGCAGCAGTTTGCCAGCATTGATAAAGGGATCATCAGAAGTTATATCCACATCAATGCCCACATCTAAATATTTTATATCTCCTGTCATGAAGTATAAATCAATTGCCACTCGCGCACCAATTCTGGAAATATCCCTTTTCGCACAAAAGCGGGCTTCATCGGTTAGTTCACCCATATACCCAATATCCAGCATATAATCTTCCAGCATCGTGGTCCAGCCCTCTGCATGCTCCATTGCATCAAAATGACGCCGCACTACGGATGGATGGTTCGCTGCGGTAGCAAGCTGTAAATGATGCCCAGGAATGCCCTCATGGATCATCATCGAAGGAATGGATAGTTCCGTATGTTCATCTAACAACTCTTGACTCAGTGTAAGGTAAATCACACTCGTCTTTGTACCAGGGCGAAAAGGCGGCGGAGAAACCATAGCTCCAGCTGGAATAGAAGGAGCCATAAAAGCAGGTGTTTGCATAATCAGCATATCCTGTCCTTCCCCTATGGGAAACAGCCCTTTTTCCTGGAGATAGTTGATAATCTTATCCTTTTCCTCTTTATATCGTAAAATGATATCAGAGAAGGAATCTTTATGAGGAAGCTTTACCTGATACTGCTGGTTTAAGAAATTATGTAATTCTTCCAAAGTAGTAGTCGTCGGCAAGCTGTATTTATCAATTAACTTCACACTCAAAAGTTCCAACTCTTTTGCAGTATCCTGCAAAAACTGGACGGCCATTGTATGTAATTCTTCCAGGGATTTATCAATGCCCCGTAATGCAATACATTTTTTAGCCTGTTCTGTACCAATAAAGAAATCGGTGGTTGTAGGCATTGCTTTGAGTTTTTCTATATATTTCTCTAAAGCATCATTAGCTTGCTGCTTTGCAGCTGCCAGCCTTTCTAACTGATTGTATTGCTCACTCTTCGCCCAATTATAAAGAGTCTCAAAGAATTCTGGCAGTCCATTTACCTTTTCAATATCCATACTAACCCAGCGCTCTACAGGTGTATCTAACGTCAAAAGCAATTGCTCCAAGTATTGAGGTACTTTTTCCAGGCGAGCCGTAATATGATCCAGTCTTTCATGAGAAGGACGAGGATCGTTGATGAACAGCAGAAATATTCCATCACTAATATCAGCACCTGCAGTGGGTTTTTGCTGCAGCTGGGTTTTACCATTAAAGTGATATGTGAGATTATATATGGCAAATTCAACAGCCAATGCCGCCAAATCTAAGTCCAGGATTTGCTCAAATTCCAATACCCCTTTAGGAAAACTCATAATATCTGCCAATAATTTCTGTCCTGCAGCAATGCGTAGTTTACTATTTTCTAAGGTAGGATTAGGCAGATCATCCAAATGTTTATTGACCCCCAGACTCACACAAGAGTTCCCATCCTGAGTAAAGAAATCATGAAATTTTTCGATTAGAACATCATATTCTCTCATCCTAATATCCTCCTGCTGTTAAAGCTATACTGTTTTAGAAATTCTTACTATCTATATAGTATATACTTTATGTAAAAAACAATTACAATATCCATTTTATCAAAAAAACACTATTGCGTCTTTTAAAACATATAAAACAAAATTGAACCACAGAGGCGCAGAGAACACAGAGAAAAGATAGATAGAATAAAAATACCCCCTCAACTCGTACTCTCTGTGTTCTCTGTGTCCTCTGTGGTTAACGTTCCCCTCAGACAAAAAAACACGCACCTCACAAGTGAAGTGCGTGCTGTATAATGATTCTTATTTTCTAGTTGCTACGGTTTCCAAATATTCATCATAGGTCATACGTTTGTCAATGATACCATCTTCCGTAATTTCAATAATACGGTTGGCAATGGTTTGCACAAACTCATGGTCATGAGCAACAAATAACATGGTTCCCTCAAAGCTGATTAAACCATTATTCAATGAAGTGATAGACTCCAAATCCAAGTGATTTGTCGGCTCATCAAAAATCAGTACATTGGCGCCGCTCAGCATCATTTTAGACAGCATGCACCGTACTTTTTCACCACCAGATAATACATTGGCAGCTTTTTGACTTTCCTCACCGGAAAATAACATACGACCTAAGAATCCTCGAACAAAAGTTTCATCCGGGTCCCGAGAAAATTGTCTGAGCCAATCTACCAGATTTAATGTACTATTAAAATACTCCGCATTATCCCTTGGGAAATAAGCCTGAGAAGTAGTGACACCCCATTTAAATTCACCACTGTCTGCTTCCATTTCACCCATTAAGATTTTAAATAATGTGGTCTTCGCCAAGCTGTTAGCACCAACAAAAGCAATTTTATCTGCCTTTGTAACAACGAAGCTAACATTATTCAGCACTTTTTCCCCATCAATGGTTTTGCAAAGATTCTCAACGGTTAATAGTTGATCCCCTGCTTCTCGGTCCGGTTTAAAAGCGATATATGGATATTTACGGGATGATGGCCTAATATCTTCTAATGTCAATTTATCTAATTGTTTTCTACGTGACGTTGCTTGTTTTGATTTGGAAGCATTCGCACTAAAACGTTGAATAAAGCTTTGCAGATCTTTCATTTTTTCTTCAGTCTTCTTATTAGCTTCTTTAGCCATTTTCAATGCTAGTTCACTTGACTGCTGCCAAAAATCATAATTACCTACATACAGCTGGATTTGGCTAAAATCAATATCGGCAATATGAGTACAAACTTTATTTAAGAAATGACGGTCATGAGATACCACAATAACTATGTTATCAAAGTTATACAGAAACTCTTCCAACCAGCGAATGGATTCTACATCTAGATGATTTGTCGGTTCATCCAGCAGCAAAATGTCCGGAGAGCCAAATAAAGCTTGGGCTAACAATACCCGAACCTTTTCATTACCACTTAAATCTTTCATTAATTTGGTATGTAGCTCTTCACCAATTCCTAAACCAGTCAACATGCGGGCTGCTTCCGTTTCCGCATCCCAGCCGTTGAGTTCGGCAAATTCACCTTCTAATTCGCCAACCTTTATACCATCTTCGTCGGTAAAATCGGCTTTCGCATATAATACTTCTTTTGCTTCCATAATTTCAAAAAGTCTAGCATGTCCCATAATAACTGTTTTCAGTACATCAAATTCATCAAATTCATAATGATCCTGTTTCAAAACGGCTAGGCGTTCTCCAGATGAAATAATAACTTCACCAGAATTTGGTTCAATTTCACCTGATAATATTTTTAAGAAAGTTGATTTTCCTGTACCGTTGGCACCAATTAATCCATAACAATTGCCTGGCGTGAATTTTATATTGACATCCTCAAACAATGCCCTTTTTCCATACCGTAACGTCAAACCACTTGTACTAATCATATTTTTACCAGCCTTCCTTTTTAATGGTACTTAAAATCTACTTATTTAAAATTGACAGAAATAAAGAGCCTACTAGGCTCTTTATTTACTTATTTACTATATGCAAGAGAAAAATTATATGCTAATTTTTCATAGTCTTTCAAGATATTAACAACTTTAATTTTATCAGCAGCAGTAGCTGCCTCTACATCGCTCTTGCCAATTGCAAAGTGTATAATACTTTGTACTTGAAATGGATAATATCCTAGTTTTAACAACTTCTTATAAAGCTGCTGGATACGCTGTTCTATTCTCATTTGAATCCTCCCTAATAACCTATAAACTATAGCGGTAATCATATACAACACACCTTGTAAATTCGCCCACTATGTACTTAATCAACATTACCACTACTTTATAGGATATGCAGAGACAGGATTTATGATTACTCTTTTTTAAAGGAGAACAACTCTAATCTACCAATCATTTTTTACAATCGACTTTTTGTATTGCTTTGCCAGAACATACTCGATTACTTTTGCAATTTCTATATAAATATAAGCCGTCAAATATGACGGCTCTTAGCTTTCGATATTGATCTCTGTCATTATAACATTATATTTTCATCATGTCAACTTTTTCATTAATCTTTTTGTGTAAATATAAATTGCAAGTTTAAATGCCGTCCATATTATGGAAATCCATATAATGTTAGATATTAGACCTTCCCTCGACAACAAAAATGTTTGTTTATGCACTTATCTTACTAGCTACCTCGCTCGCAGACTGATATCCAAAGATTCTTCGTGGATAGTTATTTATCCATAGTTCGATTCTTTTAATTTGTGCTTGAGTAATTTTACCAATATCGGTACCTTTAGGAATAAAACGACGGATCATTTTATTAATATTTTCATTAGTTCCGCGCTCCCATGAACTATAAGGATGTGCATAGTATACTTTCACTCTGGACTCCTCAGGAACACGTATTGATTGCTCAATTTGCTTAAAGTTTAAAAACTCACTGCCGTTATCTACAGTTATTGTTTTAAATTTTGCTCTAAAGCGTTTCCCGTATTTTATTTCCAACTTATCCATTGCTGCTTTTACTGATTCTTGCGTTTTTCCTGGCATTTTACAAATGATTTCTTCTCGACTACATCTCTCGCTCAAAACCAATAAAACTGCACCCTTACCTTTGCGTGGGCCAACTACACAATCCATTTCCCAATGACCGTATTCTGCTCTGTGCTCTATCTCAATTGGTCTTTCTTCTATATTTGTGCCTTTTAAATTTTTATGTGCGATTTTTACCCGTCTATATATGCCTTTTTTCTTATCTTTTTTTACAGGTAAATCCCGATTGCTTATGTTCGCAAAAATTCCTTTATCAATGTAGTTATACAATGTTTTTGTGCAGATGCTTGTTTTAAACTTCAGGCCCTTTGCCTTAATTTGTCCTATTACAGCATCCGGTGCATATTTCTTTTTCACGATTAGTTCTTCAATATGTTGGGCCAACTGATGATCATTACCTATCTTCAAATTGCATCCTTTATTCGTCCCATTAGCTTTGTACACCGCCTGCCCACGATCTGCGCAATATTCTTCACGATAGCTTAAATCGCTGTTTAGAAGGCGTATTTTCCCCTTTGTTATTTCCCTCTCAATTGTTCGCTGATGCTTCCCCAATCGCTTAGCGATTTCACTGGCCTTCAACTTTTCCTTCAGCAAAATTTCTATCGTATATCGTTCTTTTTCTGTTATGTGTTTATTTTTCTTGTTTTCTACGGTATAATCTTTTTGACTCATGGGTTTTTCCTCCGGTAATGTTTTTGCTTGGTCGCTTAACATTATATACCGGATTCCCATGAGCCTTTTATTTTTCTGCCTTACGGCATTTAATTTTACAACTTACCATCTTTTTGTGTAAATCATAAACCATCTTATTTTATGTTATGTTTCTGTAACTTTTGATAAAATCCAGATCGATGAATTCCCAAAATTTTCGCCGCTTTACTCTTGTTACCGCCGGCTTCTTCTAATACCTTTAAAATTGCCTGCTTTTCTGTATCATCCAGCATCTCAGCCAAATTATCGGAAACTTCAATGGGTTCGCTTTCTTTATTCACCTTCTTTACTATGGGAGGTAAATGTTCAGGTGCGATTAACACTTCATGGTCATCCATCAAATTCAATGCTCTTTCTAACACATTTTCCAGCTCGCGAACATTGCCTGGCCATTTATAAGCCATTAATAGTTTTAATGTTGCTGCTGCGATTCCTTCAACGTCATGCTGCACTCGCTTGTTAATCTTTTTTAACAGCATGTCACATAGCGCGGGTATATCTTCCGTACGTTCCCGCAATGGAGGAATGGCTAAAGAGATAATATCCAGGCGATAATATAAATCTTGACGAAACTCACCTTTCTCTATCATTTTCGTCAGTTCTCGATTGGTAGCAGCAATCACCCGCAGATCCAGCTTTATCGTCTTGGTTCCCCCGACCCGTTCAAACTCTCGCTCCTGGAGTACTCTGAGCAATTTAACCTGCATGGAAATTGGCATATCACCAATTTCATCCAAGAAGATCGTCCCCCGATTGGCTAATTCAAACTTACCTGGTTTCCCGCCTTTTTTTGCTCCTGTGAAGGCTCCTTCATCATAGCCAAATAATTCTGTTTCCAACAGGTTTTCTGGGAGGGCTGCACAATTAACTTTAATAAAAGGACCATTATTCCGGATACTTCCATTATGAATGGATTGGGCGAATACTTCTTTTCCGGTACCACTTTCTCCTAATATTAGTACTGTAGAATTTCCTTTAGCTGCCTTTAGTGCAATGGATTTCATCCATTGCATTTTCTCACTCGTCCCTATAATACTGTCAAAGGTATATTTACCTCCATAGGCTTTGCGCAGCTCTTCCTTATAATACTCTAGCTCAAATTCTAGTTTATTGAGCTTGTTTGATAATATTTTTAAATCTTTCACATCTTTAAATACAACTTTTCCTACCGCCCCAACTGTTTCACCATCTTTTACAATAGGAATACGAGTTACTACACAATTATGGTCGTTTATCCTTTGGATTTCTGTAATTTCTGCTTTACCATCTTGGGCAACCACATGCATACGCGTATTGGGAATCACATCAACCACATGCTGACCAATCACCCTTTCCCGTTCGATTCCGAGAAAATCACAATAGGATTGATTAATCATTGTGATTTTACCACTCCGATCTACAATTACAATGCCTTCAAAGAAGCTCTCAATTGCAGACTCTAAGGTACTCTTTAAATTCTTTACATTCTCTAATTCAACAGCAACAGTCTGTAATTCTGTAATATTTTGAAAAACAGCCACTGCTCCAATCACTTTATTACCATTTAAAATTGGCGACCGAGTCGTAATAATCGTACAATTACCAATGGTTTGCTGCTGATTGACTTCTGTCACCCCTGTTTCTAACACTCGGCTAAGTCCTGTATTTGACAATACATGATCCACATGATGTCCAATTACGGCATCAGCTGTTAATCCAGTAATAAATTCTGCAGCAGCATTGAATAACGTTACAATTCCTTCCGCATTTACTGCAGTAACACCATTATAAAAAGACTGAATAATGGCTTCGGTTTCTTCTACTAATAGCAAAGATCTGTCTGATAAATAGGTAACTACATCGTTTTGGTGTAATATACCGATTGGGCGATTTTCCCCATCTACCACAGGAAAAAAAGGGCATCCATTCAAAGTAAATTCTTCTTTTAATTCACTAACACTCTTCGTATATAGCAAAGGAACGACACGATTCGTCATAATATCTTGAACACAAAGATCTTCTATCTTATTAATCGCTACCGCCTTAATAAATCCTCGTTGGTTAATGAATCCGATTAATTTACCATCATCATCAACAACTAGTGCCTTGTCTGCACCAGCATTATTAAGAATGACTGCAGCTTCCTTTAACATCATAGTAGGCAACACCGTTACTACGTTCATGTTCATTAAATCCCGTATACGCATTTCCCACCTCCAAATGTCTTCTATATAATAAGCCATTAGACATTTCTTCTATTATTCCTGCTAATTGGTGTACTCA
The DNA here is from genome assembly GCF_000271665.2 of Pelosinus fermentans JBW45. Lineage (GTDB taxonomy): Bacteria > Bacillota > Negativicutes > DSM-13327 > DSM-13327 > Pelosinus > Pelosinus baikalensis. The sequence goes on along the minus strand of NZ_CP010978.1, from coordinate 1,394,156 downwards.
TTCTTAGACATCATCAAAATAATAGGTAATTTACAATATTTCAATTATAATAAGTAAAATACCACATGTTCTTAAAAAATCACTAAACATACCCGAACCGCAGAGGCGCAGAGGACGCTGAGAAAAGATAGATAGGTGCGGTTAACGTTCTCCCTTTGTGTGCTGCATCGCGGCATTGTGCCTTTGTGGTTCAGAAAATCTCATCTTTTTCCTCCCTCTATAATTATTAACGTAACTTCAGCAATTGTATCCTTTTGGAATAAAAGGAGAGGTTCTTGGGAAGGCTATTATTTATTATGTTCTAAATATATGTCTCTTTTCTTGTACATACTGTCTATATATCTATACAGATACTCATCTAAAAAACAGTAAACTACTAATTTTCACCCTAATTTGAATTGGCACAAAATTTGCATATATTTAGAGATATAACGAAAGGAGGCTTATCAAGACAATAGCTTGCTTTTAGGTTCATAATTAAACTAAAATAGAGGAGGTCATCATTTTGGAAGTAGTAGGTATTATCTTAAGTTTATTTCTTTTAATGTTTTTTGCGTATAGAGGTTTTTCTGTTATCCTGTTTGCCCCTGTGTTTGCTTTGTTAGCAGCCTCTCTGTCTGGACTACCATTAATGCCAGCTTATACAGAACTATTTATGGCAAAAGCAGTCACGTATATTAAATCCTTTTTTCCTGTATTCTTATTAGGTGCCGTCTTTGGTAAAATTATGGAAGACACTGGCCTTGCAAAAGGTATAGCTCACACTATTATGAAATCTTTAGGAAAAGATCGTGCTATTTTAGCAGTTGTTTTAGCTGGTGCAGCACTTACCTATGGCGGCGTAAGCTTATTCGTAGTCGTGTTCGCAGTATATCCTTTTGCGTCCGCATTATTTAAAGAAGCTGATATTCCTAAAAGATTATTACCAGCTGCTATTGCCTTAGGAGCTTTTACTGCAACGATGGATTGTTTGCCTGGTACTCCACAAATCCAGAATTTGATCCCTACTAACTTTTTTGGTACCAATATCTATGCTGCTCCGATTTTAGGTCTTATTGGCGGCACTCTGATCTTTGCCTTGGGTACGATCTGGTTAGAACGTCGCCGTAAACAAGCTGCAGACCGCGGTGAAGGCTATGGCGCACACACATTAAACGAGCCTGAGGCCTCAGCCACAATTAAGTTACCTTCTTTTAAAGTTGCGATTCTGCCATTGTTAACAGTATTAGTTGTAAACTATGTTATGACACAAGTCTTCACATGGGATCCCAATATGCTTGAACCTTTTAAAGCAATGAAACTTCCTTTAACTGCCGCATCCATTAAAAATGTTATTAGTATCTGGTCACTCATTATTGCCCTAGTATGTGGTATCTTGCTGGCAATTGCTCTTGGTTTCAACAACCTAGGCAAAGGCATATTAGCCAAATCCTTAAACGCTGGTGCCATTGGTTCCTTGTTAGCAATTATGAACACTGCATCTGAAGTTGGTTATGGTAATGTAATTTCTTCCCTTTCCGGTTTTAAAAATATTTCCAGTGCGTTAATGAGTATTAAAGTGGGCGGCTCACCTCTCGTATCCGAAGCAGTAACGGTAAATATTCTTGCTGGTGTCACTGGTTCAGCCTCTGGTGGTATGTCCATCGCTCTAGACTTAATGGCAAAAGATTGGTTAGCCTGGGCAAATTCCATCGGCATGTCTCCTGAAATTCTGCACAGAGTAGCATCTATGGCTTCCGGCGGTATGGATACATTACCTCATAATGGTGCTGTAATCACTCTGCTTGCAGTTTGCGGAATGACTCATAAAGACTCTTATGGCGATATTTTTGTACTAACTGCTATCAAAACTTTGATGGTATTTGTAATTATTTTGATTCATACGACTACTGGAATACTGTAATCAGTAAGTCTCTCGGAAAGTCTCATGCTCATATTTTGCCTGGTACAGCTATATATGTTGCTTACCGAGAGTATACTAATTAATTAAGGGAGGGTATTATTCATGATACAAGACGTAAAATTTGTGGATATTCAAGTTGGGGACAAAGCCAGCATGTCTAAAACGGTAACAGAATATGATGTATATACATTTGCTGGTCTAACTGGGGATTTCAATCCCGTACATGTGAATGCTGAGTTTGCTAAAACCAGCATGTTTAAAGAACGTATTGCTCACGGTATGCTGTCAGCAGGCTTCATTTCGGCAGTACTAGGCACTACCTTACCTGGTGCAAATACGATTTATATGGGTCAAGAATTAGCCTTCAAAGCTCCTGTAAAAATTGGCGATACCGTAACGGCTACCGTTGAAGTGATCGAAAAAATTGAAGCAAAAAATCGTTTGATTTTTAGAACCTTCGTAACCAATCAAGAAGGAACTATTGTGATTGATGGTAAAGCCACTGTCATGAAAAAATAGTTAAGCATAGAAAAACGTTTTTAACCGCAGAGATGCAGAGAACACCTCTGCGGTTAATCGCTCTTTCTCTACCATGAAAAAAGTCTCTTGGTATTCACAATGTGATGCCAAGAGACTTTTTAATATGTACTCTTAAATTTTAAACTTATGTGCTGCTACTTGCAGTTCTTCGGCCATAGTAGTAAGGCTACGGCTAGTAGCTGCAATTTCTTCCATGGACGCAGTTTGTTCCTCCGTTGCAGCAGATACAGTCTGAGTTTGCGCTGCCGTGTCTTGTGTGACTTCGTTGATTTCACGAACGATTTCAACAATCTCTTGACTACTGGCTAGTACATCTTCCCCTGATTTAGAGATTTCTGTTACTTCGGTGGTAATTACTTTCACAAGTTGTATAATGTTCTGAAAGGCGATTCCAGCATCGGCTACAACTTTACCACCAATTCGTACCTCTTCTGTGCCACTATGCATGGCTACAACTGCTTGATCTGTCTCAAGCTGGATCTCTCCAATTAATTGTGCAATTAATTTGGCAGCATCTTCCGATTGCTCTGCCAGCTTTCGTACTTCTTCTGCCACTACGGCGAATCCCCGGCCCTGCTCTCCTGCACGAGCCGCTTCAATCGCAGCATTGAGTGCTAAAAGATTGGTTTGCCCAGCAATTCCCGTAATGGTATCTACGATTTGTCCAATATGTTTAGAGCGCTCGCCCAATTTTTCTACGATTTGCGCTGAGCTTCCGACTGTAGTTTCAATACTATTCATTTGACGTTGTGCTGAGGTGATCAGCTTTTCGCCCTCTACAGCAGCTGCAGTAGCTGCATCGGACGTTGAAACCGTATTTTGCGCATTACTAGCTACCATCCTAGAATCCGTTGCCGATTTTTCCACTATAGCTAAAGTGGTATGGATGGATTTTGCCTGTTTATCGGTGCCTGTCACCACATTCATGATCGAATCAGCTACCTGACCAGAAGCCTGAGCAGACTGTTCTGCACTAACGTACAATTCTTCAGAATAACTGGCGAGCAGTTCTGTCTTTTCTTGTACATTTAGAATAAGAGCTTTCAAATTCATTTTCATTTTGGAAAGAGAATCAGCTACATGCCCAAATTCATCACTTCTGGCTTTCAGTGTCACATCATCTTTGCCTGTAAAAATTCCACCTGCCATGAGATCGATATCATTGGTAATTTTGCTGATCGGTGAAGTAATCTGCTTCGTTAAATAAATGCTGAGTATGATCCCAAATACAAGTGCAACAATACTTAATACAATTGCGGTATAAATACCACTCGATACTTTTTGATTGACCTGACTAACTTCTGCAATTGCATCATTGGAGTTGGCCTCAACGCTGGTATGAAGGGCTTTCTGTATAGCTTGAGCAAAAGGAGTCAATTCACGAGTAATAATACCGCTTGTTTGAGATAGGTCATTTGCCTTTAACTGATTTCCAGCAGTTTTTTCTTTATATTGTTCCCGCAGTACAGGAATCAGCCTAGTGACTACGCCACTTTTATACTTTTCTGTATCATCAATTAGTTTCTCTACATCTGCTCTTTTTCCTTGGGGCGTTAAACTGAGTAGCTGCTTTTCCAATTCAATGACTGATCCTAACTTGTCCTCAAAGTTCTTGCTATATTTTTCGTCTCCATCTGCTATATAGCGTCTGATTTCCAACACTGCGCCAGTATATTCATTTTCAGCCTTTGCTGAAATAATGGCTCTGGCATTACTGGATTGTATATCTCCAACACCATCTTTTATTCTATCAGACGACCATATAGAATAAACCCCCATAATTACAATTAAACCTAGAATTACTGCTAAAGATAATGAAATTTTTTGACCAATCTTCATTTCCAGCCTCCTTTTGCCTTAATTGATTTATTTTATCAGAAAACCATTTTCTTCGCCTCTACCGAAAGTAATAGATCATGATTTTTTTTTAAAAACCTCTTTCAGTAAGTACATGTATTCTACTGCATGCATCTGAAAGAGGTTTACGTTAAAGACCGTTTTTTATTTTATCCGACGACCAAAAAGGTTATAGTATTCTTTGTATCTACTATTTGCCAGAAAAATTGGCTTTTCTTTTTTCTACAAATGCAGTCATGCCTTCTTTTTGATCTTCTGTGGCAAAACACAAGCCAAAGACTTCTGCCTCATAGGCAATGCCTGATGCAAGATCCATATTTAGACCTTCATTTACAGCAGCTTTTGACAACTGTACAGCAACGGAAGCTCTCGATAAGATCTTTTCTGCCATAGCCTTAGCTACATTCATCAATTCATCAGGAGCTGCGACTTTATTAACCAGTCCAATACGATAGGCTTCCCCTGCATCAATAATATCACCAGTATAAATTAGTTCTTTCGCGCGTCCTTTACCTACCAGTCGCGGCAAACGCTGCGTACCGCCGAAACCAGGAGTAATCCCTAAAGAAACTTCTGGCTGTCCAAACTTCGCTTTTTCAGAAGCGATACGAATATCACATGCCATTGCCAGTTCACATCCACCGCCTAAAGCAAAGCCGTTAATGGCAGCGATTACTGGCTGAGGCAGACTTTCCAGTTTATTAAATACCTCTTGACCAATCTTGCCAAAATTACGACCTTCAATGGCAGTTAATGTTTGCATTTCAGCGATATCGGCTCCTGCGACAAAGGCCTTTTCGCCACTGCCTGTAATAATCACAATTCCAATTGATGTATCTTCTTTTATACGATCTAATAGGTTACTTAATTCTTGTAATAATTCTGTATTAAGAGCATTCAATGCTTTTGGTCTATGTAACGTAATCATCCCAATGCTGTCTTTAACCTCAAATAAAAGATTGGTATATTGACTCATGTATTAGCACACTCCTATTTTTTTAAAAATCGTAGTATTTAAAACAAGGACTAAGGCTTATGCCAATCTATGATCCATTAGCATAAGCCTGCCTTCTTCTTCACATAACCAAGCTATTTTGAACCTCGCCCTTTCAGGCAATGATTCTACCTAATCATGTATTTTATTTTAACGTATAGTCATAGAAGCCTTTACCAGATTTACGCCCTAGATAACCTGCTTGTACCATTTTCTTCAATAATGGGCATGGACGATATTTAGGATCACCATAACCTTCATGCAGTACTTCCATGATATATAGCACAGTGTCATTACCAATTAAATCAGATAGCGCCAACGGTCCCATTGGATGATTAAAACCTAATTTTGCTACATTATCAATATCTTCTGCGCTAGCTACTCCTTCCATCAAGGTGAACACGGCTTCGTTGATCATCGGAATCACGACACGATTACCGATAAAGCCAGGGAAATCAGCAACTTTTACAGGTGTTTTGCCTAATTGTTCTGCAAGAGCTTTTACCGCAGCAAAAGTTTCTTCACTCGTTGCCAAGCCATTAATGACTTCTACTAATTTCATTACTGGTGCTGGATTAAAGAAATGCATACCAATTACTTTATCGGGGCGTTTTGTAGTTGCTCCTACTGCAGTAACAGGCAAGGAAGAAGTATTGGTTCCCAAAATAGTATGAGCAGGACACAATTTATCTAATGTTTGAAAGATTTCCCGTTTGATGTCCATATTTTCTACAGCAGCTTCAATGACAAGATCCACATTGCAAGAAGCAGCATCTAATTCTACCACTCCAGATATACGTTTTAAGATTGCTTCTTTCTCTTCAGCAGTCAATTTATTTTTCTCTACTGCACGAGTTAAGTTTTTTTCAATTCCTTTAATACCTTTTTGTACAAACTCATCTTTGATATCCCGTAATATTACGTCTAATCCACCTTGTGCCATGACTTGAGCGATACCGCTCCCCATCTGTCCAGCCCCAATAACTAATACGCGTTTAATTTCCATCAAAAAATCCCCCTCTAATTTTAAGTAAAATATGATAAATACTACTTTGATAATAAAAATACGCAAAAAAGCATAAAAAGATTTGAGGCGCAGAGAGCACAGAGGAGAGTTGCGATTAGGAATATTTAAATTCCCTCTGCGTCCTCTGCGCCCCTGCGGTTCAATCATGTTATACTCTTAAAAAACTTGCCTTCTAGTCGGTGATTGACAAACTAACCCGCAGCTTTCACCTTTTTAATCTCATCAATTAAAGCGGGAATGACTTCCATTACATCGCCTACAATACCGTAGTTGGCGATTTTGAAAATTGGTGCTTCTGGATCTTTGTTAATCGCAATAACAATGTCAGAGGATGACATTCCAGCTACATGCTGAATGGCGCCGGAAATGCCACAGGCAAAATATACTTTGGGACCAACAGTTTTGCCCGTCTGTCCAACCTGATAGAGTGCCGGTTTCCAACCTGCATCAACCACTGCCCGGGATGCACCTACGGCTCCGCCCAGCACATCGGCCAGTTCCTCAATTAAAGCAAAACTTTCCGGCTTTGATAAACCACGACCACCCGAGACAATAATTTCAGCTTCTTCCAAATTAGCCGATGCAACGCCTTCGCGGATAATCTCCAGCAATTTAGTGCGAATATCCGTCATTTTTACCTTGCTGGTTACTTTTACGATTTCACCAGTTCGTGTATAATCCGGCGCTGAACGTTTAAAAACATTAGGACGTATGGTTCCCATCTGTGGACGATGGTCAGGGCATAAAATGGTTGCCATAATATTGCCGCCAAATGCAGGACGAGTCCAGGCTACTAAGCCGGTGGCTGGATCAATACCAAGATTCGTGCAATCCGCAGTCAATCCAGTACCAACTCGACCAGCTACTCTTGGTCCTAAATCTCTTCCATCATTGGTTGCCCCCATTAAAATAACAGCAGGCTTATACGTATGGATCAAATCCGTTAACGTAATAGTATAGGCGTCTGTACTGTAATGAGAAAATTCTTTGCCTTCTACCAAATAAATTTTATCAGCACCCCGGGCAAACACTTCTTTGGTCAGTTGATCAACATTGTCGCCAATGAGTACTCCTGCCAATTCCTGCCCCATAGCATCCGCTAGTTTACGACCTTCATTTAACAATTCATACCCTACATTGCGTGCCTGCCCGTCAACTTGTTCAACATAAACCCATACGCCTTTAAACTCGTCTTTGTTCATGGAAACATTTTTTTCTTCCACTTCCCGATGAATGGCCCCTACAGGGCAGACATCAATACAAGCGCCACAAGCAGTACAAGCATCTGTAATCAATGCTTTACCATCTTCCATGACAATTGCTCCAAAGGGACAGGCACCTACACAAGCAGTACAGCCAATACATTCTTCCGGGTTCACTTTTACAGCCATTTTTTTCACCCCCTACTTTTAGATAATTTTTATTTCTACTAAACGTTTGACAAGTAGTGTCGCTGCTTCTCTTGCCGTATCGGCCTGCATCATTTCACCCTGCACACGACGCTCAGGAGTAAAAATACGACGTACTTGTGTTGGTGAACCTTTTAGCCCAAGAGCATCCCGATCCACTTCTACATCATCTACTGTCCATACGGGTATTTCTTTGCGGTTTGCTTTCATCGTGCCTTTCACGGTGGGGTAGCGCGGTTCATTAATGGATTTCACTACCGTCAGCAAAACAGGCATTTGAGCCTCAATCACTTCATAACCTTCTTCATGTTCTCGTTCCACACGAATCACTTGCTCATCTACCGTGTTAATTTTAGATACATAAGTAACCTGAGTGATCCCTAAATGTTCCGCAATTTCAGGACCAACCTGAGCCGTATCCCCATCAATAGCTTGTTTACCACAAAGAATAATATCCACCTTACCCATTTTTCGAAGACCAGCTGCCAATGCATGACTGGTAGCTAAGGTATCAGAACCACCAAAGGCCCTATCACTTAGAAGTATCGCTTCATCGGCTCCCATTGCCAAACATTCTTTTAACGCTTCTTTTGACTGTAAGGGCCCCATAGAAAGTATGGTAACTTTACCACCATACTTTTCTCTGAGCTGCAACGCTGCTTCAACTGCATTTTTGTCAAAGGGATTCACAATACTTGGGACCCCTTGACGAATAAGAGTATTGGTTTCCGGATCAATTCTCACTTCCGTAGTATCAGGCACTTGCTTGACACAAACTACTATGTCCATCACATAAGTCCCCCTGTTCTTTTACATAAATCTTTATACCGCTGTAAAGGAATCCTACAAAAATTTCTTTTTAACATTATTTCAATATTGTGCCGGAAATAACCATTCGCTGAACTTGATTGGTTCCTTCATATATCTGTGTAATTTTTGCATTACGCATTAAACGCTCTACTGGATACTCCCGACTATAACCATAGCCGCCAAAAACCTGCACAGCATCTGTAGTAACTTCCATAGCGATATCAGATGCATATAATTTTGCCATAGCAGCTTCTTTGGAATAAGGCAACCCTTGATCTTTCAAATAAGCTGCACGATACACTAAAAGACGGGCAGCATCAATTTTAGTAGCCATATCAGCCATCATAAAAGCCAATGCCTGATTTTGTGCAATTGGTTTGCCAAATTGCACTCTTTCTTTGGAATACTTAATGGCATGGTCAAGAGCTCCCTGGGCAATTCCTAATGCTTGAGCAGCTACGCCGATACGGCCGCCATCTAAGGTACTCATTGCAATCTTAAAGCCTTCGCCAACTTTGCCTAACATATTTTCTTTTGGCAAGCGAACGTTTTGGAATACTAATTCATTTGTTAAGGAAGTATGAATCCCCATTTTATGTTCTTTTTTACCAAAGGTAAAACCAGGCATATCTTTCTCTACGATAAATGCAGTAATCCCTCTTGTTCCTTTTGATTTATCAGTCATAGCAAAGATCACATAGGTTTCAGCCTCACCGCCATTGGTGATAAATACTTTGCTGCCGTTTAAAATATAATCATCACCATCAGCTACTGCCACGGTTTGCTGCGCTGCTGCATCCGTTCCCGCATTGGGTTCGGTCAAACCAAAGGCTCCAAGCTTTTCGCCTTCCACTAACGGCACTAAATATTTTTGCTTTTGTTCTTCCGTGCCATAAGCATAAATCGGCCATGCACATAAGGATACCGTAGCAGACAAGGTAATGCCTATACCATCATCCACTTTTGATAATTCTTCCACTGCTAAGATGTAGCTTAAAACATCACCTTCAGCGCCGCCATAAGCCTCTGGAAAGCAAATACTAGTTAGGCCCATTTCTCCCATTTCATTGAACAGTTCACGAGAAAACTCTTCCTTTTCATCTCGCTCTGCTACACTTGGTGCTAATCTCTTCTCTGCAAAATCACGTGCCAATTTTTGAACCATTTGTTGATCTTCCGTTAATTGAAATTGCATACTGATAAGCCTCCTCTTTTTTGTGAAAAATGTCACATATATCTTTTAATATCGTGTCAATAGCTTATCTATTGACACGATATTGGACTACATTAGACCATCTTAGACGCGTTCAACAATAGTTGCCACGCCTTGTCCGCCGCCGATACACAAGGTTGCTAAACCTACCTTAGCATCTCTTGCCTCCATCGCATGAAGCAGAGTCACTAAAATACGAGCTCCACTTGCACCAATCGGGTGACCAATAGCAATGGCGCCACCATTTACATTTACTTTTTCCTGATCAAAACCAAGCTCTTTACCGACTGCCAAAAATTGAGCGGCAAAAGCCTCATTCGCCTCAATCAGATCAAGGTCAGCAACTGACAAACCAGCTTTAGCCAATGCTTTGCGTGCCGCTGGCACTGGACCAATCCCCATGATACTAGGATCAACCCCTGCTGCAGCGAAGCTGCGGATGCGTGCCATCGGTTTAATGCCTAATTCTTTTGCTTTGTCAGCTGACATTAATACAAGAGCAGCCGCTCCATCATTGATTCCGGAAGCATTACCTGCAGTAACGGTACCGTCCTTTTTAAAGGCAGTACGCAGTGCTTGTATTTTTTCAAGCATTGCATCACTCTTAGGATATTCATCCGTATCAAAAATAATATCGCCTTTTTTGCCTTTGATGGTGACCGACAATATTTCTTTCGTAAATGCTCCACTTTCAATCGCCTTTATTGCTTTTTGCTGAGAAGAAAAAGCAAGCTGATCTTGGGCTTCACGGGTAATTCCGAATTTTGCTGCAACATTTTCAGCTGTAATGCCCATATGATAATCATTAAATGCGCACCACAAGCCATCTTGGATCATAGTATCTTTCATTTGAGAATGTCCCATGCGTAGGCCTTGGCGAACTTTGCTATCAAGAACATAAGGCGCGTTTGTCATGCTTTCCATACCACCAGCTACAACGATCTCAGCATCGCCAGACATAATTGCCTGTGCTGCTAAGTTTACTGTTTTCAAGCCAGAACCGCATACTTTATTCACGGTATACGATGGCACTTCTACAGGAATACCAGCTTTGATCGCAGCTTGACGAGCTGGATTTTGTCCTAAACCTGCTTGCAGTACATTACCAAAAATAACCTCTTCAACCTTCTCTTTTTCTATGCCAGCTCTTGCAATTGCCTCTTTGATTACCATACTACCTAATTCCACAGCAGAAAAAGACCCCAACGATCCATTAAAACTGCCAACAGCCGTTCTTACTGCACTTACAATCACTACTTCTCTCATTACAGACACCATCCTCTTTGAAAAATTATTTTAAGCCCATCAATTCATTATGAAAAATACGTGCATCCATTAATTTCAGATTTGGCGAAATAATCGGCTTAAAATCCATTAATGCCAAAATATCTTTTTCTAAATCGACGCCAGGTGCAATTTCTGTCAACATCATGCCTTCACTCGTTAATTCAAAAACTGCCCGCTCTGTAATATACATAACCGTTTGGTTTGTTTCCTGAGCATATTTGCCGCTAAATGTAATTTGTTCTACATGATCAATGAATTTCTTCGCTCTTCCCTCATTCACAATCGTTAACTTGCCATCAGTTACCGTTACTTTCAAGCCACCAGCCATAAAGGTACCGCAAAAAATGACTTGCTTTGCATTTTGGGTAATGTTGATAAAACCACCACAACCAGCTACACGACCTTTAAACTTACTTACATTAATATTACCATATTTATCCGTTTCCGCCAGCCCCAAATATGCTAAATCCAAACCACCGCCATCATAAAAATCAAACTGGTAAGGCTGATCTAAAATAGCCTCGGCATTGGTTGCTGCACCAAAACTTAATCCACCAGCAGGCACGCCGCCAATAGGACCAGCCTCAACGGTTAAGGTCATTTTATTGCCGATGCCTTCTTCATTCGCTACTAAAGCCACCCCTTCTGGAACTCCAATTCCAAGATTCACCTTAGAATCGGCAATCAATTCCATTACTGCCCGGCGGGCGATTACTTTGCGCTCATCAAGGGGCATCGGAGTTAGAGCTGACAGAGGCACTGCAACTTCACCTGAATAAGCAGGATTGTACTGTTCAGCAAAGGTTTGCATATGCTGTTTCATATCTTCCACTACTACAATATAATCAACAACAATACCAGGAATTTTTACATTCATCGGAGGCAAACTGCCATTAGCTACCAGTCGTTCTACTTGTACAATAACAATACCGCCTGATGCTTTAGCAGCTTGGGCTAAAGATAAAATTTCTAAGGAAACAGCTTCATGCTCAATAGTAATATTGCCTCTTTCATCAGCACTCGTACCTCTTAGCAAGGCTACATGGATCGGAAAAGGCTTATACCATAACCATTCTTCGCCGCCGAGTTCGATGACTTCAACTAAATCTTCTTTGGTAACGTCATTAATTTTTCCACCTTCTACTCGCGGATCTACAAAAGTATGCAAACCAACTTTTGTCATTACGCCAGGTTTTCTGCCTGCAATATTGCGGGCTAGATGAGCTAACGTACCTTGAGGAAAATTATAAGCTTCAATTTTATTTTCTACAGCCAGCTTACCTAACTTTGGAGCTAGGTTCCAATGACCGCCAACGGCTCTTTTTACCATACCTTCATTACCGAAATGGTTGAGACCAAGCTCTTTACCATCTCCCTGACCAGCACAGTAAAATAGAGTTAAATCACGAGGTCCAGCTTCTTCTAAAAAACGTTTCTCCATGGCAGCACTTAATGCTTCTGGATGTCCATTGCCAACAAATCCACTAACACCAACTGTATCACCGCTTTTTACAAGCTTTGCAGCTTCTAATGCACTTATCACCTTGGCCATATTATCGACTCTCCTTACCAAGCTATCTTTAACTAATACTTATGCAATTATTATGCCAATCTTCAGAGCAAAAAAACAGTGTCTGCAGCATTCTTCTTAAAACCTCCTACCTATAACATCTTTTTGCATTTTTCTTCCTAATTCTTAATATTTCTACTATTGCAATAGACAGTTTATTAGGAAGAACCCGTCCATATATGTATACATAGTTGTCTAAAATTATGTACATCTTTTTTCATATGTCTATAAATAGTGTTAAACATCCTCCTAATTGATAGGAGGATGTTTAACACTATTTATCTTATTATTACTTACTTTCTTACTTCTATCCCCATAATTGTTCCATCGCTGCTATTAAATCTTTTTTCTATACGGTTCACGCTCTTTTCCATATTGGTAAGTACAATGGGTGTCATTACAGATTTACCTTGCTGAAGAATATAGTCCTTATCAAAAGTAATTAGCGCATCACCTTGCTTTACTATATCTCCCATATTCACATGAGGGGTAAATCCCCGCCCATCTAACATTACAGTATCAATGCCGATATGAATTAATATCTCGACTCCTTGGGCTTCTATAGCGACTGCATGCAGGGTTTTTGCTACCAGGATGATTGTACCATCACAAGGTGCTGTAATCACATTTTCATCAGGTTCAACCCCCAAACCATCTCCTAGCATCTTCTTAGAAAAAACAACATCAGGAACATTGGTTATATCCACAACCTTCCCCTTAACAGGAGCAAAGAGAATTAACTGTTCCTTTTTTCGCTGAAATAACTGAAACATACTTCTACCTTCCTATTTATATTCTATGATTCTGATATTTATGCTTGACTAAATGAGCCGCGCTTTCTTCTACAATTACAGTAACATCTTGATGAAGCTGCAAAATTGAAGCTGGTATTTCAGGAGTGATCCCTCCAAACAGTGCGTGGTAAAGCACCTCTGCTTTATTTTCACCGCTAGCTAAGAGTACAAGCTTTTTCGCGTGCATAATAGTTTTAATCCCCATACTAATGGCAAAGCGCGGTACCTCTTCAATCGTTGCAAAAAATCGGGCATTGGCCTCAATCGTCTCATCATCTAATTTAACTCTATGGGTAGTAGCCTCAAATTTGATATCCGGTTCATTAAAGCCAATATGTCCATTATTGCCAATTCCTAATATTTGTAAATCAATACCTCCCATGTTTTGAATATTTCTATCGTAGTCCCTGCATTCCTCTTCTACATCTTGTGCCATACCATCGGGAATATAGATATTTTGCTTTTTTATATTAATGTGATTAAAAAAATGATGAAACATATAGTAATAATAGCTTTGCTCATCTTCTTTTGGTAATCCTAAATATTCATCCAAGTTAAAGGTTATCACTTCAGAAAAATCCAGACCGACTTCTTTGTGCACTTTAATTAACTCTTTATACATTAAAAGGGGAGTGCTGCCGGTGGCCATTCCTAATACACTATTGGGCTTTAAATAAATTTGACCAGCCACAATCCTTGCTGCTCGCGCACTCATATCTTCATAATCTTTAGCAATTACGATACGCACTAGTTTACCTCCTGAATAATAAGTTTCCTTTTACAAAAGCAGCAGAAATCTCCAGATTATCATGAAATAAGATCATATCAGCATGCTTACCAATCTCTAGGCTTCCCTTATCGTGATCCACCTTGATTTTCCTGGCAGGATTAAGGGTGACCAGTTGAATCGCCTCTGCTAAGCCCAGACCTGTATTCTCCATGAAGTTACGCACTGCCTTATTAAGAGTCAAGATACTGCCCGCAATCACTCCATCAGTCAATCGGGCTTCTCCATCTTTCACAATTACATTCTGTCCGCCTAAATCATATTCTCCATCACCTAAGAGGCTGGCCCGCATCCCATCAGTAATCAGAATCATCTTCCCCAGACCTTTTACTTTTAGCAGTATCCGCTGCATCGCGGGGTGGACATGCAAATTATCAGCGATCAGTTCACAGGTAATATCACTATCCATAGCTGCTCCAATGGCACCAGGAAAACGATGATGTAAGAGCGGCAATGCATTAAAGGTATGAGTCATATGAGAAACTCCAGATCCAATCGCCTCCATCCCTTGTTCATAGGTAGCACTGCTATGCCCAATGGATACCACAATCCCTTTCTGCACACAAGCTTGAATAAAGTCCTTACTACCTGCAATTTCAGGAGCAATAGTAATTATCTTAATACAATCCAAATAGGATTCAATCTTCTTTATATCAGGAGCAATGATATACTGCTTATCCTGAGCGCCTTTATACTCTTCATGAATAAAAGGTCCCTCCAAATGACAACCCAGCACCTGGGCACCGCTGCTCTTTTTCATAGCCTGCCGAATATGCTCGATGGACTGTTCAAGCCTCGTCATGGACATGGTCATGGTTGTTGGCATAAAAGAAGTGACACCTGTTTGTAAAAGCCCTTCACTAATGACGGCTAAAGCTCTTTTATCCTCATCCATCGTATCAAACCCGTTGCAGCCATGCACATGGATATCAATAAATCCAGGAGATACATATTGCCCCTGCCCATCAAACTGCTCAGAGATCGTAAACTTACCCAACTGGGTTTCTGCTACAATTCCTCTAATTCGATCCTCAAAGAGAACTGCATGGTTAAACAGGATTCCCTGCAATGTAATAATTCTTGAATTCACAATTGCTTTCATCATGCTTCATCCTTTATTGCTTTTTTCAAATATCCATTATGTTTCTTAAGGAGTGCATTAGCGATTGTAGCGTTGATATTCAATGTCAGCATGAGAATGGCAAGTTTTGCATTGCCTTTCGCCTTTGTTAAGGCTTGCAGGGCAAAGGCTTCTCCTTTTCCGGTAGCAAGAGTGATGATATCCAGGACTCGCTGTTTTAACTTACGATTAATCGGCCTTACATCCACCATTAAATTTTGATAGGTTTTCCCTAGTTTTATCATAGCGCAAGAAGATAACATGTTTAATACCATCTTCTGTGCTGTCCCCGCCTTTAAGCGTGTAGAGCCCATGATGACTTCCGGCCCTACATCCACCACCACACACACATCAGCGATACTTTCCAGCTTTCCAGATAAGGAACAGCAGATTCCAATTGTCTTATTTCCCATGTCTTTCGCATAAGAAACCGCCGATATTACATAAGGAGTATTGCCGCTGGCGCTAATCCCTACTAGTACATCGTGGCCTCCAAAACCTTTTGCCTTAAGATCTTTGATTGCCAATTCTTCATCATCTTCTGTATCTTCCCGCCAGCCAGAGAGCGCTTCTTCTCCCCCTGAAATCAGTCCAATCACTGTATTATCATCCGTACCAAAGGTTGGCGGACATTCGGTTGCATCCAGCAGTCCCAGTTTTCCTCCTGAACCACTGCCAATATAAAACAGTCGTCCGCCCTTTACCATACGTTCCACAATAAGGTCGATGGCTGAACTAATTATCTCAGTGCATTTGCCTACGGCAGCAGCTACCTTCTCATCTTCCCGATTAAACATAGTTACCATTTCAATGGTAGAAACCTCATCAATCTCTATGGTATCTTGATTCCATTGCTCCATATGGTCCTCCTGAAAAGAGACTTGATTCAAAGGGAATAACACTCCAATGAATCCTAGCCTTATTTATTCCCTTCACTTTCCATTGAAAAAAGGAATTGAACCTTGAAGATATGCACGCATCAACTCCAACCTTCAATTCCATATACCTCTTTTTAGAAATTCGGTGTTGAAGTATCACGTATATCTTTTGTAACGTGATTTCGTTTTTGTACTAAGAGCTTTTTCATTTCGTCAGCAATCATTTCTGCCTTTGTACCTACAATGATTTGAACACTATTACCACTTTTAATCACACCCGCTGCTCCTAAAGCTTTAATCTCACTTTCATCTAACAGAGCAGAATTTTTCAAAGTTAACCGCAGGCGAGTAATGCAAGAATCGACAACCTCGATATTTTCTGCGCCTCCCAACTTTTCCATAAGATTCAGAGAGAAGGCGCTACTATCAACATTGTCTAACTTTGTATTCTCTGCTTCATCATCAAAACGACCAGGTGTAGGAATGTTAAATTGTTTGATAGCCCACACAAATACCACATAATATAAAGCAGCAAACCCCAGACCAAGGGGAATCAGCATAGCAGGTTTCGTTGCCAAACCCCAATTCAGCAGTAAATCAATCAAGCCCGCAGAAAAACCAAACCCATGTAAAATCCCCATAGAACTTACTAAAGCCATCGCCAAGCCAGTCATAATGGCATGTAAGAAGTACAGCATCGGAGCTAAAAACATAAACATGAACTCAATAGGCTCTGTAATACCAGTCAAGAATGCAGTAAATCCTACTGATAATAAGGCACCGCCGATTTTACTGCGATTCTCAGGCTTCGCACATGTATAAATAGCCAATGCTGCTGCTGGCAGAGCAAACATAAAGATTAGATAAAAACCAGCCATAAAGCCGCCTGCTGTAGGATCTCCCGCAAAGAAACGATTTAAATCGCCCGTTACCACCTTGCCGGTGGCATCCGTGTAATTCCCAAAGACAAACCAAACAAAACTATTCAAAATGTGGTGAAGCCCAAAAGGAATGAGTAGACGATTGAATATCCCATAAACAAATAATCCTAGGGATCCTGCACCAATAATCCATTCACCCATGCTATGGATGATACTTTGAATGGGTGCCCAAATCACACCAAAAATTCCTGCCATAACGATTCCTGCAGCTGCCGTCACGATGGGAACAAAACGCCGCCCTGCAAAGAAACCTAAGAAATCAGGAAGCTTAATATTATAAAATCGATTATACAAATAGCCCGCTACCAAGCCGCTTAGAATACCCCCGAGCACACTCATATTCAAATCCGGATTAATGGTCTTTAGACCATTGGTGAGTACTAGATAACCGATGGCTCCTGATAAACCGGATGCGCCTCCATTATCATGAGATAGACCAATGGCAATACCCATAGCAAACAATAATGCCAAATTGTCAAAAATAGCCCCTCCAGCTTTCATAACAAAAGGAATATCAAGAACATCCGGAGCACCAAAACGCAGCAACAAAGCCGCTGCTGGTAGTACTGCCACTGGCAGCATCAGCGCTTTACCAATCTTTTGCAGTTTCCCAAACCAATTTCCCACAACTATGAACCCCCTATTCTTTATTTATACATTACAAACTACAAAATGACCTGGCAAAAAAGAAAACTTGATAGTACTTTCCAAAGAATAAAGAATGCCGATTTAGTGCTATTCATACGTCACTTTGAAATTTGTCTCATATACACATAGCAAATACCAATTAACGCTTTAATGTTATTTCAAATTTATAACGGTCGCTGCGATAAATGGACTTTGTCACCTCAAAGGGAATATTCTTTTTTGTATAGGTTAATCGTGAAAACATAAGTGCTAATGTTTTTTGCTTCACCTGCAGCATTTGACTCTCATAATCATTTACTAATACAGGCTCGATGGTCTGATTTGCATATTCAATCTGCAAACCGAACTGCTTTTCTAAAATGGTATACAAGGAATTATTCTCTAATGCCTCAGCCGTTAATCCCTCACAAAGTGCTGTTGGTAAATAAGCCATCTCAATGGCATAGGGTTCATCATTAACAGAGCGTAATCGAGTAATTTCAAATACTTCATCCTGCTCTTCCAACTGCAGATCATGCTGCAATTTTTTCGTTGCAGATTTTCTTTGAAAAGAGATCATTTTCGTATGAATACTCATACCACGCCGCTGCATATCTTCCGTAAATCCCAACAGATTGTGCAGGGGATGTTTTTCTTTGTTTTTGACAACGAAGGTTCCTTTCCCCCGTTCCCGATATAGCAATCCTTCATTTACTAAGCTTGCAATGGCTTTATTCGCAGTCATTCGACTAATTCCGTGATATTCACACAGCTCTCTTTCTGTTGGCACAACTTCATCTGCAGCTAGTTCTTCATTTTCGATCATTTCGGAAATAATATTTTTCAACTGATAGTACAAAGGAATCGGCGAATCTTTATCAACTCTTTTCATGACTTACCACCTTTATTATTAATCATAAATTTGAAATGTCATCATATTGACATGTTGTATATACATTTACAATTATATTATAACACTTCTATTATCTTTTTCAAGATTATTCTGAAATTTAAATGAGTACGATTTTTTTAACCGCAGAGGCGCAGAGAACACAGAGATAGGATTTATAAATGTCCCTCTGCGTACTCTGCGCCTCTGCGCCTCTGCGGTTATATCATTTTTTTGCTTAGCACTGATATTTTTTCTTAAGGCAATGGTTCATACAATACCACTTTGTTCTGTTTTAGGCTTTCAGGCACATCAATAATGCGCTGATTAGCGGAACCCTTGAATAACAAATCATAACTTTTCAATGCTAATTCAAATTTGCCATCAATTAATACATCAATGTATTGCAAAAATTCCAGACAATCCGGTCTATTCCGTAATTCTTCAAAAGTGAAACCAGTATAACACCAAATGTTAACGCCACTACCTTTCAATTGCTCAGCAATAGCAGTACAGGCAACGGGCTGCAGCATTGGTTCACCACCTGAGAACGTTACCCCAGACTGCAGTTCTACGGCTAGAACAGCCTGTACTACGTCATCAATTTCCTGTTCAAAACCACCATTCAAATCCTGGGTATCAAGATTGTGACATCCCTGGCAATGATGAGTACAGCCTTGACACCAGATCACCGTTCTCAATCCTTTTCCATCTACAACCGAATCCGTTGTTATCTGAGAAGCTAAACGAATTTTTACCATACCACACCAATCTCCCTGTTTTTACACTTTCAGACAATAAATCATCTCACTGTCAATATCATAGGAATGATTCAGATCATTATCCATTCGTAATCAAAATAATATTATATCATTTTTAAACAGAATCGTCTCTTATTCATCCGTACTCACCACTGGATATTTTCAGGATAGTCCCAGTCATATTGAATCTCATCTGCAGGACAATTATATTTTAGAGCTTCTTCCAAAATTTCCTCTCTAACCGTTCTATATTCATTGCCTATTTCTGCAATTCTCTTTGCTATGGTTGGTACACTCTTTAAGCGCTTTTCCTTATTCATTGCCAGAAATCTACTATTTAAAATATCAATATATTGTATTGTATATCCGTAAAACCATGTATAATCATGGGTTATCATATTCAGTATACGTTTATAGGAAGTCTCCGTTACTACTTGCTTTAGGCACTCTACAACCGCCGCTTGAAACTTATGGACCGCAGCAGTATTCGCATCCCACTCTGGATACTTGATTTTTTTCTGGCGTAACAAAATAAAATCACTCAGACACATAATAATAAACAATATTTCCGGCCATAAAACATGAGTGCCTACATATATATTTTTCTTAGGCGTAATCATTGCTAACTCTTTCATCCGACTCTCATCCATACCATTGTCAACAAATTCAAATTCCCGATTCCCCATTAAAGCATGACGCAACTCATAACAGAACCCTAACACTCTAATACGAACACCTTGGTAGGCAGTATATTGGTTTTCCTTACCAACAACATCATGCAATGCATCATAAAGTTCCTCAAAATCTAAACAATCACCATATATAGCCACTCCTGCATGATTAGGAGTATGTTTAACAAATATCATTATGATCCCTCAATTTTGTAAATTCCATAAAACTTTTACTATATTAGAAATTCAACAACTACCGAGCAACTCCTTTAATTTTCCTTTCTAAGTTTACATTCCAATATGGTTAGGTTTCAACTTTTTCATGTGGTAGCAATGAATCATCTCTAAGATCTTCTCTTTCGAAAATCGTTATCCCCACTCTCTCAATATGATCTTTTAACTCCTGGTGAGCCAGATGTGTATAATCCACAATATCAAAGAAATAGGGCATCGGACTATCCTCTTCTAACATGAAATGTAGGTGTGCTATTGTGGAAAAGGATATATCTTCACCAAAGACAGCAATATCTACATCAGAACCTGGTTTGTAATTGCCTTTGGCTCGCGAACCGAATACAGCCGCTTTTTTTATTTCATCAAATTTACTAAGTGCTGCAACGATATAGGCTATATCCGCTTCTTTAAGTCCAAATTTCATGTTTACTCTCCCTTAGGTTCATCAGTATACTATAGTAACTTTTCCAACTCAGCGTACAATGATATTAGCATGGGATAATATGCTGTACGGATTAACTTTTCGGCTTCTTTTGTCACATTTTCATCATAAGTATGAGCCAACAAATTTCTTTTTTCCAGTGCATCCATCCAGATGTGTCCGTCTTTGATTAATTGCACCTGAAATGCTTTCTGTATTGCAGACCGGGGACTCTTAATCTCAAAGCCTTCCTGCTCCAGGTAATCTTTACTCGTTTTCCAGGCAAGCTCAAAGGTATATTCGAAGCACTGTATTAAACCCTGCACTTCAAATTTATTTAACTGGGGTTGTTCCACAAATTCAGTTAGCTGATTGATGGCTTTTTTGAAATTAGTGAATCTTTGTTTCCAGCGGATATCAGTTTTCATCACAAATATGTTCACCTTCATTCATTTTCTATTAGTTTTCTTCAACAAATTTTGTACAAATTCGTAATTTTTTACTAATTAATACCATTATATCCAAATATCATACTTGAAACAACATCGTTATGCCATTGGTTTTTCCTACCTCAACTTCTTGCTGGTCCCCATGTTAAAGTCTGCATTATCAAGCGCATTGCGTCAGAAAATCCTTGACGGTAATATACGTCCCCGCCACTTATCCGCATACAGGTATATTCGTCATCTAATTCCATTAATATCTTCTGCATCTCTGCTGGCAATGCATGCTTAATTTGTGTCTGGTATTCAAGCATTTTTTGATAGGCATGATAATAATCACTAGAAACTTTCTCCAAGTCTAAGCCATCTAAACTCTCCATCTCACTAGCAGTCGTCAGTAAATCGAATATACTTTTTACCATTGTACATCCCCCCCAATATTATTGGTTAGTAATCACCGGTTTTCTATACTGCCAGGCATTAGTAAGCAGTCTCATATAACCTTTTTTAAATGTGACTAGGAACTCTTTGCAATATCAGGTATAATTAAATTTATATAAATCATTCTTACTGGGTACGTTAATGGTCTTTACTTTATATATTTAGAAATATAATGTTTATTATAATTAAACTACTTAATTTAAAGTATACGTTTAACTAGTAATACTAGCCTTCAGTCTCATTATATTGGTTAGTATAGCTAACCGCCAAGAGGTTTATTATGTACGATAAAAATATTTTTTCAA
Source organism: Pelosinus fermentans JBW45 (assembly GCF_000271665.2). GTDB lineage: Bacteria > Bacillota > Negativicutes > DSM-13327 > DSM-13327 > Pelosinus > Pelosinus baikalensis. Next base: position 1,372,234 of record NZ_CP010978.1, on the reverse strand, counting down.
TTCGCTTAAAGCAACTCCGTGAATTAAAAGGAGTGTCAACCCAAAAATTAGCTGATGCGATAGGGTTAAAAAGCAAAGGTAGTATAACGCAATTCGAAAAGACTATGACCTCGCCTTCTGTTGATACCCTTGTTGCCATTGCTGACTACTTTAATGTTTCTCTTGATTACCTCGTAGGACGATCAAATGATCAAACAAGGAAATAACCGATTTACACTAGGAACTGAATTCAATATCGGATATAATTGGGATTAAATAATAGAATTATCCTATTTATAATCAACATTGTTTCGTGGTACGAATCTACATTTTCATTATATGATTCGTATTTCGAAACATCAAGAGGTTTTTTATGTTTCCAAATGAAATATTTGCACAAAGATTAAAACAGTTGCGTACGAACAGTAACATTTCAATGCAAAAGCTGGCGGATGAAATAGGGCTAAAAAATAGAGGAACTATCAGTCAATTTGAAACTAAAATTACGACCCCAGCCTCAGATACTCTTATTGCCCTCGCCGACTACTTCAACGTCTCCCTTGATTATCTCGTGGGAAGATCAGATAGCCCGGATAGGAAGTAGTTTATTTCGTCATCAATACATATGAATATAAAAATAGGATTCGCATTTTAGCGAATCCTATTTTTATACAGGCAATATCGTAAAAAGTCACACTATTCTACATTACTTATCGAGAAATTGCTGCCACTTCTTCATATAGTTTAACTTCTGGTTTTTCGAGAAGCAAGTCTGCAATACTGCTGAATAGTTCTTTTAAGTAAGGCGTAGACCCATGATAGTCTAATGCTTGCTGGTCTTGGTATTTTTCATAAAAGAAGAATTGTCCTACTTTTTCCGTTGATCGATGAAGCACATAGGCTGCTGTACCTTTTTCAAGTTGAACTTTAGGAAAGTGAACCTGTAAAGCAGCTTCCAATTCGTTTTCTTTACCTGGTTTTGCTTGCATATTGGCTACTAATGTAATCATATTTTCAAAGTCTCCTCTGTTAAACAATTTCTCTAATTATAACACTTTTCCACCGTGTCTATTAGTATTATTTGTCAAAGGCTATTGGTTTCTCACACCATGTTTTACGCGGTCTTTTTCTTCTGCACGTTTGCCATCGTTCCATTTGTCCATGGTTCCTACTAAGTAGCCAGTGATACGGCGAATGCGTTCAAAGCCCATACCGCCTTCTCCTTCTACTCGTCCACATTTAGGGCATTGATCACCAATCACGCCGGTAAAGCCGCATTTAGGATCACGATCCACGGGATGATTGATAGAGCCATAGCCAATTCCGCATTCTTTCATCTTACGTACGACCATTTCAAAGGCATCCAGATTCTTAACTAAATCTCCATCTAACTCAATGTAGGTAATATGACCTGCATTGGTCATTGCATGATAGGGAGCTTCGATTTCAATCTTTCTGGCTGCTGGAATAGCATAGTATACAGGAACATGGAAACCATTGGTATAATAATCCCGATCGGTTACGCCTGGAATTTCGCCATAATTTTTTGCATCAATTTTTACAAAGCGTCCTGATAGACCTTCTGCTGGTGTAGCAATCAGGGAAAAATTCTGTTGATATTTGACTGCTGCTTCATCCATACGTTTTCTCATATGACCAATAATTCGAAGACCAGCTTCTTGAGCAGCTTCTGATTCGCCATGATGTTTGCCATAAAGTGCTGTCAGTGTTTCCGCAAGGCCAATAAATCCAAGGGTTAACGTGCCATGCTTGATAACATCTTCCAGAGTATCTTCCCAGTCCAACTTTTCAGAGTCAAACCAGATATTCTGTCCCATTAAGAATGGGAAATTCTTTACCTTTTTATTTTTCTGGATTTCATAGCGATCTAGTATTTGCTGAATGACCAGTTCAATTAATGAATCCAGCTCTTGATAGAATCCTTCAATGTCAGGCTGCCTTCTTTCTCCCAGGGCAATACCATGCTTAATCCCAATTCTAGGAAGATTCACACTGGTAAAGGAGTTATTGCCGCGACCGTATATCACACCATCCGACTCAGGGAAAATGGAGGATATGACTCTTGTTCTGCATCCCATGGTAGCAATCTCTGTTTCAGGACGACCTGGTTTGTAATATTGCAGATTAAAAGGCGCATCAATGAAAACAAAGTTAGGAAACAACCGTTTAGCCGAAACACGGCAGGATAGTTTAAATAAATCGTAATTAGGATCTTCTGCATTATAATTAATGCCTTCTTTTACTTTGAAAATACTAATCGGGAATATAGCCGTTTCTCCATTCCCTAAGCCAGCTTCTACAGATAATAAGAATTGTTCCACTACCAGGCGCCCTTCCGGGGTAGTATCCGTACCAAAGTTAATACTGCTAAAAGGAACCTGCGCCCCTGCTCTGGAATGCATCGTATTCAAATTATGAAGAAAACCTTCCATGGCTTGGTATGTTTTCTTCACTGTTTCCTTTTTCGCAAAACAGTAGGTGAAGTCCTGAATTTTTTGTATATCTGAATCTGCTGCCTGAATATCATGACTGAGTAAAGCTTTTTTTAAACGCAGAGCCTCATCTATATGATAGGTTTGATATTCCTTTTCACCAATACGAGGATAATCGCCCTGCTCACCGCTATACTCATGTATGGTAGCTGCAAGGATATCCGTAATTTTTTCTTCATCTAAGTCCATGAAATCAATCAATAATATTTTCTTCATATTCTCCGAGTATAATTTTATAAAGGTTTTAGCGACTCCAGCAGCTAAGCCATAATCAAAATTGGGGATGGATTGTCCACCATGCTGATCATTTTGGTTGCTCTGAATCGCAATCGCCGCTAACGCAGCATAGCTCATAATATCTTGTGGCTCTCGCAAATGTCCGTGTCCCGTGGAAAACCCATTGCGAAACAAGGTTTTAATATCAATTTGACAACAAGTCAACGTACCAATGGCTTCAAAATCCATATCATGAATATGAATATAGCCGGACTGATGAAATTTGGCATGTTCAGGTTTTAAAATATGGTGAATGGCAAATTGTTTCGATCCTGTTGCTCCATACTGCAGCATGGTTCCCATAGCCGTATTGCCGTCTACATTTGCATTCTCTCTTTTCCCGTCAACCTGTTCTGCATCTTTAAAGGTAATGTCTTTATAATCAATCATTAAACGCATGTTGGCTTCCCGCACTTGGGTGCGCTTTGCCCGATAAGCAATATACTTCTTAGCAACAGCAACTTCTTCTGACTGCAGTAAGACATCTTCAACAATATCTTGTATCTCTTCTACTGACAAACGCTGATTCGATCTAGATGCAATCGCATTAAACACCTTGTCCGTTAATAGCTGAATCTTTTCTTTTTTTACTATGCCATCAAAATTTTCAGTATACGCCTTTTGAATTGCATCAAAAATTTTATCGCCATTAAATTCCACTTCACGGCCATCACGTTTCACAACTTGAAAAATACTCATAATTACCACCCTGCATCTTATTTTTTTAATGAATTTTGTCCGTTCTTCACACTTTGCATTTTTGGGAAAAAGCAACGTAATTTTGCAAAAATACACCATTCTTCATATAAAATCAGCAAAAAAAATATCCATATTGGAATGGAGTAATTTGTTCTTCATAAGTAATTATATCACTATTTTAATTTTAACCAAGACTTGACTTTTTTTTATTTATAATATCTAGAAAAGGTTTAATACACAATATATAGTATAAATGCTTTTATCACAAACTATATATTGTATGACGCTTTCTATAATTATGTAAACTTTCAGGATAATGGCACCCTGTTTTCCACGGGTGAAATCAAAAAGATTAGGCAAATAAAGTTAACTCCTACTGCCTAATCTTTATATGTTATCGGGTGGTTCATTCGCTATAAAATTTGCTTAGTTTTTTTGATAATTTCACCAAGATTTTCTGCTAATTCTTTTAATGTTCCTGTATAGTCGGCTCTAAAATTGCTTCCTTTTGCATTAATAAGGCAGTCCGTGACGAGGTAGGTTTTCATACCAATCTTAGCTGCTGCTAAATCCTTTTAATCATACATTACTCCTTAAGTACTCCAAATTTACGCAATAGAGGAATTAAGCGCGATCCTATCATAGGAACTTGCTTCATATCGTTCTCACTGATACCGCCAATGACTAACAATACTCCGCCATATACCACAACGCCCAAAGCCATTGCTGTCAATGTAGAAAAGGCAATATGCGCCGTTGCTGCCATAATGGCATCATAACTAAAGTAAATTACACCGCCCATAGTAACTGCTGCTATACTTGGTTTTACTAAACTTCTTAAATCAAGAGCATATCCCACATGCCGGTGTACGAAATAAATGTTTAATACTGCTGCTATTCCAATATCCGCTACCGTTGCCCAGGATGCCCCTTTAATACCAAGAGTGGGGATTGCTGTAAGCGTCCAATTCAGAATCACTTTAAAGACAGCAGCCAGTCCCATGTTGATCACTGGGATAGACGTTTTTCCCATCCCTTGTAATACTCCTGTTGTTATCTGATGTATGCCTAAAAGAACAATCCCAATCGATAAGATGCTAATGGAATGACTGGCCTGGGGTGCATTGTAGACCATTTGAGAGATGGGTTCAGCCAATATCCATAATGCAACAAAAGCAGGAATGGTAACCAAGCTTGAGACACGCATGGCAGCAGCTGTTTGCTGATAGACTCGTTTGATATTCCCCAAAGAAAAGGATTCTGATATGGCAGGTACCAAGCTAGTTGCTAAAGCAGCCGTTAAAATCGTTGATAAATTGAGCAAAGGCACTGCCATCCCTGTTAAATAGCCAAATAATTCCGTGGCTTGCTCCACTGTATACCCTGCCACTTCCAGTCTGGCTGGAACAATAAATAAATCAAAATTGGAAACAATGGGCAGCATAATACTCGACAAGGATACGGGCAGCGCAAGTTTGACAAGTCGCTTTATAATACTCATACTCGATTCCTGGGCTCTTTGGGAAACTTGTCCTGTTTCTTGCTTTTTACCTTTTTTCTGTAATTTCATATAATAATAAATAAGTACAAGAAGACCTGCAACAGCTCCTGGAGCAGCCCCCAGGCTCGCCCCTCCTGCAGCATATTCGAGGCCCTTTGGCAGTAATAAGCTGGCAAATATCAGCATGGTAATGACTCTCACCAATTGCTCTGCAATTTGCGAAACAGCTGTCGGCGTCATAATTTGGCAGCCTTGCAGATATCCTCGATAACTGGATAAAATCGTAACAAAGAAAACCGCAGGTGCTAATGCCAATAAAGAATAATACGCCCGTGGATCTCGAATGAAGCGATATTCAATTAATAAACCAGCACCAAAGTACAATAATAAACTAAAGAACAGCCCCGTTAATACTAATACAGTTAACGAAATACGAAAAACACGATTTGCACCAATGAAATCATTTAAGGCTCTTTTCTCCGCAGTAATAATGGAAATCGCTACAGGAATTCCTGCTGAGGAAACGCTCAAGGCCAAAAGATAGATGGGAAAAGCCATTTGGTACAGTCCAATTCCCTCACCGCCCAGCACCCGTGACAGGATGATCCAGTTTAAAAAGCCAATCACTTTTACAACAACGCCACCTATTGTTAATATTAAGGTGCCTTTTAGAAAAGAATTGGAACTTCCTTTATTCTTATTGTTTTTTTCATTTTCTTCCGTCATCTTTTATCCTTCGTTTCGTAATGTAATGCTTGCCTATTTACACAATCCTAATGATGCGGTTCCGATTTTATCCTCAAGCATTCTTACGTTTTTTGATTATATAATACATTATTAACACAACCAAAGCACCAGCTACAAATAAACTGGCCTCATGACCAATACTGCGTATCATTTCCCAATTCGCCCCCAGCATCATTCCTGCATAAATAAGCGCAATGGTCCATGGTACAGATCCTAAGATAGTATACACTATAAATTTAATAAAATGAACCCTCGCAAAGCCTGCAGGTAAAGAAATAAAGGTACGAATCACCGGCAGCAGACGAGCCACCAATACCGCAAGCAGTCCATAACGGTCAAACCATTTTTGCGCCATGGCTACTTTCGCTTCAGATACAAAAATATATTTGCCATACCTTGTAATAAAAGGCGGTCCTCCGTAATAGCCAATCAAGTAGGATACAATCGATCCTGCTAGTCCACCTGCCACACCTGCTATTACAGCTGTATTGAAATCCATCCTGCCTAAAAAGACAAGATAACCAGCAAAACCAAAGATCAGTTCACTGGGAATGGGTACATTCGCACTTTCTAAAGCCATACCAATGAAAACAGCAGGGTACCCCCATATCCCAATTAAGTGAATTACATATTGAAAAAGAGTTTCCATAATTCCCCCAAGAAATAAATTATATCACACCTACCCAATTAATATAGTGTGAATCTGAAAATTACTTACTATACACTACATAGAAATTTTATTCCTTTTAGAAGAATTTTGCAAACAATAGTAATAAAAAACGACAAAAAAAGTAATGTCATTACAAACAATATCGAAACAACCTTTTCGCAAGAAGGAGATTGCTTCACTAGCGTTCGCAATGACATTTTTAATGAGTCAATAGTACAGCATCAATCCGCTGCAAAAAATTCTGAGGATTCATGATGGGAACAAGAGGGTTGCGCCCTTCATTTGTTGAATTGACAATAAGCGGCATAGCCTCTGCTGGACTTAACATCAGATCAACCAATAACAATCGATCATTGATTGTTAGTAATAGGGTCGCATTCCTTACTAAAGAAGCCTATCGAATTAGCGGCGAAGGCTGCTATTGGCTAAAAGCAGCTTTATCGAACCAGCAAGATCTCAACCATTTGCTGGATGCCATTTTAACTATCGAATTAATCTGTCCATCCAACCTGTAAAGAAGAGGTAATATATGTGAATCGCTTCACTGTCCGTCCCTCAAACTCCACCATTTCCTCAAACATCGCTAAGGGGCGTATCCACATTCCCTTATTTCCGTATAAGGCTTGATACACCACATAATCTTCTTGTGTTTCACTATGTTTTGCAATCATAAGCACCTCATAGAAATTACCTTTAAAATGTTGATATGTACCAGCTGTAATCATCTATATCCTCCTGCCGACCTAATTAGGCTATGTATCTGCTTATCATTTTATCATAGTTGTCTTATATAACAACTATGTCGTTTACAAAAGAAAAGGCCTACAAGATCCTATGAATCTAGTAAGTTGCAGAGTTTAGGTTATCCTATATATAAAGAATATGGTCACTTTGCACTTTTGACATAACGCTTAGGTTTATAATTTCGTGCATATTCTTCTAAAAGGTTTTCCAATTGCTTGAATGCTTCTTCCTCATAGCTATTGTTATTATTTTCTTGCAACAACTTGATAAGAAACTCCACTTTTTCATGGAACTCCACCACTAGCACCCTCCTAATAAGAACATATTAACCAATACTGAATTAAAATGAGTTTCCCTGCCGCTATTAATCACTTGAAAAGCTTCTTTTTGGGTCATTGCTTTACGATAAGTCCGGTCTGAAGTAAGAGCTTCATATACATCCGTAATACTTAAGATTTGTGCAATCAATGGTATTTCATCTCCAGCTTTGCCACTGGGATAACCATTTCCATCAAATTTTTCATGATGACAGCAAACAGCTTCTGCTATGTCTTGCAATGGATGTATTTGGTTTAAAATTACAAAACCATATTGAGAATGTCTTTGCATAATCTCAAATTCACTTTTAGTTAATTTTTCAGGTTTGTTTAAAATTTGTCGTGGAATTTTTATTTTTCCAATATCATGAAGCAATGCAGCAAAGGATATATCTTTAATCATTTGAGAGGAAAGATTGAGTCTTTTGGCAAAGCGAACAGCTATATTTGCTACATTACAAGAGTGCTTAGCAGTATCTACATCATGCTGATGAATTAAGGTTAATAGATAATTTGTTATTTCTAATCGAGTGTTACAAGGATATTTAAATATGATTTCGTCATCTATAATTGAATTTTGAAGCATATCATTCCTCCTCAAAAGGCAGCACTAGCAATGTAACATAATATACTTGTGTTACGTCAACTAGAAAATTCCATAATAAAACATATTACGTCATTTTTTCTAATTATCCTTTTTTTTCTAGGAATTAAGATTTATCTAGCTAAAAAATTCATAAATCATAGCTTTTTATAAGTTTAAATTGATATAAACGTCATCTAATTCATCTTTTGTAATTCCGATATAAGCTAATGTTACATTTGGTGCGGAATGATTTAGCAGTTTTTGGATTTTTGTGATATCTACTCCTTTTTTGTGCGCCCAATAGCCAAAAGTTTTACGCAGTGTATGGGTGCCAATCGCATCATTAATACCGATTTCTCGTGCTGCACTATTAATAATTCGATATGCTTGCACCCTGGTAATTGGCCAATTACCTTTTTTGCTTTTAAATAGACAACCATCACTAATTTGTATCGTTTTAAGATATTCATCTATGGCCTTTTTACATGTATCAGACAGAGGAAAATCCTTACTTTTTCCTGTTTTCTTCTCTCTGAGCAAGATGCGATCTTTGTCTTTTACATCGGCTACTGTTAATAATAATAAATCCGATATGCGTAATCCGCTATTAATACCTAAGACAAAAAGTAAGTAATCTCGTAAATTCTTATTCTTTAAATAAAATTTAATTTGATTGATCTGTGTTTTGCATCGTATTGGTTCTACATATTCGATTTCAATCACGTCCTATATCATGTTTCTTATCTGTTTTTCAGTATACAATATGTTACTTTAATTTTCAAAAATAACATTTCTAGCATTGAGGCAGATGATGCTCCTTATCTTGCTATTGACGTAACACAAGTATATTGTGTTACATCAATAGTATGAATAAATGACGTTTAAAATCGCGCAAAATGGAGGAGCAGCCTCCTTTGAGTGCGATTTTTTGTTCTATTATCATTTACATTTATGGATTTTTGTGACTACGCAACTTCCCATACTATTTAACTCCATCTTTGCCGTATGATAATTCATAAGAGTGCTGCGATGGCCCACGCTTATAATGGCTGCACTTGACATAGTACTAACGATCATTTTATACATAGCTTGCTCTGTACCCTCATCTAAAGCAGATGTAGCTTCATCTAAAAACAGCCAATTTGGTTTTTGCAATAGCACTCTGGCAAAAGCAACCCTTTGCTGTTCTCCTAAGGAAAGAGTATGACCCCAATCAGCTACGATATGTAATTTATCTGTTAAATGGGCTAGCTTACACATGACTAGAATCTCTCGCATCACTCTATCCTTGTCTTCCTTGACGATATCTGGATAGACTAGAGTCTCCCGTAAAGAACTGCAAGGCAGATACGACTTTTGAGGAAGAAACATTACTTTTTGTTTATCAGGCACTATGATCTTGCCAGAAGCATAGGGCCAAATACCAGCAAAAGTACGTAATAATGTACTTTTCCCGCAGCCTGATTCTCCCATAATTAATAATTTGTCAGCGGGTTTTATGGATAAGGATAAGTCTTTTATTAGAAGAGACCCATCTGGTAAGAATATCTGAAGATTGCATGCAGAGTATACAGCGGAGTTTTCCCGGGAAATATTTAATTTGTACGCTCTAGGCAATTGACCGCGAACCATTTCCATACTTACTAAGAAATTATTAAGACGATTGACGACTGCCCGCCACTGGGCAAGAAGTGTAAAGCTATCGACAACAAAGGAGAATCCTGTTTGTACATGTCGATAGGCATCTACAATCTGAAACATTTGCCCTAAATGAATCTGACTGGTAAAGTAACGCGGTGCTGCTGCAATTGAGGCAAAAATGGATGAAACTTGCGTATAGGAAGAGGTTAACCAAGTTAGTGACCTGCGAACCTTCATAATCTTTTGATAGGTAGCGATAATTTTGCCGAAACCTTGATGAAAACTCCATTTTTCTTGTCTTTCGCCGCCATATAAAGCAATACTTTCTGCATTTTCTCTTAATCTCATTAGGCTAAAACGAAAATCAGCTTCATAACGTTGCTGGTCAAAATCCAATTTAACCAAAGGACGCCCTGTCTTAACTGTCCAATAAGTCCCCCCCATTGCATATAACATAGCTACCCAGACCAAATAACCTTGTATAGGGATTTCATATCCAGCAATGGATAGGGTAATTATACCTGATAAATTCCACAAAATCACAATAAACGACAAAATAGTTACTAAATCTTGCAACAGATCTAAAGAGAGCCTAAGAGTAAGCCAAACAAACATCTCGATATCTTCGCTAATACGCTGATCAGGATTATCCATATCATGCTCTTGAGAAAGCTGTAATAAATAGTAGGTCTTGTGAGTCAGCCAATCGGATAAGTATCGTTCTGTCATCCATCGTCGCCATCCAATGTGAAGCATCATTCGCGTATAAATTTGATATCCTCGTACCACAACCAAACAAGCTGCCAATATACAATAATGGCCAATGGACTCCATAAATCCTTGATAATTATGACTTTGTATAACCTCATAAAAATTAACTTGCCAGGTATTGATTAAAACTAACATATATACAATTCCCAGATTCAAGGTAATAACGGTAAAGAGTAATCCCCAAGCAGACCACTTTTCCTCTGAAAACCAATAGGATCTGGCAATTTTCCAGCTAGTTAATAATAAGGCAGCTTTCCCTCTCCTCATATATTTCTATCACCTCCTTATTGTATATTCACTTAGTAGTAAGGCCATAACAAAAACTTAGATATTTTGCCACTTACCTAGGCAACAAACTTTCTTATGGCTTTTTTAGGTATAGAACGTTAACCACAAAGGACACAGAGAATCAGAGAGCACGGAGGAGGATTTTCTAATTCCTATCTCTGTGCTCTCTGTTTTCTCTGTGTCCTTTGTGGTTTTTTTTACCTTTTATACATGAAATAGAAGGCTCTTGCTTCTATGTTTTTAAATAAATACTCCAGTTCCAATCGGCAACAATTAAAAAGGAGTGAAAGCATCTTTAAATAATGAGTCCAGGGATGAAACACCAAGGATTTTTTTGACTCTGGCAAAGAAATAACAAAAAAGATTTGCCGTACTTTGATTGGTCAGGGGCAATAATATGGCTGTTGCTTGTTTATATTGTTCAATTTCAGCTTCTGCATTGACATAGGGATATAACTCTAAGGCAGTTGCTGCATTTTTCACGAGTACACCACTAGGATTCGTACCATCAATCTCCATATTTTGCGTAAAAGAAAAGTTCGGCAAGTTCTTCTCCACCCATAATTCAAACTTTTTGTGCCCATCAAACAGTTGGCACTTTGCATGATGAGGCACACACATATCTTGTACCAAGTGAGCTGCAGCCCCTAAATAAAAAATGGAACTTTCGATACAACCTTGCCGTATATGTTTGATCGCCATAGAAAAAAACTGCTGATAATCACAAGCCGCATTGGAGAAATGCCAAAATCCGCGACGAGTAGTCGGATGTAGGAAATGATGGATATTTTTCCAGTTTAAATCAGCCCAGATTACTCCATTCTGAAGCTGTTGATAGTATGCAGCGAGTAACATCGCCTCTTTTATAAACCCATTCTTCTGCAAAATCCCTAGGGCTTGATCATTGCAATATTGATGAGTAATACAGTAAGAAGAATCGATTTGCTGCCATGCTGGATTATCCATAAAGGATAGGGTTCTCAAACTTGTTTCAACTACTGCTTTTAGCATTATTGAACACCCGCTTTCTGCCAAGATTCCAGGTCAGTAAGCCTTTTTCCGCGGTTTCCAACAAGATCATTTATTTTTTCAGCTATTTTTCTACCAGCATCATGGGGACTTAGCTCCCTACATTTATCTTGCATTTCTTTTAATACATTTGACTTTTCATTTAAAATGGCTGCAACCTTTATGGCAATATCATTTTCTTCTTTTACCCATAATGCAGATCCTTGGCAATGCAGATAGTTTGCATTTTCTTCTTCCTGCCCCGGTAATGGGTTAAGTAAAACCATGGGTAAATTCACGGCTAAAGCCTCGCTGCAGGTCAGCCCCCCGGGTTTCGTGATTAATAGATCTGCCCTCTTCATAAGCGAGGCTATGTGAGGTGAAAAAGGTAATACGGTAATTTCATTGTGCAATGCCGCGGCTAATACTCTTAGGTGTTGTTGGAGTTTTTCATTCTTTCCCGCCACAACTGTGATATGGATAGGCTTTGGCAGTTGTTCCAGCCTGCGCAATGTTGCATCCATGGACCCAAAACCTAAACCTCCGCCCATAACTAAAATTTCGGGAACTTGTTTTTTTATGCTCCTGTCAGCAGGCATAAAGCTTCGGTTAACGGGGATACCGTTAGCAGTGATCTGATTCCTCTGAATACCATATTTCTGCAGCTCATTCGCCATCATTTCATTCGCAATAAAATAGTGATCAACCCCGCTTGTAATCCACCAAGGATGCACCGCGAAATCGGTAATGATGCCTGCAAGAGTGAAATAGCTGCTCCTCTTATATCGCAGGGCAGAAGCCGCACCAAGAGGGAAAGGATGAGTGCAGATCACACCATGAGGACGATACTCAGCAATTAAACCAGCCATCATTTTTTGATTGGCTGCATTAATAAAATCTATCATTTTGCGAGTTTGTTGATTCTCTGTTATTCTATAAAGTCCTTTATATAGATTGGGTGCAACTTTTAAAATTCCATAATAGGATGATTTCATAAGATTCATCAACTCGATTTGCAGTCGATTTAATGTCGGATAACGAAATTGACCAACCTGTAAGAAATCAACAATTGTTACGCTGCAGGAATCATCTGCCTGCAGCTCCTCACTGATCGTCGAAGCTGCTTGCATATGTCCATTGCCAATTGACGCTGAAACGATGAGAATCTTTTTTGATTTCATAGTCCCACCTCTTAATATTATTTTGTATATATATTGACAATATCATAACCATAATAAAAAAAAATTAGGATTACATTAACATTTCGTTAATATTACCTTACTTTCAAAATAAAACTCTTTGAACCGCAAAGAATGCTACGGTTATAAATTCTATAATACTCCAACCGCCCGTTAAAAGAATAAAACGGATTGAACCACAAAAACACAAAGGACACAAAGGGATATTTATAACCTCTTTTGTGCTCTCCTTTGTGTGTCGCGGCAGCGGCATTGGACGCATACTTTCCATACTTATAAGAAAATAGGCAGTTTCCTTATAATGAGGAAACTGCCTGTTTTCTATGACATTATTCATATCGCAAGGCTTCAATCGGATCAAGCAATGCTGCTTTGCGGGCAGGATATATGCCAAAGAATAAACCAATGAATACAGAGAAGGCAAAGGCTGCCACAATGGCCAGACTAGAAATCACTGTCTTCCAGCCTGCAATGGATGAAATTCCATAAGATGCACCAATTCCTAATGCGATACCGAGTACTCCTCCAGTGACACTGATTACAATTGCTTCAATCAGAAATTGCAATAAGATATTTTGGTATCGCGCGCCTAGTGCTTTTCGAATGCCAATTTCCCGTGTCCTTTCCGTTACTGACACCAGCATGATATTCATAATACCAATACCGCCCACTAGAAGGGACAGCCCTGCAACAACGGCTAGCAATGAAGTAATCATACTGGTGGTTTCATCCGCAGCAGCCATGATCGCTACCATATTCCGCACGGTAAAATCATCTGGGGTCGTTGCTGTTAACTTATGACGTGCTCTCAGCAAAGTTGTAATATCATCCTGAACCTGATAAATCACATCCGTACCAGTTGCCTGAACGTTGATGTTTTGAATGTACGTAATCCCCATTAAGCGTTCCTGTGCTGTCTTCAATGGAATGATGACCGTATCATCCTGATTGCCTCCAGCTGATTCTCCCTTGGCTTCTAACACACCAACTACCCGAAAGGGTGCATTATTAATGCGGATGGTCTGCCCAATTGGAGTTCCACCATTAAACAGGTTCTCTGCCACTGTTTTTCCCAGCACTGCGACTCTTGCTCGAGTTTCAACATCCTGGTTTGTGAAGAAACTTCCTTCTTCTATATTGTAATCACGTATCCCCTGAATATCAGGAGTCGTACCTTGAATACTCGTAGTCCAGTTCTGGTTGCCAAATACCACCTGATACGAACGAGTAACTGCTGGTGCTACCAGATTAATCCCCGCTATTTCTTGGGTTATCGCTAACGCATCCTTCTCATTCAAGGTGATGCTGGATCCTGCGGCTTGCCTGGAACCGCCAGCATTAGAGGCACCAGGTGTTACCACCAGCAAGTTACTGCCGAGTCCGGCAATGGAGGTTGCTACTTTATCTTTGACCCCCATCCCAATGGATACCATTGCAATTACTGCACCAACACCAATGATGATACCCAGCATGGTAAGCATCGCTCTCAATTTATTCGCCTTAAGCCCCGCTAAGGCGATGGAAATACTTTCACTAAACACAAACTCACCTCACTTTCCATTCATCCCGTTCAATCAACCCATCGCGAACATAGACAACTCGCCCGGCATACTCGGCGATGTCTGGTTCGTGGGTAACCAGAATGATGGTTCGTCCTTGGGAGTTTAATTCTGAAAAAATATTCATAACTTCATCACCAGACTTGGTATCAAGGTTACCCGTTGGTTCATCCGCCATAATAATCGTAGGGTCATTTACCAGCGCTCTGGCAATGGCAACACGTTGGCGCTGACCGCCAGAAAGTTCATTAGGCTGATGATTCATCCGTGATTCAAGTCCGACCATCGCCAAAACCTGCTCTGCCCGTGCCAATCGTTCTTTTTTTTCAACTCCGGCATACACCATGGGCAGAGCCACGTTTTGTAATGTGGACATCCTAGGCAGAAGATTAAAGCTTTGGAATACAAAGCCTATTTTTTTGTTTCGGGTGATGGCAAGCTGATCATCATTGAGGGTTGCTACTTCTTGTCCATCCAGCATATAAGAACCCGTTGTCGGTCTATCTAGACATCCTAATATATTCATTAACGTTGACTTACCCGACCCAGATGGTCCCATGATTGCAGTAAATTCGCCAGGGCTTATGCTTAAGGTGATCCCCGCTAGGGCATTCACCCGTTCTCCGCCTAGTTGGTAAACTTTAGTAACTTCCGAAAGTAGAATTGACAAGATAAGCCCCTCCTTTACATGCCACCAGGACCACCGACAGACCTCATACCGCCCTTGGTAGAATTTGTTGTTTGCGTTTTAGCCGAAGATGCCACGATTTCATCGCCCTCAGATAATCCGCTCACAATCTCAATTTTACTATCGCCTGTTATTCCAGTAGTAACAGATACATTCTGCGACACATTTTGTTTGACTACCACTACATATTGTCCATTATTATTGGATTTTACAGCAGCGATTGGCACAACAAGTGTATTTTTACTTTCTGCCACATGAATAGAAACCCTGGCTGTCATAGTCGGTTTCAGCAAGTTTTCTGCAGCATCCACGTCGACTAATACCTTATAGTACACTACATTAGACACAACAGTGGCTTTTTGTGAAACATTCGATACCACTCCACTGAAAGTCTTTGTCGGATATGCATCTACTGTAAATGTCACCTTTTGCCCGACTTGTATTTTTCCAATATCCGATTCATCCACCTGAGTTTCAATCTGCATTTTTGACATATCAGCGATTGTCAGTAGTACCATCGGTGTTGATACCCCAGGTGCTACCGCTTGACCAGCCGGAGTTGGCTTACCAATAACCTGCCCATTGATCGGAGAGCGGATCACTGTATCGTTCAATTGAGATACCGCATCTTCGTAGGCTGCTTGGGCTACACTGTAATCACTGCGGCTGGTATCAAGAGCCTGAGTCGTTACCGCTCCAAGCGCTTCTAATCGCTGAGTACGCTCATAGATACCCGTGGCGTTGGATAAACGAGCCTGGGCCTGAGAGACAAGTGCCTGCAGATGCGTATCATCCAGCATCAACAGTACCTGTCCCACTGATACGATATCATTTTCCTTAACCTTTACTTCTTTGATCAAACCTGTGATTTTAGAACTAACATCAACGAGATTAACCGGTGAAATTGTGCCCGTAGCAGAAACCATGGAAGAAATATCGCCACGCTCTACTTGTACGGTTGGTCCCACCTGAACAGGAGTTGTTTTTCCTTTATAGATATAAATAGCACCACCAATTGCTGCTACAAAAATCAATCCAAGAATCCATACTTTATTTTGAAGAACTTTTTTCCATACCAAGGGCATACTCGTACCTCCTGCTTATCATTAACAGCTTTTAGGGCTGCACTCATTCCACGCCTACTCCAATCGCTTTTTGCAATTTCGCTTTGTTTACATTGTAATCATATACAGCTTGCGTAGCGTTGGTTTCGGCTTGTGTAAGAGCCACTTGCGCATCAATAACATCTAAGTTGGTACCTACACCAGCATAGTATTTAGCTTGAGAAGCTTTAAGATCTTCATTGGCTTTGCCTACCGCTACCTTTGAGGTTTCAATACGAGACTCCGCTTCTTTCATACTTAAATATGCTTGACGAACTTCTAATTCAACTGCAGTACGAGTTTGCTGATCACTGTGGTTGACTTTATCCATATTTGCTTGGGCTTCTTTTATTTTGGCATTGGTTACGCCACCGTCAAAGATATCCCAGCTGGCAGAAACTCCAACCGTCCAATTACTCTTGTCGCCAGGAAATTTAGAACCGCTCCAGCCTTGTGTACCACTTGCTGACACAGTTGGTAATTTTCCGCTATCGGCAACTTTAATGCCTGCTTTTGCTGCATTTATCGTATCTTGAGACTGCACGATTTCTGGTCTCTTTTCTTTTGCCATTTGAATACTATCATCCAAAGACATATCATATTGAGCAAAAGCAAGATCATCTTTCATGGTATTCTGACTATCTAAAGGCAAGCCTATAGTGTTATTAAAAGTCGCAACGGATACATCATAAGCATTTTTCGCTTTTGTCAAATTCTGCTGCGCATTGGCTAATTCTACCTCTGAACGCAGTACGTCGGATTTGGCGATGGTTCCTACTTGATATTGAGCCTGAACATTTTTCAAATGCTCTGATAAATTATCAACCGTCTGTTGATTTACTGTTACTAGTTTATTATTTTGTAACACACTAAAATAAGCAGTCGTAGTATCTAACTTTACCTGCTCTTTCACTTTGGCTACACCAACTGTAGCGATATTCGCATTATATTTTGCCTGATCAATCAGTCCTTCTGTCCTTCCCCCAGTATATAGAGGCCAGTTTACACGAAGAGAGGTGCTAAAATTATCACTAGAAGATGCTTCTTCTGCACCAGATCGATTATTACTATTGGACAAGGATAGATTCGGCATTTTACCAGCTTCATTTTCCTTTATACCCCAAACCGCTTTATCTTTATCAGCAATCGCCATCTTAATCGACGGATTGTTTTGCAATGCCAAAGCAATACTATCATCCAGCGATAGCTCGGCCGCAGCAGTAAAAGGTATAGCGGTATTGAAAACCAGCAAGCCAGTTGCCAGTAAAACAGCAGGTTTCACGAAGGCTTTCTTTCTTGACATTTCTATGTGTCCTCCTTAAATTTGCTTCATATCAGTAGTCGGTGACTATTGAATTCATTCTACTGTTCCTTTTTTTGATTTTCTTTAGATTCCACTTGGTAAGTACTGTATGGTGAAACAAGAAAACGTTTTTTAACCGCAGAGGCGCAGAGAATAGGATAGAAACGTATAAATTCGGATGCTATATAAAAAAAGACACTTTTTCAAGTGTCTTTTCACTGATTATAATGTTTAAATAGGAAGAGTAACATAGACTTGTGTGCCAATACCCACCTGGCTTTCCACCCATATTTTCCCTTCATGCTTTTCAACAATCCACTGTGCAATGGCTAATCCTAAACCGGCACCCCCATTCTTACGAGAACGAACTTTGTCACCTCGAAAAAAACGTTCAAAAATATAAGGCAAATCAGCTGGAAAAATTCCACATCCTGTATCCTTCACCTGGATTAAGACCTTACTAGAGTGTTTGCGGCAAATAATTTGGATGTTCCCTGCTTGAGATGTATATTTAATCGCATTATCTAATAAAATGACGAATAATTGGTGCAGTCGTTCTCGATCTGCTACCAACCAGATTGTATCACTGCATTTTACGTCTAAGAAAACACCTTGCATCTGAGCTAAGGGTTCAAACTGTTCTACAACCCTGTCAATGATTTCATTTAATAGTATAGGCACTGCTTCAATTTCCATCTGATTTGCATCTGCCCTCGCTAACGTAAAAAGAGTGGAAACCAATTTACTCATGCGGATGGTTTCTCGAATGACATTGGTAATGCGGATGGTCTCTAACTCAATGGTATGTTCAGGACGGCGCAATAAGAGTTCTGCATTACTTTTTATAACAGCAAGGGGAGTGCGCAGTTCATGAGAAGCATCAGCCACAAACTGCTGCTGTTTTTCCCATGCCGCTTGAATGGGCACTAAGGCACGACGAGCCAAATAATAACTGCCTAACACAATGGCCGTCATACCAATAAGCTGTCCAATGAATATAATAATTAAAAATCGCCTTAGCATGGCTAACTCAGAATCAACTATACTAATGGCTATGACATCTTTGACTTTAATAGGACGATCCTTAAACACTATGGTCTCATCCGTATAAAGATAGGGAGTCGATAAAATGCGATACACATGATAGTCTATTTTCTGTGTCTGCCATTTTTCGGTACTGGCTGTTTCAAGAAAATCCAGAACTTCGGATGGTAATCCTTCAATGGGATAGGTATGAAGATTGATAATTTTTCCCTCTATATCACGCAGCAAAATCAGTATGCGGGATTCAAAAAAAATCAGGGGCGGTCCCCCATCCCTTGGACGAATGTTAGGAATTCGAAAAGCATTTACCCTGCGTTCCATGGATTCATCAATATCATCAAAAATCTGCCTAGCTACATATCCATACAAGGTTCCACCGAAAATAATAAAAATTACTAAAAATACTATGGAATTTACCAACGTCAGTCTTCGTAAGGTTTTCTGGAACAACATGTTTACTTCTCCTTCATCATAAAACCTGCTCCACGAATCGTTTGTATTACGATTTGACTGCCTTGAGCCGTTAATTTCTTGCGAAGATAGTGAATATATAAATCCACAATTCCGATTGTGGTTTCTGACTCGAAGCCCCATATCCGATCAAAGATTTGTTCTCTTGTCAATATATGACCTTGATTTAAAATCAGGTATTCGAGTAATTCATACTCTTTACTCGTTAACTGCAGGGCATTTTTATCTACAAAGCCATCTCTTAATTTGGAATTCACAGAGATGTCGCCATACAAAAGATCTCCCTCTTTCCCTCCCATGCCCGTACGTCTTAATAAGGCTTTCACTCTTGCTAATAACTCTGGAATGGCAAAAGGTTTCACCAAATAATCGTCTGCACCGCTATTTAATCCGATTACTCGATCTTGTACGCTGTCCTTTGCCGTTAATAGCATAATTGGCATGGTAATACTTTTCGAACGCAGTGCTTTTACAATCTCTAAACCACTGACTTCTGGAAGCATAATATCAAGTATTAATAAGTCATGGACATTCTGCGATGCTAAATATAATCCTTCCTCGCCATTTCCTGTCTCATGAACCAAGTATTCTTCTTCTTTGAGCACAGCAACAACCACTTCCCGCAGCATCTGATCATCTTCTACAACTAAAATTCTCACTAGTGCCTCCCCTTACGACCTGCCTTTATTCATTACACATAGCTTATCCAAGTGAAAACGTATACATTCAGGTCGAATAACAAAACGCTGCTCACCCTTTTAAGGAATAAAACATAACCGAACCACAGAGGGCACAGAGAACACTGAGAAAAGATAGATCCCCCCCTCAGTGTCCTCTGTGCTCTCTGTGTTCAACGTCTCTCTAAAAACTTATACGTTCTCTACTTATAAAAAACACCGATGCGAAAATTCGCAATCGGTGTTTTTTATATTATTATTCAGTACGGCTTTACAGCTCGGGATGATTTTTTAAAAAACTCTTGATGGAATCAGCCATAATTTTTTTACCTGAGATGTCAGGATGCAATCCATCCTGAGCATATTTTACTGGCAGTATTCCATCCTCATCTGCCAGCAAAGAATAAATTTCAATCGCATAGGGTTGATTTCGAATAAACTCATTTACTTTTTCTAATTCCACCTGCCAGCTATCAGCAGTTGACTGATCAAAAACCCGTTGTATTCTCTCAGGATTTACGGGGGGAAGAGTCAAGAAAATCGGCGTGATTCCATTTTCCTCACATTTTTCCTTTAGTGATTCTAAGGATTCAATGACTTCTTCTCCAGATACACCACCACGAATACTATTCGTTCCGCCCAAAATAAACAGATATTGAGGCTTAAAGGGAAGTACGTCATGTTCAAAACGCTCCACCATCGCCTCACTGGTATCTCCGCTTCTGCCTAAATTCTTCACAGGAAAAGGCAAGTACGAGACATATTCAAAACGATCATCCGATGGCGGATTAGAAATGGCCCCACCCCCATGAGTAATACTGTCGCCAAACACAGCCCATTTTCGGCTGCCTGTTTTCACGGTCAATGGGCTCGCATCAGAATACTTGCCAATCGGCTTTTTATTCTCATCTAATGCAAGTACTCGCCAGTAAAACGTCCCTGGCTCTACATAGGCATGAGTATCATAATAATCAAATCCAAATCCTCCTTGTAGTATAGAAGAACGGATTCTATATTTTGATGCTTCCGTGCCATTAGGTTTCTCTGGCGGGGCACTCAATATTTCCACTTCATAAGAATCAGCTCCTAATACTGGTATCCATGAATATACAGGATATAGCGGCAGGGGGTGATTCTTTTTTAAGCTGGATGTAATGGTTGGCTTATCAGGATTAAGGACCCCTTTACTTAAAGCAATAGGATTTGAAAAAGCAGCACGAGGATTCTTATCTAAATCTAAAGGACGAACACGATAATACAGTTTTTTTAGTTTTTCGCCTTTAAATAAAGCTGTATTCAATTCAATACCA
The DNA here is from genome assembly GCF_000271665.2 of Pelosinus fermentans JBW45. GTDB lineage: Bacteria > Bacillota > Negativicutes > DSM-13327 > DSM-13327 > Pelosinus > Pelosinus baikalensis. The sequence continues at coordinate 1,351,140 of NZ_CP010978.1, read as the reverse complement.
GGAGTAGAAATCTTAGTTGTACTATAAACAATCTGCTTGGCAGAAGCTTTCTTATTATTCTTAATGGGACAATTGGCGACCTCCAATTCATACATAACTGCATCCTCAGCATTATGCCATACAAGCTGTATTTTATCGTTTTGGGCATAGCCATTTACCGTTACCAGAAACAGCGCAATACTTAAAAATAGGATCCTTAACACTCTCAAAGAACTTTCTCCTCTCTTATATACAAAATAAAGGTTGCCACAAGCATACGCTTGTGACAACAGTATGTATCTACTACATTCTTATCGTGAATTATTCTTCATAGGAACAACAATAATCCGCAACGATTTTTACTTTTAATGAAAAACGTGAATTGGCCGGAACTTGGAAGCGATCTCCGCCTGTATATACATTCCAGGTACTTTCACCTGGTAACAATACTTCTAGTTCTCCTGCCAAAATCTCCATGACTTCAGCAGCGTCAGTACCAAACTCATATTCGCCTGGCAGCATAATTCCCAAGGTCTTTCTAGTTCCATCAGCAAAAAGAACTGTTCGGCTTGTTACCTTCCCCTCAAAATATACATTTGCCTTTTTTACAATCGTAACATTTTTAAATTGATCCACACGTATTCCCCCTTGCCTTTCCCATCTTCATTATACAGCATTAGGCGATCCATATTTTTTACTTTTTTTCATTGTATCATACTCATTACCAAATGCAAAAGCTAGAAATTCTAAGAGCTAGTCTAATTATATATTCTTTAAGCTGTACTTAGGGTATTACCAACTGTATACTCACCTATTATTGCATTTTTAGCTACTTCTGCTAATATATCTAAGGTATCAAACAGAGGAAAATCAATATCATCCTGCGAAAGCAAAATAGGTAAATCTGTACAAGCTAATATCACACATTCGGCACCCATTTCTTTTAGACTGCTGATAATCGTCAGTAATGCGGCTTTGTCAGGTGCTAAGATTTCTCCTTTTACCAAACGATATATAATTTCTGACACCGTCTTTTGCTGATATGTCATAGGCAATATTGGAATTATATTATTCTCGTACAGGGGTCTTGTATATAGCTGGTTATCAACAGATGCAGTAGTGGCTAGAATTCCTACCTTTCTTATTTTATGCAGCTTAAGATGCCTGCAGGTTTCTTCCACAATACTAAAAACAGGAACTTTTGAAACCTCTCGAATTGCATTTATATAAATATGAGCTGTATTACAAGGAATTACACAAAAATCCACGTTATCATGTATTGTTTTAATGCCTTCAATCACAAGTTGTTCTAGCAAGTCTCCCTCTTCGTTACGTTGTAAAAAACAATCGGCAATTTGAAAAGGTTCGGGAACACTATACATAAGAATGGGAGGATATCCTTTGGTATGTACGAATTGTTTGATGATCTTCATATAAAACAGTGCGGTTGCCTCAGGTCCCATACCGCCGACAATACCACAAGTTTTCAAAATAGCTCCCTCCTCAACGAAATGAACTAGTACGATTATGCTTTGATTTCATCATGACCAAAAACAATATCAAAGCCATTATCATTTTTTAAAACACTATAACCGTAAAATCCTAGACTGAAGATAAACTTCTGGGATTCAATATCTGTATTTGGTATTCGAACACTGTATTTAGGCTGCTTAAAGCGATTTTTAAAATCTAAATGAAATATATAACGAAGTAAATTATTAAATTTTTTCTTTAATTGCTTTATCACAAACCCCTGAGCCAAAGTTGTCCTTATTGTGGGATAATTATTAGGAGAAATAGTAAGACAAATGTGCCTATATCCCATTTCTTCAAGAACTTTCAAATGCATATTAGCAACTTTAGTTAGAAGTCCCTTTTTCCTATGGTCTGGATGTATGACAACTGGTCCTAATTGAACAAAATTTGACAGCTCCTCTTGATTTAGTCCAATATCAACACCTAACTGAGCTTCATGCAAACTAGGAAATGATGCCATATGGAAGCCTACTACTTGCTCCTTCTGAAAAATCCCCATTGAACCGTCTTTAATCATTAATTGCTTGCGAAAAAAATCTATTGGCTCTCCATAGTAAATTGCTGAATCTAATAAACTCCTTAGTACGGTATCCTGTAAACGGAGTATTGAGTCTAAGTGAGTTTCATTTAAAAACTTAATTTCATACTCCTTACTATGGTCGTTATCTGCTACATCTATTATGATTATCACTCTCTCATTATCATAAATTATTCTGTCCTATTTTAAACTTAATAAAGAACTCTGTCCCTTTAGAACCAGTTTCTACCGTAATTTTTGCATTATGTCTTGCTGCAATACTATAGCAAACAGGTAAACCTAAACCGGTACCGCTTTCCTTTGTTGTCTGAAAGGGGATTCCAATATTCTCTAATATTTCAGTTTTTATTCCTGGTCCTTGATCAGCAATCGCCATGACTACTACATTCTCTTCGCAGTACGTCTTAATTCTTACTTTTCCTTTTTCATTCATTGCTTCTAATCCATTTCTCACCATGTTAAGGATCACTTGCCTAATCTCTTTCTCATCAATCAGCAATTCGGGAATCTCACTTAATTCTAATACAATACTCTTATTACTGATTCTGGCATCTGCCTCAATAAGAGGAACAATGGCTTCAATAATCTGGTTTAGATTTGTATATTCGAGATTAACGGCTTTATTTTTTGCCAGGGATAAAAATTCTGTTATAATGCCATTCGCTCGATCTAATTCCTCAATCATGATACCATAGAAAGCAAAATGAGGAGAATCATTATCTTTCTTGGCAAGCATTTGCAAAAAACCTCGTACTGTAGTCATAGGGTTGCGTACCTCATGGGCGATACCTGCTGCCATTTCCCCAATAATATTTAAGCGATCGAGCCTCGCAATCTGTTTTTCTATTTCTTGTTGTCTAATTGTATTCCATAAAATCATTTCATTTTGTTGTTGGATTTTCTTAAAATTTGCCTTCAATTTATCAGCCATCTTATTAAAAGCAACTGCTAAGATACCAAATTCATTCTTCCTTCCTAAAGGTACCCTAAATTCCAAATCTCCATTACTAAGAGCTGTAACACCCTCGGTTAATTCACTGATTGGCTCTATTACATATTTTTTGGTTATCCAAAAAATCGAACCTAGAATTAATAGCAGCATCACAATGCAAGTAATAAAAATTGGCGTCATTATACGACTTACTTTTTCCTCCAATTCACTCTCATCAATAATAGCAATGGCTTTCCAACCTGATATAGGAGATCGATTAACAGAGGCTAATTGCTTCTTACCATCAATCGTAATGTGGTGAATCTTCCCATCATCTCTCAAATCCATTAACGCAGATATATCAATTTCTTGCGGGGTTTTCATTAACCATTCACTATGTTTAGGACAAACAATAATTTTGTTATTTTGACTTAGTAAAACCACATAACCATTTGCCCCGATCTTAAACTCTTCTATTTCCTTTTCTAATTCTTCTACACTCCACCCGGCTACTACAACACCAACTACTTTATTGTCACGCTCAACTGTACGTGCAACGGATATAACTAGTTCTCCCGTTGTTTGCATATAATAAGGGTCAGTTAAATATGCTACCCCTTTATGTTTTATCGCTTCTTGGTACCAAATGCGCTCCCGGGGGTCATATCCAGGTTCTGAAAAAAAACTTGGATACTCAAAATATCCTCCTTGCTCAGTTCCAATTGCAACTCCCATCATACGTAGGAAGATACTTCCATAATTTGCAAAAAAATGATGCATACTTGGTGTAATCATATCTGAACTTTCTATTATGCGATCTCCTACAATAGAGGATACTTCATATGTTCGGTCATCCATCGCTAATAATGATATAGCCTCATAAGCTGGTTTTATTGCTCCATCATTGATCTTATTATGTATTTTACTTAATATTTCATAGGTATAATATTCGAAATTCTCATGTACCTGCTTCGTTATCACCTTCTCTATATAGAGTCCACCCGCAACGAAAGGTACGATACAAGCTAGTAATGTCCATAATATAAACTGGAATCCGATGGATTGTTTTTTTATTTTCATAGTAGCCTCAAAACAAACTTAGGAATCATTTTGTCGCCTCTTTTATCTTTTTTCAAAAAATTTGATAAGAATAGCAATACATGTAACTTTTTGTAAACTTCTCCGTTAATTTGAAATTTCCTTGTTTATATTGCTAATAAAAATTTTGAACTGCCAAAATTAAGCACCTCTGTGTCCTCTGTGTCAACTTTCCTTAAATTATAATTTTTATAACTAGACAAAAGGCCAGCACCTTCATAGGTTACTGACCTTTTTCCATTTCAGATTCTATTTTAGCTGCAATTTTGCCAGGGCTTCTGCTATAGCAGAATTAAACGGTTCATCGCTTCCTTTGCTTTGTTCTCTCATATATTTAGCGACTTCTCCCTTTGAACTTTTGGTGCTTTCCTTCTTTTTTCGTTCATTGAAGGTGGAGAGTTTTTCTCGGAAACCGCAGCTGCAGACAAAGATCTGCCCTTCACCTTCACCACGTAATTCCAATTTTTTATGACAAGTAGAGCACCTGGCATTCGTTAGTATGGAGAGATTTTTACGATGCCCGCATTCTCGATCCTGGCAAACAAGCATTTTTCCCTTCTTGCCATTCACTTCTAACATGAACTTTCCACATTCCGGACATTTCGTTCTAGTAAGATTGTCATGCCTAAACTTATCTTGGCTGTTTTTGATCTCACTTACAACCACTTGCGCATATTTTTTCATGTCATTAATAAAGATATTTTTATTCAGGCTTCCTTTTGCAATATAGCCTAGTTTCTGTTCCCATTGAGCAGTCAAGGCGGGGGATTTTAAATCTTCAGGAACCAATGCCAGCAGTTGTTTTCCTTTGGCAGTAATAAAAATATTTTTGCCATTTTTTTCGATTAAGAAGCTATTAAATAATTTCTCAATCACATCCGCTCTTGTAGCTACCGTGCCGAGACCGCCTGTTTCTCCAATGGTTTTTTTCAAGGCTTCACTTTCATTACTCATGTACTTAACAGGATTCTCCATAGCGGATAATAAGGTGCCTTCATTAAAAGGCGCAGGAGGTTTCGTCTCTCCCTTGGTAAGAATTACACTAGTAATTGATATCGTGTCCCCTCGATTGATCTTGGGTAATAATTGTTCTACTACATCTTCTTTTGCCTCATCGTCCTCACCAGCATGTTCATAAATTGCCTTCCATCCTGGGGCAATAATCGTTTTACCCGTGGCAATAAAGACTTCGCCGCCTATTTTAGCTTTTAGAGTGATTTGCTCATATTCAAATGGCGGATATAAGGCTGCTAAAAATCGTTTTACAACCAAATCATATATTTTTCTCTCCATATCACTCATAGAACTTAGCATTGGCATCTGTTCTGTCGGGATAATCGCATGATGATCAGAGACTTTATTATTATCAACAAAAGAGGAATTCCCTTTAATGGGCTTTTTCAAAATGGCAGAGGCTATCTGAGAGTAAGGACCTACACTGCATGCTTTGACTCGGTCCTTGAGGGTGTCGACAATATCCGTAGAAATATATCTTGAATCCGTCCGAGGGTAGGTTAGCACCTTATAATTCTCATACAATCTCTGCATAATAGAAGTAGTTTCTTTTGGTGAAAAACCAAATAAACGGTTACCATCTCGCTGCAGTTCTGTTAAATCATATAATTGGGGAGAAAACTTCTTTTTATAAGCTTTGTCGATTTCCACCACTTCAGCATTTTTATTTTTAACTGTATTTAAGAGTGCTTCACAAACGCTTTTGTCAAAGGTTCGCGTATTTTTTGTATTCTTATCCTGCCAGATTAGTTTTAAATGATTGCTGCCAGTTGCAGAAATTCCATAATATTCTTTTGGTTTAAAGGTTTTAATTTCCTCTTCTCTGGCTGCAATAATAGCTAACGTTGGCGTTTGTACTCTGCCGCAAGAAAGCTGGGCATTGTATTTACATGTTAGAGCGCGAGTCGCATTAATTCCCACAAGCCAATCCACCTCCGCCCGGGCAACGGCAGAAGCATAGAGACTTTCATATTCTTTGCCAGGCCTAAGTTTGCTAAAGCCTTCCTTAATGGCTTTATCCGTAACGGAAGAAATCCACAGCCGCTTAATGGGTTTATTGATATGTGCCTTTTCAATAATCCAGCGGGCAACAAGTTCCCCCTCCCGCCCCGCATCTGTGGCAATTACAATCTCACTTACATCTTTGCGCGTCATTTGCGTTTTTACCGTGTTGAACTGTTTGCCGCTTTGCTTAATGACAACCAATTTTAATTGTGCGGGCAGCATGGGTAAATCTTCTAGCTTCCAGGATTTATACTTATCATCATACACTTCTGGATCTGCTAAGGTTACTAAATGTCCTAATGCCCAGGTAACAATATGTTTTTCTCCCTCAAAATAGCCATTTTCTTTTCGATTACATCGTAATACTCTGGCTAAATCTCGACCAACAGAAGGTTTTTCAGCTAACACTAATACTTTACTCATTATACAGTCCTTTCCCTATACAACTGCTCTCGCAAAACTTTTTGATTCAGCAAAGTTTCTCTTGCAGGAGTTTATTTCCTTTTTATACAATCTATGCTTATATTACATCTTTTACACGCTATAAGTCAAAATGTATCCCAATTATACCTTCCTCATTCAAGGCAAGTCAACAACTGGAAAGCGAGGTGATGTCATGAGTGATAATGTAAATCAAGAAATTTTAGACAAATTGACTAAAGTCTGTATATGCAAAGCCATTAGTAAAGCGTCTATAAAAAAGATAATTGCCTCTGGAGCTGATACCTTAGAGAAAGTTCAAAAAGAATGCGGTGCTGGCTCTGGTCCCTGTGGCGGCAAACGATGTACACCAAAAATCAAAGAACTCTTAGAGTTCCAAGCATAAGAACCATAATAATAATAATCCTGACATTTATGAAAAATGCCAGGATTATTATTATGGTTCTATTTTTTAAAGATATGTGTTAAGGCATCGGAAAGGCAAGGATAATGAAAGGTAAAGCCTTGCTGCAACAAACGCTTAGGATACACCTTCAGGCTCTTTAATAAGACCTCTTGTGCCATATCGCCGAACAGTATCGTTGCTAAGAAAGCTGGAATACGAGTACGGCTTTTACTGCCCAGCACTCTTCCCAGTACTTCCATAAATTCCTGCATAGTGACAGCATTGGGAGTACAAGCATTATAGGTCCCCTGCCATTCTTCACACTCAACTGCCTGCAGAATCAAGTTCACAAGATCATCACGATGAATCCAAGACATCCATTGCTGTCCATCTCCAAGATAACCGCCAACACCAAAGCGAAAGGGCAGAGCGACCTTCGGCAGCATGCCGCCATCCAATCCAAGTACATGACCAAATCGTAAACGTAGGACACGTACTCCCAAGCTTTCCGCTTTTAATGCCTCCTCTTCCCAGGCTCGACATACATCGGCTAAGAAGCCATGACCATTTCCACTACTTTCTGTGAATCGCTGCTTGGGATGAGAACCATAGTAGCCAATCGCTGATGCATTGATTAATACCTTGGGATAAGGCAGACCCAGTTTTTGATTCTGAAGAATACTATCAACAATACAAGAAGTGATTTTCACTCTGCTATTTTGGATCTCTTGGCAAACAACCGAATTCCATCGGCTGCCTGCAATACTTTCACCAGCTAGATTAATAATACAGCTGGTCCCCGCAATCGTAGCAGGAGTGAATAGTTTTCCTGGCTCAGGCAATTGAACCACAGAGTCTATTGGGTGATTCTTACTGTCACGAGAGACAATCTGAAATGTATTTCCCCGGGATACCAATTGTTTGACAACGGCTCGACCTACAAAGCCAGTCCCTCCGGTTATCAATAGATTCACCAGCTGCTCACTCCTTTAGCCATCCTTCTCTCACCCTTCATTTCTACTCATCTAGCCAAACTCCTCCATTATGTATCGCAAAAGAATTATCCCTCTCCTCTTTAATTACCAGAAATAAAATCTTTTATAATACGTTAGTCTGCCTCAATACGAACAGCATTTCGCGTCCTTTTGTCATTGCGAACAGAGTGAAGCAATCTCTTAACAAGCATGAGATTGCTTCGCGATGCTCGCAATGACAAATTGATGTTACTTCCTTCTACTATTTTATCCCTACCACCCCATTGCACTAGCAATACTTGTTTTTAACCTGCAATGGGGCAGTGTGCTTTCTTATATACATCCTAACAGCCATGTTCCTCCAAAATAAAGTGCCGCTAGAATCAATAGTAGAAAGATAAAGCTGCCAAAATTAAAACAGAGCAAACATATTAGTAAGAAAATAATCGTAATACCAGAATGATCCATTACTAAATTGACCCACTCCATCCCTATTCCTCCCTCTTTTTAAATGCCCCTGGTTATGTATTATATGCGTTGTAATCCTATTATGTTTTCAGTTACTAGATAAAATATAGTAAGCATAAGAAGATTTAATTCAAGCTGAGCGCCCACTCTATCCGAATTAAGTCTTCTTTATGCTTGTACTTTATGATATCCTATATTTAGGAAAGAAAATTATATGAGGTGAGATTATGACTCGTTTTAAGAAATTTTTGATTCTAATTGCTTTTCTGCAGCTTTCTATTATTTTAAATCCCTTATCGGCCCTTGCTTATAACACATATCATGTTGCTGTACTACCTTTAGTCAATACTGCGAACTGCCAAGATGAAGAGATCGTAGAATTGGTACAAACAAAGGTTAAAAATAAATTCAAATTTCCCTTTTATGAAATCATCCCTGCAGAATCTGCAGCTAGGTCAGTACAAAAAGACACGCTAAAAAAACTAAAAGATAAAGCAGCCATGGAAAAGCTGGCAAAAGATCTTTCTGCAGATATCGTGATTGGTGTTGAACTTGTCCACGCCCAAGCAGTGACTGTAACCCCTTCCTTCTGGGGTCTTTATTCTGATAATGATGATACCTATTTGGATACCAGAGTCTTGATAAAATGTTACGCATATACTGCCAAGGACGGTACATATTTGTCTCTAAAAGCTTCTAACTCTGGCTTAGAACCCATGAGAGTTGACACAAGCCTTTACAATTCTGTCGGGAAGGCAATGGATGAGCTCATTGGAAAATTGCCTTATAAAAGAGTCCCCGCCGATGCTCTTACACTTAAAGGTGAATAAAAAAATAAAACATTATGAACCACAAAGACGCAAAGGACACAAAGGGTTTTATTTATATTTTTTTGTGCACTCCTTTGTGGTGAAATCATTCCTTTATTTCTTCATGACTTTTGCGGTCCATTGCCTTTTTACCTAATACTATGTACCCGATTCATCAATAAAACTTAAAATCAAGGAGTGCTTTATGAATACAATTACGAAAAGATGCTTATGTTTGTTTTCAATTCTGATGCTTACTGTATTTTCTCATACTGCCTTAGCTGTGGCAGCAGATCCCTCTCAGGTCAATACCACCTTTCATATGACTGGTCAAGTAACCGCCCCTAATATTCAAGGCTTTTACGGCATAATCGGAGACGATGGCGTAAAATATCAGCCAATCAATTTGCCGCGTAAATTTAAGAAAGACGGGCTCATCATTCAATTTGACGCAAAGCTGAAGGCAAATACCATGAGTACCTTCCAATGGGGAAAAATTGTAGAACTCTCTAACGTAGCAAAAATTACATCATCCATTGCCCCTGAAGAGCGTAAAGCCATTCATCTATTACTAAAAAGGTTGGATTCCTTTAATACAAAAGACTTAGAAAAATTGCAGGAAATAGATATTGTGTCCAGGCAGCTTACAAAAGAACAGTTTGATAATTGGGTAACGAAATATGATCATTTTACCCTTTTATATGTTGATATTTCTGATGCTGATTCTACTTCTATTACTGGTTCTTGTTACTATACCCGAGAACTTGTAAATGGAATGACCCTTCATGGCAATACGGATTTAGCGGCTATGACCTTTACGCTATCCCAAACTTCAAGCGGCTGGAAATTAACGGAATCAGGATCTTTGTCTAATCAACCCATTCAATATAGTGCAGATACTCTTGCCGCACTTAAAGAAAAATCTGTAAAAAAATATAATACTGACAATTTAGCTACTCTTTGGCAAGGGATTTAACTAGGCCGTACTTTTGGGACTTGCAATATTAGCACGATTCTTCCCGCTGTAAGAAAAAACGCTGCGCGTCCTATAAAACATGCAAAATAAATCGAACCACAAAGACGCAAAGGACACAAAGGGTTTTTATTTATTTTTTCGTGCACTCCTTTGTGTGCCGCGTTAGCGGCATTGTGCCTTTGTGGTTCATAATATCTCACCTTTTCCACACCTAAAAACTTATACTTTCTATGCTTATAAGAAAAACGCTAGGCGTCCTTCAAAACATAGAAAGTAAACCGAACCGCAGAGGCGCAGAGAACACTGAGAAAAAATACAGCAAAAAATAAATATAAAATACCATGAGATAGTTGACCGCGCAACTATCTCATGGTATTTTATATTTATATTACTTTTTTGTAAATATCCAGCTGGATATTTACAATGAAATCGATTGGAAAGGCGAAACATGAAAAATAATATTGTAATTTTCTTCTTATCTTGTATAGGAGGAATCATCTTTTTTAGTGCCCATATTCCTCTTCCTTGGACCATCGGTCCCTTGGTGACCACCTTACTTTGGAAGACAGTTAGAAAGAAACCCATCCATTGGCCAAAATCTATACGCAATACAGGTCTAATTTTTCTTGGCTATGCTATGGGCAGTCCTTTTACCCTTCAGGTAGGTCAACAAATTTTAGACCAGCTCCCCGGTATGCTATTAACCACCTTCACTACTATGACGCTGAGCCTTTTGGCAGGATGGTTTACTTGCCGCTTTACAGGTGTGGGGATGGTAAATGGTTTGGTTGGCAGTATACCCGGCGGTCTTTCCCAAATGGCTGTCATTTGTGAGGAAATTGATGGTGCCGATGTTGCTGTCGTTACTCTTATGCAAATAACCAGGGTACTAACCGTTGTATTTATTGTACCAATGCTGGCAATTTATGGTCTTACAAACAATTCTACCCCTCTGCCGCTTTTTGCATCTACTGCCTCTTTACAATTTGAACAATTTCTGCCCTTTGGAATTGTATGTATTATTTCGGCCTTCATAGCCAGAGTCATCAGAATTCCCACCCCTTATCTTATGGGACCTGTTATTGGAACCATTGCCCTTATCATTCAAGGCTATAACGCTCCTCATCTTCCCCAATACATCACAGCATTAGCACAGATATTCATTGGAATACGCATGGGAGCCGATATCACTTTCGATGGATTAACAAATTGGAAATCCATTGTCTCCTATAGCTTTGGAGGAGTAATTTTTGTCATTGCAGGTTCATTAGGGATTGATTATTTGCTGGTGAAGCTCTATGGAATCCCTTTTCTAACCGCTTTTATCAGTACCGCCCCCGGTGGCATAACAGAAATGGGACTCACAGCCATGACGGTTCATGCTGATGTTTCACTGGTTGTTGCCTACCAATTATTTCGCTTATTATCCATGCTGCTTCTCGGGATTCCCCTGCTGCGGTGGTGGCTTGGAAAAAAAGCAATTCACAAGACCTTGCAGCCTACCCTCTAATATGAAATGCTAAAAACAGCAAGATTAGCCTGATTTTCGATATCCCTTGGCTAATCTTGCTGTTTTTATTTTATAACTATCGTCAGCTTTCATCATTTCGCTGCAGCATTAACGTCTTAACAGCTTGCGTAACTTAGGTCCTAAAATAAGTGCTACAATTAATCCTGCACCTGATGTCATCAAAGAACTAGGTATATTCCCCAGCGCAGTAGCAAAACTACCCGTAACATACCACCAGGCTAAAATATATCCGCATAACGTCCAAAGAGCAGCTAAAATGCAGGCAAAGAAAGCGCGGACAAACAACTTACTGCCTGCCCCATAAGAACTTGCCGTGGCCTCAGGCCATAATCCTTTAGCAGCCACACCAACGATCAAACCTGCAATTCCTTTAATAACAAAAGACCATAGTGTATAAGGAGAAAAGCCCATCAAAAGATCATAAAAACCTGATCCAATGGCTCCCGCCAATCCTGCATACACACCACCAAAAACAATACCCATTGTATATAAAAATGCCGATCCCAAATGCACCATTGCTCCAACGCCAAAAGGTATTTTAATGGTTGTGGCAATCGTACACATAGAGGAGAGTACACCGACAAATACAATATCTCTTACATCCAATTTACGCTTGCGATTCATAGCTCAACCTCCCTATATTTCCTCTTCATTCTTGGCTATCTCGGCAAAGCCAAGGCAGCACCTTTTCTACCAATACACCCTCCCGGGAGGGAGTTTGAGCAGCAAAGGTCGTTTGAATGGAGATCCTGACAAATTCGGCTGCCCGTTCCATGGCTGCTGACAGACAGTCCTGCTGCAGCAAAGACCCTACCAGCACACTTGCAAAGATATCTCCTGTTCCAGGATATTTAGCTGGAATGTGGTCGCTGTAGACTTCCCAGAAGGTATTTTGCCTTTTGTCATATCCTATGGTAAGAATTTTCTCATTCACAAAAGGAATTCCTGTGATTACCACCTTGGATGGACCAAAACCTCCTAAGTCCACAAGCCATTTCTTCATTTTCTTGGTATCATAGATTGTATTCTGATAACTCTCTCCCAGTAAAAAACATGCCTCCGTATAATTGGGTGTAATAATATCTGCTTTTCGAACTAAATCCTTCATTCGCTCTTGCATGTGACGCGTATAAATAGAATATAACTTCCCCTCATCCCCCATGACTGGGTCTACAACTACCAAGGGATGGTTAGAAGAAAATTCATTGATAAAGTGCTGTACTACATCAATTTGTTCCTCTGAAGCTAAAAAACCACTGTAAATACAATGAAAATCAATTTCTTCTTTTTTCCAATGATGAAAAAAATCCGGCATGTGGTTTGTAAAATCGCAAAATGCTAAGTCTTTAAAACCGCCTAAGTGAGTACTTAATACAGCTGTCGGAAGAGGACAGACTTGAATTCCCATTGTTGATAATACAGGCATAATGACTGTTAAAGAGCAGCGTCCAAAACAGGAAATATCATGAACAGCCGCCACTTTGGGCACGAAATTTTTCATTACTTTTCTCCTTTTAAGCATAAATCTCCTATATTTTATAATACATCGAAAATTAGTATATCGCAAAAGAAAGCCACTCGTCAATTTTGAAGGTACTGCCAGATTTCAAGAAACATCTTTTTCCTTATCCAAATGGCATCTAGAAATAGCAAAAGAAGACTTGCCCACAGTAGGGGTCAAGTCTTCTTTTATTATTTATTTAATTAATCCTTTGGATTGCAGCCATTCCTTGGCTACGGCCTTTGGATCTTGTTTTTCCAAATCTACTTTTGCATTGAGCTTAGCCATCTCTGTTTCATTTAATTTTCCTGCCAGTAATTTAAGCGCATCGGCAATTTCAGGATGCTTTTTCAACGTATCTTCTCTTATAATAGGGGCCGCATAATATGGAGGGAAGAACTTTTTATCATCCTCTAAGACCTTCAAATTGAATGCTACAATACGTCCATCAGTAGAAAATCCGTCAATAACATGAACCTTTTTATCACGTACTGCTGCATATGTCAAACCTGGATCCATACCACTGGAAGCGGCGAATTTAAATCCATATTTCTCTTCTAAGCCTTTTTGCCCATCTGCTCGTTCTAGAAACTCTTGCGTACATCCAAGCATCAGGCGATCTGCCTTAGCTGCCAAATCAGAAATGGTACGAATCCCCAAACGCTCTGCTTCATCAGTACGCATGGTTAAGGTATAGGTATTGTTAAAACCGAAAGGCTCAAGCCAAATAATCTGCTTTTTTTCTTTATATATGTTCTTTACCTTATCATAGGCAGCCTGAGGATCACTAATCATTGGCTCCCCTAGAAGATTAATGAGTGCCGTACCTGTATATTCAGGATATATGTCAATATCCCCGCGTTCAATAGCTTGGGCTACAACACTAGTTCCTCCAAGAAAAGCTTTCGTTTCGACTTTCAATTTGGTTTGATCTTCAATCACATATTTCATCATGTAGACTAAAATATCTTGTTCGGTAAAGTTCTTTCCAGCAATTACAACGGTGTTACTATTTTTCCCTGATAATAAAGAACATCCTGTAAACACCATTACCACTAAAACACTAAGTAACAAAATAGCTGTCTTTTTCATCCTATCATCTCCCTATTTTACAATTTCTTTAATCCCTTTGGTTGCGCTTTGTACTCCAAGCGTTTTAGAGCAAAATCAAAGACAATTGCTAAAAATGCAGCAGGTAACGCACCAGCCATAATTAATGGTGAATTAGCCATAGCAATGCCACGGAAAATCAAATCTCCCAGCCCCCCTGCACCAATCAGTGCTGCCAAAGTAGCCACACCTACAATAAGTACAGTCGCTGTTCGAACTCCTGCCATAATAACGGATAATGCCATAGGTAGCTCCACCATAAATAATACTTGTATAGATGTCATCCCCATACCAATACCCGCCTCTACAGCAGCAGGTGTTACACCTATGATTCCGGTATAGGTATTGCGAAGAATCGGGAGTAAACCGTATATGGTCAAAGCAATAATAGCAGGCACATTACCAATACCAAAGAAGGGTATCATAAAACCTAACAATGCCAAACTAGGAATCGTTTGAAATACTGCTGTCACGCCAATAATCGGTTCCGCCCATTTTCTATGACGTGTCAACAAAATACCGAGAGGAATAGCAATCAAATTAGCAATAAACAATGAAATAAATGTTAATTGCAGATGTTCCCAAGAGGCCATCAAAATATCTTCATATCGATTTTGAAAAATTTCAAGTAAATCAATTAACATAGAATCGCCCCTCCCTCTATTATTGGGCCACTCTCAGCTTCTTGAAACCGTTCAGCCATAACATCTACTAGGCTTGACCGAGTAATCACTCCTAATAATTCATTTTCTTCACTAACTACAGGAAGATAAGCAATATGATATTTGCTAATAATTTGTAATGCTTCTGTTAAAGACTGACTTACATTTATCTTATATATAACAGGATTTAATACATCCTGCAGCAGAATTTCTTCCTGCTGAAAATTATTGTGTATATCCCACACACTAACTTTCCCAAGTAATTTTCGATTAGGATCCACAATAAGCAGAGTATCAACTTTCTGCTTTCTCATTTGCACAATTGCTTCTGCGAGCCCCTTACTAGGCCGTGCAGTAACGGGCCTTACCATGATTTCCTGAATAGATGGTAATATATCTGCTTTTTGCAGCCGATTTACGCCAATAAACTCTTTGACAAATTCATTCGCTGGATGACGCAATATCTGCTCAGGTGTATCTACTTGCACAATTTTGCCGTCTTTAATAATACAAATACGATTGGCAATTTTGATTGCTTCATCAATATCATGCGTAACGAAAATGATTGTTTTAGAAATTACTTCCTGTAATCGAACCAGCTCATCCTGCAGCTGCTCACGACTGATAGGGTCCAAGGCACTAAATGGTTCATCCATTAATATGATTGGCGGATCAGCAGCCATGGCACGAATTACTCCAATTCGCTGTTGTTGACCACCGCTTAATTCATTAGGATAGCGATTACTATAAATATCAGGATCAAGATTAACCATGCGGAGCAAGTCAGCAACACGGTTCAAATACATATTCTTATCCCATTTTTTCAGTTTTGGAACCAGAGCCACGTTCTCAGCAATTGTCATATGAGGCAGTAACCCGATATTTTGTATCACATAACCAATATTTCTCCGCAGCTGAACAGGATCTAACTGACTGATATCCTCACCTTTTATAAAGATCTTCCCCGTAGTTGATTCTACTAAACGATTAATCATTTTCATCGTTGTTGTTTTTCCACAACCACTAGGACCGATCAGTACTAGGATTTCACCTTCTCTAATATGTAGATTGATATCATCTACCACTTTTCGGCCATGTTCATACGTCTTAGATATATTTTCGAAACGTATCATCAAATCCCCCTCTTCCGTTATCTTGTGCTAGTACAAGATTTTCAAAACTATAAGAGATTCTCATAGCATTTTCCAACTAACAACTTACACTATACCATAAAATTGTTAGCCATGCAAGACACTAGCAATTTTTTCATGCTAATGAAGTTGTTAGTATAACGAATCGAAAAATCAACCACAAAGACGCAAAGGACACAAAGGGTTTTATTTATTTTTTGTGCACTCCTTTGTGTGCCGCATCAGCGGCATTGTGCCTTTGTGGTTCATAAAATCTTATTTTTCACCTAAAACTTAGCTAGTAAAAAAATCCCCTTGATAAATAGCACAGGATATGTGCTGCTTATCAAGGGGATTTTTAACATTCATTCTTGCAGTACTGTATTCACTTTTTCCAAAATATCGCCGGAACCAACCACGATTAGACGATCTCCAGCTTGCAGGAGTGCACCTGCTCCTGGAGATATGATTACTTCCATTCCTCTTCTGATGGCAATAAGAGTGGCACCTGTACGCTGCCAAAGCCCAAGCTGAGCAACAGAACGCCCTACTGCGCTGGCATTTTCTGAAACATATACCTCAACAGGATTAAAAGGTTGTAAATTTCTCAGCCGATCAGTATAACGCGTAATTTGAACGATAATTTCATCAAAGCGGTTATTGATTTCGTTTTTCTTTTCCATTAGAAATTCTAGCTCTTGTTTTAATGAATAAGCTGAATGCATAGCCAGGTGATGCCGTATAAATTCCTCAGCCTGCTCTTGGGATTGTACTAGAATTTCTTTTCCTTGAGATACAGCAACAACATTTGCCTGCCCTAGTAACCCCATGGCCTTACGAATGGTTTCAGGAGAGACATTGTACTGACTGGCCAGCAATGTACGTCCTGATATCTTATCACCAACAACAAACTCACCCTTAACAATCCGTTCTGCCACGTCCATAGCAATAGATTCATATACGGGTATATTACTTTTCATTCTCATTTTTCGCCTCTGCTTTTACATATAAGTCCCTATGTGCTAATAACTTACACATCTCAACAATTTGTAATCATATACTATTCTATTCATGAAATCAAGATCTTTTTACTTTCTTCTTGAGCCATCATCACCGATCAGCTCTCACCAGTCGCAGCTCTTATGTAATTATAACATATTCCATTATTCATCTTCCGATAATTATCCATTTTCTTCATAAGAACCCTCACAAAAAGTACAGGGCTCCAGTACCAATTTTATCAGCTACACGCTTATAATTGACAGCCACTCCTGGATATGTTTTTGATACTGCCGTCTTAAAAAGGCTGTCATCTTACCCTTTCTCCCTTGATTTACTTTACGTCCGTCCAACGTGGTTACTGCCATGATTTCCAGTAAAGAACTAGTAATAAAAATTTCAGAAGCTCCTAGTAGTTCCTCAGGACTTACTTGTCGTTCTTCAGTGGTGATTTCAGCCTGCTGAGCAAGTTCCAAAACAATATTTCTAGTAATACCTGGTAATAAACCGCTTTTTTTATCAGGTGTAATTAACCTGCCTTCCACCACTAAAAAAAGATTACACATTGTACCTTCTGCAACCTGATCCATAGTATTTAGCAGTAATGCTTCATTAGCTCCCTTATCTTTTGCTTCCGATTTTGCCACTATATTATCAAGATAGTTAGCGGCCTTCACTGCACATAAAGGCGAGGTAAGATTACGGCGTATATTGACCGTCGCCAAGCTCCACCCTCGTTCATAGGCATCATCGTCAAGGGGCTGAATGGGCGCAGCAAAAACAATCACCGTAGGACTTCCGCAAGTCCCAGGATCTGGGCGACTAGCCCCCATCCCTCGGGATATGGTTAAGCGAACAGTAGCTTCCTGCAAATCATTTTTCTGCAACGTTTGATAAATGGCCTTCGATAATTCATCTGCAGAAGGGCAGCTAGGCCACTCCAGTATTTTCATACCTGCATGCAAACGCTTTACATGTTCCGCGAAGTAAAATACTCGCCCCTTATATACTCTCATAGTCTCGAATAAACCATGACCATATAAAAAACCATGATCATAGGGAGAGATACTGGCCTCATTGCCTAATATTAACTTGCCATTTAGATAAATCCAGCTATTATGCATATCTGTTCCCCTTATCCCTTAAATCCTAGAGCTTTCATCAAAGCTAGTGCTTTATCCAATGTCTCTATGTACTCAAGTTCTGGAACGGAGTCAGCAACAATCCCTCCGCCAACTTGAAAATATGCCTGTCCCCCTTGTATAACAATCGTTCGTATAACAATATTTAAATCAGCATCCCCATTAAAATCAATATAACCGATAGAACCTGTATAAATTCCCCGTTTTACCGGCTCTAGTTCAGCTATAATTTCCATAGCCCTAACCTTTGGCGTCCCTGTGATAGAACCTCCTGGAAAGGATGCCATGACAGCATCTAAAATACCTTTATCTTTTGTTAATTCTCCTGTCACTGTCGACACCAAATGAAAGACAGTAGGATACTCTTCTAATCGAATTAGATCGGGTACATGAACGCTGCCAAATGCACAGACACGTCCCAAGTCATTACGCTCTAGATCAATAATCATGACCAGTTCTGCCTGATCCTTCTCACTAGCCAAAAGCTCCTGCCTTAATTGACTGTCAGAGTGTTTATCACTGCCTCTAGGTCTTGTCCCTTTAATGGGTCTTGTTTCAATCCTTCTATTTTCTAATCGTAAGTATCGCTCAGGTGAAGTACTTGCAACCACCACCTCGCCAAAATTCAAATAAGAAGCAAAAGGCGCAGGATTAATATATCGTAGATATCGATATAGCTCGAAAGGAGACACTGTCAAATCCGCTGAAAATCGTTGGGATACATTAACTTGGAAAATATCACCTGCACCAATATATGCAATGGCTTTCTCCACCATGCTGCAATAGGATTCTTTGGTAAAATGGGACGTATAAGTACCTTGCGGTATCGGTTGGTGAGGTACGCCTAAAAAAGAAGCTTGCTGCATCAGTTCAAGCCATTCATCAATGCGGCGATTGGCTCTACCTAGCCTTTCCTTCTCATTTTTTTCTGGAAAACCAGTAGACGCAATATATGTTTTTTTCTCATGTTGATCAAAGATAAGTATGGTGTCATAAAAACCAAAACAGCAATCAGGCAAATTCTTGTCCTTATGCTGATTTTTCGCTATATCTTCCAGCAAATATCCCATCTCATAGCCGAAGTATCCAATAATCCCACCAGCTAGAGGTGGATAATGGGGAAGCTTTTCTGTAGAATATTGAGCTAATAATTCTTTCAAAATTGTAAACGAGTTCCCTGCTACGCTGCGTTTTCCTGCATCATCCTGGATTGTAATCCTAGCATCTTTACTAGTAAATAATAAAAAAGGATCTCTGCCAACAAAGGAGTATCTGCCCATATTTTCAACATCCATGGCACTGTCTAAGAAGACACTATTCTCCTCATTCGAGAACAATGCATACACTTCTTCCGCAGAATAGTCAGATGTAATCTCACGAAGTATTGGTTTCACTATACGATTCCCCTCATATCTAGAAAGTTTTGTAACATACTATGCCCATGCTCCGTTAATATGGATTCTGGATGAAATTGCACTCCTTCAATCGCATATTCCTTATGCCGCACTCCCATAATTTCGCCTTGCTTTGTTTCTGCCGTAACTGTAAAACACTCGGGCAATGTTTCCCGTTTTAAAATCAAAGAGTGATAGCGAGTAGCTCGCACAGGACTGGTAAGGCCTTTAAAAATACCTTTGCCATCATGATAAACGATAGAAGTTTTACCATGTACCAGCCGCTCTGCCCTTATGACGTCGCCGCCAAATACCTGACCGATAGCCTGATGTCCCAGACATACACCTAATATAGGTATAATGCCTTTAAAGTGCTGAATTGTTTGCAAACTAATACCGGCTTCATTGGGAGTACAAGGCCCTGGTGAGATTAAAATATGACTAGGTGATAACATCTCGATCTCAGAAATAGTAATCTTATCATTACGTGCTACTTGGATTTCCTGTCCCAATTCACCAAGATATTGCACCAAATTATACACAAAGGAATCATAATTATCAATTACAAGAATCATTAGTGCCTCCATACTAACTTTTGTTCAAAAGCAATTCCATTTCTATAGTCTATTATGACATAAAACTTCATCATTTCAAAAAGAAATAACCTGAACTTCCAAAGGGAAGATCAGGTTATTTAGTATTTATCCTCATTCTTTTGGGGTATTTACCACATATACTTTTACTGGTTTTATGCCAAACTCAGTGGCTTTGTCCCGATTCATTATAGCAATATCAATGCGATTTCCTTTAATAGCGCCGCCAGTATCTTCCGCTACTGCATATTCACCATGACCATCCGGATATTCAACATATAAACGTGAACCCAAGGGAATCACCTTTGGATCTACAGCAACTACTCCTGGGCGAATAGTTGTTCCTAAATAGGTTTTGTCACCCCACTGATCGTTATCTAAAGGACCTGGAGAATAGGCAGTTGCTTTAATATCCAAAACTTTTTCATATTTACTAGGCGCATTACCTGATTGCTTTTTCTCGGTATCTGGCTTTGCTGTAGAATCCTCCTGTGGTTTTTGAAAATTACGTTCTGCTTTTTCTTGTTTATCTTTATTTCCTTCAAGAGCAGACGGTGAAGGGGCTCTCTTATGGTTTTGTTGATTGTCTGAACTCGGTCTTGTGGAAGCATCTTTTTCCTTAGAAGTTAAAGTATTTGATGGATGAGAAGGATTTGTCACGGGTGGATCAGCTTTATTAGCAGAATTCTTTGCTTTACCTTGATGGATTGGCGGCTGGGAAGTCCCTGTTAGGATTTTATTACTCTTAAGGTTTTGTCTAATCGTATGCTTTACTTCACTGCTACTCACTTTACCTTTCTTCCCTACCAGGCTTTTTGTTCGATTCTCATTTTCCATTTGTTGCGCACTGGCATCTCGAGTATTACCAATATTAGACTTAACAGCTGCTTGAGCAGTTGAAACGGGTATACCTGGTAATAATGCTGACGACATCAGAATAGCTCCTGCGAATGCCGCTGCAATGTGTTTATATCTTCTCTTAAAATGTACAATGCGCTTATGAGCCGTATGCTTCATCTGGACTGCCTCCTTTATGAGGTTATTATCCATAGTATTTACTGATTATTTTCTGGCATTCCAAGAATTTTCAGGAAAAAATACAGATGCTCCATTGATTATTTATAGAGCATCTGAGTCTTCTTACATTGGATTTACTTGTTGTATAAATTTTTTAAAAGCATTCATTCCTTGTTCATTTCTTTTAAAAACACCAGCATCCTCTAGAACACGCAAGAATTTGGCCGTTACTTCTTTTTTTATAATTTCCCCAATATTATCCTGATTTACCTGCTCTTTATACTTTTGCTGCAACTGTTCTCCCCAAAACCTATGATACTCTGCAATTTTGTTTTCTTTACCTAATACATACTTTTCTACTTCTTGCAACTCTGGAATAAGTCTTGCAGGCAAAACTGCTAATCCCATCACTTCAATTAAGCCAATATTCTCTTTTTTTATATGCTGCACATCGCTGTGAGGATGAAAAATTCCTAAGACATGTTCGTCACTGGTACGATTATTGCGTAATACAAGATCCAATTCCAGTACATCATACCGCTTTCTAGCTATGGGTGTAATCGTATTATGTGGCGTTTTTCCTGTATATGCATAAATATCTGCAGTTGGATCATCATATTCTCTCCAAGACTCTAGAATACAGTTAGCAGCAGCTACCAACTCCTCAGCCTTTTCACTTTTTAAACGAATAACAGACATGGGCCATTTCACAATTGCACCTTTCACATTGGGGAACAGCTGTAATGCAAAGAGATACTCATCCGCTGCTTTTGCCATAGCAAATTCATATCTGCCGCCTTGATAATGATCATGGGATAAAATAGATCCTCCTACAATTGGCAAGTCCGCATTAGAACCGACAAAATAATGCGGAAATTGCTCTACAAAAGATACCAACCGCAATAATCCTTGGCGATCAATCTTCATATCACGATGTTCTTTAGAAAGTACAATGCAATGCTCATTATAATAAACATAAGGTGAATATTGCAGATACCAGGGTTCGCCAGCCAAATTCAAATGAATCAAGCGATGATTAGAACGAGCAGGATGTCCGATTCGCCCTGCATAACCTTCATTTTCGACACATAATAAGCATTTCGGGTAGTTTGTGCTTTTGATTTCCTTTTCCTTCATAATATCTTTAGGGTTTTTCTCAGGTTTCGATAAGTTGATAGTAATGTCTAATATTCCATAATCCGTTTGAGATTGATAATTAATGTTTTTTGCAATCCGTTTGGTTTGGATATAATTACTATTTCTACTCAGCGCATAAAAGTAATCCGTTGCCTTTGCTGGATTCTGGTGATACTTTTCATAGAAACATCGATTAACCGTAGACGGCTTCGGCATAAAGCAATTTACGATATGACTTGATAAGATTTCTTTTTCATCAAATAAGTCTTCAATGACACCATTTTGCCACGCATAATCTACCAATTTTTCTAGCAAATCAGGTATTTTATCTTCATTTTCTGTTTTTTCAGGTACAATAAAATCATTTAGTCCCAGAAGATATAGTATTTGATTTCTTACATATATCTCATCTTCCTGCTCAATAAATTCTAATGCTATTGCATAATCAATTAATTGCTGGATTACTTGACAGATATTCATCTTGATCTCCTTATTTAGTCATTATAGCCCGCTGGATGATTTTGATGCCAATTCCAGGCATCTGCAATAATTTGCTGAATCAAAGTACGCTTCGGCTGCCAGCCTAGTATTTTTTTCGCCTTTGCCGCAGAAGCAATTAAAGTACTAGGATCGCCTGCTCTTCTCTCGCCAATTTTAATTGGAATAGGATGTTTGGTGACTGCCCTTGCTGCTTCAACAATTTCCTTAACCGAAAATCCCTGGCTGCTGCCAAGATTGAAAATATTGCTTTCACCTTGATTTCGCAAATAATCCATTGCTAAAATATGGGCTTCAATCAAATCTTCCACATGGATGTAATCACGAATGCAAGTACCGTCTTTTGTATGATAGTCCTCACCAAAAATCGTAATATACTCCCTTTTTCCTAATGCCACTTGCAGCACCAATGGTATCAAATGCGTTTCCGTACTGTGATCTTCGCCAATTTCCCCATTTGATCTTGCCCCTGCCACGTTGAAATAACGCAGCGATACATACTTCATGCCATAGGCATGATCGCACCATTTCATTAATTTTTCCATCGTCACCTTGGTTTCACCATAAGTATTCGTGGGGTTTGTTGGCATATCCTCCGTAATTGGAATTTGCTTAGGTTCGCCATAGGTAGCTGCTGTAGAAGAAAAGACAATATTTTTAACACCAAATTCATTCATAACTTCTAGCAGTACTTGTGTTCCATATACATTATTATCAAAATACTGAATTGGATTTGTCATAGATTCTCCAACAATGGAATTAGCCGCAAAATGAATGACGGTTTCAATCTTCTCTTTGGCAAATACACCTTGTAGAAATGTTTTTTCGCGAATATCCCCTTGGTAAAAAGCAGCCTGAGGGTGAAGTGCTTCTTTATGACCTGTTTGTAAATTGTCCACGACTACGACTTGGTAGCCCTGATCAATCATCTGATATACAGCATGTGAACCAATATAGCCTGCACCACCGAGAACTAAAATACTCATATTATAACCTCCCTGTTTATTTCTCTTGCTCCATCACCTATGCTTGCAATATAGAATGTCCCCCCATAACCAATCTGTTCTTCATATTTTTTCCCAACTACAATGATAAAGGAATCTGTAAGTTGTTTCTCAACAATTGCAATAGCACAGCTACCAAATCCTGCACCAGTCATACGCGCATCTACTAATAAGTCAGCGAATAACTCCTTTCGGATAGTTCGCCCACCCATGCCCTTTGGTATACTCTAATTCTTTCAACAGAAAACTCAAAAACTCCTTTTTCTGGAAAGTTTATTGAATACACACGAACGATATTATCAATCATTTTTTTAGGCAATCGCATTAGGTTCCGAAAGTAATCGCGCAAGGAAAGACACAAGTATCGCGACCATTCTTCTGGATACGATTTTCCTTTTTGCATAAAACTGCCCCTCTTATAAGCCACAGTATATCGTACTACAGCTTATAAGAGGGGGCAATTCATTTTGTATGGCTCTTAATCTTTGAGGACATTGTTCCTACTTCTACCCAACAATCTTTCATTATCTGCTATTATACAATTACCTTCTAAGTTGCCAATTTATAACTAGACTTTTATATCAATACCAGCCTTTTTTAATTTTTGCATATCTTCGTTACTAAGTTTTTGCCCTTCCTTAACTGTTACTCCTGCTTTTTTTGCCGCGGCTGCGAATTTAGCTTTATCTGCCTCGCTTATTTTGCTGACCATGCTAATTGAACTACTGCTTACTGATGATATGGACATAATTCAACTCTCTCCTTTGTTATGTATTTATATTTTATAATACCAATAAGACCTTTTAAATTCTTTAATCCTATTTAAAAGGAAAGATTGGACTATAACGCTAAGGACAATACTGGGAAAATATTGCATGTTATAAGCTGCAAACTCATAACTATCTAAGGATTACTTTGGCAAATTAACATTTCTAGATATCTCGTCTTTTTTATTGATTTTTTTCGTTATTTTTTCTACCACTACAAACAAAACGGGAATTAAGAATATCCCAATAGATGTAGCTACAAGCATACCGCCGACCACTGCTGTTCCCATAGAATTTCTGGCACCTGCGCCAGCACCAGTAGCAATCGCCAAGGGAACACAGCCGATAATAAAAGCTAATGAGGTCATAATGATAGGGCGTAACCGAATCTTTGCCGCTTCAATGGCGGCTTGAACGATACCCATACCATTATCCACCCGTATTTTAGCAAATTCTACAATTAATATGGCGTTCTTTGCTGCCAAACCAATGAGCATAACTAAAGCAATTTGCATATATACGCTATTATCCAAATTGCGCACATACTGAAATAGAAATGCGCCAAATATTCCTGTTGGAACGGTAAGTAAAACTGCAAAAGGAACACTCCAACTTTCGTAAAGCGCAGCTAAACATAAAAATGCAAATGTAATAGCCATGCCAAATATGATGGGGGTCCGATTACCTGAAACTTTTTCTTCTCGACTTTGGCCAGACCATTCATATGAATAACCACTAGGTAATGTCTTGGCAACTTCCTCTAGGGCAGTCATCGTCTGACCGGAACTATACCCCGATGCCTGTGTTACGTTGATTTGAACTGCCTTGACACCATTATATCTTGTAATAGTTGCAGGAGCATTGATATTCTTAGGTTTTAACAGAGTATTCAATGGCACCATGGTACCATTAGAGCTTTTTAC
This sequence comes from Pelosinus fermentans JBW45, assembly GCF_000271665.2. GTDB lineage: Bacteria > Bacillota > Negativicutes > DSM-13327 > DSM-13327 > Pelosinus > Pelosinus baikalensis. The sequence continues at coordinate 1,325,578 of NZ_CP010978.1, read as the reverse complement.
AAACAGATATCGTGTCGCATTAATATCTTTGCGAAAGCTTTGTTCTGCTTGTACGATAACCTTATAACTACGACCAAACTCATTAAAATCATTCACCTGAGATCCGCCAAGAAATACTTGTAAGGCAGTAAATACATCGTCCACTTCGACGCCCATATTCTCAGCTTTGTCCCGATCAACCTCGAATTCATAGCCCGGAGTATCGGCGTTAAAATTGGAGATAATTGACCCAACCTCAGGACGTTGCTTCGCTGCAGCGATAAAATCCTTCGCTACACGATCCAAGTCTGTTAATGCACCTCCGCTTTGGTCTTCCAACATTAAGGTCAATCCACCTACATTTCCAAGTCCTGGAAGGGATGGAGGAGCAAAAGCAATTACTGTTCCTTCAGGCAAATGAGCGCCACTCCCAAAGGTTTGGCCAATTTGTGGCCCTACTGCTAACATAGGGCTATTGCGCTTCTCCCACGTGTCCAATGAAACAAACATGGCTCCTGCACTGGACTTAATTCCCCCACCCAATAAATCTAGCCCATTTATGGACATCACATCTAAAACTCCTGCTTGAGATCCAACCTTGCTTCTAAGGTCTTTCATCACCGTCTTTGTACGATTTAGACTCGATGCCTCAGGTAAAGAAAGAGTTGTGATGTAGTATCCTTGATCCTCATCAGGCACAAAAGAAGTAGGAACTAATTTATATAGTCCTCCAATTGAAATGCCTAAAATAACTAATAGAACCATACATAAGCGTGCTTTAGCAATGATAGTCGTCAATCCATTCCCGTATTTTTCAATATTATCTTCAAACCAGTGATTGAACTTTTCAAAAAATTTACCCATAAGTCCACTATGAGCATTGGGATCATGGGGCTTTAATAATAATATGCAAAGTGCCGGCGTAAGGGACAAAGCGACAATCGCGGATAAAGCCATTGATACCGCAATGGTTAAGGCAAATTGCTTGTATAGAATCCCCATCATACCGCCAAAAAATGCTACAGGAATAAATACGGAAGCTAATACAAAGGCAATTGCGATTACGGGTCCGGAAACTTCATTCATCGCCCGCTTAGTAGCTTCTAATGGCGTAAGTCCTGAGTATCGCATGTGGTGTTCGACTGCCTCAATAACAACAATCGCATCATCCACTACAAGACCAATCGCAAGTACCATCGCAAATAAGGTTAATGTGTTAATTGTAAACCCTAATGCAATAAAAGCTCCAAATGTCCCTATTAAGGATACTGGAATCGCTAGCATAGGAATTAATGTGGCACGCCAGCTCTGTAAGAAAAGAAATACAACAATTAAAACCAGTAACATTGCTTCAGCGAGAGTTTTAACAACTTCAATCATCGATGCCTTAACAAATTTAGTACTGTCCACAACAACGTTATATTGTAATCCAACAGGAAATTTCTTTGATGCATTCTCAAGAACCGTCTTTACGTTGCCGATCGTTTCCAGAGAATTTGCATCACTTGTTAATTTAACCGCAAAGCCAGTGCTAATATGATCATTCACCATGATGTCATAACTATACGATTTGCTGCCTAATTCCACTCGAGCTATATCTTTGATACGAATAAACGAGCCGTCTCCTTTTGAGCTGACAATAATATTACCAAATTCTTTAGGGCTCGTTAAACGTCCTTTTACTCTAGTAGTATATTGAAACTCTTGCTGAGAATCAGCAGGCATTTCTCCCACAGCACCAGCAGGTGCTTGGACATTCTGCTTTGTAATAGCCTCCGTTACCTGATTTACTGAAATTCCCAGTTGTGCCATTTTTTCAGGCTGCAGCCATATTCGCATACTGTAATCAGAACCGAATTCCGAGACTTCCCCGACACCTTTGACGCGTTTTATATCATCCAAAAGATAAATACTTCCATAATTTTTCAAGAAATTTACATCATAAGTATCATTTGGCGACCAGAGATTAAAAATCAAGGACATATCCTGGGATGATTTTCGAGTCGTGACACCAACGGTCTGAACATCACTAGGCAATGATGAAGTTGCCTCTGATACTCGATTTTGCGTCTGTACAGCGGCAGTATCTGCATCAGTTCCAGACTCAAACTGAACACTTAACGAATAGGACCCTGAATCGGTACTCGTGGAAGACATATAGGTCATTCCTTCCACGCCATTGACTTGTTGTTCAATAACCTGAGCTACAGTCTGATCAATAACTTCCGCGTTCGCACCTTGATAGGTTGTACTAACCGAAACGGTTGGCGGAGATATTTGAGGATACTGAGCTATCGGTAAATTAAATGCAGCCATTACACCTATTATTGTTATTATCATTGATAAAACAATCGCAAAAACAGGGCGATTAATAAAGAAATTAGCCATTCAAGATCCCCCCTATTGCTTAGCCGGAATCTGCAATTCATCCGGTTGTACCATAATTACTGATAATGCAGATCCGTCTTTAACCTTATTAATACCCTCTACAATAATACGATCATTAATCGTCAAGCCATCTTTTACGATCCATAGATTTCCTGCCTTTTCTCCCAGCGTCACAATACGGCTTTCTGCCTTATTATCATCTGTTACAACAGAAACAAAGGTTTTATTTAATAATTTGGTTACCGCTCGCTGCGGGATTAGCAATGCTCCCTGATGCAACCCTCCCGGTGCTACGATTTTAGCAAACATACCAGGCATGAGTATGTTTTGGGGATTGTCAAAAGAAGCTTTTATCGTAATTGTCCCTGCTGCATCAGTAATGCCTTTATCAATTTGCTCAATATGACCTAGCAAAGGATATTCGCTGCCATTACTAAGAATAAGTTTAAGATTCTCTTTAAAACCACTTGGTAAGGTACCATTTCCCAAGTGGACAAGATCTAAGTATTCATTTTCACTCATACTGAATTGAACCCAAAGCGGGTCAACTGACGATAACGTGGCTAGTTTAGTTGATCCTGCTGTCACATAATCTCCAAGGCTTAAGTCATTTAAATCAATTCGGCCGTCAACAGGTGAGAGGATTAAAGTATCCTGTTCATCTTCTTGCGCCTGTTGTAAATTAGCCCGGTTGGCTTCCACTTCAGCAGCATCTTCTTCTGCTTGAGCAATCTGAGCGTCTAAGGTTTGCTGAGCAACACCATTAATAGCTGCTAATTGCCTGTATCTTTCCACATCTTTTTGGGTATTATTCAGTGTCGCTTGCGACTTACCCAGTGTTGCCCTGGCAGAATTCACCGCTGACCGATATTGCTTATTGTCAATGCGAAACAATGGCTGCCCCTTATAAACTGTATCGCCACCATTCACCATTTTCTCTACAATATTGCCAGACACTTTAGACATCACTTTTATTTCATTTTTAGATTTAACCTGCCCTACAAAATCGTAGTTAGTGGTAATATCTTGCTTCATTACCTGCATAGCTTTTACTTCTACTGTTTGGGACATTTGCATCGTTGGTTTGAGTGCCGAAATATAACGTACAGCACCAAGCGCTACCACAACGGCTAGAACGATGAGTCCAAAATACATTTTGCTGGAAAGTTTAACACTCACTTATATTCCTCCTAATTGGAAAATTCTCAAATTTAATACTTTCACTTCGTTAGATACCTTACTCCACTGACAAACCCATTGCCTTTTCTAACTTAGCTTTATTTGTATTATAGTCATATAGAGCCTGGATGAGGTCCTTTTTAGCGGTAGCAAGGGACAATACAGCATCCAGAAGATCAAGATTTGTACCTATTCCCACAGCATAACGAGCTTGCTGAATCATCAGGCTTTCTTGGGCATAATTCACCGATACCTTATTGGTATCAATCCGTTTTTCTGCTTCTTGCATGCTAAAATAGTATTGGCGAACATCCAACAATATTGAATCCTGTTCCTTCTCTGCCTGATCCCCCACCATATCAACATTATGCTGTGCTTGTTTAACTTTGGCATTGTTGATACCGGAATCGAATACATTAAATGAAGCCGTCAGTTTCACCGTCCAATTGTTGTTATCTAAACCAGGAGTATGGCTATCATTCCAACCTTCCTGAGCGGTAAAATCAACCGTAGGCAAATAACCGCTCTTAGCGATTTTTACACCAGAATGGGCACTGGCAACTTTCGCCTCATATTGAACAATTTCGGGTCGATGGTCCTTTGCATATTGAATGCACTCCTCAAGTGGCAGGGAATATTTTTCATATGTAAAGTCGTCCTTCAGTTGCAGTTCCGTGTGATGGGGTAACCCAATCGCATTATTAAGAGTAGCTACAGCATTATTGTAGTTGTTTTGGGCTATTATTAAGGTATCCTGAGCCTTTGCCAAATCAACCTGACTTGACAAAATATCCGTCTTAGCTACCAAACCTTGATCATACTTGACCTTTACTAAATTTAGATGATCTACATAGTTGTTTACTGTTTCCTGGTCTACTTGGACTTCATTACGATATTCTAGTACTGTAAAATAATCCTTAACAACATCTAGTTTAAGTTGCTGCTTGGTTGCAGCAATCTCAAGGTCCGCTACTTTTAGATCAAATTTGGCCTGATCAATTTCTCCTTCTAATTTACCACCAGAGTAAATAGGAAGAGTGAGCGTTACCTGGTTATCAAAATCGTTCGTGTATGTATCCCCAGATGATGTTGAAGTCTTGTAACGTTCACTTGTATGGTTGTAATCCACGGAAACCTTCTTATTTTTTTTTGTTTCCTCCAGAGCCCAATAAGACTTTTCTCTGGACGATTTCGCATATTTAATATCATGATTATTTTCCAATGCCATTTTTATGCTGTCATCTAGTGATAGCGTAACTGGGGCTGCAAACACAGATTGATTGGCTATCATTACTATAATGAGTGGAATTAGCCCAACAATCCATTGACGCTTTAATTTCATAAAGAACCTCCTAATTATCATAGTAAAATATAATCCTGACCTTCCCTCTAACTTTAAAAAATTCTCCTGTGCACATTTTATTGTTTTTTACCAAGCAGTACCTGTTCTTTTCTTACTTCCCTATAAAACAAGACTACAGCCAAAACTGTTGTCATAATGTCAGCCATTGGCTGAGCATAAATAACCCCCTTTAATCCTCCCCATGCATTAGCAATAATTAAAATTGGAATAAACAGTATTCCTTGTCTCGAAATAGAAAGCCAAAGTGAAGGAATCCCTTCTCCCATGGCCTGAAAACTAGTCGTCAGCAAAAACTGAATTCCTAAAAAGGGAATTGATAGTAGAATGACTTGCAAAAAGTTTTCTCCTAAATCCACTACCACAGGATCATTAATAAATACCTCGATTGTTCTTTTCCCCATCCAATAGAACAATAATGCAAAAATAGTTCCTATAGCAGTACCCCATAAGGCTGTAAAATTTATAATACTAATCATACGCTTCCTATTGTTTGCCGCATAGTTATAGCCGATAAGCGGCTGTACTCCCTGGCATAAACCAAATAACAGCATAATCGGAATCAAAACTACTCTACTTACTACTCCTAAAGCGGCCACAACATTATCCCCGTAATGTACGGCGAAATTATTCAAAATAATATTAGAAGTGCTCATTAACAGGGAATTGATAGACGCAGGAGTTCCGATTGAAAAAATGGCCTTCAGGATCGCCTTATTCAATACAAACTTTTTAAAAGAAATAGACAGTTGACTATCGTTTTTTACAAAATAGTAAATATAATAAGAAACTGAAATAATATTGGCAATAACAGTAGCAATGGCAGCACCTGTTACACCCATTCCCAGCCATAAAATGAAAATAGGATCAAGAGCTATATTGATGACCGTCCCAATCATCATTCCTGCCATTGCTTGCTTTGCCGCCCCTTCGGCACGAATAATCTGTCCTAGGGCAAAACTCGCTACAATAGCGGGAGATCCAACGGCAATAATCATTAAATAACCTTTAGCATACTCATATGTATTATCACTTGCTCCTGACAAGTGCAAGATCTGGGGCATAAATAGCAGGCCTGCCAGCATACAGATTACTCCTATTGCGAGGCTCCCATAAAAAGCAACGGACGCTGCTTGTTTTGCCTCTTCACCTTCCTTTTTTCCTAAAAGAATAGATATATAGCTGCCACCACCAACACCGAATAAACTGCCAAATGCCATAAGTAACAGAAAAACTGGCATAGTAATTGTAATAGCAGCTACCTGATTAGCATCATGTAGCTGTCCGACAAAAAAAGTCCCTGCCAAATTATAAACAATCATAACTAGCATTCCCATTATAGTCGGTAATGCTAAGCTTCCTACCGCCTTAGGGATTGACTGATTTTCAAAAATATCATTTTTCATTGCAACCTCCATTACTATTGCATAGAAATCCAGCTAAAAAAAGCAACTACTATTCCATATGTTTTATGTAGTGACATCCTCGCTATTTTTTACACTCTTCAATTAAGCGATAAAGTTCACGTCGGACAACTGTCCCGTAATATATTATACCGGACAATTGTCCGATAATCAATTGATATTTTCTTATAATAACAATTAATATTATTTACTGCACTCTTTGTCAAAACGTTATATTTACTCGATTTCGTATAAGGAGATTTTTAAATTAATCTTTAAAATATGTTATAATGATGAAACAAATCAAAAAATAATACTATTTTTCTGCAATAGCTTGGAATTATTTTCACGTGTTATAAATATAAATTAAGGAGGATTATTGCCATATGTCAGATGATATTAAAAAAAAAGACCAAATAAATACTCGTATCTTACAGACTGCTCATAAACTAATTTTCGAAAGCGGCGGAATATCTAACGTCAAGATGTACCAGATTGCTAAGAAAACAGGTATAGGGCAAGCTACTCTTTATCGTCGCTATAAGAGTATGGATGAGATTTTTCTAGACTTACTTATGGAGGATATCAAATTATTAAAAGCAGAAATAACAACTTTTATTGAAGATTCTAACAATTCTACTTTCAATCAAATAAAATTTTTCTTCGAGTGTTTTATTGAATTCAACGAAAAAGGATATCAATATTTTAAGAACTCTGCAATAATCAAGCCTTCCATGAATTATAATTATTATTCATCGCCCATTTACTCTTGGTTGGATCAAACATTACATAAATTACTTGAGAATCATCTAAACAAACAAAGTCCGATTTATTTAGAAATAAAATTTATTACGCATACTCTATTGACGATAATTGGTATTGAGGCTTACATCTTTCTACGTAATAATAAATATACTATAGAGCAGATAAAGAACAACTTATACACTATTTATTTAGAACCAATATGCAATCCTGTCCAAAACTAGCTATTTGAAGAACCTTAAGATCGAAATACCCTAGATCTCGAATACATCCCTTGGTTGTATAGTTTGTAAACAAATGGGAACGTAGGTTTTATCATTTGGTTTTCCGGGCCCAATATCAACATGTAAAAATTACCCACTGAGTAAATCACAAACAATCCTAATTATTTCTTTTTTTACCGAAGCTGGTAACAGAACTAATAAAAAAAAGCGCAAGCCTTACACTCAATAAAGTGTTTGCTTGCGCTTTTTTTTGATATCACTTTGCAAAGTTATTTACATGGCTCGCATGTCACAAGTATCATAAAATAAGCGATTTACTAAGTAAATTAGCTACCTTACAATGCCTTTCAATAATATCAAAGCTCTTTTTACATTTTGAATAAAGTGGAATTGTTTGAATGCAAAGGAATTCAATTTCGGCAAGAGATAATTTCTATTTAAGTTCTAGCTGAGCGATCAATTTAAAACGATTTATAATCGTTCCAGACCGTAGACAAAGGTACTTTCTCACTTCAGCATTATACCAAGTTGAATTGCTGCTTGGTACAATACCCATTAACTGAATAAATCTCTTTATTCGGTTACTTCTGAAAAATAAATTACACTTACAATATCGTTAGGTGATATCGATTTACAATATAAGGTTTCAAAGAATTTAATTAATTCCTCTGTAGTAGTGATACTGGGATTTTGATGTATTAAATCATCAGCAGTTAATTGAGAAAATTTCTTTATCAGTATCTTATCAATAATAGCTTGGTACAATTTTCTTCTCGGACTTAATTTTTTGCCAAAAGTGATCCAAACTAAAGAATTCTCCGCATAGACATCCCTTAAATCCCCTAGTCGAACGGTACAGTTCTTAACCCGATTCTGCAGCAGCTCCTCATGATGTGATGACTGAAAGTTTAATGCAAACATATTTTTCCTCCTTCATCTAAAAAAACTTGACTCACTTATTTCTCTTGATTACACTGAGCATTTCTTTTAAAAATGGCACTAAAAACTTATGTCTTTAGCGCCATTGCTTTGTTGATGAAATCTCAGCATCATCTTTGCTATTTATTTATTATAGTATATCATTCCTGCTCTACATCGTCCATAGCTATAAATCACAGCATTTGACTGAAAATTTACAAAGGCAGCAGGATTCTTTGCTTACTATTGTTTTTTGTAACATTCTATAGTAGTATTGTGTTGCTATATAGATTGTTTGCTATTGGATTAAACAGTATATTATCATTTTACTATACCTATCAAAATGAGGAGTAACCCTATGAATGTAAAAGAAGAACTTTTTGACTGGCTCTACAGTATTGTCATTGCCTTTACCTGCGCATTGCTCATTAATGCCTTTTTGTTCCACCCTACGAGAGTACAAGGCAGTTCTATGGAACCTACCTTGCAAAGCAATAACTATTTATTGGTTTCTAAAATACCTCATACCCTAGGTCAATTGCCTGAATATGGCGATATTATTATCATCGACAGCCGCGTGCAGCGAGAACGGACCTGGAAAGACGATTTAATCGATCCTATGCATACATATTTAACAATGACAAAACTGGTCACTGAGCCTGATCATCATGTATGGGTAAAAAGAGTCATTGGCAAGCCAGGCGATACGTTAGAATTCAAAGATCATAAAGTATATCGAAATGGAATGGCCTTGGATGAACCGTATACGAAAGAACCCATGAGCTATACTTCAGATACTAAGATAATCGTTCCGGAGAACCATGTATTTGTCATGGGCGATAATCGTAACAACAGCAGTGACAGTCGCTACATCGGCCCTGTGCCAAAGAATCAAGTTCTAGGCAAGGTTGTTTATAAACTATAAAAACGCTGTGCGTCCTTTTAAACATATAAAAACGGAAAAGGAACCACAAAGACGCAAAGGACACAAAGGGGTTTTATTTATTTTTTCGTGCACTCCTTTGTGTGCCGCGTTAGCGGCATTGTGCCTTTGTGGTTCATAATATCTCACCTTTTCCGCACCTAAAAACTTATACTTTCTATGCTTACAAAAAACATCATTTATTGTTAAGATAAATGATGTTTTTTTGTTATGCTGCGGCTTAGAGATAGATACTATCGCTGAACTTTTTTTTGCGTTATCTTTAACCACCAACTTGAGACATATTTCGTATCAAATTCGTCCCTTCTCGCTCATTGCCCCAAATATGATGAAGGGGCTTCCCTTGCAGCGCTTTTATAAACAGCTCAGCGACTTTACTGTCACTCGTACCACTGCGTAAGGCATGCTTAATATCAAATTCTTTGTTTGCAAGTAAACAAGGTTTAATTTTCCCATCGGCTGTCAAACGAATGCGGTTGCAGGTATGACAAAAATGCTCTGTCATAGGCGTAATAAAGCCAAATACGCCCATTGCCCGTGGCAGTCGATAATAATGGGCGGGTCCATTTCCCTTTATACTGAACGCTTTTTCCAACATACCATACCCTGCTGTATTAATGCTGTTTTTTATTGCCTTAATACTATATCCTGCTTTCACACCGCAGCGTCCAACAGGCATGTATTCAATAAATCGTACTGCAATAGGAAACTCATAGGTTTGTTTTATGAAATAAGACAGATCTTCCATGGAAAAAACTTCCGTCACAACTACATTTAGCTTAACGGGAGTCAAGCCAGCATTCATAGCACTTTCAATTCCTTGTAGTACATCTGACAATTGGCCGCCACCTGTAATACGGGAAAATTCTTTTGGATTAAGAGTGTCAATGCTGATATTTACTCGATCTAAACCAGCCTTTTTAAGCTGATAAGCTCTATCTGCAAGTAAGCTGCCGTTTGTTGTCATTGCCAAATCTGTAACCGTTTCTATTTCTCTAATAGCACGAATGAAATCCAATATTCCCTTGCGAATTAATGGCTCACCACCAGTAATACGGATCTTATTCACGCCATATTGTCCCAATATCCGAATGACACGAAGCAACTCTTCGTAAGACAATATTTCAGAGTGTTCAAGTAAAGGAACTCCTTCCGGGGGCATACAATAGCTGCAGCGAAAATTACAACGATCCGTAATGGAAATTCGCAAATAGTCAATGATACGACCAAAACTGTCCTGCATCTTTTTCACTCCTCTCACCGTTGAATTTTAACGGTTCTAACCTTTCTATTGTTAGGAACCTGAGAGGAAGCCATTATCCTCAAGAATTTCCGTAGCTTTTAAATATGTCTTTATCACTACATCCGGGCAGCGGGTCAAACGATTCCAAGGATCATTATTCATAATGTGCTGACAATCAATGCCGCCATACTCTTTGGCAAATGTTTCTTCAAACCATACTACCAATTCCTGAATCATCGTATTTAATTGATGATTTTCCCGCTCTTCCAGCTCGCCCCGACCTCCATATAAGCCTAATAAACAAACCGCCCCCGTTAAGGTTCCACAGTTTTTGCCGCTAAAGCCTAATCCACCAGCTAATCCCGTCATTGCTCGTATTAAATCAGGATTGTTTTTTTCCTGCTCTTCTAGCCCTAACATGATCATAATCTGACTACAGTGAAATCCTTGCATATGCAGCTTAGTTATACGAGCAGCTACATCCCCTGACATTAAAAATTCCCCCTTCCAAAAAAGCATCCTTATCTTCTACAGGTTGTTTCATTTACTAACTTTACCTGCCAACCAGATTTCCTTGTAGCGATGATATTCAAAGAACCATAATCTTGATTCATTCTAAAAAGGTTTGCCAAAGGCATTCCCAGTACATAGCACAGCAGCAACCGATTGACTCCAGCATGCCCGACAAGCAAAATAGTACCTGACGAAGAATTCATAATCTCATGAAACGCGTCAATCACACGCTTGTAACAATCAGCAAAACTTTCTCCCCCTGCCACTCGATAATAGCCAATATCAGCTCCACGTGCCTTAAACTCCTCCGGATATTCCTTCACAATATGGGAGAATGTACGCCCCTCCCAATTTCCCATATGTATCTCCCTAAGATCTTTTCGCACAATAACTGGAATAGCTTTGTTACCAGCTATTATCTGAGCTGTCTGCTGAGAACGCAAAAGATCACTACAGTATACCTTACCAATGTCTATATCTTTTAAGATTGTTTCTAAACATTGAGCTTGCTGTATGCCTTCCAGGCTTAATGGCAAATCGAGTTGGCCAATATACCTTCGCTGATTATCTTCAAACTTAATTTTTCCATGCCTAATCAAATACACCGTCCTGTTTTCCATCAGCTGTCTTTCAACTCCATAATTCTTCTTTTAGAGGCACTGGGGAAAAAAGTATCTTTACTGTAAATTATTTTTATACTTACGGAGAGCTGCCCCGCTTGTCTTGCCTGAACTAGCGCTGGCACACGATACAGTGCATCCCAAAGTGCACGCTCAGCAGCCTCATTAGACTGACCTAATAACCAAACAGAAACAGTCAATTGTGTTGCCTGCTGCAGGCTATCAACAGTAACTGTATAATCAATTACTCTATCCACCGCAAATATTTTTTCATCCAGATCCGACATGGTGAAAAATGTATCACTTTTGAGAAAAATCAGACCATCCTTTCTTTTGATGATCCGTTCTAATCTTTTAAGTATGGTACCACAAGAACAGGGATCAGGAAGAAACCTTGATAGATCCCCTGTCCGATAACGAATAAACGGCATTCCCTGTCTAGTCAGCGTAGTAAAAACAACTTCCCCTTCCTGCCCATCAGGTACTGGTATTCCTCTTTGATCAACGATTTCGAAATACAAATCCGCTTCCCGTAGATGATATCCCTTATGGGTTTCACAGTCTAGGCCGCCCCCCAAACCCATTTCAGTCATGCCATAGTGTTCAAATACCTGACAGCCCCACACGCGAACCAATTCTTGGATAATCGCGTCAGGCACATGATCCGTGCTGAGCAGTGCGCTCTTAAGCTGAATTGTTTTCTTTGTCATTTCACCATAGCGAGCTAATGCTAGTACTTGCGTGGGAATTCCAACTAAGGAGTCAATTCTTGCCTGTGTCATAAATTCTACTGTTTTAGGAATATTTTGCACAAGACCATGAAGAATAGGTACCATTCCTGCCCGCTCCAGTGCCTTAATCAGTAAATCACCAACACTGCCGACACGTTCACCTGGCAGCAAAATCAGAACCCGATCTCCCCTTTCCAAAAAAGTAGACATGCCTTGTTGAAAGAAATCAATCGTTAGTTCTTGATCAAAATCGGTAAAATATATGCGTTTGGCCTCACCTGTTGTCCCGGAACTATTTAATGTCACAATCCGGCTGATATCACTTTGGGATACACAGAGAAACTGCCGTGCCTGTTCTCTGATATGATCCGCAGTAGTAAAAGGAAATTGCTGCAGATCTTCCATACAATTTATTTCTTTGCTGACAAAATTTTTTAATAGCTTACGGTAAAAAGGACTGTTCCCGTAGGCCAACTTGATAGTTTGCCGTACTTTATGCAATTGATAGTGAGCAATTTGCTCTCGGGTTAAATTCGAGCCCACTCCCATTTTTTTTGCGTTCCAAGCCTCAAATAATTTGTTTTGTTGTACTGTTGCCCTCATTACTTACAGTCACCTCTTTAAGGGACGATAAAGAGGATTCCCCTGTTTATCCGTTAAGTTATAAGCACAGAAGGGGATTATTCGGCTGTCTGGGCTGACCACATGAATGAAACACTCTCTTAAACGATCCAGATCCAAATTCCAGACATCCTGAAATGCCATGCCCGATATGCAGAAGGAATACTTTTCCACACGATCTAAAAAAGCATCCATACTGCCAACGTTAATGTTGTCACCATATTTCTCCTCTTTATTGTCTGTCTCTCTCCTCTCTGCTTTTTGGGGCGCAGACCAGCGTTTAGCAACAAACGTGCGAGCTTTCCTTGCTTCCACAGCTGCTACTTGGGGCTGGCAGCATCCCTTTGAACCTGTATTTGACCACGCTTTTAATTCTCCATTATTCATTAATACAAAATTGCCATGAAAAGAACAATATGCATTTTCTCCCCTAGGGGGCCGAAAATCTTCTATCTGAAATTTTCCTCCGGTCTGCTTTACAATCTTGTTTATAACCTCTGGAATGGTAATCCGTTCTCTATCCGAAGGCTCTTGAGGATATCTGCCAAAATAGCTGACAGGCTGAAAATGAACGCCGCGTACTGTCGGCATTTGTTCAACAGCATATTGGATAATGGATCCGATATTTTGTGTATTCACGCCAGGAACTAATGTCGGCACAAGAACTACCCCTAACTGCAGCTTAGCACAATTAGTAATAGCCGCCTGCTTTTCTGCCAGCAAGGCCGTTCCTCGTAGCTTCTCATAAATTTCATCATTGGTTCCGTCAAACTGTAAAAATACACAGGATAATCCAGCTTCTTTTAGCCTTTTAACGTAGCTATAGTCCCTTGCCAGCCTTAGGCCATTGGTATTTACTTGAATAAAATCATATCCTAAACTTCGTCCTGAGGCTATTATTTCTGGCAGGTCATCCCTTAAGGTCGGCTCACCTCCAGATAACTGAATATTATAGGGACCGCCACTCTTTAATAATAGGCGATACCAGTTTTCAATTGTCGTTCTATCTGGATCACTTTCCTCGGAACCTGATGTGGCAAAACATATAGGACAGTGCAAATTACACCGCTTAGTAACTTCAAGCAGAACACAGCATGTGTGCTGACGATGGTCTGGGCACAAACCGCAATCAAAAGGGCAGCCTTGGCTAATATTGGTTGCACATACAGGCGGCCTAGAAGGAAGCTTGGCAACAGACCAGGATGTATAAGATGGCTGTCCCCGCCAAATTACAGTGCAAAAATCCCCGTGATCTTTACATGTTTTCTTTAGGTAAACATTATGACTTACTTCAACTCTTTTTGCCTTTATACGCTGCAGGCACTCCGGGCAAAGACTTTCCGTTATTCCTAATATAGTTTCCTTATCCTGCATATCTGTGCCGCCTTTCTAAGCTTAACTTTTATTCAACATAAGTCTCTAGCTGCCATTACTAGACTAATGCCTAGCAGCTGTTCAACAGTTTGTTCTATCTTTTCAGCTCGCAAGCGGCGCTCTCTAATAACAGCAACCGCCTCTGCACTTGCTGCATATTCGTCCATAGAAGCAGAAAACCGTTCATCAATGGACACAATGCCGCCTCCTTTCACCAGCTTATCTGCTAAATATACTACTGCCGCCTCATCTGGCAACGCTTTTTCATTCAGTTCCATATCAGTATGTGCAGCAACGATCTGTGCCACCTTATAATATCCATATTTTTTTAGTATTCTACCACCAATTTGAGCATGATTAGGCTTCCCTTTAGCTAAATCATGCAGCTTTCCAGCAGCTGTAACAGCGTGAACATCAATATTTAGACCGATTTCATTCAAACGAAGAGCCAAATTCCTTGCGATCTCTGCTACCATCCTGCCATGATTCACAATCGCTTCTGACACATTCATTTTTTTAAAAATTGCTTCACACTCAGCCTGCGTCGGAATATCCCGACGATAATATCCTGTCATAATCTTCTGATAATCCTCGTGAGTATCAATATCCAACAATATGCCTTCATCAAATACCTCTACTTCATATGCATTCCCCTCACGCCTTTCTAGAATTTGACGCAAGCCTCCACTTGTATTACCCAACAAAATTTCAGGAAAGCAATTTGCACTAATTAGAGGAGGATGCCCCCGATGTTTCTGGAAGACAGGGTAAATAATATCTGCCTTAACCTTATTAAAAGCCCGCCCCAACAGTCTCACCGTATGACTTTTTACTAAAGGCATATCTGACGGCAGCAGGAAAAAGGCTTTGGTTTCTGCCGGCAGGGACTGCACTCCCTTGACAATAGAAGAGAACATTCCCTCGCTATACTTTTCATTAAAAACATAGGACACTTTTAGTTCATCCAATATAGGTATCAATTTATCAGCTCGATGCCCCACCACCACTGTGATATCCATTATACCGGCTTGTCTAAATGTATTGATTCCTCTTTCAATCACTCGTAAACCACCTAAAGGCAGCAGCGACTTACATTTCACCATACGAGATGAATAGCCCGCTGCCAATAATACTGCGCCCATTTTATCTTTATTCCACATCCTATTTCACCTGCGCTTTACTTCTTTTCCTCAGATGATTTGAATAAATACCTCCATGATACCCCCACATACCATTCCCTCGTCTGCAGCCATATCATTTAGCATGCTCACTGTATATAATCTGGAGCAATTCACATCCAGTGCCGTTAACGCTTGGCGCCTAACCTCCCCTTCTGCGCATCCGCCGCCAATGGTTCCATAAGAGGTACCATCTGGTAAAATCAGCATTTTACTTCCTGCCTTGCGAGGCGTTGATCCACGAGTTTCAACAATAGTGACTAAGACTGCTTTTTCACCCTCATGCTGTATTTCGCAAATTCGGTTAAGGATTTCTGAGTCCATGGTCTCCCTCCCTGCATCCACTTAATGATCGACCAGAACCACCGCCGCGAAAAACTCCAATTACTTCGGCAACAATACTCACAGCTATTTCTACGGGCGTTTCTGCTCGAATGTCAAGACCAATCGGAGCCTTTAGACGCCCTTCAAGGTCCTCTGCTCTTCCTTCCTCCCGCAAAACAGCAAATACTTCTTTTACTCGTTTCTTGCTGCCAATCATCCCCAAATATCGAGCTTTACTATTCATGGTAGCACGCAAACATTCCAGATCATATCTATGCCCGCGAGTTACAATAATCACAGCGGTATCACTGCTTATGACCAATTTCTTAAAAGCTTGGTGGAAGTTTTCGCAAATGATAGTATGAGCTCCTGGAAATCTGGCCTGATTTGCAAATTCAGGGCGATCATCCACTATTGTCACAATAAAATCCAATTGGATAAGCATTTGGACTAAGGGTTGACTTATATGCCCGCCACCAAATACAATCGCATGGTATTTAGTTGTCATCCTATCCCAAAAAATCCGATACTTTTCTCCTGATTGATCTTCAAGGGAAAGTGTCATGGCTTTACTCCATGGCAGATTTTTCACCGTATCTAGCACATGCTGCCCAATCATCCCTTCCAACTGACTTTCTACTCTTCCGTCTTGATGGATGATCAGCATTTTTCCAATGTCACTAGCAAAACTACTAGCAATAACAGTGAAGCAGTCAACGGTTCTGCCACTATTTTGAGCCGAAAGCAGGCTACTAAATATCATATAAATCCTCCTTTATCCTGAAGGTAAATCATCCTCCACTGAATCTTCACCATATTTATCTTGAAATTGCATTAGGATTCGATTACCATATAGATGAGTGCCAACGAATTTATTTTTTGGGAGGTTGATACAATGAATAACAGCAATGACCCCCAGTGGAAAGAAAAATTCACTACTTTTTATAATGATATGCTAAACCAACTAGCTGATCATCATAGGGAAAGTTATGGTGAACTACTGAGTCTGCAGCAGGAATTACATACTATATATCTTGAAACCACCGCTAAACATCTTGAGCAATGGTCCCAAAAATATGGTTCAGCCACTCCCGATGAAAGTAATCTTTTAGACAAAATCGAAGCCGATTCCGTTGTTGTCGAAATCATCGACAATAGTACGGGCAGGGTTTTTAGGCGCAGCCTGCCAATCAACTATCTTGAAACGGACAATGGCTTACTTTTGACAGGCGAAACAATGGAAGGCAATCCTTCCCAAATCGTTTTTCTTTCAGAAACAGCCATCACCAAAGTAAATGATCTCTTAGGCAAAGGACCAGATATTCCTCGCTGCGGCGATACATCTTAATCCTGCTCGGCATGTTAAACATCTCAAGTGAGATGTTTATTCTTTTTTTATCTTTGATTGCTCTAAAGGCAGTAACATGCGCTGAGACATTTTACAATTCGGACAAAGGCGTCCTTCACTGGTTTCTGTACATTCCCTGCAATATACGGTAAAACAGCGCACACATTTATAAAGAAGAGTATCTATCAGCTCATTCTTACATCGGGGACATGTTTGAGTATTCAAATTGCACCTCTTTCTCACGATCCTTTTTCTGCTATCAGCAAATAGTAGCCTAACCCAGGTATTTTATTATTCAGTTTCTTTTTCCCCATACATTCCCAGAGTCCTTCTATTGATCCATGCTCCATAATAAAACTTGCGACAAATTCTCTTAGAAAAACCGTCTGATCCTCAAAGATGAGTATATTAAAATCATGCTTCTGCAATGTCTGAAAAAGCTCACTATGAGTCATGATGTTGGGTACATCAGAGTCCCCTTCTCGGATATAAAGATCTGTTATGGCAAGCTTTCCTCCAGAAACAAGAATACGATTGATTTCAATTAAAACCTTAGAAATATCAGGCATAACTGATAAACTACACTCAGCCAAAACACCATCAATAGAATGATCAGCAAAAGGCATGTCTGCACCCGGTGACTGAATGAGCCGTAAATCAGGCTTGCGTTCTTTTCCCTGTTGCAATAATGGAGTAGACAAGTCGACACCCAGGGCATACACTCCCCGTACATCCCGTAGATACTCTACAGTAGTTCCCGTGCCACACCCCATATCAACAACTATAGAACGATGGTCAAAATTACAGTAATCAATAATTCTCCGTGTTAATTCTAATCCCCCTGGGCGAGCTCCTTCGGCCATGTTAGCAAAAATCTTATTTTCAAATACATTGGAACTACATTCATGCAGATCTGTAGTAATACGATCATTATGTTGGCCCATCATTTGTCCTCCAATGCTTTTTCCACCTGATCCATCTTCCCCTTTGCTAACTCTTCAGGAATATATACCAGCCCGCATTGCGGGCATTTAAAAAGTTCAACAGGGAACTCATTCCCCAAGTAGGATAATGTTACCTTTCCTAAGGCGAGAGGAATATTGCAAGTATTACATATAATGATTTTTTGAACTTGCTTATCCATAAAGTCACCTCATGATCCTTTTATCTCTAATCTGTGGCTATAGGCATTATGCACCAGGAAGCTATCTTCCTGAGGAGAATACTCTACCCAATACGTTACACTGGCAGGTTTAAAAGATGCAATATAAGAGTTATTTTCCATGTTTTTAAATTTATTACCAGTATGTTCTGCATGTGAAATCACAGCTATAATAT
The DNA here is from genome assembly GCF_000271665.2 of Pelosinus fermentans JBW45. Lineage (GTDB taxonomy): Bacteria > Bacillota > Negativicutes > DSM-13327 > DSM-13327 > Pelosinus > Pelosinus baikalensis. The sequence continues at coordinate 1,307,132 of NZ_CP010978.1, read as the reverse complement.
CACTATCAAGAATCATCAGTTCTTCCAAGACCTGCTGTACCTTTTCTGAAATGATCAATTTAACGTTGCACTGTTCTTTGTCTGCCAATTCTCCCCACACCTCTTTTTGCAGCGTCCTTTTGAGCCTTGCCCTATTCTCCTGTCGCTCAGAATAGCCGGGACCTTTTTTGCTAGCCACATCTTGCTGCCTTGTTGGAAAAATCAAGTCTAAAAGGTGATAGCTCCGCTTTCCTTGACTGGCAAAATTATCACGGCACATTGCACAGTAAGTAAGAAAATCGTTTTCACTCTGTTGACTGCGTTTTTTTATCATCTTATGTGCAATTTCTTTATTAGCAAACAGCATAAGACCTCCATAACCACAACACTCTGTAAATTCATTACTGTTTTCCAGTTCCTCCACTTGGTGCCCAAGTGTATGCAAAATTTTTCGTATACTTTGCTGTAGGGCAGCTTCATGCCTTGTGGTGCAAGTATCATGTACCACCAATTTTAATGACGTATGCGGCTCTTTCTTTTGATCTGGTAGTCCAATTTTATCTAAGACTGTCCATATTGACTCAACATCCATGGAAGGCCATTCACGCTTAAAAATACTATAGCAAGTGGGACAGCCTGTGATGACCCTGGGAGAACCCAACTTCCGCCAACTATCTTCGATGGCCTTAATTGTTTCTTTAAATAAATTTTCTTGTCCTGCCCAGTCAGCTGGAATACCGCAACAGCCCAGCATTAAACCCACGCCATCAGTTATTTTTTTGCAAAGGAATTGGTACATGCTTTTTACATGTTCCGGCGAAGAGGCACTGAGCTGGCAACCGGGAAAGAATACGGTACTGCTGGATGCAAAACCTGGTTGATGTCTGCTAAATGCAAACTTCTCACTGGTACTAAACTGCATGTCTCGTAAAGCAAAATCATGGACTCTTGGTGGCATTTTCCCTTTTTTGACCATAATCCGTCTTGCTTCTTGGCAAATTTCTCCCATATTCAAATTTCCCGGGCAAACCTGCTCACATAAACCGCATAAATTACAGGCATTAATCATTTTATTAGCATGGTGAACGCCCATCACAATGGATAAATTATTATAAACTTCCCGTACATACCGCTTTGGATAAGCGTGAAAATGGGCTAGATATTCACAAACCTTAACACACTCCAAACACTCACATAATAGGCAGCGCTTTGCCTCCTTTACTGCTTCTTCTGTCGTATAGCCTTGATTGGGATCAGCACTTCGTACCTTCGTTTGCGGTTCTACTCCAGCAATATTTGTATAAAGTAAAGAAGTAAAAGGTCCTTCCTTTTCCCGACTGGCCGTGAGAGAAGCATTTTGTAAGAAACGATCGATTGAATTTGCAGCTATTTTCCCATGAGAGATTGAGGTTATTGGTGACTTACGATCAGGTCCCAAGTAAAGACTGCCCCCAGCAAAAACGTTGGGCACGCTCGTTGCCAGCGTTGCAGGATGAATGGCAATCCTTCCACCTACGTCAAGAGCAAGTCCCCAATAATGGGTATTTGCTTCTATGCAGCCTGTCGCTAAATAAACAGCATCAAAAGCTGCACTTATATGATCTAACGACATCTTTGAGTTCTTATGATTATTCACGATAACATGTAAGTTAATTTCTAATGGTATTCTTTTTAATATGGCAAAATCTTCAGCAATATTCTGCCTAGGCAGCCGATGTTCGGAAATGTCCCATATACTCCCGCCTACTAATTTTTTCGCCTCAAAAATCACAACATTATAGCCCTTTTTGCCTAGTTCAACTGCCGCTGTTAAGCCACTTAATCCAGCTCCAATAATTGCAATGGTTTTATCCTTAGGCGGCATTGGTGTGATTTTAAGAGTCAATTCCTTACTATTATCCACGCAGCTTTTTTCCAGCTCATTCACTGCAATAGCCTCATCTATTTCTTGCCGCTTACAGGCCTGCTGACAGGGTTGATCACAAATTCTACTAATGATTCGCGGAAAGGGTACCATGTTATATAATAATTGGCCTCCAGCTTTATAGTCCTCTTTTTGAATAGCAGCAACCATGCCTCTTACATCAACATGAACTGGGCAGGCAGCTGTACATCCTGGAGGCTGCTCTTGAATACATTGCTGTTCTCTTTCTTTTAAGGCTTTTTGTTCCATACTATCTCCCTTTCCTTTAGATATACGCCAATAAAATTCGTATATTGGAAAGCCTAAAACGAATTGAATTTACGTTTCAATTCGTTTTAGGTTACATTTATATAGAAACTCTTATTTCTTCCTTGTGGATAGTGCTGCCAGTCCGGCTTTTATTTTTTCGGGCAGTGCAGGAACTGCATAAATACGTACACCACATGCATTATAAATGGCATTAAGAATCGCAGGATGAGGAGCACTCAGGGGACCTTCGCCTGCACCTGCTGCACCGTGAGGTCCATGCTCACGAGGAGTAATATTATAAATAATTTGAATATCATCTGGTACATCATAAATGAAGGGCAAACCACAATTAACCAGGTTTGTGTGTTTCTTAAGATCTTCGAAGTCTTCTGTAAGAGCAAGACCAATACCTTGCGCTAAACCACCATATATCTGGCCATCACAAGCTGTTTTATTCGTAATCGTTCCCATGTCAGCAACAGTGGTAAACTTAACGACTTTAGCCTTTCCTGTCTTCATGTCAACTTCCACTTCAGGCATAAATAGTTCATACATGTAGATAGGGAAAGGTTTTCCTTGACCCGTAACTGGGTCACAGTCAGTACACATCGATGCTGTCCATTTACCATCGTAGTGTAGAGGAAGATTTTCGGCTACCATTTCATCATAGGAGCGGTAAGTACCGTCCGGCTTACGCATAGCATTTAATAGCATTTCACAAGCAACTTTTATCGCATTACCAGTCATGACGTTGGATCGGCTGCCGCCAGACGGTCCACTGTTAGGGGTAAAGGCAGTGTCGTTCATCACAAGCTTGATTTGCTCTGCTTTAATACCAAGAGGACGCAGAGTTTCATGAGCATGGCTTAAGGTTCCGATATCTGCACCTTGCCCATGATCTTGCCAAGAATCCCCGACGGTTATGCCGTTCTTTGTCAATTCGACCCAAGCTTCTGAACTATCTGGACCATCAAGACCACAGCCGTAAATACCAAGAGATAAACCCACGCCACGTTTTTTCTCCGACGTTGAGAGCTCTTTACACCGCTTTTTAGCTTCTTCCCATAAAGGACGGAGAGTATTAATCATGTCTTCAAAGCAAAATACTTCAGGCACTTGCCCTGTAGGTGTAGTAGCTCCTGGACGGTAAATATTCTTAAAGCGCAGTTCTAATGGATCTAAGCCAAGTTTTTCGGCCAGTTCATCCATAGCTATTTCAGAGGCTAAAAAGGCTTGAGGCGAACCATATCCACGAAATGCCGATCCCCAGGCATGATTGGTGCAGACGGTACGACCTTTGCCCCGTATCCGGGGTATATCATAGCCAGCACCAGTAAATTGAGCTTGACGCAGAGTCAGCAAATCACCGAACTCAGAATAAGGACCGTGATCAATAAACCAGTCCGTTTCCATAGCAAGAAGTTTCCCTGTTTTATCAGCAGCAAGCTTACATTTAACAAAGCCAGGAGATCGCTTACCCGTATACGTAATATTCTGATACATGGTGAAATTAAGGGAAACAGGTTTACCTGTTGCCATGCAGGCAACACCAAGCAATGCTTCAATGGTCGGGCTGAATTTGTAGCCAAAGGTCCCGCCGGTAGGGTTTTGAACAATGCGGCATTTTTCTGGTTCAATGCCAATCCCAGCAACAATCATGGCATGATGTAAATGAAGGCCGATACTCTTAGAATGAATGGTCAAACGACCTTCTTCATCAAAATAAGCACATCCACAATCCGGTTCAAGAGGCAGATGGGGCTGACGACTACAATAGGTATCCACTTCTACAGTTACAACATCTGATTGTTTCATAATGGGCTCTGTATCTTCGCCTTTTATAATACCCTGTTCAAAATAAATATTAGGTACGCCGGGATGTATTTCAATCGCATCCGCAGCCATTGCCGCAGGTGCACTCATGTAAGAGGGCAGAATTTCTAAATCAACTTTAACTTTCTTGGCTGCAGCTTTAGCATGTTCTTCCGTATCAGCGCAAATAATTGCGATAGCATCGCCAAACTGGAATACTTTTTCATCGCAAAGAATGGGCCGATCCCAGCCATCCCCTTTATTGGTTGGAAACGTAATCAAACCGGTAATGCGATTTTTACCTTTAACATCTTTATGAGTAATTACCTTATATACTCCGGGCATATTTTCAGCTTCTACAGTATCAATACCCATAATATTGGCATGGGATACTTCCGCTTGCACCAAAGCCATTCGCAATGTACCTGGGGGCATTTGCAGCGCAACATCAGCACCATAATCCCAAGTACCAGTAACTTTACGCAAAGCAGAAGGACGATGATATGTCGTTCCATAAATTTTATTGCCAACAGGTTTATATAGTAAATCTTCTTTGAGCATTTCGCCCCGCATTACCTTAGCTGCTGCCATAACAGCATCAACCAATGGCTTGTAGCCTGTACATCGACATGCATTACGGTTCTTTTGAAACCACTCACGGACATCTTCTCTCGTCGGAGCCGAGTTAGTATCCAGCAATACTTTAGCCGATAGAATGAACCCGGGGCTGCAGAAACCACATTGGGCACAGCCGTATGCCATCCAAGCTACCTGCAAGGGATGGAGATTCTCTGGTTTAGCCAAACCTTCAATGGTAGTAATGTTCGCTTCATCCGGTACTCTCTTCATCTTGACAATGCAGGAGCGAACTACTTTTCCATCCATGATAATCGAACAAGTGCCACATTGCCCCTGATTGCAGCCTACTTTGCAGCCCGTTAATAAGAGCTGCTCTCGAAGTACACTTGCCAGACTGGTTTCTGGATCTACGATTAAAACTCGCGGTAGTCCATTAACATGCAATACCTTCTTTTGCATTTCCTACTCTCCTTTATGATTTCATATTATTTCAGAGGAAATATCCCCCCTAAAATCCCTTATCATCAAAAACGTCTAATACTAATCTTAGTTACCTTTACCAAAAGCACAGTGAGGATATCGACAAGGATCACAATTGGTACATAATCCACCATGAGCTAAACGTACAATGTCTTTGCGGTTAAGCTCGTCTCCTGCTAGAATGCGAGGAATGACTAAATCAAAAATAGTAGTTTTACGATACATTACACAACCTGGCAAGCCTAATACTGGAATGCTGCCAATATAGGCCAGCATAAACATGGAACCTGGAAGTACTGGCGCTCCATAAGCAACAACTCGTCCCCCAGCCGAGCGAATTCCTGCTGGGGTTACATCATCGGGATCTACTGACATCCCCCCAGTCGTTATGATCATCTCAGCTCCATCTTGTATTAATGTTTTGATGGCATTATCAATCATGTCTATAGCATCGTCAACAATGATCTGCCTTACCACCCGGCTGCCCAATGCGGTTATTTTCCTATCTAAAACGGGACCAAATTGATCTTGAATACGTCCATGATAGACCTCACTGCCTGTTGTAACAATTCCTACTTTAAGAGGTTTAAGAGGTTTGATTTCCATGACTGGAAAGGATAATCTACCGATATTTTCCACATTTTTTATTTTGTTAGCTTCGATAACCAGCGGCACCACGCGACAGCCTGCAACTATTTCTCCAACAGAAACTAACTGATGGGAATGGATAGAAGCAACAATCACTTCATTAATATCATTCAATTCTTCCAAGGCATCGAGATTAATTTTTAACATCCCAGGGATTTGCGCTTTTAGTTCCACCTTGCCTTCTATTGGTGCTGTTAAAATAATTCCCGGACCTGCTACGGCTTTAGCAATTCTCATAGCTGCATCATTTTCATGTATAACATTCTGATTTACTTCCCAAACATAAAGATGCTCTTTTCCCAATTTTAATAGTTTGGATATATCTTCTTTTTTTACAACATGACCTTTCTTAAATGCTCGCCCAGCTACTTTACCTGGAATAATTTCTGTAATGTCATGACACAATACTGTACCTTCCGCCTCCCATACTGGTATGACTCTCATCTTCTCACATCCTCATGCTATAAGTAGACCAACCCACAATATCTTTGCGCACGCAGCAAAGCAAAGCGTAAAAAGAAAGACAGCGCTTTGCATATTTTACCCCTCTGGCAGCACTGTATTCCTTTTTTCACCTGACCCATTGAATAAGGTCATGAACAACTGAGACTTACCTATTCCAAGATCTCAACTTTAGTGTTATTTTTATAAATAATGCAAATAGTGTGCCAATTATCGTTTTATCAATCACTATTAATAAACTAAGTCTCATGATTCAGTAAGAACATTGAATATACGTATCTGGAATGCTAAACTTTTTTTTCTCGAGCAATAGAAAAATACCACCTCTAAGATAATTAAGAGATGGTATTCTTATTTGTGTCCTATTTATGTCCTATTTGTGTTAATCAAATGTGACATAAATACATTCTTTTAGTTCTGTATCGCATATAGGTGCATTTTACGATAGAGAGTGTTACGTGAAATCCTTAATTGCCGTGCTACTACACTTACATTACCGCCACACTTGGATAATAGCGCTAAAATTTCCTGACGCTCCGCTTCAGCTAATAATTGCCGTCGCTGTTCACGTCCAAAATGTTCATTCAATGATGGAAGCAGTGATAATTGTAATTGAGCCTGACTCCGAACTACTCTTTGAGGAGCATACACTTCTATGGGAAGATGCGCTATCGTTATGAATTCTGACTCTGCTAAGCTCACTGCCCGTTCGACAACGTTCTGAAGCTCTCGCACATTTCCAGGCCAATCAAATTTCTCTAAACAGGTTATGACGGCTGGATCAACATAATATGTAATACCCCGATCTTTTGCTATTTTATCTAAAAAATATTTAAACAATAAAGGAATGTCCTTCACGCGATTACGCAAAGGCGGAATCGTAATTGAGATCACATTTAAACGATAATACAAGTCTTGACGAAAGTCTCCTTTTTCTACCGCTTGTGATAAATTTTTATTAGTTGCACAAATTACCCGTACACTGACAGGAATTACTTTATCACTGCCAATACGCATTACTTTTTTTTCTTGTAACACTCTAAGAAGAGCGATTTGCTGTTCCAAAGGCATATCACCAATCTCGTCAAGGAATAGCGTACCTCCTGAAGCCAATTCAAATTTTCCTGGTTTTCCTCCCCGTATCGCTCCCGTAAAGGCACCTTCAACATAGCCGAATAGCTCGCTGCCGATTAGCTCCCGTGGGATTACACCACAATTCACAGCTACAAAAGGTCCATTGCGCTGTTCGCTTCGATTATGAATAGCTTGAGCAAAGATTTCCTTACCAGTTCCGCTTTCACCTTGCAGTAAAATGCTAGATGATGTTACCGCGGCAAGAGAAGACACCCTTATAACCTCTAGTATCTCTAAACTTTCTCCTACAATGTCACTAAATTGCAAGGTTGCACAATAACCACTATAACGATTGACTAACTTTTGTATTTGTTTGATGGGACGTAGAATAATAACGCCGCCAATCACTTTTCCTTGCTCATTTGTCAAAGGTTCACCAGAGGCTAAACAATGAAACCTATTTTTTTTAGTATTTACCATAAATTCCATATCTTCATAGGGTTCTTTATTTTTTAACATACGCTGTGTAACAACTGTTTTGCTTCCAAATATCCGGTCAATAGACATTCCTAATACTTCCTGCTCTGTTGTATTTAGAATTTCCTGGGCTGCTGGATTTAATTGGCTGACAATACCACTGTCATCCACCATCAATACTCCATCTGACATTGTATTAAATATATTGGTTAACCAGCTGTTGGCATATGATAACTCTTTATTTTTACGCTGAATGTTAAGCTGTGCCATGATGGCCTCAGCAGCTGCTACCACCATTCCCAAAGTATGTAAATGAGATCGGTACGATGCACCTGACATATTCAATATGCCGATAATTTTCCCCTGATAATCAAAAATCGGAGCTGCTGAACAAGTCAAACAATGAAGTCTCTGGCAATAATGTTCAGCACCTGAGACTTGGATGGGTTCCTTCATCACCAATGAAGTTCCAATGGCATTTGTACCTGCTTGCTCGCTCCATAAAGCACCCTGGAAGAAATTGCTGGTCATCGCATTATTTAGAGTATCCTCATCTCCAAACATTTCTACAATATAGCCGCGGTCATCGGTTAAAACAACCACAAAACCCGAACCCTCAACAAATTTATAAAGATTCATCATAAAAGGCTTGGCAATCTTTATAAATTCTTGCTTCTCTAATAACATGGTCGCCATTGAAGCATCATCTAATTTGCTATGAGTATTATAATCATAGGGGTTTATACTGGCTTGATAGCATCGAACCCATGATGCAATAATTTGGGGACGCGTAGAATATTGTCTCTTATCTCCATTAATAAATCTTTCCCAGCTAGGAAGAGTATCATCATGATAACTATTATTAATATTCATGGCAACCACCCTCATCAATATTATAGTGATGAATTTCGCCATTACTTTACTGAAACCTGCAATCATAGCAGATACTCTTTCAAAAAAAAAAAATCACTTCTTACTGTACAAAGTAAGGAGTGATTTTTTCTCATTTTATCGTTAGCCCACATAACCTAAAATACGAGAAATTCGCAATGTGCTATCTAATAGTTTACTGACTACTTCTTTTACAATGAAATCCAAGGAGAATCGAGTAGCTATTCCTGAGACACTAATCGCTGCAACCACTTTCCCTGATTTATCGTAAATGGGGGCTCCGATACATCTGCCTTCCATTTCGCTTTCCTGCTGATCTAAAGCATAACCTAACTTGCGAACAACTTCCATCTCCTTGAGATAATCAAGAGGTTTTGTTACTGTATGTTCTGTTCTTTTTTCCATGCCTTCCGCCTCTAGAATCTCTAATATCTCAGCATCTTTATGATTAATTAACAGCGCTTTGCCAAGAGCAGTGCAATGAACAGAATTGGTCGTTCCCAGTTTGGCAACTAAACGGGAAGAATAAGGACTTTCCACCGTATCCACATATAAAACTCGTTTTCCCTGCAAAATGGCTAAATGTACTGTTTCTTTTGTGAATGCATTCAAAGATTCTAAGGAAGCTTTAGCTAAATTTTTAATTTCAAAATCTTTTTCTGCCCATTGGCTCATCATCAAAAGTTGATATCCTAGCCGGTAATTTCCATTAGTATCACAAAAAGCATAATTTCTATTTTCCAGGTTATTTAACAAACGGTATACTGTCGATTTAGGCAGTCCCGTTTCTTCTGTAATTTTCTTAATACTCATGGGTATTTGACTATTTCCAATCGTTTCTAATATGTCAAATGCCCTATGCAGTGATTGAACTTCTATCTTGCCAGCCATGCCAATACCCCTTCCTTATCATGCAACAGCAATAATGATTGTATTATTATATCACTTTTTCATAGAATATAGCTAATATAATAAAGAATTGAACCATAACAAACACAGCTTATTGATGAGTACTCTTGTCTTTTTTGCTACTGACCACGATTTAAAAAGGATGGAATGACATGAATGTATCTAACGCAGTAAAGAAAAACCACTATTCCCCTAAGCTTATAACGTCTATACAATAAGAAATACTGCGCAACCAAAATAATTTTAGGCGATTTTACTTATCGGATGAAAGCGGCCAGACTTTCTCTGTCTGGCAGTCCATCATTATCGCCAGGAGACATCACTGCCAAAGCTCCAATTGCAGTACCACGTCTTACAGCCTCTTGCAAGGATAAGCCTTCTAAAATCCCGCTTACTAAACCAACAGCAAAGCCGTCCCCTGCCCCCACCGTGTCTACCACTTTTGTTACGGGGAAACCAGGTGTATAAAATTGCTGCCCCTCCGAACTGGTATAAGCACCCTCTGCACCTAGTTTGATGACAACAGTCTTCACACCAGCAGCATGATAGGCATTCGCAATTTCCTGTACGCCTTCTTTTCCAGTAAGCAATTTGCCTTCTGAAATGCCTGGAATCACAATATCTGCCAGGCACGCCAAATCGTTAACTACCTGGGCCATTTCTTTTTTATCTGGCCAAAGGCCAGGGCGTAGGTTTGGATCGTAGGATATGGATATGCCTTTTCCCCTAGCTTGTTCAATTAGTTCATACACCAGTTGTCGACATCCCGCGGATAAGGCTGGCGGAATACCCGTTAAATGAATATGATCAAATCCATCCCAATTGAATTTTACAATGGTACTTACATCCATATGTGAGGCCGCTGAATTTCTACGCAGAGAAAAAACGTGAGGATCACCGCTGGTAACCTTTTGCTTCCACTGCATACCGGTAAAATATTGGGCATCATAGGATATATAAGAAGTATCAATTCCATTTTTCCGTAAAAATTCTTCTATCATTTTACCAAAAGGATCATCACCTAGTTTACTAATATAAGTGACTGCATGCTCCAGACGTACCATACCAATTGAAAAGTTGACTTCTGCCCCTGCAACAAAACGGGAAAAATGCTCTACATCTTTTAAATCACCTTCCTGGTCTGCTACAAAAAGTGCCATCGGCTCACCAATTGTAAGAATCTTGCTCATGTTCTACCTCCTGCTTTCAGACTAAATCCTCATAATTGATTAGCCTGTTGTATTTGTTTAAGGAACTTCCCCTCTTTCAAGAATATCTAATGAGAAGAGGCGTACAAAGCATGCCTCTTCTCACCGTCACAATTTATACTTTTACAGATTGTTCTTTGCCCTTCATATAGTTACTCCACCAAGCAGTCAACACAGGTACCAGTATGGAGGTCACAATTACAGATGTAGCAACTAACGCCGTTGCAGCTTGTGCAACAGCTTTAAACTCTGGAAGCATCTCACCGATTATGAGAGGATTGGTAACGGCTGCACCTGCCGTACTCGATGCTGCCAGTCCTGCAGTGCCATTTCCACCGCCAATAAATTTATCCGCCAGTATTAATGGAATACCTGTAACTATAATCACAGAAATCCCCAGCATAATCCCTAAAAAGCCAGTCTTTCCAATTACATTCAGATCAATGGTGTTACCTAATGCAAAAGCAAAAAATGGAATCATAACATTGGATGCTTTACCGAAATATTCTCGCAGCTCACTATCCAAATTTCCTAAGGCAAAACCAATTATGAAAGGAAGAACAGCCCCAACGAACAAACGAGGCTCGAATGTTGCTAAACCAGAAGTCCCCATAATGAGCATCGTCACCAAAGGACCTGATTCAATGGACATTAATACAAAGGCCCCGGCTTCTTCTTTGCTGCCATATTGCTGCATAATAGAGGCATACAAACCGCCATTAGTCATATCCATTGCAGCAATTAAAGCAAGGGTAGATAACCCTGCAAAAAAACCTGTTTGTATCCCATCCCCTGGCAATATTCTAGCGGCTATAACGGCAACAACCCAGGCAACGGCAATTTTAGTTAATACTAAGGTACCGGATTTTCGCAGTACTGTGCCTGTTGCTCTAATATCGATACCAGCACCCATGCAGAAAAACCATACTGCCAGAATGGGGACTGTACCCGTGATTAAACCATTGGTAAAGGAGCCAAAATATTTACCCGATCCAGGGAAAAAGGTGTGACAAATAGCTCCTATAAATAAGGGAACCAACATCAGTCCACCAGGAATTTTATCAATGGATTGTTTGATTTTCATAACATACCTTCCTTTTTCATAATATTTATAATTGCGTATCTACATGAAATATTTAATTATCTGAGAAAATTCGGAATTCAACAGCAATCAGGATCAGGCAGCCAAGTATCTCATCTACGTTAATGCATATGAGGTACTAACTATGGCTACCTAATCAAATCCTTTTTTGCAATTAACGAGCTAACCATCCACCGTCAACAGCCACTGTATAGCCATTCACGTAATCAGAAGCAGGCGCCGCCAAGAATACTACTGGACCAGCCAAATCTTCTGGCAATCCCCAGCGTCCAGCCGGAATACGGCTCACGATTTCAGCATTACGTTGTTCATCAGCACGAATCGGAGCAGTGTTGGCAGTTGCCATATAACCAGGCGCGATTGCATTGGCATTAATGTTATACTTAGCCCATTCATTAGCCATCAGGCGAGTAACACCCATTACGCCACTTTTACTGCCAGTATAAGAAGGCACTCGGATACCACCTTGGAAAGACAACATGGAAGCGATATTAATAATTTTACCGCCATGTCCTTGTTTAATAAATTGTTTTGCTGCCGCTTGGCTAAAGAAAAATACGGTTTTAAGATTAAGATCCATAACATCATCCCAATCTTTTTCTGTAAAGTCAATGGCATCCGCACGTCGAATAGTACCTGCACAATTAACCAAGATATCAATCTTTCCAAAAGCTGCAACCACTTTTTCAATTACAGGAGCAATGACTTCAATGCTCATTAAGTTCGCATCCACTGCTAAGAACTTTCTGCCAGCACTTTCGATTAATGCCTGAGTCTGGGTATTATCACCTAAACCTACGCTTACAATATCTGCTCCTGCATTAGCTAAGGCAAAAGCCATTCCTTGACCAAGCCCCATGGCTGCACCAGTAACAATCGCTACTTTTCCTGTTAAATCAAATATCGTATTCATGTGTAAACCTCCATTTATTGCTTTCATTCATACTCATGGTGTCTTCTTACCAAAAGCATCATTTCAATGTTTTCATATCAACATGATCCATATCATTGAAGGTTTGATTTTCTCCTGCCATACCCCAAATGAATGTATAACAGTGTGTACCTACACCAGAATGAATCGACCAGCTTGGAGAAAGAATCGCCTCTTCATTTTTTATCACTACATGTCTAGTCTCTGTTGGCTCACCCATATAATGAAATACAATAGCATCTTCTGGAAGATTAAAATAAAAATATACTTCCATACGACGATCGTGTGTATGACAAGGCATGGAATTCCACATGTTGCCGGGTTCAAGAACAGTCATTCCCATTACCACCTGGCAGCTTTTTACCCCTTCTGGATGAATATATTTATATATGTTACGTTCATTTGACTGGTTTATGGAACCTAGATGATTCGGAGTAATTTTGCTTTTTTCAATTTTTACAGTTGGATACGTCTTATGAGCCGGCGCACTATTAAAATAAAATTTAGCTGGCTGCTTGGCATCTGCACTAGAGAAGCTAACTTCTTTTGAACCCATACCAATGTATAAACCATCAGTAGTATTAAGGTCATATTTCACACCATCAACCACGACAGAACCGACATTGCCAACGTTGATGATTCCGATTTCTCGTCGTTCAAGGAAATAATCAACCCCCATACCAGCTCCTGCTTGAAGTACTACAGGCTCGGCTGGATATACACCACCAGTTATCATCCGATCAATATGACTGTAAACCATCTTTACTTCATTTTTCACAAATAACTCTTGAATTAAGAAACGGTTTCGCAGCTCCTCCGTGGTATAATGTTTTGCATCTTCTGGATGAACGTTATGTCTGACATCCATAAAAACCCTCCTTTTCTCACTATGTGGACTTATTTTTCATTTTACACAAATTATATTCGTGCATCAGATTCTAATTCCTTCTTTTTTCTCATAAATAATGTTTTTATTCCACTAAGTGGAATAAAAACATTATTTCGCATACTAAGCTTCTTTTTTAGATCTAAGAGAAACAGTTCGTGTCCTTAAAATATAGCCATTTTTGAAACACAAAGACACAAAAAACGTAAAGGCGTAGAATAAACACGTCTCTGTGTTTAACGCTCTTTTTAAAACGATCTGATACTACAAAAAAAAGCCCCTCTATAACCACATTGTGGTTATAGAGGGGCTTCGTAACGATGCAGTTAACCAACGAGTTTATTCGCTGATTTCTTCCTCATCATCTTCGTCTGCTATAATGTATTCAAAGGTGTCAAGAATATTGGAATGATGTTCTTCTAACGCGTCACTCATTAGTCTTAGCACTGCTCCAGTCTGCTCTTCTGGCAGACCCATAGCAATAATAACATCCGCTATACGATCTTCGAGAATTTCGATGTCATCCGTAAACAACACTGGAATCTCATCCGTTAATTCAGGATCTTTTTCTTCACAACCACACATAATACACACTCCTTTTTTCTATCCATCTTTTAGGACTAAGTAAAGTTCACTTTTTAAACAAACCAGCTAATAGATTGTCCACTATCATAGTACCACGTATTCTTAGCACTGTCTTGTAAACATTTCGTAAATTTTGTAGAAACACAATATTTTTCTTATGCTTCTCCTAATGGCAAAGAACGATGGGCCAATCCTACCACTACTTCATTAAGATTCAATACACCTACACCAAAGTAAATTGCTACGCAAATATGTTCTCCATAACGGGCAATTCCGATTTTTCCGCCCACATTCAGTCCAGCGGCTTTCGACGTAATTTGTTCTAGAGCGGCATGAGTCGCACCAGCCACCGCACCTTCTCCTATATGATTGGCACTCACCAGCCTCTGACGCTGGGCTGCTACTACTGCACGTTCAATAATTTTCTTGACAGATAGTAAATATTCGCCGCCAAAATCAACAGCTACAGAAGAGATACCACGAGCACTTAGGCGCTGACGAATTTCTTGTTCATCTTGTCGATCTTCACTAATTGCCATAGCCATCGCCGCTCTCCCCACATCAATACTCGTAATTTCCACTTTATGCAACCGCCTTCTTTTCAACAACTTTAATTTTTCCCTTATCAACTGCAGCTACGATAAAGAACGTAATTAGACAAACCAGCCATTCCATATAAATGGGATGTGCAAAAATCTGAACTGCCGGGAACATTTGCCAAGCGAACAATGCGATCATACCTGCCAGCGTAGTATAAAATGCTGAATTACGACGGCAAAGACTCGGTGCAAACATGGTAAACAAAAACACCAATGTAAAAGCGGTAGTCAGACTTAGACCAATCAGCATCGTCTTAACAATACCTACGGCATTAAATGCAAACCATAAGGTAAGAATCCCCAATCCTAGAATGGAGTAGCGATTCACAATCGTATATTTCTTATCACTCACACTAGAATTGATAAAACGTTTGTAAATATCCTGAGAAAATAATGTTCCTGCTGCAAGCAAAATATGACAAGCAGTAGCAACATCTGCTGCCCAAAGTGCCGCCAGCGTCAAACCAGACACGATAGGATCCAGCCCCATAATCATCTGGGGAAGAGCCAATGTAGCGTTCATACCTGGATGGGCAACTCTAGCAGCCATTCCCATAATAGCGCAGGAGAAGCCAACAGGGAACATCAAAAGAGCTCCCCACAAGAATCCTCTCTTCGCAGCCTTGCCATCAACGGCTGAACAAGCAACCTGTACTGGTCCCTGAGCAGTAATCGTCTGAGTCATCATGACGGCAAACCAGCCAATAATAGTAGCCAGCCCCAAGCCTCCAAGAGGGCTGAACCAGTCAATATTAGCAGGTAAAGCAGCAGCCATACTGCTCAAACCGCCTTGATTGGAAACAGTCGTCACCGTACTGATTAATACACCAATATAAATCAGAGTTACACTTAAAATATTCGACAAGCCAGACGACCATAATCCACCGATTAGAGTCGTTCCAATAAAAACTATGGCACTGGTTATCATGCCACCTTGAAAAGAAAATATACCAGGCAGAAGAGAAGACAAAATCGCTCCGCCAGCAATGTACTGCAGAGATGTAATAACTAATTGAATGGTAATCATCCCTAATACACTAATAGCTCGCCCTTTTTTATCATAATATCGTTCAAATAATTCCGGAATCGTAGTACAATCCATTTCTCTGTATTTTTCAGCTGCTACCATTGCCATCAATACGGCTCCTGCAGCCCAAGCGACATTATACCATCCAGCAGCAATACCAAACTGATATGCATTTTCTGCAACGCCAATTGTCGAAGCAGCGCCAATCGCTGTACCCGCAATATTTGTCGCAACCAGCAAAGTAGTGAGCTTTCGCCCTGCAAATAGAAAACCTGTACTACTTTCGGTCCTTCGCTTTACATAAAAACTAATTCCGAACAAAACAAAAATGTAACTAATAATAATAACCAATTGAATATTCATCTTTTCCATCCTACCTTCCTACTACTAATGTGCAAAATTCGGGAAAAAACAAAAAAACACCCCAATTAGGAGTGCACATCGTTTCATTCACCATTTTGCCATCCTACAACTTCATCTTACTAGTTTTCAATACTACTATTCTACATAATGATTATATAAGCAACAGTGGCTCCATGTCAAATACAGGTGAAGCATTCTATTGAAGCAAAGCAGTCTGTGAAAATGACTTTAAATCATCATTTCCACAGGCTGTCTCCCTCTCAACCATAAATTAATCAGGATTTACACGATACCGATTTTTGCCAGATGATCGCTAATAACATCCATCATACATTCCCCAATAGCTCATTCACCACGCAGCTATTGCACTGTCGGCACGACCTTCCGTACCTCCAGCAAACGTGCCATTTTCTTGTCTTATGATGACTTGTCCCCGTCCAAAGCTGCCAGTTTCAAGAGACAGATTAACAATATGACCTTTTTGCAGTAATGCTTCTGCCATATACATTGGGAAACCCGGCTCTAAATCAATGCTTTTGCCTTCCTTCCACTGCCAGCGAGGTGCATCTAAAGCAGCTTGCGGATTTAATTTATAGTCGATCATATTTACCAGCAGCTGAACATGTCCCTGGGGCTGCATAAAGGCTCCCATAACACCAAAAGGACCTAGAGCTTTGTTATCTTTCGTAAGAAAACCTGGAATAATGGTGTGATACGGTTTTTTTCCAGCTTCTAGGCAATTGACATGAAAGGGATCTAAGGAAAATTGTTTGCCACGATTATGCAGACTAATCCCGGTTCCTGGCACAACAAGACCGGAGCCAAAGCCCATATAGTTACTTTGGATATACGATACCATATTGCCTTCCTTATCAGCTGTCGCTAAATATACCGTTCCTCCAGAATCGGGTCTGCCTGCTTCTGGCAGTATGGCAGCATCTCCAATCAACTTTCTTCGTTCCAGGCCGTAGCCCTCTGAAAGTAAATCAGAAACCTTTACAGTCATATTCTTAGGATCGGCAATATATTTTTGTCCATCAGCAAATGCAATTTTTATGGCTTCGATTTGTTTATGATAAGCATCTATAGGATTTTGCCCTTTAAGCTGTAAACCATTTAATATATTTAATGCCATAAGGGCAACCAATCCATGACCATTAGGCGGTATTTCCCATACCTCATAACCTCGATAGGCAACTTTAATTGGCTGAACCCACTCTGCTTTATACGCAGCCAAATCATCAGCTTGTAAATATCCGCCAAAACTTCGAGAGAACTCACCTATTTTTTCTGCTAAAGAACCCCGATAAAAGGACTCTCCCTTTGTATCACCAATTTCCTGTAAGGTAGCAGCATGATCTAATAATTGGACAATCTCGCCAGCATAAGGAGCTCTGCCCAAGGGAGCAAAGGTAGTAAACCAGGATGCAAACTCTTTTCCCTTTAGAAATTCCGAAAAATTCTTAAATGCAATTGCCCAATATTTACTCACAATAGGAGAGACAGGATATCCTGCTTGAGCATAAGAAATTGCAGGCTTTAGCACCTCACTTAGAGGAAGTCTGCCAAAACGCGCTGACAGCTCTGCCCATGCAGCTGGCACACCGGGAACCGTCACTGGGGTAAAACCATATCGGGGCATCTCTTTAAAACCTTGTCTTCGCACTGCCTCAAGAGAGATGCTTTGGGGCGAAGGTCCGCTGGAATTTAGTCCATATAATTTGCCTTTTATCCAAACCTGGGCAAAAGCATCACCACCAATTCCATTAGAGGTAGGTTCCACTACTGTTAGGCAGGCAGCAGCTGCGATTGCCGCATCAATGGCATTTCCGCCTACTTTGAGAATATCCAGTCCAGATTGCGCAGCCAAATGCTGGGAAGCAGCAACCATTCCATTTTTCGCAAAAACCACGGTACGCTTTGAAGGAAAAGGATAAGAAAGAGCATCAAAATCCATATGTTCATCCTCCTGGATATTATAGTGTACTCTTGGAAAACAATCCTATATAGCCGTAAACAGGCAAAAGATGAGCGTAACTATATTCCGACGATCCCTGTACCTTATTCATTCTACCCTGATATGCATCTTCCTTCTTCTGGAGTTTGCGTAGCTTACGATCTTCCTATTTTCCTTCATGATTGTATTTTGATAATAAATATTGTATCATTGCACATAAGTATGACTAAACTTCCCAGCAAATTGCTTACAAGAGAAAGAAGGCTTACTATATGAAATCATTTGCAACCTATAAAGTTATTAAGGAACATGAGGGTCTGACCCTTGAAGAATATTTGAAAACTATTTTGCAGTATTCTGGAAGAAAAATTCAAAAACTAACAAGACAAAAGGGGATTTTTTTAAACGGAAAGAAAGTTTTTCTCCAAAGAAAGGTAAAATCCCAAGATGTTTTACGCATCCTTATGGCTCAGGATATGACTTACGGAGTTGAGCCAGAGGAAGGAAGCATTGAGATTCTATATGAAGATGATTATATGCTAGTCGTTAATAAGCCCGCCTACCAGCTTGTCCACCCCACTGGGCAAACTACTAAGGGCACATTAGCAAATTATCTGGCATACCACCTACAACAGCAAGGCGTAATCACTACCATCCGCCCTGTACACAGATTAGATCGGGAAACTTCTGGATGCGTAATTTTTGCTAAAGACGATCGCAGCCAGTTCATCTTAGAACAACAGTTAAAAGACAGAACGTTAAAGCGTGTTTACTGGGCTTTGGTAAAGGGAATTGTTCATCCCCCTGCCGCTACCATTGATTTTCCCATTGGTTTTCATCCTACTATGGCAAATCGCCGTGCAGTAAGGGAAAAAGGAGATCCGGCTATTACCCATTATCATACTCTCCATAACTTTTCAGAGACATCATTAGTAGAGCTACGGTTGGATACAGGAAGAACCCATCAGATTCGAGTACATCTTGCTCATATCGGCTACCCCCTTCTAGGAGACGGTATGTATGGCATACGCACTTCTTGGTTAACCAGACAAGCCTTGCACGCATCTTCTGTAACCTTTAATCATATAAAAGATCAGCATGAAATTATAGTACAAGCTCCTCTTCCCCCAGACCTGACCCGGGCTATCGACTTTTGCCGAAGCGAAAAAAATTCCTAAACCATTAAAAGCAAAAACCTCGCCAAAATGCGAGGTTTTTTATTGTCATAGAAAGTATATACTCTTGTGAAAGAGAGCAAGGAACGATGATTGAACCACAAAGGCACAATGCCGCTGATGCGGCACACAAAGGAGTACACGAAAAATATAAATAAAACCCTTTGTGTCCTTTGCGTCTTTGTGGTTGAATTCGTTTTATATGTTTTACTGTTCTGTCAAAGTGAATCAACCCCCTGTTAGAGATTGCCTCACTCTGTTCGCAATGACAAAAAACATCTTTTTCTTATTTATTTAAGTGATAAGGAATGGTTGTCACACTTACATTTTCTTTTATGACCAGCATGGCGTGTAATAGCCAGCCTGTTTGATTATGCAGCAGCCTGTGCCACCATTTCCTTGTCTCAAATTCAGGGATGACAACTGTAATATAGTCCTGCGGGTTTTTTCTCTTTTTTAATGCTTCTACATAATCCAGCAAAGGCTGAATGGTCAGGCGATACGGGGATTGAATGATCTCTAGATCCATTCCCGGGTTCCATTGCTCCCACTTCATTTGTACTTTGGCAGCGCTCTCCTCGTCTTTGGCAATATGTAATACAATAATGTCTTTACTCAAGGTTTTCGCAAATTTTAAGGATTCATATACCACCCGTGTCGGGGATGAGATGGGTACGATTACATAATTGCGCACCACCAGGGTATCATCATATTGTACGTTTTCTTCTAAGGGAAGATGCAGCTGCTCTGCCATATCATCATAATGGGAGCGGATCTTCTTAAATACGAACACCATCACCGGAATGAACACTAATACTGCCCAAGCACCATGGGAAAACTTCGTGAGGGTAATGATGATAACAACCAATCCGGTAGCAACGGCTCCTATGCCATTTACAGCTGCCCGAATCAGCCAACCGCTTCCCTTTTCTCTCTTCCAATGAACAACCATACTGCATTGCGCAATGGTAAAAGAGATAAATACACCAATTGCATATAAGGCGATTAAGTGGTCTAGATGTCCTCCGAAGATCACGATTAATGCCGCAGCGGAAACAGTGATCACGATAATGCCATTGGAAAAGGTCAGACGCTCGCCACGAGAGCTAAGATACCTTGGAAGATATCCATCTCTGGCTACAATTGACAATAATACAGGTAAACCATTATAGGCTGTATTGGCCGCCAAGTATAACACGATCATCGTCGTAACCTGAATGTAATAATAGACAAAGGATCTGCCGAAGACATGTTCTGCAAGCTGGGATAAAGCTGTCACTTCCAGTATGGGGATGACATGAAAATGCATCATCATAAAAGTAACTCCACTTAGCATCACTACCAAAATACCTGCCATCCAATAGGTTGTAATGATTGCATTTTTCGCTTCGGGTTTTTTAAATAAGGGTACACTATCTGCAATTGCCTCCACACCCGTCATGGAACTGCAGCCATTGGCAAAGGCTCTTAGTACTATGTACAGCATTGCCATGTTGAGGGGCTGTCTTTCTAAGGAGGCAGCAGGCAGTAAGGCTCCATCCTGGGTAACGGCTTGATACATTCCTGTTAGAATGAGCGCGACCATCCCTAATAAAAAGGCATAGGTCGGATATACAAACATGTTGGAGGATTCTCGCATACCACGCAGGTTCACCAGCATCAATATGAAAAATAAAATACCTAAATCAATTCCCACTTCTTTACCCACTAAGCTGGGAAAAGCCGATACAATGGCTGCTGTTCCTGCGGCTACACTTACAGCCGCCGTTAGAACATAGTCAGCAAAAACCGCACCCGCAGCTACTAGAGCGGGAAACTCGCCAATGTTCTTTTTGGCAACGGCATAGGCACCTCCGCCCCCAGGATTTGCTCGGGAAACTTGCACATAGGATAATGCCACAATAATTAATAGAATCGATACTGCAATAATGATGGGGGATAAATATCCATAAGCGATAATCCCTTGAGCGGCAACCAGCACGAGTAAGGCTTGTTCTGGTCCATAAGCCACCGATGATAGGGCATCTGAGGAAAATATGGACAGCGCTTTCCACTTTGGTAACCGTTCATGCATCATTTCCTTATTATGAAGGGGCTTGCCAATGAGAAGGCGGCGAGCAATGTTGATCAACTTTAATCTAGACCTCCTTAATATCCTTTTTCTTTATACGCCACTAAATATAGTAATAAGTCCGTCCCTTCTTTTCAAACTCCACTTGCATCAAGTACTGCCTAATCTGAATACTAGATGCAGGTCACAGAATTTATTATACGCTTTTTATGAGATTATATATCCTATTATTTTTCAGGAAAGATTAAATTTTCATGACCTTTTAATAAACAGTAAGAAAAACGCTGAATATACTAAAAAATAAAGCCTTTGATCCGCAAAGGCGCGAAGAGCACAAACAACTTTGTGGCTTATATACATTCTAGAACAGCAAAAAAGCTTCGCGTGATTTGCGAAGCTTCAAATGTACGTGGTTATTAGAATTTCACCATTTTTTTAAGCCAAGTGATGTTTTAAACGGCGGTACTTTAATAAGTCAATGAAGGCTTCCAATCGAGTCACTATGCCGGCTTCACCTGATTGTTCATCAAAAGCTAACGATAATACCGGGATGTCCACATCATTGCTAACCTTAGGTAGAATATTTTTAGCAACAATTTCAGGCATACAAGTAAACGGGAACATATGAATAATGCCGTCATAGTTTTCCTGTCCCATATTAACCGTATGGGCGATACTTTTTATGCCGTGGCCACCTACATAATGACCAAGATAGGGATGAGCCAAGTCGGCTAAATATTTAAATTTCTCAAGATATTCTCGCTTTCTAAACAAATGCCCGTTTATGTAGTCACTTAAATACATGGTTTTATACACTTCAACTCCCATATTTCCTAAACGCCAATCTATGTTTTGGTTAATCGACGGCTCAAGCATAACATAAATTTCACCAACTACACCAATACGCAGCGGTCTAACGCTAGACTTGAGTTTAACTCCGTCCAGTTCGCTTTCAGCCTTATGCCAAGCGGTTCTTAATGTAGAAAGATTTTCTGCGGCATCAATCACATCAACAGTTTGCCGCCAGATGAAATCGGATTCACCTACAGATACCTCCCGCGGTCGTATCATATTCACTTTTCGCTGAATACTATCCATCGCGTTTATTTTTGCTAAAGCCAAGCGAAATGCTAAATAAACCTCCCAAAAATTACGTTTAAAAGCAACCCGGTGTAATTGCTTTATAATATCAACAATATCAGGTTCAACAACTATCATATCAAATCTATAACCTAAATTTTGAAGAATGCCCTGTTGAATTTCAGCATAGTAACCTAAGCGGCATGGACCTACCCCTCCACAAGTTACAATTGTATTCGCACCTTGTTCAAGGGCTTCAATAAAATTTCCTAAATTGACTTTAAAGGGTAAACAAGTAGTCTCTGGAGAATATTTCATACCCAATTCCAACGTCCTTTTAGAAATGGGCGGAGGAAGCACCACTTGTCGTCCGAGACCGGTGAAGAGTGCCTTAAGGGCTATACTCATATCTCCCATATGGGGAAAAGTAATAATCATGACTGTTTCCTCCGAATTAACATATCCGTAAACGCCTCCAGCCTTGTCACAAAGCCCGCCTCAGCCGTATGTTCGTCTACTGTTAAGAGCATGCACGGGATGTTAAGCGCTTGGGCACGCTGATTGATCAATTCACCTATTAAGGCATCAGGTCCACAGCTAAAAGAAGTTATAAAAATCAGCCCGTCAACGGGTTGCCTTGATTGTATTAAGGCTAATGCCGCACCTGCCATATGATCGCCATTAGACCAAAATATTTTTTTGCCAAGAGTCTTAGCGGCAATAGCGGCTTGGCGATTACTAACCATCTCAGGGGTTATAACATGAATACCAAAGTGATTCAATTTATCAATAATATTCATGCTAATTTGTTGGTCATAAATAATGTAGGGGTGACCAATTAAGCCTATACGCTGCCCGTTAGGTTTACTACAATGGATTGCTTGTTCCAGACGCCGATACTGCCAAGCATGATACCATGCATAAAGACTGCTAATCGCATTTCTGCCAAGCATATGTCCTACCGTCACAATCGCCTGATACAAACTGCGATTATTCTGGCGAAGATTTAAGTTGACATCAATGAGCGGCGGTAAGTTGTCAATATTACTGCGCAGCATATCCGGCATACCAATAATTTTGGGACACGTATATTGTCCGGTTGCAACGCTGATTATTCGTGGTGTAAATAGGTAATCCACTTGCTTGTACAACTCATAAATATGTCCAAAGTATACTTTAGCAGGCAGGCATACCTCGTCCAATCCACTTCCGCAATTTAGCGTCGCTTTAGACGTATCGCCAGTAATAACTACCTCGGCCCCCAGTTCTTGCAAAAATCTTTCCCAAATTGATCCATATTGGTAATATAGTAGCCCCCGTGGTAACCCAATTCTTATCGCCAAGAAACATCATCATCCTTTTTTAGCCTTTTCTCAAGCAACTGTTACACTATTACTCCATTTACCACATTGGTCCCCCCAACGCGCTGCTACATTACCGTTCATTTTAATTTCAACGACTTCACACATATTAGCGCAGCCACTGCACTCAAAGCTTCGTGGTGTGTAGACAAAATCAATTACATCAAAACCTCGGAAGACAGTTGGTTTCGTCTGAGTAACTTCTTCCTTGGCTAATAAAGCGGAACCAATGGCTCCCATAACATTATGGTAGGGTGAAACCACTACAGGACAGCCTAACGCTTCTTCAAAAGCTCTTTTGATTCCCTTGTTTGCCGCTACCCCGCCTTGGAAGAGAATAGGACTTTGGATTTGCTTTCCTTTACCTATATTATTGAGATAGTTTCTTACTAAAGCCTGACATAATCCGTTAATAATATCTGAAGTTACATGACCAGTCTGCTGTTTATGAATCATGTCAGATTCGGCAAAAACTGCACAGCGTCCCGCAATCCGGACTGGTGTTGTTGACTCTAAAGCCTTGTCTCCAAAATCCTCGATTCCTATATTAAGACGAGCAGCCTGCTGGTCCAAAAAAGACCCCGTACCGGCTGCGCATACGGTGTTCATAGCGAAATCAGTAACTACTCCGTTACGAATAATAATCATTTTAGAGTCTTGTCCACCAATTTCTAGTACAGTTTTCACATCCGGCATGATATGCATCGCCGCTACTGCATGGGCGGTGATTTCATTCTTTATGCTATCCGCTCCTACTATTACTCCCGTGAGGTGGCGACCACTACCAGTAGTACCGACACCTTTCACCTTTATTTCAGGGTTACGCTCTTTAATTTGACGTAAGCCATTTTGTACTGCTTCAATTGGTCTCCCTTGCGTACGTATATATAACGAATCGATTACCTTGCCAAATTCGTCAAGAACAGCAATGTTAGTACTTACTGACCCCACGTCAATACCTAAATATACATGCATCAATAATGCCTCCCATATAACATTCACTTTTAGTAGTATACCACATTTCTTACATTTTACCAATTTTGGTAAATAAATGTATGAATTTGATAAAAGGGCACCCTATAAGTCAAATGATATTGTAGCAACTCCAATGGTTTCCTTACGGAAATATGCCTTCTTATTTTCTCGTTAATGTTGATATTTCTTACGTTTAATACAATCAGCAAAAGCTTCAATACGGGTAATAATGCCCACATCGCTGGAATGCTCGTCGATACTTAGCGTTAGTAAAGGTAAATTATAGTCATTGGCGATATTCTTTAATGCAGATTGGGCGACCACCTCAGGCATGCAGCCGAAAGGATATATGTGAATGATCCCATCATACCCATCCCGGGCGCACTGCAAAGCACTTCCTACTGATTTTAAGCCATCACCACCTACATGATAGTTGAGATATGGCTTAGCTTGGTCAAGATACGCCTTTTCTTCACTATATAATCCCAAAGCTTGTAGTAAAGTATTCGAATAAACCCAATTTCCGGTATAAACAAATTTTTTGACCTCTATCCCTTGCTTAATTAATAAGTCTTCAATACTATGGTTTACATAGGGTTCTAATAAAAGATAGAATTCACCGATTAGGGCTATTCTGGGCGGTCGACATTGGTTATTGTTGCAGATAGCCCCTATTGAGCTAATCGTAAAATCCCGGATAAAATTAATTTTCTTGTAAGTAGAATTGGCAAGTTCCTGTGTACCGCCTCTGCATATATCTATGATTTGTTCTGGGCTATTCGTTCGTGCCCCATAAAAATTTTTAGCTTCGTTCATAGCATCAAGAGCTTTTAACAATTTTATCCCCATTGCCATATTCTTAAGAATCACCAAACGACTTGCACGAGGCGCCACTGTCCGTAAAAAACGGTACAAGTCACTAAATAAATGATTTGTATCCAGCATATAAAATTGTATTTGTCCTTTTTCTGCGAGATAAATTTTTTGTACAGCATTGTAAAAGCCCAAGCGGCATTTCCCTGCGCCACATACGCTTACTAAGGTATCTGCCCCTTGGTCGATACTTTCTATAAAATTACCCATATTAATTTTATATGGTAAACATACGCCCTCTGGAGAATAAAGAGAGCCCAATTCTATCGTTTTCTTGGAAATTGGCGGCGCCTCGATGACTTCAACTCCTAGGTTATTTAGCATTTTTGAAACCGGCATGTTTAAATATCCCATATGAGGGTATGTTACCTTCAATATTTCTGCCTCCATTCCACCAAATCCCAAAATGCTTCAATCCGTGTTATGAGACCGGCGCTTCCCATGTGCTCATCAATATTGATGATTATGTAGGGTTTATCGCTTTTTTTGAATACATGATGCTCTACGTATTCATTAACAAGTGAATCTGGGCCACAGCCAAAGCTTGATACCATAATAATACCCGCAATATCAGGCTGGCGACAGAAGTAGTGAGCCGCCCCGGCAATTTTCGCCGATAGCTGCCAGTAGATATCCGGCTCAAAGACTTTAGCCTCATCATATAGTACTTTTCTCGCCACATGATTAGGAGTAATAACTTGAACCCCACGCGAGGCTAAGAAGTTCATTATATTGCCGCAGAAAAAGGCATCCTTTAATAAATAACTATGACCAATAACAGCTATTTTGGGGGTTGAAGATCCAATATCACCAGGCACATCAGCTCGCCATGATTTAAGTGCTCGTCGATAGGCTAAATACCCAGGGACAGCCGATAATCCAATCGCTTGACAAGTGGTATATAGGGACTGCAGTTGATTCACCGACGACTTATACTCGACATTGGGAGAAATAATCTGTTCCGGAGACAACCTAAACGTATTTCTAACGACATCAGGTAAACCGGCAAATTTAGCACAGAAAAGGAAGTTACGATGGTATTGGACGACACGAGGTACAAATATATGGGTGCACTCCGAGAGTAAAGAGTCAACATGCCCCAAATACACTTTTAAAGGCAGGCAAGATTCATCTATACCTAGTAATGTGCCTCGATCTAAAATTTGTTTATTGGTTTCACCGGAAATAGAAACAGGTATATCCGCATACCGAAAAAAATCAGCCCACAGGCTGCCAAATTCGTGATATAGCATAGCCTGGGGAATACCAACATGAACATGCACATCTATCATCCTTTGCAGAAGAAAATTAGTACATCATTAGAAAGAGGTAGTTATTCCTACCTCTCTATTTTGGCCATTGTTCCTCAATATTAGCCTTTGAATCATTGGGACATACATATTATTATTTTCAACCTGTATCTTTTTATAAGTGGGAGTTATAGGAAAATCCCTTATTATCATCTCTTCTCAATGAAAGTCTAACAGTAGTTGAAGAAATAAAATAGATGACTTTGGGAGCTTGCAAAACCTCAGTCAAAAAAATAACAAGAAAACACTAAAATATACTAAAACTGAAAGCCGATGTTATCGGTTATGAAACAATTTGAAGTAAAAAGACAAAAGAGCCATCCACCTAATTAAAAGTAGACGGCTAATGGAAAGAATGAAAACTTCATTCTTTCTTATGTGCAGCAGGTGCTACATGAGAAAACATCCGCATAATCCAGAGAAGTATAATAGCTCCTATAGTACTTGAAATTATCGTTCCTATCGTACCATAAGCAGAGATGCCTATGAGACTAAATAAATAGCCACCAATAAAAGAACCAACAACGCCAGTTACTAAGTCACCCCAAATACCAAAACCTCCACCCCGTGAAATCATACCAGCCAACCAGCCAGAGACCAATCCGATTAATAAAAACCAAAGCATTTGCATATAAGTATCATCCTTTCATAAGTGATACTTATATGATCTCTATTTACTCACCATTTTATACAATTAAGCTTCATATAGTAATAATCACTTGGCAGATGATGTAGCCGACCAACGATTTAAAACAACTTCCCATCCTGAACTATCCCCCCTGTTTGAGCCTTATTTATAAAGTTGGCCAACATCTCAGCATTTTGATTACTACGGTCAAACTTGTTTTGCAGGACGTTCTTGTCCTGTGCTTCGCATAATCATAAAATATTACTGTACCGGAATCCATGATTCGCGAAGTCATTCAGGATTAGTCCCTGGCTATAAAACAAAAAGACCTGGACAGAGTCCAAGCCATGCTGCAAAACGTAATAAGTAAAGTTGTTGTAAATCCTGATTATTCTGTATTAATCCAGCTAAAGCTGGTTTGTTTAGAGTTGGTGCCGAGGACACTAATAACACTATACCGACACATTATTATCACTATAATACAGACAGGAAAACAGTTAAAGCTGGAATTATTGAAATATCTGAAAATGCGTAATAAAAATCACCGTCCACCAGTTAAGGCAGACGGCGATTTAGTGTGTGCGGTATTATTTACTGTACATATACTCCACCAAAAACATTACATTTTGTTCCAGAAGAACAAGTTACTGTAAATTTCAAAACATAGTAACTAGATTTAGGAAATGTGAAAAATACTTTATATTTTTTAGCTGAGCTATCAGGTGTACATTCAATATTTTTCGTTTCGATTACAGTTGACCCATTTGTATCAATTAAGTCAATATGCAATATATTGATACGACTACTAGTACCCCACCAATCATAATCAAATTCGACCATATAATTGAAATCTTTCCCACCATCAAAAGCATCCGTCACATACGCAGATGACGGTGAAGCAGTTCCACCCACTTCAATTTTTTTATACCATGCCATAAAACATACCCCCATTTATTTTTTTTAAAAACCGACATAGCTAAGGACCTTTCTTTTCGTTGCGTGTGTATCCTGTATATCGGCTTTCACTAATACACATTCCGTAGTAACTACAAATTAAACTACTGAATGCAAATTTATTTCTCATTCTTTATCCGTACATATAAGCTGAATTTTGGATAGTATAAAAATAACAAAGGCGCCTCACTCAATAAGAGTAATGCGCCTTTTAAGGAATACTTGCTAAGCGGCAGGCAGGTTTAGGTTTTAGCAGGTAGAACTACAGTCATCTTCACAGCAGCAGAAAAATAGAAGAAGAATAATGATAATAATGATAAAGCATGATCCTCCACGTCCGCCACCCCAACCACCAAATCCCATAAATTTTCCTCCTTTCTGCATGACTGATTTTTATTATAGTTTATGCTTCTTAGAAGTTTTTTGTTACGAGATATCAAAATAGGAAAAATAACTTATCTCATATCCCTATTGCGACAAGTTTAGTATCAATCATCATTTATCATATAGACCAAGACAAAAGCTGAAACGAAAGCTTCCGAAACTATGTCCAAAACCTTCTAAACTATGACCGAATCCTCCCAAACCAGGACCAATAAATGGACGCCAACCACCACAGTTACGATACATTATTTGCACCTCCTATGATCGCGTTCACTGTATATTATGTAATTTAACTATAAAGGTACTATAGGGACTTATAAAAAGAGCCGTCCACCTAGTTAAATAAAATCAAACTACCTTAACGAAGAACAGGTAATAGAAGTAATTGAATCATATAAGGCATTGGAAAATAATAAAGCACCCGAATCTCTTCAGGTGCTAATCAACACTTTTCTTGACCACGTTATCATCTGGAAAGATGAAGTTAAGGTCATTCTTAAAGTGTATGTTGATTTGGTTGGTGCCGAGGACCGGAATCGAACCGGTACGGAGATTTCTCTCCGACGGATTTTAAGTCCGTTGCGTCTGCCAGTTCCGCCACCCCGGCATATTCATCATATGCCAAACTGTTAAAGGCAGTGTAGTAAACTATTTTTGGAGGCGACACCTAGATTTGAACTAGGGAATAAAGGTTTTGCAAACCTCTGCCTTACCACTTGGCTATGTCGCCATAATTGGAGCGGGAAACGAGATTCGAACTCGCGACCCTCGCCTTGGCAAGGCGATGCTCTACCGCTGAGCTATTCCCGCAATAACATATTAGAAAATAAAACTGGTCGGAGCGGCAGGATTCGAACCTGCGACCCCCTGGTCCCAAGCCAGGTGCTCTACCAAGCTGAGCCACGCCCCGTTTAAAATGGTCTGATCACCAGCAGAACATAACCTCGAAGAACGATCTTCAATGGTCTTCTTTATGCCGCTATACCAGCAATTTATTGATAAAAACGACCGTTAATATCGTTAAAATTTAAACTGTGGTGACGAGTTCTAATTATAGCAGAGGAATTAATATCCGTCAACAATATTTTATATCGTAATTTTTTAGTAGCTATTGAATCATAAAAAAAGTGCTGATGTGCCCTTTAAAAAATAGAACGAATTGAACCACAAAGACGTAAAGGACACAAAGGGCTTAATTATATTTTTTTGTGTACTCCTTTGTGGTTCATAAAATCTTATATTTTTCCACTAATAATACTATAGAATAACAGTAATGCCCTGCAATTTTAAATTGCAAGGCATTACTGTTACTCTTTGATTTCTGCTTTTATCCTTAAGCGATGGCGGATGCAAGTTTTGCTCCAAGTTCTTTGCATGATGCAAGTCCTTCATCGTCAGGAGCGTTTTGGATTGTCAAAGCTTCTTCCACAAGTTTAGCCCCTTGCCCTTCCATTCGTTCCACCCAGTCTCTCATCCATTGACCATCTCCCCAGTCAAAAGAGCCAAATAAAACTAAAGGAATCCCAGATAGATTTTCCCCTTCTAATGAGGTAATAAAAGGATCGAATTCGCCTTCTTCCAATACTTCATTGCCCATTGCTGAACAACCCAATGCTACTGCATCAGATTTTAGTACATCATCTTTACTCGCTTTATCCACAGAAAGTAAATTCACCGAAATTCCATCTACCCCAGCGCCTGCTGCAATGGCTTTAGCCATTTCTTCAGTATTCCCTGTCCCACTCCAATAAATAACGGAAATCTTCTTCATACACTCATTCCCCCATTTTTTATTTGATTGCTTTAACCTCTTACTTACACTCGCTTATTCTTTTGATTCTTTATGGAGAATACATCCTGTATTCAGTTCCAACATGATAACGATATTCATTATCATGTTGGAACTGAAAAAAATACCCTAATGGGCTGTTCAAACGTTCATAAGTTGCTGTACGTAAGAAGTTTATAGTTACTTAACCAATGATGCATGTAATTGAGTTTATGATATTAATTCTCAATTCAATGACTATATTCTATCAATAAGATTCTTTCCTGTCAATAAAAAAGTAAGAAAAACCCTGCGTGTTTTTTTAACATAGCCGTTTTGAAACACAAAGACACAAAGCCGCTTACGCGGACACAAAGAACACAAAGGTGTAGGATAAACACGTCTCTGTGTTCTCCGTGGAACTCTGTGCCCTCTGTGTTTAGCGTTCTCCTTAATAGAAACTTATACTTCCTCTATTCATAAATAGGTCAAATCTAAATGAAGTTTTATTTCTTCGGCTTCAAATTCCATACTGAGCTGAGATACGTTCTTTTTATACAGAATGAAATGATTTTCGCCAACAATGGTAAGAGGAGGTGTGATTTGATAATGATAATCTGTTCCTGCTAATAAGGCTTTTGCCCTGCCAGCTATCATATTTACTAATTCAGCAACGCCATCATACAGTTCTTCATCTGCCAATTCAACAGAGGCAACGCCTGTCATAAAGGAAACAATCATCGCCGCATTTTCTTTGCTTAGTGCTATGGAAAGCAAGGCATTATGGGTACTTAAAATCATCATCACTCCTGTAATTTCGCTTTTATACCCTTTAGGAGCAGCTACTTTTTCTTGTATTGGGCAGAGTTCTACTCCAACCATAGTACTAAATACATCAGAAACAGACTCTGCTAAACATTTTTGCAAAAATATTTTTTTTTGCGACTCCATAGGCTACCTCCCTTCTCCCATACATTCTAATACTTTCTTCATTAGTTCCTCAATGGTAAAGGGTTTTACTAAGTAATTAATGGCTCCAGCCTGAATTGCTCTTATAATATTTTCTTTTTCACTCTCTGTAGTAACCATCATTACGGGTATATGATTAAGAGATGCTGTATTTTTAATTTTCTCTAGAAAAACTAATCCATCCATACCAGGCATATTCCAATCTAATAATATTAGAATAATATCTTCAGAAGCTCTCTCTAAAATGGTTAAGGCCTCTATCCCATCTGCGGCTTCCACCAATTCATAATCAAGTACCTCTACGCCACTGCGTATAATTTTTCGAATGATGGCCGAGTCATCTACGGATAATATTTTCATAACATCCACCCCTCACAGTATAAAAGTTAGCATTTTTATAATACTCGGCTTCAAAGTATTCGTTATAATCCAGGAATACTTCTGAATTTCCTAAAATTAACACACCCTTTTTAGTTAAAGAGTTCGTAATTTTCTTGACAATTTCCCTTTTTAATGCTTCTGAAAAGTAAATTGCTACATACCTAAAAAAGATCAAATCAAAGAATCCTAACCCTATAAAACTATTTTGCAAATTAAACTGCCTGAATTGAACGCTGTTTTTGATCTTCTCATCTAGCAGCCATGTACGTCCTTCTTGGCGAAAATATTGTTCTCGATAACCCAAAGTCATTCCACGAGCCATCGTTATATTGTCATACTTTCCTAGTTTGGCAAGCTGCAAAACTGTATGTGAAATATCGGTGGCTACGATCTCGAAGTGATTCAATGTAATATCAACAATTCCATGTCGCAGGAGATAACGATCAATACACATTGCAATCGAATAGGGCTCTTGCCCAGTAGCACAGGCAGCACTCCAGATACGAATCTTTCCGCCCATACCTTGCCTGATTGCTGCAATGTATTTCGGCAGCAACTGATCTTCTAGAACTTCCCAAGGCGTTTTATCTCGAAACCATAATGTTTCATTTGTTGTAATCGCATCAATGATTTCTTCTGTCAAAGCGGCTTGCTTCTGCTGACGCAGCATGTTATATAATTCTTCAAAGCTTGATAGGCCAAATCGTATTAAGAATTTGGAAAGTCGGCTCTCAATCAAATACGCTTTTTCATCTCGAATTACAATGCCGCAGTGTTCTTCAATATATTTCTGAAATAATTGAAATGCCTGGGAAGATAGGTGTCCATTCATCATCATCCCCCCTAATATATGTCTTTTTATTATCTCTTTATGTGGCTTTTAAGGTTGATTCTTATACTCGAA
The DNA here is from genome assembly GCF_000271665.2 of Pelosinus fermentans JBW45. Classification (GTDB taxonomy): domain Bacteria; phylum Bacillota; class Negativicutes; order DSM-13327; family DSM-13327; genus Pelosinus; species Pelosinus baikalensis. Next base: position 1,274,157 of record NZ_CP010978.1, on the reverse strand, counting down.
AGCGTTTTGCTAACGCTTCTAATTTCCCAGAAACCAAGACAAGCTCATCGGCAGCCTGGGTGGTCTCCACTCCCTTACTGGCTGTGTTATGTGAGGCTTTATTGATCTCATTCATACTAATGGCTATCTCTTCAACATTGGCAGCGATTTTCTGGGAAGTATTAGCTACCTCACTCATTTTTATCGACGCACCTTCTGTATTTTTAGCCAACTCCCCTGCTGTCAAGGAAAGCTCGCTAACAGAATGAGCAATTTCTTTCACTCCCTGTGTACTTTCCCCAGCCCCTCGGGCTACATGGCGAGATTTCTCTGCAATATCGCCAATTTCATTGGATATCAGATGTATCTTATCAGAAGCGACAATTACAGCAGAGGATATATCTCCCACCACGGTAGATTGTTCTGTTACAGCTGCTGCAATGTTATTGCTATTCGTATTCATCACATCAATAACCTGGGTAATACCGCACACCGCTTGTACTGCCTCTTGCATTTTATCTTGCATCGCCTCGATCTGGGCCCTTATCTCATCCGTTGCTCCTGATGTTTGCTTAGCTAATTCTTTGACTTCATTAGCCACAACAGCAAATCCTCTGCCTGCATCACCAGCACCTGCAGCTTCAATAGCTGCATTTAGCGCCAGCATATTGGTCTGGTCAGCAATGTCATTGATCAAATTAACTACCTTACCAATTTGTTTTGATACACCGCTTAAATTCTGAATAATTATTGTAGTTTCCTGTGCTCGCAACTCTGCATCTTTGGCTACGGTAATGGATTGCTGACAATTTTTTCCGACTTCATTTAAAGAAAGATTAATTTCCTTTACGGCAATTACCACATCGGATACAGAGCTTGATACATCTTTGCCAGAACCAGCAACTAGGCTGATGCCCCTAGATATTTTCTCAATTAGATTACTTACTTGATCCAAACTAACAGATGCCTGTTCAGAGGCAGAAGCCAGACTATGAATAGTTGAAGAAATTTCTTCTGTGGCGACAGAGATGGAATGGATATTTCCGTTTAACTCCAAAGATGCATTCGCTTCATGAGTCACACTTATATTGATTTCCTCTGTAGACTCACTGGCACTGTTAATAACAGCACTCATTTCTTCGCTATTCGATGCTACCACCTCCGCAACCATCAACATGCTATTGGAAGATTGATTCAAAACAATGACGGTGTCATAGATTTCTTTCGTCATTTGGTGCATCGTCTCAATGAGTTTATTAAAAGACAAAGTCAGCTGCCCTATTTCATCTTGAGAACTTGCTTTTCCCGTTATGGTAAGATTACCGTCTTCTACCTGGGACATAAGAGTTTGCAGTTCCTTCACTGGCTCTGTAATTTTCCTAGTTATAAATACAGCTAAACTCATAGCTGCCAAAAAGCCTATACCAAGTAAAATTGCCATATTCTTAATTGTCGCTTCTGCTTCTGCCGAGTTACTTCTTGCCGTTTCACCTGCATGTAGCATTTGTAAATCAATTAATCGATCAATAAGCTGAGTGAGTTCTAATGAAAATTGATTGCCTTGCCCGGCATAAATAGCATAAGCAGCCTGATTATCTCCTGCTTGGATAAGACGTAATACTTCATCCAAAATAACGCTCCACTTACCTTGTATTATTTTCAACTTATTGAATTCCTGTCGAACCATTGGCGATTTAATACTTTGTTCAAACTCCGCCAATTTCATATTCATCTTATTATGCAATTCATCAATAGAAGTACGATATTGTTTTTTCTTCTCTTTATCTGTTTCAATAATGGATTGACCGACAAGCACTCGAATCTGCTGATACGACATCGCTGCCTGGGCAAGTTCTCCCAGAGGAATGGTATTGACCTCATATAGCTGCTGATCACTCATTTTTATTTCCTTAATATTATGTATTCCCATTAACCCCATAAGACCCGCAATAAAGACAATCAGCATAAAACTAATCATTAGTTTTTTACCAATATTTAAGTTATTAAACCACTTCATGCCATTTTCTCCTTCCCGTGTTCCATTTATATCGCATCAAATATTTTATTTATATCTAGAATTAAAATAATTTCTTTATTAAACTTTACTATTTCCGATATAAATCGTCCTTGCAGATTCTTTATATTTGCTGGTGGTAATTCACACATATCAGGTGTTATATCAATCACTTCTGCTAGCTTATCAATAAAAAAACCTACATGATCTCCCTGAAAAAGCCCTTTTAGAATCATACATTTCGTTTTCTTATCTTCTTGTTTCTGATTTAAATGTAATATCTGGGTTAAGTCAAATAAAGTCACTACTTGTCCACGCAAATTCAAAAGACCTACTACGTGGGATGCCCCTCCTGGAACAGCCGTATACTTAACATTTCGATTAATTTCTTTAGCAAAAACTATATCGATGCCACACAAACTACCACCAAGATAGAAGGTCAAAATTTTTCCTGTCATGAAAGTTCTCCTCTTACAACTTGCACATCTGCCACTTTTTTCAATACATCTGCCTTATCAAATTTCAATTGGGCAACTGTTCTGAAGTACTCATCTCAAAGACTTCATGCAAATCCACTAACAGTACGATTTTTTCATTGATGATCGTCGATCCTAATAGTCCTTTTCCTTGGATATCCTCTTCTACCATCAAGGAGTCCACTTGTACTGTATCCTTTATTGTTCTTACCAGAAGACCCAAGGAAAGGGTATTCCCTTTAGGTGTAATCACATACATTTTCTCACCTGAATGTTCTTTAGAAACAACTGGCAGATACTGTTCCAATCGGATTAATTGCATGATATTACCTTGAGAATTATAGTATTGTTTATTCCCAATTTCTTCGATCTGGTGCGGGCTAATTTCGTTAACCCTTGCGATCATGGACAAATGCAGGCCAAAGATTTCTGGCCCGGAACATTGAAATAGCAATAAATTCTGCATCTCTTGTATTTGACTATCTAATGATACCATTTCCGAATGAGAACTTTCCACCCCTTCTTCGGAAAACACCAATTTCCCCATACTGGCAATCCCCTCAACATCTAGAACCATGGCAATACTGCCATCACCTAAGATCGTCACTCCTGAATACACTTTTACTTCTTTTAAATGATTAGGCATGGGCTTTACTAAAAGTTCTTCCTGACCATGAATGGCATCAACAATGATACCAAAGGTTCTTCTGGCAATTTTTATAATCAGAATTCGTGTAATAGGGCTTGATGCTTCGAAGTTTTTTTCCAAACCAATCACATTTGCAAGGTGAACAATGGGAACTAATTTCCCACGCAGCTGCAGTACTCTTTGCCCTTGGATCCACTGCAATCTCCCTGTCTCTTGTCCATCTACGATTCGCACAATTTCCTGTAAATGAGCCTGAGGCAAAGCAAAGCTATGCTTGCCAACTGCTAAAATGAGAGAAGGTATAATCGCTAAGGTTAAAGGCAGCAGCAAGCGAAAAGTCGTTCCTTTTCCTTTCAAGGTATGCAGCTCTACAGTACCGCCAAATTTTTCAATATTCGATCGGACCACATCCAAACCTACGCCCCGGCCTGAAATATCACTTACCTGGGAGACGGTTGAAAAGCCTGGTGAAAAGACTAATTCTGCCATTTTACTTTCACTGATATCCTTTGCTTCTTCCTGCCCGACCAGCCCTTTTTGCAAAGCTTGCTGCCTAACCTTCTCCACATCAATCCCTGCTCCATCATCCATGATATCGATAATCACTCGGCCACCTTCGTGCCGCGCTTTTATCTCGATCATTGCAGTAGGATCTTTCCCTAAAGCCTTTCGAGTCTCAGGCTTTTCTATGCCATGATCCAATGCATTACGTATCAGATGGGTAAATGGATCGATCAATCCTTCCAGAATAGATTTATCCATTTCCACTTCCTTACCTTCCATTTTCAGTGTAAGACTTTTCCCCAATTTCTTTGACAAATCACGTACTAAACGTGGAATGGAATGAAATAAAATGGAGATCGGCTGCATCCGGGTACGCATAATCTTTTCTTGCATTTCGGTGGTGGTATGATCAATCTTTTGTAAAACAGGCCGAATACCCGGTATCCCGTCCACATGTGCTTCTAATAATCGCAGTAATTGGTTTCTTGCCAGTACCATCTCACTAGACAAGTTTACTAGATTATTAAGTAAAGCAACATCCACTTTAATACGTTCTTCAGCCAAATCATTTTTAATTTTTTCTTCCGAAAAATCTAAAGCCTTCTGCTTACTCTTAAGTAAATTCTCTTCTTTAGGATAAGCTGACTTTTCCTCTATTTCCGATAATAGTTGAAAAATTTCTGCACTTTGAGTGGAAATGGAAAGCTCCTCAATATCTCTTGCATTGGCACCAATTGCCATTACCGCCAGTTCTTTTTCCAGCACAGTACTAAATAAAAATACTATTTCTTGCCTAGAGAATTTTTCTTCTTTTAAAAAATTCTTGTTTCGAATATAACTATTCAAGATAGTTCCAATGGACTGAATACTCTTTGACATATTGATAGAAAATCTCTCTACATCAATCTGTTGAGAATCAAATTCATGTACATATTTATATATTTTATGACCTTTCTTTCCCAATTCACTAATCATCTTGTTAGTGGCATTATCCCTGTGATTCTCTGCTGCTGTTTTCTGGGGTATTTGAGGAATGAAGGTCTCATCCGCAGCATCTAATCTTTCAATTAGCTGAGCATCTTTACCACTTATATAAATATGCTGCAGCCTTTTTACCAAAGAAGCAATATCTCGTTCTTCACTTATAGCGATGTGATCTAATAATTCCCGCAGCTCATCATTAGCCATTAATAATGCATCCACGATGTCAAGTATTAGAGCAAGTTCCCTGCTCCGTATCTTTCCAAGTACACTCTCCATGGCATGAGATAATTCAACGATTTTTTGAAAGCCAAAAAAACCTGCTGTTCCTTTAATATTATGCGCCGAGCGAAAAATTGCATTGATCACATTTTCATCATACTCTTTTTGTTCAAAGGACAGCAGTCCTGACTCTATCTTTTCTACATGTTCTTTCGCTTCTACAACAAATTCTTGAATCAGTTTTTCATCATTTAGCATGCTACCACCTCTTCCTAAGTCAAACAGCAATCCATCTATTTCTGCCTTCACGTTTCGCCCGATATAAAGCATCATCGGCTTTCTTGATCAACATCTCATAAGAGGAATCGGGATCTGGTATCATTGTGGCAACGCCTAAACTAATAGTAACATAGGGATTAATAGCAGAAGCACTATGAGGTATCTGCAACTCTTCAACAGCTAACCTAATTTTTTCAGCGATCTTTTTTCCTCCAGCATAATCCGTAGCATACAAAACAACTGCAAATTCTTCACCGCCATAACGTGCCTTTATATCTGAATTGCGTTTCACACTATGATCCAATACTGCTGCAACCTTTTTTAGGCATTCATCTCCTGCCAGATGTCCATAGGTATCATTATAAAGCTTGAAATAGTCTACATCAATCATGATAAATGTCATTATTTTTTTCTCGCGCAATGCGTGCCACCACTCTTTAGCCAAGTAGTTTTCCAAACATCGTCTATTGGCGATACCTGTAACTTCATCTTCCATGGAAAGATCTTTTAACTTTCCATTTACAGTCTGTAACTCCCGCATAATATTTTCCATAACTCGTGTAGTCTCGTATAAGGCGGCATTGCGCTGCTCTAATTCATATTGATAACTTAAAATACGGCTGCCAACGGATAATCGGCAACTCAGTTCTCTTGGATCAATTGGCTTAGTCAAAAAATCATCCGCTCCAGCATCAAAGCCAATAACCATATCTTCTATATCGCTTTTTCTTGCTGTTAGCATAATGACATACGTATGGGACGTTTTTGCGCCTTGTTTTATCCTCTTACATAGCTCCACCCCATCTATACCGGGCATAATCCAGTCTAAGAGCACAATAACAGGCTCATTAATAATCTGGAATATCTTCCATCCACTTTCACCATCAGCAGCAAGGGTCACTTCATATCCCCATTGCTGTACCATTTTTGAAAGGATGGTCCGAATGCTTTTTTCATCATCAATGATTAATACTTTCATTTGACCTCACCTTATTTTAAAATTATCTTCAGCTCTATACTCACAGCTATCTTACTACTATATAATGATTCGCCTTACTCCGCTAGATCTTATTAGATTTACCTTGCCTTCTACTCTAAAGAGATTTAGTCAAAAAATCAAGGAAATCATGCTTCCACTTTCTGACTATTTTGGTTTGACGATTATAACTTAACATGTAAATCACAAGTGTCCATGAGTAAATAATAAAAACCTCTCTAATATAAAATGTTCCCTACAGAGCAGACACTAAAGAAGTCTCCCCTGTAGGGTCTTTTTATGTATTATAGAAAGGTTTTTTATATTCAGTATGATTTTCTACATTCTAAATTGTCTAACAATTCCTTGAAGTTCTTCTGCCATTTTAGCTAATGCTTGGCTGGATGCAGCAATTTCTTCCATAGATGCCGACTGCTCTTCTGTGGCGGCAGACACGGTTTGTGTCCTGCCAACCGTTTCTTGACTAATCGTATCAATGTCGTGTACCGATTCCACAATTCGCTTACTGCCAGACGCCATTTCTTCAATAGAAGTTGAAGTCTCTTTTATATGCATCGCTAATTGGTCAATGAGTGCTGATATATCCCTAAAAGCTTGCCCTGCGGTATTAACCACTTGTGCTCCTACATTAACCTCATGGCTGCCTTCTGTCATCGCAACCACTGCTTCTTCGGTATCCGACTGGGTTTCCGTAATTAAATCGGCAATTTTCTTGGCTGCTTCTTGGGATTGCTCTGCCAACTTACGAACTTCCTCAGCAACAACAGCAAAGCCCCTGCCATGTTCACCTGCTCGTGCCGCTTCAATAGCAGCATTTAGCGCCAGAAGGTTGGTTTGAGCAGAAATTCCCGATATCGTATCGACAATCTGTCCAATTTCTTTGGATCGTTCTCCCAATCTCGTCACCACTTGAGCTGACTTAGTCACCGTTTTCTCTACGATTTCCATCTGACTAATTGCCGCATTTACGGCTTGCGTACCATCTTGGGTAGCTTTAGAGGTTTGATCGGATACGCCACTTATGATCGCTGAATTCTCGGCAACTTTCTCAATGCCTGCAGAAAGCTGCTGTACTACAACAGTCGTAACATTCACTGCACTTGCCTGCTGCTCAGCTCCTTGGGCTACTTCACTAATCGTCACTGCTACTTGATTCGTAGCTTGAGCCGATTGCTCTGCGCTTGCTGTCAGCTCTTCTGACGAGGCAGCAACTTGCTCAGATGAAGATGCTACCTGGCGTACCAAACGCTGCAAGCTGCAAGCCATGCTATTTAATCCGACCCCAATATCACCAATTTCATCCTGGTCTACCACCTTAATACTCTCTAGACCAAGATTTCCTTTTTCGATCTCATTTAGAAACATGCAAACGGATTTTAACCTTCTGGCAATTGCATTGGATAATCTCCAACCTAAGAACAGGCAAAGTAGAACAAAAAATCCTGTTAATGTGAAAATAACGATTCCCGCAAATCCAGCATACTCGTGTCCCTTACGATTCGCCTTTTCACTTTTATCTGACATGAAGTCAGCTAACTCCTTAAGAGTTGAATTGACTATTTCCAGTTTGCCGGCTGCCTGCTGGGTGAAGTAAGCATACGCTTCCTGCTTGCGCCCTTGCTGAGATAATTCGATAGCTTTTTGACGTTCTGTTCGATATTGACCGATTGCTTCTTTTAGCACTACTAACTTTTCCCGTTCGAAGGACCCCAAATTTTGACTTTCATATGCCTTTAATGTTTGGTCTGTTTCCGTCGACAACGATTTCATCTGAGTGACCAAGACATCTTCTCTTGCTTTGTCAAGATTACCAAAAATCATTTCCAGAATCATTCCATGGACGGCTCTAAAATTATGTCGAGTCTCATTTAACCTTTTAATCGACAACAGATTTTCACTATACATAATTTTCATTTCGTTACTCATCGTGTTTGTATAATAATATCCGATAGAACCAACTAAAAGTGTTGCAATTGATATTATTAAAATGATTGCAAGTATTTTCCCCTTAACCTTTAGCTTCACATAAACCTCCCTAAAGTATGTAAATGTAAAAATATAGCACCAGTCTAAGATACGCTGGTGCTAATTACAATTCTACATTGAATCGGCAACCTGGCAATCATAGGATATCTTCCCTTAGACCCACGGCTTTGCGTCCTTATCTTTGGATAAGTTTGCCACAATATATTTTTCCACTTAATATTACATTATATTACATAAACTGTCAACATATGCCAAACTTTTTAGAACGTTAGGGATATATAATTATTTACTATGTTTTCGACTCAAAAGAAAAGCTGTAATAACAGCCGTTAACGGTATAGAGCAAATAAGTCCGATACTTCCCGTGAGGGCCCTTGTAATTTCTGTTGCAACAATATTCAAATTCATAATGCGCATAAAAGACACATTATCTTGTGATGCGATCAAAAATACCAACGGCAAAGAGCTGCCTGTATAAGCCAGGATCAAGGTATTTGCCATAGTTCCCATAACATCGCGTCCAACATTGATACCCGAGTTGAATATTTCTCTAAATCCATAATGAGGACAGGACTGTTTGATTTCATATTGAGTCGATGCAATGGATATGGTAACATCCATAACAGCACCTAATGATCCTAAAATAATGCCTGCAAATAATACTTCTTGGAAGTTCATAAAGGTGAGGGTCGTAACCTTTAGCATCATTGCTTCTTCACTATCTAACCCCGTCAGATGCATCCAAGAAATGGAGATAGCAGCTAATACACCGGCAATCACTACACCACCAACGGTTCCTAAAATAGCACCCCAGGTCTTTGAGTTCCAGCCACTAATGGTAATTTGAGTAATGGCTGTAATCACTGCGCAAACAAGCATCGTGGCAATGATAAAGTTCCAATGGTAATTTAAGATCAAGGGAATCATACCTTTAAGAATAATAACTATTGAAAAGCAAATAACAAAAATAGTTTTGATGCCTATGGTCTTCCCTAGAATTAATAAGGATAAAATAAAAAGACCAACTAGAATATACGTGGGAAAAAGACGATTATAATCCGCAATATGATACTGTTTTTCATTTTGCACATCACTCACTGCAAGAATAATTTTATCACCAGGGCTGGGACTAATATCAAATAAAGGTTGATTCGTAATATAATTAATGCTTTGCACTTGCTTGCCGGACTCTGCCCCTGATGTGAGCAGGATTGTAACTAAACTTTTACTGCTGATACCCACTTTTTTATTGGGTGCTACATCCAAAGATTGTATTGATAACACCACGCCATTCACATACTCAATGGATTCAGCATTGCTTCCTGCCCCTAGAACGGGCACGGTACCAAAAAGTAAACAGGCTATGAGAGCGATAAGAATATAGCTGGGAAAAATACGTTGTAAATTCATTTTTAAAAGATCTCCTTGTTCTAAAAAATGTAATGTACTATCTTTTGAGAATTTCGACTACCACCTACATATTCTCCTGCAAATCGAATTAAGCAATACGAAAAACACTAATTTCTTCGTGACCTTCGCGGTTCATTTTTTTTGTATAAATTATAAACTCTAATATAGTAAAGAAAAACTAGGCACCTATTCGTCATGAAAAAAGTACCTAGCTAGGATAAAGCCCTATTTAAAAAGTCATGTCCGATTTTTAATTATAATCGAAATTGAGAAACGACTACTTGTAATTCATTTGCCATACTAGCTAAGGATTGGCTGGAAGATGCAATTTCCTCCATAGAAGCAGATTGTTCTTCTGTTGCCGCCGAAATGGTCTGGGTATCTCCTGCTGTATTACCTGCTATGCTTTTCACACTATCTACAGAAGAAACAACATCACCGCTGGAAATGGAAAGTTTCTCAGCAGCTGTACCAATATCCTGGATCTGACCATTTAGTTGCTGAATCATTGTAGTAATAGCATGAAATCGCTCACCAGCACTCGTAATAATCTCTGTGCCTTTCGATGCTTCAATCGTTCCCTGATTCATGGCTGCTACTGCTTTGCCAGTCTCTGCTTGGATATCACGGATAATGACAGCGATCCTTTGCGCTGCTTCTTGCGACTGCTCAGCTAACTTTCGGACTTCATCCGCTACCACTGCAAAACCTCGTCCTTGCTCGCCAGCTCTGGCTGCCTCTATGGCAGCATTAAGCGCCAATAAGTTGGTCTGCCCGGCAATGCCGCTGATGACATCGACAATTTCACCAATTTGCTGCGAACTTGTCCCTAATTGCTGTACGACTTGTGCTGATTGGGCAACGGACTCTTCAATGATCTGCATTTGTTTCGTTGCCAGATTCACTGCATCTGTGCCATCACTTGCCACCTGAGCCGTTTCCTCTGATTTTGCAGATACCTGATTGGCATTGCTGGCAATATTAGTAATAGCTGACGCCATATCTCCTACGACTGAAACCGTTTGTTCTACTGTCACCATTTGACTAGATGCACCACTGGCTACATTAGTAACCGTTTCAGCAACTTGTCCTGCCGCTTGAGCGGACTGCTCAGAACTGGCTGTCAATTCTTCACTGGCTGCTGCTACTTGCTCAGCAGATTTTGCTACCTGTCCTACCACATGGCGTAAATTATCAGTCATAGCCGTAAATGCTTGAATCATATCGCCAATCTCATCCTTGGCAGAATATTGGATATTAATCACTCGCAAATCACCGCTGGCGATACTTTGCGCTGATGCAGCTACTTGCCCAAGAGGTTTAGAAATGCGCCGTGCTAAAAAGAGTGCCAAAATACAAGCTAAAATCAAGATAATCACATCTAAAAGTCCAAGCAACATCTGAATACGATCTGTTGCATTAACATTCTCTTGAATCCTAAGATCCATACGTTCGGTTAAAAACTTTACAGTATCACTCATATTTTTTTCAGCTGCTTGGATTTTTGCTCCTGAAGCAGCTACTGCTTTTAAGGCTTCCTCTTGACCTAAGGTCTTTCGAGCATTAATTCCTTGATCAGAAACCTTATGATATTCAGCTAGTGATGCTCGCAGAGTAGCTACCTTTTCTTTGCCTTCAGGTGTAATTAACTTCTTTTCCAAGCTAATCAGAGTGGCCTCCATATTTTTCCTAGAGGCTTCATACCCTTGAATATATGTAGGATTCATCGTTAAAATATACCCTCGAACCTGGGATGATTGAACATTTAATTCAATATTAAGATCCTTAACCTCGACTACTAAAGGAACGCTTCGCTTTAGCACATTATCATAGCCATCTTGCACATTATCAATTTCATAATATGTATATACGTTAAGCCCTGTAAAAGCTATAACGATCATAATACATACAAATAGAATTTGCTTGCTTATTGATATCCGCATAAAATTCTCCCACCTTATCCCCTAAATAGATTTGTTAAAAATAGGTTTCAGTTTATTAACGAACCCCTCCTTTTTAAAAGATCCCATATTTATGTAACACAATTTGCTTATGTTACATAAATAAGAGTATTAAGCTAATTAAAGTTGAATAAGCTTAAATTTCATAAAATTTATGGAACTATGTCGCTTTCTCAATTTTTATTTGGTACTTTATGTAATATTTCTGGGAATTTTCTCCGTTTATTCAAAATTAATAAGTGCCAAAAGAAGGAAAATACCAAATTTTGACGTAATATATTAAAAATAGACAGTGCCAAGGTAACATAAGCAAATTGTGTTACCTTGATGTTGTCTATTTCATCGAGTTCTGGTAAACTTAGCCATTTATCTACGTTTTATGGATGTAGAAGATTTTTTATGAATTGCTATTCAATTGTTTGGCGATAGCCTCTATATGTTTTTTTCGCAGCCATTCACCAATTTCTTTCCCCTGCAATGTTTTAGGGACACTCTCCCCTTGAGGCAAGACCATTGCAGCCTTTAGTGGCCCTAATGTTAAGATTTTTAATTTGGCTGCTGTAATAATAAGATCCAATTCTTCAATTTTGAGAGAACCACGCCTTAAATTTCCAATCGTATCTACGATCTTCTCAGGAGTGGTTTCTTCTAAAAAGCCTGTGATTTGATTAACTCTAAGGGCCGCATCCAGCCAATCACCAGGCAGAGTCATTCTCTGATTCCATCGTGCTAAACGCATTTGATCCATCACTAAACCCAGGGATGCAAATCGTAATTTAGAGCTTGATGTAGCTTTTGCCACTAAATTAAGCCCAGCCATTGCCTTTTCAAAATCGTCTACAGGCAACTCTGCAATTTCTGGAAAGGTAACCTCCAATAACTGCGTTTCTGCCAGAACTTTAAAAAATCGACCTGGTTCGGATGCCTCTGCTACAACCTTGCCCAATTCCGCAATCATCCGTTCCACAGGTTCGTGAATCAACTCTTCCTTGACATCCCTGGCAAAAAGCAACGTAGCTGAATCTATTGCAAAACCAAACCGAGCGGATTGACCTGCAAGACGCAGAGCGCGCATTGGGTCATCGGAGAAATGCTGACTAGTCGCCCGTAATACCTTAGCCCTTATATCTTCCTGCCCTTGGAAAGGATCAATAATTTCTCCTGTTAAGCTATCTTGCGCCATGGAGTTAACGGTAGTATCTCGTCTAAAAAGATCTTCCTCAATGGTGATCTTTGGCTTGGCTGATACTCTAAATCCTTTATAACCGCTGCCAACTTTCCACTCTGTCCTGGCAAAGGCGACTTCACGCTTTATACCGTCTATCGCCAAGCGAAAAACTGGAAAGGACTTACCACATTCTTCCGCCTTAGGAAATAGCATTTTAAAATTTTTCTTAACCATACCAACAACACTGAAATCAATATCTTTTGGTGTGATGCCCATAAAACTGTCCCGGACACAACCACCAACTCTAAACACACGCCCACCATTTTCCGCAATGATTTTGGCGAACTCTCTCTCTGTTAATACATTATCACTCATGATGTCTTCTTTCTCCTTTTATCCATCTAAGAAAAACACTGACCCATTCTTTTTGAACCGCAGAGATGCAGAGAACACAGAGAAAAGATAGATAGGTAAAAAAATATTCCTGGAGCGTACTCTGCGGTTCAATAATTACATCCTCGAAAAATTCACTTTCTTTGTGGTATATATTTTCCCCTTTATCTTTGTAGATTGAAGAGACTCTATTACAAGGTCGCCTTTATCGGCGAGAATTTCAACGTAGGAACAGGTATCCTGGACATCAATAATACCAATATCATTGCCGCTAACGCCTGAAATAGCAGTGATTGCTCCTAGTATATCTCCTGGGCGCATCTTCGTCTTTTTCCCTGCATTAATCCGAATTCTCGTAATCTGTCTGTTTAACTTTTCACTTTTATCAATCTTTAATGCAGGCTCAAATCCATCATGAATACTAAAAATCAGCTGTCTCTTTTCTACTTCTGCCATCGTTGGCAGCTCTTTTTTTGGTATCTTATACTGAACATATTCCTCTATTCTCTGCAAATCCCTATATTCCATTCTCGTTACAAAAGTAATAGCTGTGCCTACATTCCCTGCCCGCCCTGTCCTGCCAATTCGATGTACGTAGCTTTCATTATCTAGTGGCATATCATAATTAACCACAAGGGATATATCATCAATATGGATACCTCTTGCCGCCACATCCGTCGCAATCAAAAACTGAAACTCCCCTCTTTTAAAACTTTGAATGGAGTCCAAACGATCTCTTTGTTCCATACCGCCATGCAAGCTTCCGCAAGAATAGCCTTTCTCTTTCAACTTTGTCAACAGCATTTCCACCTTGTCTCTTGTATTGCAAAAGAGAATACAGGTGTCCGGTCTTTCTATCTGTATTACTTGCGTAATCAGAGTAAGCTTTTCATTTTCTTCTACGCTATAATACCATTGTCCAATGTTCTGTAAACTAGGATTTTCTGAATCAATTTCTACTTTTATCGGATTCTTCATATATTGCCTGCATATTTCCTGAATCTTTTCAGGCATGGTAGCAGAAAATAACATGGTAACCCTATTGTTGGGCAACATTTTTATGACAGCTTCCACCTGCTCAATAAAGCCCATATCCAGCATTTTATCTGCTTCATCAATAATCAGGTACTGCACTTCTTCTACATTCATACTTTTTCTTTCCAGATGATCTAAGGTTCTCCCGGGAGTACCAACGATCACATGCACTCTTTGCTTCAATTCCCTTTTTTGTATTTCCATTGATTGCCTGCCAACAACAGCAGCACATCTGATTCGTTTAAATCTGCCGATATTGGCAATATCCTGTTTTAACTGTACTGCCAATTCTCGTGTTGGCGTAAGAACCAGCACTTGAGGTTTTTTTTGCTCTACTCTTATTTTTTCACAAATTGGGATAGCAAAAGCAGCTGTCTTACCGCTGCCCGTTTGGGACCTCACTATAATATCTTTCTGGGCAAGAGCCAAGGGTATGACTTTTTCCTGAACCTTAGTAAGTATCTCGTACCCTAATCCCTCTAATGCCTGTGCTATTTCTTTACTAAGAGCATACTTGTCCACACTTTGTTCGTCCATATAATTTTAAAACCTCATTTTTTCTTGAATTATAGTATCTCTACCCTACTTATCCTACCTATCATAGCATAGCTTTGAGTAATATAGAAAATGATCCCTACAAGTAGAGATCATTTTTATGATATTTATATGATTATCTTTTATTGCATCCCTTGGAAACCATATTTAGTAAACACTGCCATCCCATCAGAACTCGTCAAATATTGTAAAAATGCTTCTGCTTCTTTAGGATGCTTAGCACTACTCACGACAGCGCCTAGAAATATGATTGGTTCATGACTATTCGCTGGCGCTATGGCAGCGACTTTTACTTTGTCGCTTGCAGCTGCCACGGTAGAAAAGACAATTCCAGCCTCTACATTCCTTGTCTCCACATAAGTCAATACGCTATGAATGTCTTTAGGCATTACAGCTTTTTCTTTCACAGTTTCCCATACTTGTAATTTTTCCAGTACCTGTTTGGCATATTCCCCGGCTGGTACTGTCTCCGGCACACCCATGCCAAAGCGGGTAACACTTACGTTAGCCAGATCTTGAAAGCTATGCAACTCAAGTTGAGAAGTCTCAGGTACAATCAATACCAATTGGTTTCCGACTAAATTCTTGCGCGTAGCAGGAATAATTAGATTCTTTTTTTGCAATTCATCCATTTGTTTACTAGCAGCGGAAATAAATAAATCCGTTGGTGCCCCTTGCTCTATTTGAGTTTTTAATGCCCCTGAAGACGCCAAGTTAAATACAATTTTAACAGGATGATCCGCTTCATATTTTTTTTGAATTTCCCCTAGAGCATCTTTAAGTCCCATAGCTGCCGATATATTGATTTCTACCAGTTGATCTTTAGGAGGCTTAGGAGCCTCTGTCTTTCCACAGCCAGATAAAACCATCATAGTACATACTAAAAGACATAGTTTGGTATATAGCCTATTCATTGACAACATGCATTCCTCCTTATTCATTGACTGCTTAATTACAAAGTGAAAGTCCATTATCAGAAAATATCCCGTTTAAGTGAAATTGAGATGGATTTATTAAATACGTTCAATTTTACAAGTGAAATCCAATGGAGCAGCATATAATACAGCGCTCAAGACAATTAGATCGACAAATTCTGCGAAATCCTTCACCCGAGATGCTCCTATGCCTCCAGCAACACCAACTTTTAATCGTGGGTTTAGTGTTTTAAGTTTTTGCACTACCGTTTGCAGTACCTCTGGTTCAAAATGATCGAGCAGGATAACATCGGAAAAGCTAGCACATTCATAAGCCTCCGCTTCATTACGCGGTTCAATTTCAATTTTATGATGAAAAGATTTTATATTCATCGGCAGTTTTCCAAGCACTCGCAAATGATTTTGCGTAATCAATACCGTATCGCTCAAAGAATTACGGTGATATAATCCGCCCCCATCCTGAACCGCCTCAATTTCTTCTTGCCTCATCCCCAGGTGTGCTTTACGGCAGGCAACGACTATTTCAATCTCCGGATTAACCTGTCTCGCCGCACTCACAATGTTGCGAGTCTCAGTTGCAATCGCACAAAGAGCAGTGAGATACGTCTGACTAATCCGCCACATTTTAAACAATGTCTTTAAATCACCAACGGCTTCAATTAAAATATCGCCCTGCTTTACTAAGACACCTGGTTTTTGATAGAATAAGACTTGCAATTTTTGTCTTTCAAAGAATTCTTTGAGACGAATTGAGCCAGTTATCACGGCTTCCTCTCTTGTGATAAATTGCAAGCGCCCCAGTCCCGCTATACCTAATAATTCTGTGGTAATATCAGCGTAAGGGCAATCTTCCTGTAAACCAATTTCTAATGGATAGATTTGCATGATTTTCCCTCCTATACCTTCTCGTTATTCAATCTAAATTTATTAAAAAACAACCATTTTTGAATGAAATCTGTCCAATTTTATAAAATAGTTATTGTAGCTTTGGATTGCCCGTTGTGAAACAATTAAAAATAAGATATGCTGTAAGCACTAATATAATGTAATTATGAGGTGAAACTACTTGTCTGACACTATATCGTACACCCCCGAAGAAGTAGCCAAAATACTTAAACTATCACGTTTTACGATCTATGAATTTATCAAACGCGGCGAATTAACTGCGTATCATATCGGACGCAAGCTGCGTATAGAAGCATCCGATTTAGATACTTTCATGAAAAAAGCGAAAGGCACTCCTCAGCCAGCCTCACCACAACCTACTCAACAAATGATTAATGTTCCTGCTTCTAGTCAGGATGGCTTGATCATTTATGGACAGGATGCTGCTCTTGATGTATTAACGCGTCATCTGGAAAAAAAGATGCCTCATGTTAGGTTTCTGCGTTCATACAACGGCAGTATGGATGGCCTAATTGCCCTCTATCGTGGTACAGCTAATTTGATTACCACTCACCTTTGGGACGGAGATACGGGAGAGTATAATACGCCTTATGTGCGTCACTTATTACCTGGTCAACGGGCTCTGATTATTAATTTAGTATATCGCCAAGAAGGCTTTTATGTAGCCCTTGGTAATCCTAAGAATATAAAAGACTGGCCCGATTTACTGCGATCTGATATTCGGTTCATTAACAGAGAACGCGGCTCCGGTGCCAGAGTACTGCTTGATGAGAAGTTTCAGCAGCTCAAGCTTGATCCTAGAGCCATTCCAAACTATAGCCAGGAAGAAACTAGTCATCTCGCCATCGCCAGCGCAGTTGCTCGAGGTGAGGCTGATGTTGGGTTAGGTATTGAAAAGGCGGCGATGCAGGTACAGAATGTCGAATTTATTCCCTTGCAAAAAGAACGTTATGATTTAGTTATGTTACGACATGATTTAGAGAAACCTCACTTCCAAGCCTTGATATCAATACTGCGTTCTTCTATATTCCGCAATGAAATCGCAGGTATGGGCGGCTATGATGTATCGCAAATGGGCGAAATAATGGCAGAACTGTAATATTTCATTTTTTTACAAAAGAAGTACCGGCTGAGAACATAATAATGTTCAGCCGGTACTTCTTTGTACACACAATTTGGTTGCATTTCCACCAAACAGTATTATATTAAACTTAACCCAATTATAACTCACTGATATATATTATTCAATCCTTTTATAACATAAAAACAAAGACTTTTATATTGACTCTGGTATCATTTTGTAGTATTTTAATTATAAAGTCACTATTACTTTACATATATCCTGTTATTATAGTTCATTGCTTTTATTTAATATAAAGATACGATGTTGTATCAACTAATCTAGTTCTGTTGGGCTATGTTAGTTGTTTTTTTATAGAGTGAACTATTCAAATTAAAAATCGGGGAGGAAAATTCATTGAAAAAACATTTGTTATTATTTTTAATTGCAGCCTTACTAATAATAGCTGCAATAACCACAGGATGTGGTGGCGAAAAACCAGCAACTCCAGCCGCACCACCGCAGAAAGTTGAGCTAAACGTTTCTGCCGCTGTCAGTTTAAAGGATGCTCTTGCTGAAATCCAAAAGAACTATGAAACAAAAAATGCCAATGTTAAGCTAGTCTATAATCTTGGAGCCTCAGGTGCTTTACAAAAGCAAATCGAACAAGGTGCTCCCGCTGACATTTTTATTTCCGCAGCACCAAAACAGATGAATGACTTAGAAGAAAAAAACCTGGTAAATAAGGCTACACGCAAAAACTTAGTAGAGAACAAACTCGTTGTGATTGTTCCTACAGCCTCTACCCTCAACATCACCAAATATGAAGATTTAACAAAGAACGATGTTCAAAAAGTAAGTATTGGTGAAACAGGATCGGTACCAGCAGGACAATATGCACAGGAAGTTCTAAAGAAATTGGGAATCTGGGATAAAATACAAAGTAAAGCGGTTCTTGCCAAAGATGTTCGTACCGTCTTAACTTATGTGGAGACAGGCAACGTAGAAGCGGGTATCGTTTACAAAACGGATGCCGTATCCAGTGACAAAGTGAAAGTCGCAGCTACTGCACCAGAAGGTTCTCACCAGCCAATTCTTTATCCAGCGGCAGTTTTATCAGGAACCAAACAAGAAAAAGCAGCTGCCGATTTTCTTGCCTATTTAAGCACTCCGGAATGCAAAGCTATTTTTGAAAAATACGGTTTTACCATGAGTAAATAATCAGTTACAAACGCACTAACGATTAGCCGTCAGGATATTGTGAAAAAGACGTTACGCAAAGAGCGATAGTATCTTTCACTTTCCAGATATAAGCAGTCCTTAGTGCGTTTTATATAATACAAATTTAACAAGATGGTGCAGGTGAAAACGTATGGTCGAATGGCAGCCCGTTATTCTTTCAATCAAGGTTGCATCTATTTCAGTGCTCTTTGTATTTTTTCTTGGCGTATTATCGGCTAATGTCATGCGCAGCACCGATATCCCAGGCAAAGCAGCCCTCGAATCTTTGTTTACTCTCCCTTTGGTCTTGCCTCCTGTCGTCATTGGATTTTTACTGTTAATCTTAGTTGGTAAACAAGGACCCGTAGGAATTCTTCTAACGAAATATTTTGACATGCAAATTATTTTTACGCAATCTGCAGCTGTTCTGGCAGGTACTGTTGTATCCTTTCCGCTAATGTACCAGAGCACTAAGGCAGCATTTGAAGGTATCGATAAAACACTAGAAGATGCTGCCCGTACTTTAGGAGCTAGCGAATGGCGGGTATTTTGGACGGTTACCATGCCATTATCCTGGCCGGGGCTGGTATCCGGTTTAGTATTATCCTTTGCAAGAACCTTAGGAGAATTTGGCGCTACCATTATGATTGCCGGTAATATTCCCGGTAAGACACAAACCATTCCATTGGCAATTTATTTTGCCACAGAATCAAATGACTTAATAACAGCAGGGATGTATGTAATCATTATCAGCGTAATCACCTTTTCTATTATTTTCGGATTAAACCATTGGAAAGGAAAAAACATTACTTTGCACTAAAAGGAAGGAGCACAGCATGCTAACAGTAGATATCAAAAAAAAATTATCTGATTTTACTCTGAATATCTCTTTTACTGCTCCTAATAAAACCATTGTTTTATTTGGTCCTTCCGGCTGTGGTAAAACAACCATCTTGCGCTGTATTGCAGGTTTACTGAAACCAGATGAAGGCAGTATTGTTTCTAATGATACTGTTTTTTATTCTTCCACGAAAACTATTCATTTACCACCTAAAAAGAGAAATGTCAGCTATATGTTTCAGGACTTCGCACTGTTTCCCCACATGAATGTTAAGCATAATATTTGGTATGGTGTAAAAACTCCCAGCCAAGAAGCCAATGAATTATACGAAAAGCTGATTACTTTATTAAAAATCGAACATCTACCCCACCGCTCCATAAGCCAATTATCCGGTGGTGAAAAACAACGTGTGGCTATGGCTCGTGCATTAATGGCTGAGCCTCAGATCCTTTTACTCGACGAACCCTTATCTGCTCTTGATGCCCAAAGTCGCTACGAATTGCAGGATGAACTAAAAAGACTGCAGGAAATCTGGAACATTCCCTTCGTCCTTGTCACCCATTCACCAGAAGAAGCCCAGGCAATAGGCAGCGAAGTCTTATTTCTCCACCAAGGGCAACAAGTGTCTGAGCCACCACCTTCTTGGAATATGAATGCCAATGGTAAACCAACTAGGAGTTCTTTTCAATATTTTTATTAGTGCTAATAAGAGAAAAACGTTAACACATATTTTTTTAACCACAGAGGCGCAGAGGACACAGAGAAAAGGTTCCTTTCATTTCTTCCTGTCTTCTTTAACAAAATCATATACTTGCTAACATATAAAAAGAAGGCGATTCACGAATCGCCTTCTTTTTATATGTAAAATTATTATTTTATGATCATAACTTCTGTGGACTTGATCAAAGCAGTGACTTCATCTCCAACTTTTAATCCTAAATCATCAATGGAATCCACAGTGATAGTAGCGACAATTTCATCACCTTTATAGTCAACTACAACTTTGGCCATTACGCTGCCCTTTACAACCTCTTTGACAATACCTTGCAATTTGTTTCTACCGCTGATTTTCATCGTAATATCCCCTTTTCTATTATAGTTTTGTACGAAAGAACAAGCTCCTTTAATGCAAACTTTAGCATTATCTTACATTCTTTTCAACATAAATATACTTTAAAAAAGCAATACACATTGCTTTTTTATGATCTTTTTTTGCACCACGATTCGTATTAAATTATTTCCTCCAACTCCACGGGAATTTCATTAATTCGTCCACCGCTACGCAACACTTCTCGAATCGCTAACATCTTTCGATCGATTTGTGTTAATAAGATTAAATTTTCTCTTTCTTTCTCAGAAGTTTCAATTACCTTACTGATACCGCCATTTTTGATAACAATTCGTTTATCCCCCATTAGCGCCAAAATAGGATCATGAGTTGCCATTAGTACTATTTTTTGCTTATCAATGAGTAATCGCAACGCATTTTGACGATCAATACCGGCATTTTCGATTTCGTCAATCAGTACAATGGGGGACGAACTTAAATAGGCTGTATCGGCAATCATTAAAGCCCTAGACTGACCTCCACTTAAAGAGGTAACAGGTGTATCGGGGTTAAATTGTTCTCCGGCCAATTCGTTGGCTTTGGCGATAATATGACTGGTTACTTCTTCTATATTCTCCAGCATCCTGCTTTCTGCATGCATACTGACAAATTCTTCTACAGATAGATCCATAATAAAATTCATATTTTGAGAAAGCTGGGCTACTAGCTTATGTTCAACAGAAAATCGGCATCTCATATCAGGCAGCTGTCCATTGATCAATATTTTGCGATTGGTCGGTGTATCATGTTGTGCTACCCATTCAATATCAGCAAGTAATCGGCTCTTGCCGGAACCAGTAGGTCCCACAATGCAGACAATTTCACCCGCATGTATCGTTAGTTCTATGTCTTCGACTTTTCCCTGCTTGTCCCTGCCGCCTATAATAGTAATGGACTCAATTTTAACCTTATCTTCTTTTAATTTTTCCATTTGCAGCATAAAAGAAAGAAACTGATCTAAAAGCTCTTGTCGACCAATTCCTAAATCTTGCAGCGTATCTTCCTCGATAGCAGCGAAATATGCCGCAACAGAAGATTCCTCACTTTGCTGAAGATTTGGCAGCGACGAAAAAAAATCCGTCGCATAAGGATATGAAGTAAACAATTGTTTTACTGTCATTACAGACAAATGATCCCACATTACAAACCCACCTTCCTAATAACAACCTACCTTACTACAATGCGATCTACTTCTAGCTAAGATCCATTTTGCGAACATTACCCATTTGAAAGTTTTGCCCGATACGAGTTTGTCCCAAGCAATAGGAACAAGTAGCTGCCGGCATAGAAAAGCGCAGATGATAATCTGTAAGGCTATCCACACCTTGAGCTCCTTTAAAGAGTTGACCAACTTCCCTAGCCCCCTGACCAGTAATACCATTTACATGGACAATGATTGCACTTGGATTTGCCTGCTTTACCCGAAAAGCAAAGACCTCCCGCTCCGCTTGGGAAACGATATCACCTTTCGTTATAATGACGATATCGGCTAATTTTAACATGGGTCCGACTTTTCTTGGGGTATTCACTCCGCTCAAATTGTCAATCACGCAAACTGCCATGACATCACGAATATGAGGAGAACACCGATTGCACAAACCAGCACTCTCCGTAATTAACATATCTAAATTATTTTTTTGCGACCATGTTAAGCAATCCTGAACATTACTTACAAAAAAATGATCTGGACAAAGATTTCCCGACAGACCAATCTTTGCCTCGATGCCTTTTTTTTGATAGAGAATCTGATCCTGGGTAGACAAGCAATCAAACTTGATCACACCCACTTTCAGCGTTTCTTCCTGGAGAGTTTCAATGATCTTTAACATAACGGAAGTTTTCCCCGCCGAAGGTGGTCCGGCAACAGTAATTAGCTGCATACTTCTTTTCCTCCCTCACGATATACCCGCATAAAGGTATCATTCATGGTTTCCACGAGATATTTCATATCATTGCTTTTAATAAAATCCCAGCCCAGCCATTTTAATTTCACATGTTCAGGAAGGTTCACTTTTACATCCCCATGGGTCGCCGGGAAATAAGCTTCTGCGCAAATCCGTGCAATTTCTGGACCGGTCAGATACTCCGCTAATTCTTGCAGTTCTTGCATTTTATCCGCTTTGATCAATACAGATATGGGATAGGTTAAGATTCCATCTTCGGGCCATAGGATTCTTATATGGTCAGACTCCTTCATAGTTTTGTAAAAAAAGTAAGGCATAATATGAATGGGCGGCACATCTTTGCGGCTGCTGGTAAGCTCTTTTACCATTTGTGCCGGATGGAGTCCATACTTTACGGACCGTCCTAATTGCTCCACTCCCGCTGCCCCATAATCTTTATAATAGTTAAGCTGCACTACATCACAAAACGTGTCGCCATGACCACGCATCACTACTTTATTTTCATATTCAGGTTTTAATAAATCTCCCCAGGTCTTAGGTATAGGAATGTTTCCTAAACGATTTTTATCCACTACCATAACAAGAACATTGGCACCAATCACTGTAAAATGTCCATCAGGATCAATGATACCAGCCTCAGCCAAACGAGAATTTACTGGACGATTGATCACGTCAGCAAAGACTCCTTTGGCAACAAAACGATCCATGAATTTTTTATAAAAAAAGCCATAGCCAGCAGTCATGATGATATCAGGTATTTCATCAGCCTCTTCAAAATGCTCCAGATAATCTTCATAATCTAAATGATCATTGAAAAAAGATTCGATGCAGTAATTCAAGGGCAGATTTTTTTCTTCACGCAAGTAGTCCAGAAATAATTTTAATTCCCCTTGCATGGGAACTTTTAATGGACAAGGCAATAGGGACAACATATTTAAGTGGTTTGAGTCATTTTCAAGCACTGTCGTTTGTAAGTTCTTATATCTGTCCGTTTCTGCAATTTTTCCTTGCAGCAGCTTCATAAAAGATTCTTCGTTTATATTTTTACTTTTTAAGGCCGTTTTTAACTTTAATACCACTCCCAACTGCTGTATTACTGTATCATCAGCAAAAATGGAGAAACCATTATTAATAAATACCTCCCGTGTTTCAGGATAGTTCTTAATAATTTCACCAATTGTCATCGTTAGTTGTATTTGCTCCATATCCTTCCCCCCCCCTTTTCCTATCGCATCATTTACAGAATATCCGTTTTTCTAGTTTTAATTACTAACTTTTTTCTCTTACCTAAAATTAAAACCGGTTCAAGAGTGCATCAGCACATCCGACCGGTACGTCATTGTACACAAAGGATGATTTTAGTTTATTTTCATTATACCCATATGTTTCATCGCTTTCAATCTATTTATTCCCATAGAGAAGCCAACATCCTGCTGCACAGCAAAATGTTGGCTTCTCTATGTAGACTAAAAAAAGGGATCAATGTTTTTAACCGCAGAGGCGCAGAGAACACAGAGAAAAATAGATAGAATTAAAAATTTCTCAGCGTACTCTGCGCCTCTGCGGTTAAATCGTTATTCCTTTCTTTCCTTCCAAATAACAGATCTGACAATAGCAAAGAATTCATCATGAATTACTGCGCTTTTTGGTTAAACAATTGATCCGCTGCCACCGCGTTTTCTTTAGCCGTCATTTCCTGTGGCGTTAGCCGATAAACTGCAACCCCATTCCCATCCATTCCCGAGCGATACTTCTCAATCAAAGTGCTGGTTAAGGGATGGCTGTAATACTTAGGCATAAATTTTTCAAGCAGTTTCTGGAGAACTGCGGCAGCCTCTTCAGAATCAGTCACCTTTGCCGCCTGGCCGAAAAGCATTACACTCATATAGGATGTATCAACATGGCAAGGAACCGGATCCGTCACAGTCCCGTGTTCTTTATAGATTGTGAAAATAACAGGGGGATTATCGGAAAGGATACTTACCTTTTTTCCCGAACCCATGCCATGAAAGTAAACAGAACCCTTGTGCCACACATAGTTCACCGGAACGGCATAGGGCAAACTATCGCTTACCATGCCCAGCACGCCTACTCTTTCTCGCAACAAAAAGGTTTCGATTTTCTCTCGATCTGTGCAATTGCGCTTCGTATAACTAATCTGATGCATCAAAGCTCCCCCCTTTCTATACATTTTTTCCAGTTGTGCAAGAAATTGATTCATCCACTTATTATTTTGTTCGATATATTCAGGATGGGCCAGAAGTTCTTCCGGGGTTTGCACATAAAGATCCGGCACCATTTCTTCTTTGCAATTTTCCACAAGACCCTCAATAATGTCCGGCGTATTTTCCATATGATATTGAAAGGCAAATACTCTTTTTTTATAGATAAAGGCCTGATGCTTACAGGCTTGGCTTTCGGCAATACACTCTGCATCTTCCGGCAGGATGCTGAAGGTATCCCCATGCCACTGAAATACGACTGACTGCTCAGGAAAAAAAGAAAACAAAGGTGATAACCGCGCTGCTTCACTCAAGCGGATAGGAAACCAGCCAATTTCCTTATAAGGGTTTTGCGTAACCTTGCCGCCTATCGCATCGGCAATCAATTGACCTCCCAGGCATAAACCAATAATTACTTTACCAGATGCAATAGCTTCTCGGATAAATGCCTTTTCAACGGCAAGCCATGGATATTTCTCTTCTTCATAAATATTCATTGGACCACCCATGACCACAAGCCAATCAAAATCCTGCTGTTTTGGCAATGAGGCATTTTGATACAATTGTGTATTGGTTATAACATGGTCATTTTCTTTTGCCCATGTTAAAATACTGCCGGGATTTTCAAATGGAACATGCTGCAAATAGTGGAGTCTCATGTTTGTTTTTATCCTTTCATAACTGAATTTTTAAAGAATGTTATTCACCACAATCGCCACAACTGATGTTCATATAACTTAACTTCGATTTCCTCACGAGAGGCACTGCATAAGCAGCGGGTTTGGTTATTCTATTCTGCAATAGTGCTATATACCCTTCCGGTAATCCTTGCTCTTTTGCACCTTGTATAATGAAACTTAAATATTCTGCACTAGGAGACGTCTCTTCGCCACCTTTATCTTTTTTATAAATCACAGCATCGATTGCTCTTTGCTCACTATCGATTACATCCAAGGGATAGTGAAAATACTGTCCTGTTCCATCAAAACGGGCATCTACATAAAAGTCTAGCTGCTCCCGATCAGAAAACTGTAATTCATATAACACGCCCCAAACTTCCGAATCACGATCAGTAACTACCGTTTCCTGCCCTCCGTCCCATATGGCAGAATATCCATAAAATTCGACTCTATACCCAGGTAAACGAGCAATTCCAAGTACTTTAGGGTTCAAACATCGTTGCTGCATTTGCGCCAAATTCATATTCGAACCATAGGCGAAATAATGATGAACAATATTTTTCATATTTTTCTCCTCTTTTTGGGCACTACTCTTTCTTATATTTACTACTGCATAGTCATTCGGCAAACGGATCCCACCACTGGACGATAAGGAAATAAAGGTCTATTGCTTGCCTTTGCAACTAAATCAGCTAATGAACCTAAATGACTTGCTTCAATGCCGCAATGATACCCATAAAATTTTTCCAAGGAAGCCACAACCTCCTCTAAGGATGCATTTCCCGCCCTTTCACCAATCCCTGCTAAGGTAACACTTGCAAACTGAACTCCAGCCTGAAAGGCAGCTAATGTATTTGCTGTAGCCAGACCAAAATCATTATGACCATGAAACTCAATAGGCAGAGAACATCGTTTGACTACATCTTGCAAACGATCGAATGTCATAAACGGGTCTAAGCAGCCTACCGTATCGGCAAATCGAATTCTCGTGGCCCCATATTGAGCAGCGACATCAGCAAATTGCAGGAAAAAATCAGAATCAGCTCTTGAAGTGTCTTCCGCACCTACTGTAATCGTGCAGCCATAACTTTGGACTAGCTGCAATGCTGTCCTCAATTGCTGAATCACCCAATCACGATCTTTTTTCAGCTTCTGGGATATATGCAAATCAGATACTGGTAATGAAATATGAATGCAAGAAAAGCCACAGGCCAAAGATGCGCGAATATCCGCCAATTCTGCCCAATTCCAAGCAATTAGGGTTGCCCGTAAAGGTAATGCCAAAAGAGAACGCAGGGTTTCTTGCTCTTCTTGGCCCATTGCTGGTGTACCAGCCTCAATCCAAGTAACACCAGCCCGATCAAGAGCAATCGCCATATTTATTTTTTCCTCAGTAGAAAAAACAACCCCTGCTGACTGCTCGCCATCACGAAAGGTAGTGTCAACAAGTTGGAATCCCATCTACCATCCGTGATACATTCCTCCTTTATCCCTGGCAGCTACCCCAACTGACTTTGATCCATTTGATTCCTCCGCCAATATAGTTGATGCAACTCTAAATCAGATAACGGTCTTTTTGCACAGATGCAAGCCTCCTGACCTTCTCTAACATTTCTAAGGCTTCTGCCTGATCCAGTTCTAAATTCCATTGCAAAAATTTTATTTTAAGAGACATAGTTCCTGAATGCTTACCAATGACCAATTGCCTGGTTTGCCCCACTTCCTCTGGTCGAATGACTTCATAAAGCAGCGGGTTTTTGGTAATGCCATCCACATGTATTCCCGATTCATGAGCGAATACACCGCGGCCAATCAGTGCCTTATCAACGGGCAGCGAAATCCCCATATAGGACAATATTTCTAAACAATCTGCAGTCAAGGAACTTCCTGACGGCACTTGATCTTGTTTCCATAAATGCTTCACCGCCATTAAGACTTCTTCCATGGCAGCATGGTTTGGCAATCCGATACCACTCACTGCTGCTGCCACATATTGAACTCCTGCCCTAAGCGCTGCCAAACTATTGGCAGTAGCTAATCCATAGGTATTATGTCCATGAAATTCGATGGGACAAGGTACTGTCTGCTGCAAGCTCTCTAATTTTCGGCAAACACCCAAAGGTTCGAGACTACTTCTCACATCTTGATAAATAAATCGTTTCACCCGGTATCGAGATAGCAGCGGCCAATAGGAAGTTAGCTCAGGTATAGAGAGATCTTCTGCATTTTCAATACATAAATAGATTTCCTGAGCAAATTCCCGGACTGTCGTTAATCTGTAAGTTGATCCAATGATGACTGAGAGGGCTGATGAAGCCAGGAAAGGATTACTTTTGAAAATCCCATTTGTCTGACCTTTGCTATTTCTTCCAAGGAAGAGTGAATCTTACAGCGCAGCAAGGGATATAAAAGGATCTGTTTGGGAACACCATCACTTGGCAAATAATCTAGTGACATATCGATATTTGCGATTCCATATTTTTTCAAAATCGGTATCATCAACTCAATAGCATCCATTGATGTACCTAAGCGTAATGCTTCATTGATCGTCTGATCAGACACCATAACCATCTGTCTCATTTGGACCACTCCTTCCAATACTAACTATCATTACATTACCCGTTGAAAAACGGTAAGGGATTCATCATGATCCCGAAATTCTTGGGAACGATCCTCGCCAAGCAATCCGATAGCATCCGCACGGCATTGTTTACAGTGGCGCATTTGCATGACATCTAATTCACAGGAATTCCTCATCTCATTGACATCTTTCATGGTAGTTTGAGGGAAATTTTCAAACACACTGCCCGGTGCTGGAATCAAGGGCATAATATTGGTAATATAAATACCAAGTTCCTTCATCTTCTTAACCACTTCTGGAATGTGATGATCATTGATGCCCTTTAACATTACAATATTAATTTTTACAATAATCCCCTGGCTTGTGAGTTTTTGAATACCAGCTAGTTGATTTTCAATCAGAATTTTTACGCCTGCTTCCCCTCCATAATGCCGTCCTTTATAATGAATATGTTTATAAATTTTCGCACCAATCGCAGGATCTAAACAATTTACTGTTACTGTAACATGGGTCACGCCGAGTTCTACAATTTCCTGAGCATATTCAGGCAATAGCAAGCCATTTGTTGAAAGACAAAAAACAATCTGCGGGTTTTCCTTACGAATCAATCCTATGGTCTGCCTTGTATTTTCCCAATCAGCTAAAGCATCCCCAGGTCCTGCAATCCCCACTACACTAAGCTCTCCAACCTTTTCACTTACTCTATCAAACTTTTTTTTGGCTGCTTGTGGCGTAAGTATTTCACTGGTCACACCTGGGCGACTCTCATTTACACAATCAAATTTGCGATTACAATAATTACAGCTAATATTACAGTAGGGTGCAACAGGCAGATGCATCCTGGCAAATTTTTGATGAGCGTCAAAGGAGTAACAGGGATGCTTCTGGGTTTTCTCCAATATAGCAGCAGTCGTTTGCATTTTTGTATCCGACGTTGAACCTGGGCAATCCATATTCTTCACCTCAAACTTCTTCTATAATGGTTCTGCCAGAACCTGATCATCATCAGGAACTGGCAGAATCCTACAAATTACCGTTAACTTTGCAATGATTGACCTTTTAGAATCAAATGCATTACATGCTCTTACCAAACATTGAGAACCCATTCCTTGTTCTTCTTGTATTCCATGTCGGTAAACAGCGTATTTGCTATTTCTTCCCCTAGCCATGTGGCACCTGCATAGCCGACAACGGGATGACGATACAATCCTGCACGGTCGTAAGTTGGGAAACCTACACGCACCATGGGAATATTATAGTCAATGGAGATAAACCTTCCCTTAGAGTGACCCAAAATCAAATCCAGTTCAAGTCCCTCGTTCTTAATCCGGTTTTCCAGTTCCCACAAATCTGCATTCATAATGACTTCCATCTCAAAGGAAACGTTTTCCTGAAGTGCTTTAATACGGGGATCGTTAGGGTAGGACGTATTATCGTCACCCAATAGAAGCAACACGGGTTTCATCTCCAAATCAAGGCAGAACTCTGCAAGACCAATAACAAGATCAGCGTTCCCGTAGATAGCGACTTTCTTATCAGCAAAAAACATATGGGTAAGATCCGTCAGCGCATCAAGGGCAATGCCACGCTCTCGAACAAGAGACGCAGGAATTGGTTTACCGGTGATTTTCTTCACATTCTGAAGAAAGATATCCGTATTGCGGATGCCGATAGGAGTCGGTCCAATGATGGTCGGAATATCAAATTCATTTTCAAGATATTTGGCAGCCTGACCGCCTTCGTACCTGTTTAGCGCGATAGTTCCCAAGGCATCCGCTGTTTCAGTTAGATCCTCAATTGTCGTATTACCATAGGACACCGAGTTTCCGTCGGGCATCAGAGGAGAATCAAAGCTCTCAATTTCGAAAAGAACGGTAGCATCTACCTGGATTTCTGTTAGAAGATGTTTAAGTGCTGTTACATCCCCCGGATTCACCCATCCAGTGAACAAGTTAATTTTTCCGTTTGGTTTATCTTTTTTTGCAAAATGACTGACAATATCCTTTACTGCAACATCGTAGCCGCTCACCATACTCCCCTTAAAGCTAGGAGAATGAATGGGAATGAGATGAACCTCCCGACCAGCATATTTTTCTTTCAAAAGCCCGCTATTCAGCTTCAAAACGACACCATCAATATCATCGCCGATAACTTCCGTTGAGCAGGTTGAGATGATAGGTATAACTTTCACATGAGGATACCGCATCAAAAGCACATCTACCGCTTCTTCCACACGATGGGTAGCACCAAACACTGCACCATCCTCATGGAGGGAAGAAGACGCAAGCTCAAAACTCTCTTTAAAATGCTGGGAGAACAGCAGACGGACGAACATAACGCACCCCTGACCTCCATGAACGATCCCAATACACTCCTTTATTCCTATACTGGCATACTGCGCGCCACAAGGCTGGCATGTTAATATTGGATTGATAACGCCGACACGCTCTTTGTTTTTCACTTCACATTGCATAGAAATACTCCTTCCTTTTCGTTTCATTTTGCGTCCGCCGTGACGGCACAGTTTTTTTGATTGTTAGGCTTTAATAATGCGGGTCAGTAAGTTCTGCATTAAGGGATCCCTTAATCGTTAGGTAGTCTATGCGATCTTTGAGTTCCTGCATAAGTAGCTTAATTTCTTCTTTGTCCAGCGTAGCCATCCATGAATAACGAGATTTAAAAGCATCAGCCAAATATACGGCATCTACCCAATAACATTTATCCGTCGGAGTTTCTTTCTTAACGGGTTCTTCACACAATATCTGCATGGTTTTCGTCAGGATTCCCTCGTTTTGTTTCTCTCTGTCCCAGGACCGGGAATGAAACTGCCACAGACATTTTTTCATAATATAATCTACCAGTTGTTCAACTCTGTCTTTCATCATATCTTCCATAAATATCCTCCCCTCCCTCATACCGCTGAGAGTTTCTTTTGCGCTGGGAAATCGGGATATGTTTTTCCACGCAATTCTGAAATGATGTCATATTTACCCGTATATTCTCTCAAATCCTTTGAAGAAGTTACCTCTTCACTCAAATTCATATCGGAGATCATCTTTTGTGTTAAGAATTTTGTCTCTGTAGGTATTTCCTCCTTGCTGATATCAACTAAGGAAAGCTGATGAATTGGCGAATAAATCGCATTGTAGATATCCCGCGCAAACCTGACCCAGCCTTCATATCCTTTCCAGGGACCATTGTGATACGCATGGGCGTTAAGGTATGGTACCCGAATCTTTTTGGCAACCTCACCTGGACGCTTCCCAGTGAATATAATGTCAGGCTTCAGCATCTCCATGGCTTCGAGTCCTTCAAGTTCATTGGGATCATCGATGGCGAGGGTACCTTCTTCACACCGGGAAATACCCTTTTCCATGTCACCCTGATGACCAAATTTCGTATACACAGAGACGACTTCAAGTCCCATCTCATCATGAATTACATGCGCCCAGTGCCAGAGTTTTGAGCCACCCGGCCAGAGACATACTTTTTTACCTTTCAGCCTTTCTTTATACCATTCGAGTTCTGGTTTCCATTTGGCGGTTTCTTCATCAATGATGGCTTGGGCTCTATCTTCGATTCCAAAGAACAAGCCAACCTTTCTGAGTGATGCCGACATTGGTTCGAAGCCAAACCCATCGATATCAAGGCGAGGAGTACCATATCTTACTTTGAGCTCATTGCAGATATACTCGGCGGATCGAGCACATTCAAGTACGTTAAGATGTGCCCGGTGCATAGATCTGAGGTCATCGTAGGATCCGTTACCCGTAAAGGTGGACAGAACTTGAATGCCCATTTTTTTGAAATAATCCACCATGACTTCCTGATCACCCTGAATATTGTATTCACCCACATAATTGATAACGTAGTCACTGGTGATTTTAGGTTCCACATTTCCTACCTTCTGATTAATCCAGGCGATATTGATTTTATGATGTCCTCCTGACTGGCTCGGTCCTCCGAAGCCAGGAGAATTGCAAACGAAGATATCTACTTCCGGCATTTCCTCCATCACTTCTGCCGCAATGGCATTAATATCGTCCCCGATCAGTGCGGAAGCACAGGTTTGGTAAAGAGTCATCCGCTTAATACTAGGAAATGCTTTAAATGCCTCAATAATATTCTGCTTGAGCAGTTTTTCAGCACCAAATATGATGTGTTTTTCCTTCATATCTGTGGCATAGGTATATTTAAGTTGAAAGTTATCGTTATCGCTGATATAGCGTTTGGTTTGCCAGGTGTCATAGGTACATCCAACTGGTCCATGACTCATATGAATAACATCTTTCATCGGTGTGCCGATAACATGCTTTGCTCCGCAGTAAGCGCAGCCACGTTCTGAAATCGACCCCGGAATGGTGTTGAGGTATCCGAGAGGAAGAGCCGAAGTTATATCCTCGCCGGGACCTTTTACAACAGCGTGTTTTTCTCTTTCAGGAATGCACTCGCTACATTTAAATTTATGATATGGCATATTGGGTTCCTCCTCTTTTTTACTAACTTAATCATCTAACAATCATTTCACTATATTGCCGCATCTCCAGATTCCTTCGTTCTCACCCTTACTGCGTCAAGCACTGGTAATACAAAGATTTTCCCGTCACCAACATTGTAATCGGTTTTATTAGCTTCAATGATGGCCGCGACAATCTTAGGCACATCTTCGTCATGAGCTAAAACAGTAAACATCCTGCGGGGGAATAAACGAGTCCCGTCTAAGAATTTGGTTATCAGCTTTTCCGTATTATAATCATCTTTCTGAGCTAAGGCTAATAGGGTTGCTCTACGTTCAGCAATTACAGCTTTATCCTCTACTAATCTGCCCCGCCCCATGACCTTCAAAGCTGTAAAACCGGCAGCCCCGACTTGTACCAATGCCTTTTTGGTAGCGCTGACCTTATTGATCCTTACTACGGCTATAATTTCTTTCATAACACCGCCTCCCCTATAACCCAGCAACGCCGCTGGAAACGGTATATACTTCGTCCGTAGAACTTATAAATATTTTCCCGTCGCCAAAAGCTCCCGCTTCACCGGTCTTAGCATGACGGATAATAACATCTAGTACATCCTCTTTATCTTCATCATGAATGACTAACATAATAAGACTTTTCGGAATTTCATCATATATAACATCGCCAAACTTGATCCCCTTTTGTTTCCCGCGACCTACAACATCTACTACAGTAGCAGCATGAAACCCAGCGCTGGAAAGTTCGTCAAGAACTACTTCTTTTTTATCTGGTCTAACAATTGCTCTAACCATAATCATATATGCGCTCTCCTCCTATTTTTTTGTTGTCAATTAATCAGCAATGCCGTATTTAACAACCATGGCTTCTAATTCATCCATGCTAAGAGGTTTCGGAATCACAAAATTCTTATTCTCGATAATCTTGCGTGCCAGCTCTCCGTATTCTAACGCTTGGTTACATTCCGCATCATACTCAACAACTGTTTTTTTGTTAAATTCAGCTTTTTGAACAATATTATCACGAGGTACAAAGTGAATCATTTGTGTGCCGATTGCAGCCGTGAATTCTTCTAAGAATTCTCTTTCCTTATCGACTTTACGGCTGTTGCAAATGACTCCGCCAAGACGAACACCGCTTTGTTTTGCATATTTTACAAGACCTTTGCAAATATTGTTGGCTGCATAGATGGCCATCATTTCTCCCGAAGCAACAATATATACTTCCTGCGCTTTACCATCACGGATCGGCATTGCAAATCCACCGCATACAACATCGCCAAGTACATCAAAGAACACGAAATCCAAATCCGATGTATAGGCACCATTCTTTTCCATAAGGTCAATCGCTGTGATTACACCACGACCTGCGCACCCTACCCCAGGTTCCGGACCGCCTGACTCCACGCAGCGAATTCCCAAATACCCATCTTTTACAACCTTCTCAACGGTAATTTTTTCTTCTCCTTCATCTCGCAACATATCCATTAATGTTTTTTGATTCATTCCGCCAAGAATCAGACGAGTGGAATCGGCCTTTGGATCACAGCCATGGATAAATACTTTTTGATCATAAAAATGAGCCATTGCTCCTGCAGTATTTTGTTGAGTAGTAGATTTACCAATGCCGCCTTTACCATATATTGCAATTTTTCTTGTCATTTTCAAAAACCACCTTTTAAAATTTTTCAGCTTTATGATTTGGTACTCTTTTTCTCGCCTAAATTGTCCAGCTCATTCCTTTTTTCACCCTCTTGTTGAAAAAAGAAAACCAACGTGTTATAATGTGAAACGGGTAAATCGAATGAACCTAGTGCCACTGGGATTAGGAAGTTTGCCTCGCTTCATGAGTACCACGAATACTCATGAAGCATTTTTATTGCAAAATCTATAAAACCACCCCCTTAAATTAATAATGAAGCCGATTGATATATGAAAAATGGGTAAACGAAATAGACCTAGCGCCACTGGAATTAGAATTTCGACTCCCTTTATGAGTACCACGAATACTGATAAAAGATTTTTACTTTGCTCCATGAGTACCACGAATACTCGTGGAGCTTTTTGTTATTGTTTTGGATTCGTCGGTCTTAATTACAGTTGACTTCCAAAGGTCTCCTGTCCGTACTTTCTAAATCATCCAGATATCCTAATAGATTACGCCTTTGATGAAAAGGACAGGCAGAGTTGTATTTGATCATCCTCCGATCAAAAGCTGGCTGAATCATTAATAGAGATACATCAAGCGTCTCTGCATCTTTGAAAAAATCATCTAAGAAATCCTGCTTAAAACGTTGTATAATGCCAAATTCATGTTTAGGGTCCAACCACTCGATGCTCATTGCTAAAACACTTCCGCGGATACTCGATTCTTCTGCCTCCCAATGTTCCCGAGTGGATTTGATCGAATGCAAAATAGCACGAACTTTATAACCTCTTTTACGATAAAATGGAACTATTTTTTCCTGCAGCAGTTTCAACCCTATTTCTCCTGAACAACGACGGCTTACTTTGCCAAAAGCATAACCATTAAATAAATCAAATACGAAGTGGAGATAAAACATTTTATTTAACTTTCGAAAAAAAATACATTCATATACAAGTAAATCACCAGGTCTAGCTGCTAAAAACTCTCGGTCACGAAAGGCTGGATTCAGTCTTTCGATAAACTGTACTTGTTTTTTATCTAATTTAATTTCCTTATTAAAATAGAGCCGCATTAACTCCAGGCAAACATCTTCCCGACTATCAATGCCACACTCTCTACGCAGACCTTTTAACTCTTCCATTGTCATAGAAATACCATGCTTATTCAAAAAATCCAATATACGAAATTCATTCCA
The DNA here is from genome assembly GCF_000271665.2 of Pelosinus fermentans JBW45. GTDB lineage: Bacteria > Bacillota > Negativicutes > DSM-13327 > DSM-13327 > Pelosinus > Pelosinus baikalensis. The sequence goes on along the minus strand of NZ_CP010978.1, from coordinate 1,238,773 downwards.
AAAAGGATACTTCAAGCAGATAGTCATTAGTAACTCACTACGTTTTTCTCTAGTAAATTTGTTACTCGTTACAGGAGGCATAGCCTCAGAAACAACAGCAACTTCTTTGCTTTCCTTTCTATACGAATTCCTAGTAAACCCAATCGACCCATCTGGTGCATCCGCTTCCACATCACCCATTATCACTAGCTGCAATCCTGTCAAAACAAATGTGCTATCACCCGGCACTATACTCCCCCCTTATAAAAGTAATAGCCGACCAGAATGCACACAGGCATTCGGTCGGCACTTCGTTGTACTCTTAACCAAAGACAACTTAAACGTCATTAACTTAACTTGTTTAGATTATATATCATGTTTTTATACATTGCAATACATTTAAGTTAGTTTTATTATTGTTGTTATATTCTGATTTTCATCTCTTATTCTCTATAATTCATGAACCTGCAAATATCAACAGCCTCATCCCCTTGACCGTCCTAGCGAAAAAACAACTTTGATTTTTTACCCCCGAGAAACTCTATGCGTCCTGTTTATCTTAGCCATTTCTTTATTCTTGCCACCGCTTCCGTCAATCTCTCTTCTGGCTGTACTAAGGCAATTCTGACAAAACCCTCCCCGCAATCACCAAAGGCTTTACCCGGAACTACTGCTACACCTGTATGGTTGAGCAGGTCAACAGTAAAATCAAAAGAACTTTGCTTTGTTGGCACCTTAGCCCATATATACATGGACGCTTTTGGACGTTCTACATGCCATCCTATACTATTAAAACCATCCACAATGATATCACGGCGCCTTTGATAAGCAGCGGCCGTTTCTCTTACACAATCCTGGGGACCTGTTAACGCAGCAATAGCAGCAAGCTGCACGGGCGCAAATATGCCATAGTCAAAATTCGATTTTAGACGGCCCAGCAGCGATATAACCTGGGAATTACCAACAACATATGCAATACGACAGCCGCACATGTTATAGCTTTTAGACAGGGAATTAAACTCGATGCCAATTTCTTTCGCCCCTGGAATACTTAAAAAGCTCTCAGGACGATAATCATCAAAAACTAATTCACTATATGCAAAATCACTACAAACCACAAACTGATACCGATGTGCCAATGCTACCACTTTTTCATAAAACTCACGTGTTGCCGTAGCAGCTAAAGGGTTATTAGGATAATTCAAAATCATTAGTTTAGTACGTTTTAATATCTCTTCGTCAATCCCATCCAAATCTGGCAGGTAATTATTTTCAGGAGTTAAACACATCTTATGCAGCTGGGCGCCAGCAATATATGGACCTGCGCTGAAAATAGGATATCCCGGATCAGGAATAAGCACTACATCTCCCGGATTCACTAGGCAAAGTCCAATATGAGCCAATCCTTCCTGAGAACCAATCAGAGAATGGACTTCGGTATCGGGATCTAATTGTACATCAAATTTTTTATCATACCACCCGGCAATCGCCTGCAAAAGTTCCGGCTTACCTTTTGATAACGTATAGCCATAATTATCACCGCACTCCACTGCCTGTTTCATGGCTTCTACAATATGGGGTGCCGGAGCCATATCTGGATTTCCAATGGAAAGTTGAATGATATCCACGCCAGAGGCTGCTGCCTTCTTCTGCAGTTCTTCTAATTGCGAAAAAATTGCTGATGTCAGTCCTTTCATGCGCTCAGCTTGCTGGATCATATGATCTTTCATCTCCTCAAACAAATTTGATTGTACTACAGATTTCTACATATACTCTCTACACCCCTGCAAAAACGAAAGAATAAAAAATAGCTAAAAATAAATAATGCCTTATAAGCGAAATCATAACTTATAAAGCATTATTTTACTATTATATCTTTACTATTTTTTAGGGCTGCTTATCTAATAATAAATTCCTATTTAAAATTATAAGTTTTTCTGGATGAGATTGATCATTTTTATATACTCTGCCTCACTAAGCAATACTTTCTTTGCGGGCATCATCTCAAAGGTTCCTCCCCATGAGGGTCCATCCTGATACTTAGGTACTAAATGAAAATGTAAGTGAGATAATTTATCTGAATAAGCACCGTAATTCAGTTTATCAGGATTGAACGCCTTCATAATTGCCTTTGCCGCTCTTGCCAAATCCTTCATATAAAGTGCATACTCTTTATCATCTAGCTCAGTTAGATGATTTTGATGTCCCTTATAGGCTAGTACACATCTACCCTCATAGGTTTGTTCTTTAAATAGATACAAAGTGGAAACTTCCATTTTACTTATTTCGATCATTAAGTCATCTAACCGTTGATCTTTTAGACAATAAAAACAATCATTTCCAATACTCATGTTAATCTCTCCCTAACTGTTGATTTTTAATGTTTCAAATGCCAGAAGATCTCCAACCGGTGCTTGGGGCAGCGGCCCCTTAATTGCTTTAATAAAAGATGGACCAAAGGCTTCACCTGGAAATACTTTTACGATATCCGTACCAGCTTCAATTTAGGTATCATATCAAATTTCTCTCCTCAATAAATTATTTTATGGCTTTATTCTTCATTTGAATCCAACAATTACCTACTAAGATATTCATCAAGTTCTTTACGTGTGGGATAACCATCAGAATCCCCTTTTACCATAACTGCAAGGGAGCCAATTGCATTTCCGCGGCGAACGGATTCATTTAGAGGCAATCCCTCAAGAATCCCGGAAAGTACACCGACTGCAAAACCATCCCCAGCACCAACAGAATCTACAACGCGTTTGACTTGGAAACCCTTTTCATACCCACTAATGATCCCATCATCTGTCATTTTCATTGAGTAATAGGCTCCCGCTGCGCCGTCTTTCATAATGATAAAGCGAATTCCTTTGGAATGAAAAGCTGCTGAAATATCCTTCCAATCCAAGCTGTCCACTAATAGCTCCGCTTCCTGAATTCCAGGCAGTATAATATCGGCTTGCTGCGCAATTTCTAATAACATGCGCCTTGATTCCTCACCCTTCCAAAGCTGTTTGCGTATGTTAGGGTCAAAGGATACAAGTAAACCATTCTTCTTGGCAAGAACAATTGCAGCAAATACTGTTTCCTGGCATTCTGGACTCAGCATGGGAAAGATACCTGTAATATGGAGTATTTTTGCATTATCAAAATAACTATCAATCAAGACTGATGGATTCATATGGCTAGCAGCTGAGTTTTCCCGATAATAATAGATTTTAGGATCTCCTATGTCGCTTTGCTCTTTTAACATCATACCTGTCCTGTAACTTGAAGACACCGTAACAAGTGATGTGTCTACGCCTTCGCCACGAATGGTATTCCGTATATATGTACCAAAAGGGTCGTCACCAATGGAACTAATCCATCCAGTCTGATGACTTAACCGAGACAAACCGATAGCTACATTCGATTCTGCTCCCGCAACTTTACGTGTAAAGCTTGTTACAAATTCTAACGGTCCACTTTGCTCTGCAATCATTAGAGCCATGCTCTCACCTATTGTTATTACTGCTGGCATTCTCTTTTCCGCACCTCATTTCAAATAATTGCGCAATATCCTTTCCTGATAAAGCAGATGCCTCTTTTTATCGTTATATAATAAATGTATATTTTTGAAGCATTTCTACAATCTAGCATAAAGATAGTGTCAATAACTCACACTGAAATTAGATCTTTAACATCAAAATCTACATGTATTGTATAGTCTTCACAAAGATAGTCATATTTGATATTTGCTGTTTTTTGCTCCATATCATAATACCAGCCCGCTCTGTTTTCTTCCCATTTTCTTTTATCAAGAAACATTGGAAGTTTTTTATCTTGCAATCGAACTTGGATTGGCGCAATATCCTGACAAATTAATTCTACAATCATTGCTTTAATGGGTGTCAAATAACTTCCTTCATGAGTAAAAGTGATTTCTGTTCCCTTATTTTTCTTTATTTTAATTACTGTTTTTAAATACTCACCATTTTTATAATCATTGGTAATTCCATCATCATCATATAAAATAAACTCAGATTTTTGTGAAGGTTCCAGGAGAAGGTGAAGTGTTTCTACTACATCCGTATGAATATTCATTAGTTTTTCACTCATTGGTATAATAGCACCGCTTTTAATGAACATCGGTATAGAATCCAAAGATACTTCTATCTCAATCGTCTGTCCGCCCTCATAACGCTCTTTGGTATGCCAATTAAACCAGGTTGCTCCGGCCGGCAAGTAAACTTTCTTTGTTTTCACCCCTTCTTCCAGAACATTAGCAACCAATAATGAGCTTCCAATCATAAAATCAAAACTTTCTTCTAACACATTGTGATCTTCTTGAAATTCATAAACTAACGGCCTCATTATCGGAGAACCCTCAGTTGCTGCTTCTGCAAGTAATGAATATAAGTATGGAACTAACCGATACCTAAGTTGTATAGCTTCTCTTACATATTTTGTATATGAAAGAAACATCCATGGTTCAGTAACCGTATTATCCGTATTACAAGAATGTATTGAAAATCTCGGTTGAAATATTCCATTTTGAATCCATCTAACAAATAGCTCCGGATCTGGGGCAGGTCCAAAGAATCCTCCAATATCACAGCCTTGGTTCGCTACTCCGGACAACCCCATTCCAAGTATAACTGGTACATTGAATTTTAGACTTTTCCAACTTGTATTATTATCTCCCGCCCAAGTTTGAGCGTAACGTTGAATACCAGCAAAACCAGCCCTGCTTACAACGTATGGCCTGCTATTAGGATAAACCTCTAAAACAGTTTTTTGGGCCATAAAAGCCATAAGATTTGGCATAATGGGACGCAAAGCATTAACTCCTTGCTTTAGTCCCTCATAATGACAGACTGAAGCGGAATTATTAATTTCATATTCATTGTTATCATTCCAAATTGAGGTTACTCCAAGAGAAACAATTTCTTCTTTTAAATGCTTTTTCCACAACTCACGGCCTTTAGGATTTGTAAAATCTACAAAAGAAGCTTGACCTCCCCAATACCTGTCAGTTTGTGACTTCTCGTCATACTCATCTTTTATATAAGCCTCAGCTGCATCAAACTCACTATATAAAGGATGAGTTGTTAACATGCCCGGTTTGACATTTGGTGCTAAATCAGCACCTTTTTCTTTCATTTTTTTCACAAACTCTTTAGGATTCTTAAAACGGTCATAGTTCCAGTTAAATACATATCTTTTTCCATCCTGCCCCGTAGTGTAGCCGGATGATAAAAAGAATCCATCACAAGGAATTTCTTCTTCTTTACATTTATCTAAAAATTGCAAAATAGCCTTGTCCGCATCATTATCCAATTCCGTATAGTACATAGTAGAACCCATATACCCAAGGGAATATTTTGTCGGGAATACCGTTTTCCCTGTCAAATCAGTATAATGTTTTATGACATCTTTTATTTTTGGACCATAAATAAAGAATATATCTAATTCTCCCCCATCGGCACAAAAATAACTAAATTTATTATAATACCCGCTTCTCTCACAGCCCATATCAAAAACAGAGTCATAAGAATTATGATAAAATAAACCGCTTGCGATATTATTTCGGCTGTTTAGCTTGATATAAAATGGAATATGCTTATATAGCGGGTCAGTCAATTCAGAGTCATAGCCAATCGTATCTACGTTATGCATTCTCATTCTGCGGTTTTTCTTATTTAAATACCCCGCTTTTTCTCCAAACCCGTAAAAATAATCACCATCATCCATGCAGGAATAATGATAAAGGCGGCCTAAATCATCCTGTACACAGGCTCTTTCTTTCAAATCCGAATGCAATATATTTCCATCTTTGTCTAAAATCTCAATTACAAAAGGATCTTTATAAACTTTGATCTCTAACTTTTTAGTAGTTAATAAAATATACGTATTCCTATCTTCATAAGTGGTGTTAATAGCCGCTACACTTTTTCGCTCCCCTCGCAGCAAATCATCCATATGATCTTGCCATGCTGTCATAACAAGGGCATACGAAGCTTCCGGTTTAAATTCACTTGCAAAAGTGCAGCGAATCCTTACAATATTATCATTTAACAAAAACAACCGATATTTTGCCGTCCCTATATCTATGCTCAAATAATCATTATGACTCTCAACACTCACAATTTTTTCGCTTACTTGCATTTAAAAGGCCTCCATACTGTTTTAATCATTTTCCCATAACTGAGATTCCCAAGCTGGGTTGTAGAGAGCAAAAGAACCACCAAATTGGTATGGCAGCGCATTGCTTATAAATTTAGTAGCCTCTAGGGATGCGCCCCAGGAACC
>NZ_CP010978.1:0-27500 GCF_000271665.2 Pelosinus fermentans JBW45 | reverse complement strand
ACGGCTACCTTGTTACGACTTCACCCCAATCACTGATCTCACCTTCGACGGCTGGTTCCATTGCTGGTTACCTCACCGGCTTCGGGTGCTCTCAACTTTCGTGGTGTGACGGGCGGTGTGTACAAGGCCCGGGAACGTATTCACCGCAGCATGCTGATCTGCGATTACTAGCGATTCCGACTTCATGCAGGCGAGTTGCAGCCTGCAATCCGAACTGAGAGCTTGTTTTTGGGTTTGGCTTCACCTCGCGGCTTCGCTACCCTCTATTTAAGCCCATTGTAGTACGTGTGTAGCCCAAGACATAAGGGGCATGATGACTTGACGTCATCCCCACCTTCCTCCGTGTTATCCACGGCAGTCTCCCATGAGTTCCCACCTTTACGTGCTGGCAACATAGGATAAGGGTTGCGCTCGTTGCGGGACTTAACCCAACATCTCACGACACGAGCTGACGACAGCCATGCACCACCTGTCTATCTGTCTTCCGAAGAAGAACTCTCTATCTCTAGAGTCATCAGACGATGTCAAGCCTTGGTAAGGTTCTTCGCGTTGCGTCGAATTAAACCACATACTCCACCGCTTGTGCGGGCCCCCGTCAATTCCTTTGAGTTTCAACCTTGCGGCCGTACTCCCCAGGCGGGGTACTTATTGCGTTAACTCCGGCACTGGAGGGGTCGATACCCCCAACACCTAGTACCCATCGTTTACGGCCAGGATTACCGGGGTATCTAATCCCGTTCACTACCCTGGCTTTCGCGCCTCAGTGTCAGACACAGTCCAGAAAGTCGCCTTCGCCACTGGTGTTCCTCCTAATATCTACGCATTTCACCGCTACACTAGGAATTCCACTTTCCTCTCCTGCACTCAAGAATAACAGTATCCAATGCTTCACGGGGTTAAGCCCCGAACTTTAACATCAGACTGATTATCCCACCTGCGCGCGCTTTACGCCCAATAATTCCGGACAACGCTTGCCACCTACGTATTACCGCGGCTGCTGGCACGTAGTTAGCCGTGGCTTTCTTGTCAGGTACCGTCATTATGGATCATTATTTACAATCCACACATTCGTCCCTGAAAACAGAGTTTTACGATCCGAAAACCTTCTTCACTCACGCGGCGTTGCTCCGTCAGACTTTCGTCCATTGCGGAAGATTCCCCACTGCTGCCTCCCGTAGGAGTCTGGGCCGTGTCTCAGTCCCAGTGTGGCCGTTCATCCTCTCAGACCGGCTACTGATCGTCGCCTTGGTGAGCCATTACCTCACCAACTAGCTAATCAGACGCAGACCCATCTTCTAGTGATAGCTTATAAATAGAGGCCACCTTTAGTATCTTAAGTATGCACTCAAAATACAACATTCGGTATTAGCACCACTTTCGCAGTGTTGTCCCCAGCTAGAAGGTAGGTTGTCTACGCGTTACTCACCCGTTCGCCACTATCTGATATTCAACACTCAATCCTCAGCTTTTGTGTTGGCACTTGTTTATGCGTGAAGCGCTCTCTTCTTTCGCGCTTGACGCTTGGCTACACTGCTAAATATTCAGTGTTGAATACCAGACCGTTCGACTTGCATGTGTTAGGCACGCCGCCAGCGTTCGTCCTGAGCCAGGATCAAACTCTCCATAAAAGTTATATTATGAAGAACCTTGATGGCTCTTTAAAAAACTTGTTTGTGTTGTTCTCGCTTTCGCAGAACAACTTTGTTTTGCACTCGAAACGAGTACCGCACATCTGGCTTATTTTAACCTTACTTACATTGTTTAGTTTTCAAGGAACACATTCGCCCTTACAGCGGATCTTTAGTATAACATCTTTGTTTTAGCATGTCAACTTATTTTTTCTAGTTTCTTTATTAAACTTGCTGCCCTCGCGAGCTACTTTAGAAGTATATCATAATCATATATTATCGTCAACTAATAATTATAATGAATATTATCTTTCATATATAAGATGATTTCGGTTCTTTATCTGGTGATTGCATTATGCTTAAAAGTAATCACCACGTTTAAAGCTCTTTATTTAAATTATCTTTCTTTATTCCCTCTACGAAAATGATCTATGCTATAATATTGACAATTACTATCGGTATTACACATGGCTATATTCCACCTCACAGGCAAATAGTCGATATTGAAGTTTTTAATACATTGTATAAATCCAAAATAATAAAAAGGTGATCATATCGTGAAGCTCAAATTCTTAACTTTCAGTATTCTTATGTTTTTAATTTTATTCACCAATAGTTGTAAAAATAATACAACTCCCTTTATTGATTTTAGCCAACCATCAGAATTTGTCTCCTTACAGAATAACAGTAACCCCAATGAACGTCCTCTTCTTATTGCTCTAGCCTCTGTTTTTTCTCCTCATGAAACAATCACATATTACCGACAAATCGCTGACTATGTTTCTAAGAAAACAGGACGCCAAACCATTCTCGTACAGCGCAAAACCTATGCAGAAGTGAATATGCTTTTGGCAAATGGTGATGTTGATATTGCCTTTTTATCTACTGGAGCCTATAGTTCTTACCGGGGTATGAATGAGATTGAACTATTTGTTATGGCAGAACATGGAGGGAATTCTTTGTATACGCCAGAAATTATTGTACATAAAGACAGCGATATTCATACAATCAGTGACCTGCAAGATAAAGTCTTTGCCTTTACTGATCCTCTTAGCTATTCTGGTCATATGGTTATGGAAGAATACTTGAGACAAAGAAGCACTGATCCTGAAAAATTTTTTAAACGATATTTTTATACCTATAGTCATGATAAATCGATTTGGGCAGTAGCTACAAAGGTCACGGATGGAGCTAGTTTTGATAGTCAAATTTATGAATATGCGAAAATTAAAACTCCTGAACTTGCAGCAAAGGTGCGTATCATTGCTTCTATGCCTTCTGTACCAACAGGTCCTGTTGTGATTAGTAAACGTATGAATACACAACAAAAAGAGCAATTACGCCACATTTTTCTTACTATGAATGAAGATCCTGATACACTGGCTGCCATGCAGCATTTAGTCATTGATAAATTTGTTTTTCCCACACCTGAACTTTATGAACCCTTGCGTAAATTATATGATAGGACAAATACATTCCTATGAAATGGCTGCGACAATTAAGTATTTATTATAAAATCAACGGCATAATTATTAGTATGTTGCTCTTATTAAGTATTATTATTGGCTTTATTATGATGGATACAACGACAAAGCTGCTTGATCAGCAAATTGAAAAACGTGGTGCTGAAATAGCTGCCTATGTTGCGGCTCTTAGTAGTAACGACATTTTACTAGATGATAACTATGCCTTATTTGACCGTATTAACCAAACTAAGAGTAATACAGAAGATGTTCGCTATATTCTAATTACAGATTCTGCTGGCAGAATTTTAGCTCATACCTTTGCCGGCAATTTACCCAAGGGATTACCAATCAAGCTTTCTCTTTATCCTAAGGACGAAGATGGATATCAGACAATGAAGTTTAGTAGCAATGAGGGTCCGATACGAGAAGTAATCGTTCCTATCGAAAATGGAGCCATTGGTTACGTTCGAGTAGGCATGTCGGAAAAAAGTACACAGCAATTATTATCTCTTAAATTATATGAATTTTTCATTACTACACTTCTGGTTTGCTTATTAGCTGCCATGGGCTCTACGTACTTAGCCTATCTTATTATTCATCCCATGCGTAATTTAACCAAAGCCGCCCAGCAAATTCAACAAGGTAATTTTTATGTCCAAACTGAAATCAAAACAGAAGATGAAGTTGGTCGCTTAGCTGGAGTGTTTAATGAAATGATCGAGAGTCTAAAAGAAAAGGATTTTGAAAATAACCGTCTGCTAAAAGAATTACGTGCCAAGGAAGAAATACGTACTGTATTATTAAATAAACTTTTTACAATTCAAGAAGACGAGCGGAAACGTATTTCTCGTGAGCTCCATGATGAAACCAGCCAATCCATGGCGTCTTTGCTTGCCTATATGAAAGTGTTGTTATCAAAGTTGACTGACGAAAAGCAGCGAGTCTTACTACTTGATGCTCGGAATGTAGCAATTAATGTATTAGGCGGCTTACGAAAAATGGCAGTTGAACTTCGCCCACCGGTATTAGATGATCTAGGAATCGTAGCAGCGATGGATAAGTATATAACCAATTTCAGCAATCAACAGGATCTTATGGTCTCTTTTTTTCCACCGGATGAAAAACTAATTATCAATAATCAAATTGCTTTGACCTTATACCGTATTCTACAAGAAAGCTTAACAAATATTTCTAAGCATGCCTATGCTACAAGCGTGAATATCACCCTTGAACAAGATACAGGCTCTATCATCCTGCGTATTGATGACAATGGCCTTGGTATTCGTTCAGGAGCCTTAGAAGCAGCTCGTCAAAAAAACCGTTTAGGGATATATGGTATGAAAGAGCGAGTTGAACTATTAGGAGGTAATTTTACTTTCCATTCCATTAGTGGACAAGGTACAACAATTACGGTAATCATACCTATAACATGTTTGGAGTGATGAAAAATGAGATCTAAAATAAAAATCATAGTAGCCGATGATCATGCTGTCTTAAGAGCTGGCTTAAAGCTATTACTCAATAATGAAACTGATTTTATTGTAGTCGGTGAAGCATCTGATGGTGAAGATGTTCTAACCCTTTTAGAAAAAACAAATGCAGATGTGCTGATTATTGATTTATCTATGCCTAATATGGGGGGACTTGAATGTATAAAGGAAATCAAAAGCCGAGGATATCCAATTAAAATTTTAGTACTCACCATGTATGAAGATGAACAGTACATAAAGGAAGCCATGCGTTCTGGTGCTCTAGGTTATGTAGAAAAACATGCTGTTGATACAGAGTTATTTATTGCGGTAAAGGCGGTCCATATGGGACAGCGCTATTTAAATCCTCATAATTCTCAACTATTATTAAATAGTCTTTTAACAACTACGCCTAAAGAAAACGCAGATAATCCTTATACTCTTTTAAGTCCTCGTGAACGAGAAGTTTTAAAATATATAGTTAGAGGATATTCAATGAGTCAAATAGGCAAAATGCTCTGTCTTAGTGTTAAAACAGTGGATACTTACAAAACACGTATGATGGAGAAGTTAGGGTTAACTAAGAAAAGTCAATTAGTGGACTATGCACTCAAATATGATTTATTGCCGGCAAAAAGCGAGTAAGGAAAAACCTTACTCGCTTTTATTTTTTTTGCTATTCTCCTTGGCATTAGGAATCACTTTGACTAACTGTAGTAGTATTTTCTCTCCTACATTAATGAAATGATTATAACGTAAGAATTTATCTTACATCAACTTCTATGTTTTTCCTACTTCATTATCAGATGTTTTACGGATACCAGAATTGTCTTTATAATGTGATAATTTAGATGATATTTTTTCCTACATTATAGATAAGAGGAGTGTGATATGGAAATAACCAAACTAGAATGTGACTAAATTAAAGAAAGAAGGAATGCGAAATGTTCGAAGAAATCACAAAGTTTTTTATGACAGGAAAGGACCAGCCTTTAATGAAGGGCGATCAAGGTCAAATAGCAACGGCTTTCAACAAAATTCGCTGGCAAGTTTTTACTTCAATTACCCTAGGTTACGCGTTATTTTATGTTATCCGACTTAGTTTCTCCGTTATCAAAAAACCTTTGATGGCAACAGGAGTGTTGGATGCTCAGCAACTTGGTATAATGGGATCTGTATTTTTTATCACCTATGGCCTCGGTAAATTTACCAACAGCTTTTTAGCTGACAGATTAAATATTAAACGTTTCTTTGCTCTCGGTCTTTTTCTATCATCTGTTATTACCGTATTAATGGGTTTTACTAATGAATTTTTACCCCTAGTCGTGTTATGGGGCATAAATGGTTGGTTCCAATCTTTTGGTGCAGGTCCTTGTATTGTTGCTTTAAACCAATGGTTTAGTAATAAAGAGCGGGGTACTTTCTATGGTATTTGGTTCACCAGTCATAATCTAGGTGCAGCCTTCACTTATATGGCAACTGCTGCTATCGTAGGAGCTTACAGCTGGAAGATGGGTTTCATTATGGCAGGTGTTGTTTGTACCATCGGTTCCATCCTAATTTATTTCTTTATGTCAGATCGACCTGAAACTCGTGGTTTACCAAATGTTGCAGACTTTAAAAATGACCATGCTGCTATTGTTGAAAAAGACAAATCTGTTGGCAGTCTGCAGTGGGAAGTCGTAAAACGTCCTGCAGTATGGATACTCGGTATGTCTAGCCTTTTCTGTTATATTACTCGTTACGCGGTAGAAAGTTGGGGCATTATCTACTTAACAGAAGCTAAAGGTTATACAACCATGGGTGCGAGTGGTGTTTTGTCTGTTATGCAGTTTGCCGGAATTTTTGGTGCTCTTACATGCGGTCTTGTATCGGATAAGTTTTTTAACCACAAACGTAATATGCCTGCATTGATTTACGGTTTATTATACGCTGCTGCCACCGCTGCATTTGTTTGGGCACCTGCTAGTTATTGGATTGATATGGGCAGTATGGTCGTCTATGGTTTTACTATGGGAGCACTGGTTTGCTACCTTGGAGGTTTAATGGCTGTTGATATTTGCCCTAAACGTGCTACAGGTGCGGCAATGGGTATGATCGGCTTACTCAGTTATGGCGGAGCTGCTGCTCAAGAAGTTATAAGTGGTTATTTGATTAATTCACATATAACTGTCGTTAACGGGAAAAAACTTTATGATTTTGCCCTAGCTGCTGATTTTTGGGTAGGCTCTGCAGTCATCTCAATGATACTGGCTGCTTGTGTTTGGAATGCTAAAGTAAAAGACTAAGAAATAAGAATTTCATCTTAAAAGTATATGTTTTGTAAAAACGGCTGCCTTAAAATTAAGGCAGCCTTTTTGTCTACGATCTAACAAACCAGTATATATACTTGTCTGTTTTTACCTAATAAATTAATCAATATCTGCCTTTTTTTCCACAGCAGCCAGGGCCACAACTTTATCATTCTCACCAGTTTTCATTAATTTAACCCCTTGAGTATTTCTGCTAATTACGGATATGGTGTCAATATCAATACGTATGACAATGCCTTCACTGCTAATCAACATCAATTCCTGACCAGGACGCACTACCTTAATGCCTACAACCTGACCTGTCTTTTCTGTTACTTTTGTGTTAATGACACCCTTACCACCACGTTTTTGGTTTCGATAACTATCAACTGGGGTACGTTTTCCATAACCTTCAGCAGTTACGGTCAATACTTCGCCTTCTTGTTTTAATGTATCCATACCAACTACACTATCACCTTCATGCAGACGAATTCCTCTTACACCCCGGGCGGTACGTCCCATATCGCGAACATCGGTTTCAGGGAAGTAAATAGCAAGTCCATCCCGAGTTCCCATAAGAACATACTGCTCACCATTTGTCAGCTTAACACCAATCAAATCATCATCTTCATCTAAAGTTATCGCTATCAAACCTGTTTTTCTTGCAGTATCAAAATCCATTAATTCGGTTTTCTTAACTATACCTTTTGCAGTCGCCATAAATAAATAGCGCGTATTCGTAAAGGCTTTAATTGGAATCACAGCCGTGATTCTTTCTTGTCCTTCTAACGGCAATAGATTAATAATGGATGTACCTTTGGAGGTACGGCTTGCTTCAGGTATTTCATAACCCTTCAGTCGATATACCCGACCTCGATTAGTGAAGAACAAAATATTATGATGTGTTGTCGTCACAAATAGATGCTCTACAAAATCTTCTTCTTTCGTTCCCATACCAGCGACACCACGTCCGCCTCGTTTTTGATTCCGATAGGTATCAACCGGAAGACGTTTTACATAGCTAGAACGAGTCAACGTAAGTACAATGTCTTCCTCAGCAATTAAATCTTCTACTGCCAATTTCGATAAATCATCTGTGATAATTGTGCGGCGATCATCACCAAAACGTTTTCGAATATCCAATAATTCTTCTTTAATAATATTCAGTACTTTTTGATCATCAGCCAAAACAGACTCCAGCCATTCAATAGTTTCTAATACATCTTTATATTCATTTTCAATTTTTTCTCGCTCCAAGCCGGTTAAACGTTGCAGACGCAAATCTAAAATGGCCTGGGCTTGTTTGTCGCTCAAATCGAAACCTTCGATTAAGGCTGCACGAGCGACATCAACAGTCTTGGATTGTCTAATTGCTGTTATAACCGCATCAATGTGGTCAAGGGCAATTTTCAATCCTTCTAAAATATGAGCTCTAGCTTTTGCTTTCGCTAACTCATAATTAGTACGACGAACAATCACTATTTTTTGATGTTCTAGATAATAGTACAACATTTCTTGCAAGTTCAGTACTCTTGGTCGTCCTTCCACTAAGGCCAGCATAATAATGCCAAAAGTATCTTGCAGTTGCGTATGTTTATATAATTGATTTAAAATAACATCCGCATTAATATCACGTCTTAGCTCAATTACAATACGCATGCCGCTACGGTCACTCTCATCTCTAAGATCCGTAATTCCATCGATTACTTTATCTCTGACCAAATCTGCAATTTTTTCAATCAGAGTGGCTTTGTTAACCTGATAAGGTATTTCCGTAACAATAATCCTAGGCTTGCCATTGGCCATTTTATCCACACGAGCCTGGGCACGCATTTTAACTACACCGCGACCAGTGGTGTAAGCAGAATAAATACCTTCTTTACCTAATATCAAACCTCTCGTAGGAAAATCAGGCCCTTTGATAGCTGTCATCAATTCAGGGATGGTAATCTCTGCATTGTCGATCATCATAATCAGAGCATCAATGACTTCTCTTAAATTATGAGGAGGGATATTCGTAGCCATACCTACTGCAATACCTGATGAACCATTTACCAAAAGGTTAGGAACCTTAGCTGGCAGCACTGTTGGCTCTTGCATCGATTCATCATAGTTAGGGGTAAAATCTACTGTATCTTTTTCAATATCAGCTACCATAGCCTCTGCAATACGAGACATTCTAACCTCAGTATAACGCATAGCGGCTGCAGAGTCTCCGTCAACCGAACCAAAATTACCATGACCATCTACCATCAAATAACGGGTAGAAAAATCTTGGGCTAAACGTACAATAGCCTGATATACAGAACTATCACCATGAGGGTGATACTTACCAAGCACTTCACCGACAATACGCGCTGATTTCTTATAAGGCTTATTCGCTGCCATCCCTGCTTCATGCATAGCATATAAAATGCGACGATGTACAGGTTTTAGTCCATCCCGAACATCGGGCAATGCCCGCATGGTGATAACACTCATGGCATAATCAATATAAGAACCTTTCATTTCCTGTTCAATACTTACAGGCAATACTTTACCTAAACCAAAATCCACATTCTCACCTCAAAAACACAATTTTAAATTGCGATAGTTCCTGGACTTGTCTTTTTCATACCAATGCAAAACCATACTACTCACACTATTTTATGAGTAGTATGTCAATCACTTACTTCAACTTCTTATTATACCATATAATTTCCCTATATTTTTAAAAAATCCTTCTAATCCTTGAATAACAATACAAAAGCTTCATCGTCACCAAAGATTAACCTTCACCATATATTATTTGGAGATACCTTATCTAACCACTCTACCTATAGGAGGCTATATAAATGACGTTGTGCTATGTATTACTCTTAGGATTTGCTGTAAGTATTGATGGCTTTATTGCTGGTATTTCCTACGGATTAAAAAATATTTTTATATCTAGGATTTCTTTATTTATTGTAGGATTAACAACAACACTATGCGTTAGTTTAGCCATGGGAAGTGCTCATATATTAGGAACAATGTTAAATACCAAAATAGCAGTACTTATAGGTGCATTATTACTCACCCTCATGGGATTATTTAGTTTATTTCAAGAATATTTTGCTGCAAAAGTTCAATCAGAGCCTATAAAGTCAGGAGTCACTTCTCCAAATCTCACCTTTTCCGTTGGTCGCCTCGTAATTAATATCATGGCCAAACCAGAAAAGGCAGATGTTGATCATTCTCAATACATTAGCTCAACTGAAGCCATACTTCTTGGATTAGCTCTCGGTATTGACAATATGATAGCGATTTTCGCTGCAGCCTTAGTAAATCCCTTGCCGTTTTATACTCCTATTACAATGGGATTAATCCAAATCCTAGTCATCACATTTGGGATCTATGCCTCGAAACATTTTCTTTCGGAACAATTCAAAAAAAAAGTTCCCTATTTGCCAGGGTTGATCTTAATTCTACTAGGTCTTGTTAGATTATATTAAAATTATTTTACATTTCATTATGATCCTAAAGGTAATTTACAAATTTTATAGAATACCTTAATAAGTTAAATATTTCCATTTATTTATAGAAAGGATAATAATGCATGGCCACTAATGTAACTGCAAAAGAAAATTTTATAACAGAAACGCCAGACCTGTATACTGAAGTTAATTCACGGGAAAATCCTCAGCTTCTTCATCTTCAATATCAGCAAATCATACGACAAAATCAGGAAGAGTATAAGACACTGATCGAGAATTTGCCTCTTATTGTCGCTCGTGTCAATACGAAAAGCCAACATATTTATATCAATCCTGTTATCTTTAAAGATACTGGACTATCTCCCCAAGACTTTATTGGTAAAACTTTTCGTGAAGCTGGCATGCCTCATAACTTTTGCATACTATGGGAAGCTTCCTTCTCCTATGCTTTTACTACTGGCAGGGAAGCCTTATTTGAGTCTGACTTCATTAATCAGCAGGGAGAGCATTATTATTACCAATGTAGGATCATACCAGAATACAATCAGGAAGACACGATTAAGTCCGCCCTGTATACCTTAATGAATATTACAGATCATAAAAAACTAGAAGCAAAACTATATCGCCAACACCAAGAATTTCAAGCACTAATTGAAAATACACCTGATATTATTACCCGAATTGATAAATCCATGCGTATTACTTTTATTAATTCTTCTATCACTCAGCTAACAGGAATACCTGCCAAAGAATATATCGATAAGACCTTGCATGAACTTTCCAACTGCGATCCAAATACTCTAAATCTTTGGATAGTAAATGTCCAAGAGGTTTTTCTAACTAAAAAATCCAATGTGTTTGAATATGAATATCCAGGTCTAAATGGCATTCGATATTTTCATGCCCGTATCGTACCAGAATTAGGAATTGACGGTTCTGTAGAACGTGCTTTATGGACGTCACGAGACATTACAACTTATACAAATTTAACAGCCGAAATGGCTCGTCTCGATCGATTAAATTTAGTAGGGGAAATGGCGGCTAGCATCGGACATGAAGTACGAAATCCCATGACCACAGTACGGGGATTTCTCCAAATGATGTCCTTAAAAAAAGAAAATAAAAAAAATACTGTTTTCTTCAATATCATGATTGATGAACTTGATCGAGCAAACTCTATTATTTCTGAATTTTTGTCTTTAGCGAAAGATAAGTCAGTTCACTTAAAAGAGACAAACTTAAATAGCATCATCACAGCTCTTATGCCTTTAATGCAAGCCAATGCCATTGTCGATAATAAAACAATTCACCACGATTTAGCTACAATTCCAAATTTGCAACTGGACGAAAAGGAAATTCGTCAATTGATACTTAATCTGGTGAACAACGGATTGGATGCAATGGAATCAGGCGGTACAATCTCAATTCAAACCTTTACCTATGATAATACCGTGGCCTTAGCAATACAAGACGAAGGTCACGGTATACCAAAGAACATTATGAAAAAAATTGGTACGCCGTTTTTCACTACGAAGGAAAAGGGTACTGGACTAGGATTGGCAGTTTGTTATAGCATTGCCAACCGACATAATGCCACCATACAGCCAATAACCGGTCCCCATGGCACTACCTTTTATATTTTATTTCCCATTAAGAATAAGGATGGAGTCAAATATCTAACCCCCAGCTGCCAATCTTTAACGCAAGACATCCCATAACTGCTTACTAATTAAGACAACTGACATAAATAAAAACAGTGGGCGCACATAAGCAGCGCCTTTTTTTATCGCTAATCTAGAACCTGCCAATGCACCAAGAATCATGGCGAACCCCATAGGTATAGCATAATAATAGTTAATAGAGTCAAAATAGACAAAAGTAAAAACAGCTGCAATATTACTAGCAAAATTTAAAGCTTTCGAATTACCAGCTGCCATTACGAAATCAAACCCAATCATTAAAAAGGCAAAAATAAAAAAAGAACCTGCTCCTGGTCCGAAAAAGCCATCATAAAAACCAATGGAAAAAGCAACTATGCCACTCAAGTATGCTGTCCTTTTACTCATACCATCATAGGTTGATACATCTCCCCATTCTTTTTTGGTAAAAGTATAAATAGTAACCACTACTAGCATAACAACTACCAATGGTTTCAAAAATTGGGATGGTATTTGCTGAACGGCAATAACACCAAATGCCGATCCAATAAAGGAAAGAGGAAATAAATATTTAATAATTTCAAGGTTGATCTTGCCTGACCGCATAAATGAAATCGTACTCGTAAAACTTCCCATTACACTTGCCATTTTATTAGTGCCTAATGCGATGGTTGGCGGCAATCCCGTAAGCAGTAAAGCTGGTAAAGATACTAATCCTCCTCCACCGACTACAGAATCAATGAATGCAGCGATAAATCCAGCTCCCATTAAAAATAAAATCATATCCATACTAATATTTTCCAAAATAAATTTACCTCCTATAAAACCTCGCTGACAAATCTTTTAAAAACATTATAAACAATTTGAACCACAAAGACGCAAAGGACACAAAGGGTTTTTGTGTACTCCTTTGTGTGCCGCGCCAGCGGCATTGCGCCTTTGTGGTTCATAATATATTATATTTTACCTACTAAACTTTATAAATTCTAGTCATATATTAAAATAAAAAGTGAGATTACATCAATTGATGTTCCCCCACCCTAAAACACATATCCGCAATTTGGGTACATTCTTAGCTTCTATTCTTCAATCACTGTAACCTTATTCATAATATCACCTTCAGTGATTAAATCAACAACATCCATACCTTCAATTACTTTACCAAACACAGTATGTACACCATCTAAATGAGGTTGCGGTTCATACACAATGAAAAATTGACTGCCTCCTGTATTAGGTCCACGATGAGCCATGGACAAAGAGCCACGTTCATGAATACGAGGATTATCTTTGGTTTCACAAGGAATTGTATAACCAGGACCACCCGTACCTGTACCATTTGGGCAGCCACCTTGAGCCACAAAACCTTTGATTACACGGTGAAACGAAATACCATTATAAAAACCTTCTGTAATTAATTTTTCAAAATTAGCTACTGTTTTCGGTGCATCTTTCTCAAATAATTCTATTGTAATTTTACCTTTATCCAATTCGATAATTGCCTTTTTCAAAAAAATTCCCTCACTTTGATCATTTTTTTTCTTTATTATTATACCATAGTATTATACACTTTTATATTATATTTAATCTGTAAAATACTAAATACTTTAAATGTTTAAATTCTTTGCGTTTTATTACACATTTACTGTTATTTTATATTATAATTATAATATAACCTATTCTTAAAAACTATAGTACCCTACTATATCATTTCTGCACATCTTATAATAAAAAGGAGATCGAAAGATGGATGTACGCCATTTAACTTATTTTATTGAAGTAGCCAGGCACCGTAGTTTTACCAAAGCAGCTCGTTCATTACACATAACACAACCGTCAATTAGTAAGATGATTAAAATTTTGGAAGATGAATTAGGAACAACCTTATTTTATCGCTCCGCAAAACAAATTGAATTAACGGATGCAGGCAGAGCTGTTCTCCACCAATCCCAACAAATTGTAACCTCTTTCCAAAATCTAACATCAGAATTAGCTGATGTAATTAACTTAAAAAAGGGTACTCTTGTAATCGGATTGCCTCCAATGGTAGGTGCCAGGTTTTTCCCCAAGATCATTGCTGATTATACGAGGCTATATCCTCAAATCTCTCTTAGTCTAATTGAAGTAGGTTCTAAAAAAGTAGAAGATGGAATAGAAGATGGCAGCCTGGATATTGGTATGGTTGCATTACCCGTTAATGAGAATAACTTTGAAATGTTTCCTTTCGTCAAAAAGCCTCTAATGCTCATTGTTCATCCTGATCACGAATTAGCGAATCGATCCAATGTGGAGCTTACTGAATTAAAAAATGAATCCTTTATCCTATTGCGGGAAGATTTTACTCTTCATGGTCGTATCGTAAATCGCTGTATTCAAAGTGGCTTTGATCCTAAAATTATTTGTGAAAGCTCCCAATGGGACTTTATCTTTGAAATGGTTGCTATTAATTTAGGAATTGCCATATTACCACGAACGATTTGCAAGGAACTTGACCCTGCCAAAATCAAAACCGTATCCTTAGCAGAACCCATGGTACCTTGGCATCTGGGAATGATCTGGAAAAAAGATCGCTATCTATCCTTTGCCAGCCGATCCTGGTTAAAATTAACCAGCCAATATTTCGGTATTAAATTGGATTTGCCTTAATATAGGGCAAACCTATATATAAATTTATAATAAAAAGTCGTACCTTGTGATAAGGTGCGACTTTTATGAATTATAAAGGCTTACATCCATTTCTTTCTGCGAAAATATACGATCATACATCCGCTAATAAAGGCCATAATTATTAGAATCGCCGGATAGCCCCACTTCCATTCCAGCTCTGGCATATATTTAAAATTCATACCATATAAACCTACAATAAAAGTGAGGGGAATAAAAATGGTAGCGATAATTGTTAAGACTTTCATGACTTCATTCGTTTTAAAACTTACATTAGAAAGATAAAGATCAAGCATCCCCGTAACCATATCCCGATACATTTCAATACTATCAATTACTTGTATCATGTGGTCATACACATCTCTAATATAAATAAGAGTGTCTTTTGTGAATAAGACAGAATCTCCCCGAGACAAAACATTTATAATTTCTCGCAGAGGCCAGACGGCTTTTCTCACAAATAACATTTCATTTTTTAACGTATGTATTTCTTTTAAAACCTTAGGCTGAGGATGTACAATAATTTTATTTTCTAATACTTCAATTTTATCTCCTAAATATTCAAGAGCAACATAGTAATTATCTACAATACAATCGAGTAAAGCATAGGCAAGGTAATCTACACCTTTACTTCTTATTTTACCTGTAGTGCTTTTCATTCGTTCTCGAATCTTTTCAAATGTATCATTATCATTTTCTTGAAAAGACAATATATAATTACTGCCTACAATCAAGCTAACTTGCTCAAAATCGATATTCTTATTATCATAGCAATGAATCATTTTGACAATAATATATAAGTATTCTTTGTTATCTTCCATTTTAGGACGTTGGTTGGTGTTGACGATATCTTCTAATACTAAAGAATGTATATGAAATGCAGCTCCGATTTTTTCAATCATGCTCACAACATGAACACCGCTGATATGTATCCAACACTTATCTGTGATACTCTTATTCTCTAATAATTCATCAACTTTATCAAATTCTTTCTCATTCCAATGCTCACTACTATAACACAACATTCTTATTTTTACTTTTTCGCTTCGAGTTGAACCGATATGCAAAAGAGTACCGGGAGGAAGACCTACTTTTTTAGTGATCTGCTTATATCGACCTGGCAAACCTACCACCTCATCTATTCTGAATCCGTATTACTAGATTGGGCCGCATCATTAAAATAACGTTCACATACCTGATCATAAGTCATGATGATATCCCGGGGTTTGCTTCCCATATTCGGACCAATAATTTTCATTTCTTCCATTGTATCAATTAAGCGAGACGCTCTTGTATAGCCAATCCGGAATTTTCTTTGCAGCATGGATGCTGATGCCTGATTTAGCTCCATAATAATGCGCACAGCTTCTTCAAATAACTCATCTTCAAAAAGATTAGAACCATTCTCTTCTTTCTTCAAATTTTCACAAGCAGTAATTCCCTCCATATATTCAGGAGGCTCTACCTGCTTTTTGATATATTCTGTAAGTTCTTCTACTTCACTATCAGCAATAAACGCACCTTGTACTCTAAGAGGCTTAGACATGCCGATAGGATAAAACAGCATGTCGCCTTTGCCTAGCAACTTTTCTGCTCCTGCCATATCCAATATGGTTCGGGAATCAATTTGGGATGATACAGCAAAAGCAATTCTAGATGGTACATTGGCTTTAATTAAGCCCGTAATTACATCTACAGAGGGTCTCTGCGTCGCTAATACCATATGAATACCAGCTGCTCGAGCTTTTTGAGCTAAGCGGATAATAGCATCCTCTACATCAACTGGCGAGACCATCATCAAATCTGCCAACTCATCAATAATAATTAAAATATAAGGGATTTTTTCACCACTAGAACCCTCGCCAACTGGAAAACTATCAATTAAATCATTATATCTCCCGATATCACGCACTCCGGCAGCAGCAAACATTTCATAACGTCGCTCCATTTCTTGTACTGCCCAGCGCAAGGCAGATGCAGCTTTTTGTGCATCCGTCACTACAGGTGTTAATAAATGAGGCAGACCATTATAATTCGTCAATTCAACCACTTTAGGATCAATTAAAATAAGGCGTACTTCCTGAGGAGTTGCTTTAAACAATATACTGGTTAACAATGTGTTAATACATACACTCTTACCAGAGCCTGTTGAACCAGCCACTAATAAATGAGGCATTTTCCCCAAATCAGCTGTCACAGTCTGCCCTGCGATATCCTTCCCTAAAGCCACCACTAATTTTGAGGTTGCTTTCAAAAATTCGTTACTTTCTAACACATCCCGCAAAGGAACACTTGCTAGAACTTTATTGGGAACTTCGATACCAATGGCTGCTTTACCTGGAATTGGCGCTTCAATACGCACTCCCGATGCAGCAAGACTCAAAGCAATATCATCTGCTAAATTAACAATTTTACTAACTTTTACACCAGGGGCAGGTTCTAATTCATAGCGGGTTACAGTAGGTCCTTGACTAATATGGATCATTTTCGCTTTGACATTAAAACTTTCCAGAGTACTCTCAAGGATTTTAGCATTATTGGCTACTTCTTTTGCTCGTTTACTATCCGTTTGATTCGTAGATTTTTGTAATATTGATAGTGGCGGCAATACATATCCTGCAACAAAGGTACTCTCTGGTTCTATAATCGAATGATTGTCCTCTATTTTCCCCTTATTATTTTGCTTATGTTTTAATTCAACAACATTTTCTCGTACCTTCGAAGCAGGCTCTTCTCTTCTTGCCTTGTAGCTGGCTTCCTCTGCTTCTTGATGAGCAGCCTGTTCTAATAAACTGTCAATTAAAGGTCTGCCAGTAATCGCTGCTATCTCTTCATCCAGCTCTTCTTGTTCTTCTTTATTCTTTTTTCTTAAGAACTGTTTATCCTTCTCCTGATTATAAAAGCTGCCGACTTTTTCAATTTGTTCATATGCAGTAGACAATCCCTGCTGCGTTCTTTCTTTAGCCGCTAAATAAGTTTGATATAATGACCATGTTGTAGCAATTAAAATACCACATAAACTCGAAGCAATTAATATAATAAAAGCACCATAAAATCCAAAAAATTTACGCAGTATAAATAATATCATACCACCAATCAAGCCGCCTCCACTGGCTAAACTTTCTGGAAGTATTTCTCTGTTTTCAAAAATTAAAAAATGATGGGTTAATGCTAACAAAGATATATATAGCAGCGCTAGCCCCCAAAAACGAATACTATACACAATACCTTGATCTTTCTTGATATAAAAGCCACCAATAATGATCATTAATAAAGGAATAACAAAGGCTCCTAATCCAAAAGAGTATTTTAAAAACTTAGATAGATATAGCCCGATGGAGCCAGTATTAAAATCTAGTAAACTAATAATTGAAATAATCCCTGCTGCCAAAAGAAAGATACCCAATACCTCAGAGCGGAGCCTTGGATTAACAATACTTTGATTATTATCTTCTATATCGCTTATATGACGTTTAGACAATGTTTACCACCTAATTCTTTTTTTATTTATTCTCGTTGTATTATACCATTCCTATATGGAAATCCACAATTTTTTTAGGAACATATGTTTGTTTTTATTCTATATTTGTCTTTATCGAAACTTTTCTGGTTTATTTTAACTCTATATACTATAATTAAAATTCAATCTATTATCAATGGAGGTCTTTATGAATACCCATTTTATTCTACGTGCTACTATGATTGCCGCTTTATATATAAGTATTACATATGCACTAGCACCCATTTCCTATGGCCCTTTACAATTTCGACTTAGCGAAGCACTTACCGTGCTGCCCATTCTTTATCCTGAAGCTATCTACGGTTTATTTATCGGCACTTTAATTGCTAATATCTTTGGTGGGCTGGGTGTTTGGGATATATTTGGCGGTAGTCTGGCCACACTCATTGCAGCTTGGCTTACCTATCGATTTAGAAGTACTATCTGGGCATATGTATCCCCAATTATCGTCAATGCATTTATTGTTGGCGGCTATCTTTCTATATTATATGCTATGCCCTTCTGGTTTACAATATTATCCATTGGATTTAGTGAAGCAATTATTGTATTTGCCATCGGGTATCCTCTTATCGTTGTACTAAAAAAGTATAAATTATAATATGCATAGGCGGCTAGATCTAAAAATTCTAGCCGCCTATGCATATTATAATTTAAAACAAAAGGAACACAAGGGCGCAGAGATATCCCAGGTTTCTTTGTCTATAGAACATCATTTATTCTTTCGCAAAACGCTCTAGGATAATTTTATGGTCCACTAAATGTAATTCTTTAATACGGGCTTCTATGGTTTTGCGTTCACCAAAAATATTTTCAAGATAGATTTCTCTATCCTTAGGAATAATGGTATCGACTCTTTCTAAGAGTAATTCCTCCACATTTTTATTCATTACATAAACGTTAGCTTCACACATGCTTTATCCCCTCCTAAATGCTTTTTAATTTCAAGCAGTACACCATCTACTAAATGAGGCAGCGGCTCTGTTTTTAATCCAATAATATCAATATTCCCGCGATATAAAGGTATTAATATCTTTCGCGCCTTACTAGTCGTTATCACTTCTGCCATTTTCGGCGTAAGTTCTCCAAGCATTGAATTTGCCATAATAATACTCAATGATCCTATGATACAATCAATATCCTTACAATTATGTACAATTGCATTTTCTCCGGTAGCACCTTCATTTGCTCCTGCTTTCAGCATAGCTGAAGTTGCCAGCGCATTTGTACCTAACGCCAAAATATCAATTTGCTCTTTAAATTCTTTTCTTATTTTTTCAATAATGACTTTTCCCATACCGCCGCCTTGTCCATCAATCACTACAATGCGCATAAGACTCCTCCTTAACAACGTAACCCAAGAACAATTACTTTAAAAGTAGGAAGGCTAATTATCTAATACAGATAATCGGCCTTCCTTATTTTTACTTACCTATCACGTATCCAAATTTCGTACATCATGGGCATTATCTTCAATAAATTTACGCCTAGGTTCTACCTTGTCACCCATAAGAATTGTAAACATCTCATCAGCAGCCAAAGCATCACCTAATTCTACTTGTAAAAGAGTTCTACCTTCAGGATTCATCGTAGTTTCCCATAGCTGATCAGCATTCATTTCTCCAAGACCTTTATAACGCTGTACATTAATATTGTCTTTGCCAATACGAGCTAATAATTTACTCATTTCATCATCACTGTATAAATACCAGCTCTCACGCCCCTTTTTCACTAAATATAAAGGCGGCTGAGCTATATAAATACGACCAGCTTCAATGAGAGGCTTCATGTAACGATAAAAGAACGTTAATAACAAGGTACGAATATGAGCACCATCAACATCAGCATCTGTCATTATAATAATTTTACCATAGCGACTTTTTTCTAAATCAAAATCTTCTGCAATACCATTACCAAAAGCAGTAATCATAACTCTAATTTCATCACTATTGAGTATCTTATCTAAACGAGCTTTCTCAACATTTAATATTTTACCACGCAAAGGCAATATAGCTTGGAATCGGCGATCCCGTCCTTGCTTGGCAGAACCACCTGCTGAATCTCCTTCAACTAGATAAATTTCTGTCTGCATAGGATCTTTCATTGAGCAATCTGCCAATTTCCCAGGTAAAGAACTTATTTCCAATGCATTTTTTCTACGAGTCAATTCCCTGGCTTTACGGGCTGCATCTCTAGCCCGAGCTGACATTACGGATTTCTCAATAATTTTTTTAGTAATAGCCGGATTTTCTTCGAAAAACTCACTTAATCGATCAGAGACAATGCTATCCACAATCCCTCTTACATCACTATTACCTAGCTTTGTTTTCGTTTGTCCTTCAAATTGCGGTTCCTCAATTTTTAAGCTGATAACTGCCGTCAGACCTTCTCGTACATCTTCACCACTTAAATTTTCATCATTATCTTTTAATATATTCAATTTACGTGCATAATCATTGACCGTTCTTGTTAATGCAATTTTAAAACCACTAAGATGAGTGCCACCCTCTTGAGTATTTATATTATTAACAAAACTAAAAATATTTTCTACATAACTTTCATTATACTGTAAAGCAATCTCCACAACACTGGTATCTCGTTTTCCTACTACAAAAATAGGATCGGTATGCAGTACTGTCTTATTTTTATTTAAATGATCAACAAAAGAACAGATACCGCCTTCATAGAAAAACACTTCGTGAGTTTCTGTACGTTCATCTGTCAAATTAATGGTAATTCCCTTATTTAAAAAGGCTAACTCCCTTAAACGCTGCTTTAAGGTATCGTAACTATACACTAACTCTTCAAAAATTTCAGCATCAGGTTTAAATTTAACTGTAGTCCCTGTTTCTTCCGTTTCTCCAATTACTGTTAAAGGTTTAGCAGTATAACCGCGTTCAAAACCAATTTGATGAATTTTTCCATCCACTTTTACTTGGATATCTAAATATGTACTAAGAGCATTTACTACCGATATACCTACTCCATGGAGTCCGCCGGAAACTTTATAGCCACCGCCGCCAAATTTACCCCCGGCATGCAGCACTGTTAAAACTACTTCTACCGCCGGTTTGCCAGTTTCATGCATACCTACAGGAATACCACGACCATTATCCGACACAATAATACTATTATCTTGGCAAATCGTTACATCTACTTTATCACAATATCCAGCCAATGCTTCATCAATACTATTATCAACCACTTCATAAACCAGATGATGCAATCCTCTGGCTGAAGTACTGCCAATATACATTCCTGGGCGTTTACGTACAGCTTCTAAACCTTCTAATACTTGTATTTGTTCCGCCCCATAATTACCATTGCCTAAAACTTCTTCCTCATTACTCATTGCTAACCTCCAACTTAAAATCAACTCATAGAGTGTTATAAAACATCTTTTATATGATCTATCTTAAATATTTTCATAGATATGAAAATCAATTGCCCTTTTCTTTAATGTTAAAGATGAAATAGCAGACAGATATACTTTATTCGTAGTAATAATAAAACTCTTGGGATCATTTTCTGAAACATCAAAAACCTTTTTCTCATCGCGCATTTTCTTAATAAATTCTTTATTAATACCTGATCGTTTTGATTTTAGATCAGTAATAGAAATAACATCACGCAAAGGAACGACCATATCGGCTCCCAGGTGTAAAAACATTACTTTTTCCTCCTGAATTTTTCTAAGGTTTTATTGATAATTGCATCATTTACAGCTTCAATCTTAGCTCCTGTAGTTAGCATTATAAAACTCATTATTTTAAATTTATCATTATCTCCTTCTTGGATATCTCGGCTAATGAATGCAGTTAATGTATATTTAGCTTGCTGAAATTCCTCTTCTGTACAAGTAATATGTTCATATAATTCAGCATAGCGTATCCATGGTATTTCTTTTAGAGTATTTATAATAGTATACAGTAATTTTTGCTTTTTATTAAGTGTACAAGCAGTACAATAGATTTCTTCCGGCGGACATAAAACAGTACAACTGGCACACTGGTGCCAGTTATGCTGTTTTTTTATTTTTTTTAAAGCAAAATCCTTACGCATAATGCGCAATATTTTTTGCTTTAAATATTTATCACTTATACGATTACTGGTTTCCTGCATAGTTTGTACATCATATTCATCTAATTTAACCTTACTTAATTGGTATTTTATATTAGGTATTGTATTTATAGCAGTATCTTCTTCATTCTGGGAATTACTAAAATATCCTGCTTGAAAACGAATATCAAAAATAAGTTTATAGCCAATAAATTGATTTATTTTATCAATAATGCTTTCTTTCATCATGGATAAATGATGAGACCATACAGAACTATTCACACTAACCATTAGAGTTCCTTGCTGAACAGAACGAGCGTATGCATTGGCAGCGATATCATCACCGACGATTTCTGACCAATGTATAATAACAGATTGGTCGTTATATGGCTTCTGTAAGCCTAAATTTCTGATCGTATTCGATACTATATCTTTCATTTTTTGCATAGCAATCACTCCACTATAGTACCATTTTCTACATGAAAATATTTTCCAAATTCCCAATCTGGAAAATACTTTTCTTCCGTGGCCGTAATGATGGTTTGGACACGATCTTTGATAAAAACTAATAAATGTTCCCGGCGTGTTGCATCTAATTCACTCATTACATCATCCAGTAACAAAATAGGGTATTCTCCCGTTTCTGATTTAATAAATTCCAACTCTGCTAATTTTAATGACAAGACTCCTGTACGTTGTTGACCTTGGGAGCCAAATGTTCTTAAATTTATACCATTCACAGTGAGAATTAAATCATCTTTATGAGGTCCGATACTTGTGCTGCCACGCCAAATATCGTTTTGTCGCTGCTGCACAAATTTAGCCTTATATTCTTTTATCAGATTTTCAGCTCCCGTTTCGGTAATTTCATGCTTATGATACACAAGAGTCAAATTCTCTTTACTTGCAGTTATTTTGCGATGCATTAAATTCGCAAGCATGGCTAATTTCTTAACTGCCTCTTGTCTTTTTGTGACGATTTTACTAGCTGCGACAGCCAACTGTTCATCCCAAGCATCTAACATGTCAGGTTTATCTTTATTTTCTCTGATCTTTTTTAACAAGTTGTTTCGTTGGGAAACAATGCGATTATATTTTAATAGTTGCTGGTAATAGCTTGGATTTGCTTGTGAAATCTCTATATCTAAAAAACGCCTACGCATAGCAGGCATCCCTTTTATTAGCATTAAATCTTCAGGAGAAAATAATACAACATTCAGTAAACCAATGAGTTCCCGAGGTTTTATTGCATAATGATTTGATATGATTTCTTTTTTCTGACTGTTACTCAGCTTCATGACCAAGCTATTTTCAATATTCATGCGGGAAAATACAATTGTAATACTGCCATCTTCCTGCTGCCAACGAATCAGCTCAGCATCTACATTCGTACGATGAGAGCGCCCCATTGCACCATAGTAAATGGATTCGAGGATATTGGTTTTCCCTTGCGCATTTTGCCCAATAAATATATTAATTCCTTGGGTAAAATCTAAGGAAAGGTTTACATAATTTCGAATGTTTCTCAGAATTATTTTATTAACTTTCATGGTAACACCTTTTATTCAGTCGTTACTTTCCATTTTCCAATATCTGTAATTTCAACTATATCACCAGGTTGTATTTTTTTACGTCGTTCATGAATTTGGGTGCCATTTATAAAGACAAGACCGTCTTCAATCAATAATTTGACTTGTCCACCAGATTCAATAATCCCTGCCCATTTTAAAAATTGATCAAGCTGAATAGTAGTTGTAGATATTCCTATTTCTTCCATTTAATTTGTCCTCACAGGCGTAATGATATAGTTGTAAGTTTCATCATCAATCGGTTTAATACTTGCAGGACTAAGAGGTGTATTCAAAGAGAATATGAGTTGTTCACTGCTAATGTTTTTTAAAATATCCGTAACATACTTTGCATTAAAAGCAATTTCAACTTCATTACCTTGAACGGTTGTTGTTACTGTTTCACATGCTTTACCGATATCAGGGTTGTTAGATGTAATAATAACACAATCATTTTTAAAAGCCAATTTAATAATATTATAATCGCCATCTCTTGCTAATAAGGAGACACGTTCCACTGCATCCATAAATGCATGAGTATCAATAGTGATGGTAGTAGCAAAACTAGGGGGAATTACTTTATTATAGTCGGGAAATTGTCCTTCAATTAGACGAGAAATGATATAGATATTATCAAACGCAAAGGATACTTGATTCTTTTGACAATAAATTGTTACATCCATAGGAACATCTGAAATCATAATGCGTGCTAATTCATTCAATATCTTAGCAGGAATAATCATTTTGATGCTATCTGTATTATGACCAAGATGGTCTTTTTTTATTGCTAAGCGATGAGTGTTGGTAGCTACCATATTTACCTCATGCTGGTTGATTTCAAGTAAACCGCCAGTAAAAATGGGACGGGATTCATCAGTAGAGCAAGCAAAAACAGTCTTCTTGATCAGTTCTCTTAATATATTATCTTTAACATTTATCACGGTATCACTCGTTGGCTTTTTTAATACAGGAAATTCTTCTGCTGGCAAGCTTAATAAATTAAATTGAGCTTGATTCGAAGTAATTTGAATGGTTCTGTCTTCTGCACTTGAAGAAATTTCAATGATTTCTCCTGGTAATTTACGAACTAATTCTTGAAAATATCGTCCAGAGATTACTACTGTACCTGGTTCTTCAATTGTGGCTTCAATAATGCAGCTAATGCCAATTTCATAATTCGTTGCTTGTAATTCTAATTTATCTTCAAAGGCAGATAAATAGATACCTGTCAAAATAGGCATTGGAGTTTTAGTGGCAAGAGCCTTTTGTACTGTTTGTACAGCGTGGTTTAATTGCTCCTTTGTGCAGGAGATTTTCATTTTTAGTCCTCCATTCGGTATATTAATACTAAATAATATATATATTAATAAAATAGTCGTAATAGTAGTAGGGGGTGTAGATATGTTAATAACTCTAAAATTGCCTTATGCACAATAAAAAACGCTTGTTAATAACGTGTCAGTAAGTACTATAGGGGTTATCCACAAATCCACAGCTTTTTACTGTTCATAAATTATCAACAAATAATGTACAGGCTAGTCCTACTGTTACTAACAGAGTTATACACGTATCGCCAAAGAAAGAGTGAATTATGTGAGTAAAATAGCACTTTTTGTGACATATAAGCGAATAAAGATATTAAGTATTTTCAATTCGTTTAATTAATTCCTTAATTGTATTGCTTAATTTAATATCTGCATTACGTTCACGGCTGATTTTGTCATAAGCATGAATGACCGTTGTGTGATCACGTCCGCCAAACATTTCTCCAAGCCTCGGAAGTGAAGTCTCTGTTAGTTCTCTGGATAAATACATGGCAATCTGTCTAGGGTATGCAACATTTCGAGTCCGTTTTTTAGCCAGTAATTCATCAATTTTTAGTTTGAAGTAAGAAGCGATGGTTTCTTGAATCAGCTCTACCGTAATTTGCTTAGGCTTACCATGAGGAAAAATGTCTTTTAATGCCTCTGTTGCCAGATCGATATCAATATTCTGGTTCGTTAGGGAAGCATAAGCCATCACTCTGATTAATGCACCTTCCAGTTCTCGAATATTATTATCAATACGGCTTGCGATATACACCATAACGTCGTTGGATACATTCAAATGTTCCATAATTGCTTTTTTACGTAGAATGGCAATTCGTGTTTCCAAATCCGGAGGCTGAATATCAGTGATAAGACCCATTTCAAAGCGAGATCGCAGTCGATCTTCTAAAGTTTGAATCTCGCGAGGCGGTCGATCGCTTGACATGATAATCTGCTTATTTGCTTCATGTAACGTATTAAAAGTATGGAAAAATTCTTCCTGGGTATGTTCTTTTTTTGCTAAAAATTGAATATCGTCAACTAAGAGAACATCAATGTTACGGTATTTTTGACGAAAGCTTTCTGGATTACCATCCCGAATGGAATTGATTAACTCATTGGTGAATTTTTCACTAGAGATATAAAGCAATTTTAGATGTGGGTGATTTTTTAAAATACGGTGACCAATGGCGTGCATAAGATGAGTTTTTCCTAGTCCAACACCGCCATAAACAAAAAAAGGATTGTATGCATTGGCTGGTGCCTCGGCAACGGCTAAGGATGCAGCATGCGCTAAACGGTTAGAATTACCAATAACAAAAGTTTCAAAAATATATTTAGGATTTAATATTGCCATTGATTCTTCTGCTGGATTTTGATTTAAGGAAAAATTTTGGTCAGATTCAGAAGATGGTTTATAGATATGAGGTTGTTTGGCTGTGGACATACTCGTTTGCACAAAATCAGGTTTTTTGTCGATTTCTGCTTCTAATAGCAGCTGGGATGGGACGATTGCCGGAGTTGTTTCTTGAGATGCAGGAGATGCAGTTGTTTCATCATCTATATCTAAATTAATAAAAATTATCGTTAAGGGTTTATTCGTAATAAATTGGACTGTAGATGAAATGATAGGAAGATAGCGGGATTCAAGCCATTCTTTAATGATTTGTTTGGGAGTTCCAATTTCAAATGTGGTATCGGTTAGTTTTAGGGGGATGGTGGGCTTTAGCCAAGTATCAATCATTAGCTTTGATAATTCTTGTTCTAATTTTTTTAATACCTGTTCCCATACGATTGTTGCTTGTAGGGTATCGTCCATACATTCAATCCTTTCTGTGCTATACAAATAATATAAAGTCATATAAAAAGATAAAACACAATAATAATGAAAATGCTTTATCAAACATAAAATAAAGACTAAAGTTAAAAGAATTATTTGAATTATAATCACTCTATCAACAAATTTAATTAACAGTCTAATAAGTTATCCACAGACTTATTAACACATGTGAATAACTTATTTTGAAAAAGAAGGGTTTTAACGAAAAAAAAATACAACAGCAAAATAAAAAGTATTTCGCAGTCTTGTATTCATCAAGTATAATAGAGTTATTAAGTGGTGTGGATAAAAGTGTGCATAAAGCTACGTTTTTGTGAATAACTTTTACTTTATGTAGATAAAAATGAGATTAGAAAGAATATGTGGATATCTTGTCATGTTTTATATTATCAAAAACTATATAAGTTATCAACAGATTTTTATCAAATAGGACCTTTTGTCTACAAAATTATCCACAATACACAGAAACTATCAACAAGTATATTTCTTGACACTGAGGCCTTGGCTAGTCTATAATCTTTAGTGTTAAAATATAGGCATTTTAACGTGATATTTTTGGTATTTTAGCAAGGAGGTGT